>NZ_CP091509.1:1339781-2009672 GCF_022870885.1 Neisseria dumasiana | reverse complement strand
CTTGCGGCAGGCGCAGCAGGTGCAGCGAAGGTTTGGTGTATTCGCCGCTGTGCTGGTGTTCGGCCGCTTCGCCTTTTTCGTCGAACAAGGCGGGCTGGACGGGCGCGGGCGGGGCGACCGATACGGCCACTTTGCGGTTGCTGCTGGTGCCTTCGATTTGTTCTACCGGCTCGGCGGTGATGTTTTTCGCTTCACGCACCATGCGGCGGGTGGTTTTGGCGTCGGGCAGGTCTTTGATGTATTTGTGTTCTTTGCGGGTGAGCTTCATCCAAAACCATTCCAGTTTGGCACCGGTTTTTTCAAGGACATCCAGCCACGAAACTTGTGCCAGCAGCGATAAGGCCAGTAGCAAAACCACCAGCATAATCAGCAGGCTGCCCGATGTGCCCAGCAACCAGCTCAAGCCTTTGGCGGCGAATGAACCGATCAGGCCGCCGGCACCGACGGGTAAAGATTCGTCGAGACGGTTTTGGAACGAAAACACTTCCAATATGGGGCCGCACAGCAGTAGTATGCCCAAAGCGGCAGCCGCAATCATGTAATTGTAGGGTTTGCGTTCGGGGGTGTGCAGCGGGCGGAAATTTTTATACAGCAAAACGCTGGCGGCAACGACCCACCACCAAAACGACAGCCCGAACAGGTAATAGCCGATGTCGGCAAGGTAAGCCCCGAACAAGCCGCCGAGATTGTGTACTTCGTCGGAAGGCGGCACGCTGCGCGACCATGCAGGGTCGTCCATCGTAAAACTGGCCAAAGACAGGGTAACGTAAACGGTTATCAGCAGGCCGAGCAGCCATAAAGTATCGTTAATCAGGTTGACGACATGTTGCGGGCGTTTTTTGGCGGCATGGTTTTTGGTTACGCCTTTCGCACGGCGCGGCGGCTTGGCGGGACGAAGCTCGCTTTCAGACGGCTTCTTGTTGCGGGCGTTGGATTTCGCTGCGGTTTTTTCAGTGGTTTTCGGGGATTTGGTAGCCATAAAACAATCGTATCCGGAGGCCGTCTGAAAGCAGGCTGTGTGAGCTGCCAAAAGATTCAGCGCGGCGGCAAAATGCAGTTTGACCGCCTCAATGCAGATTAAGTTTACCGATGGGGTGCGTCAACTGCGGCGGCGGTGCGGAAAAAGCGAAATTATACAATAGATATGCTGTATGAAGGGCGGGATGGAAGTGTGCGGCGGGAAGAGGGGAAAAGCGGTTTCAGACGGCCTGAAACCTTTGCAAAACCCCCATCTGCGGCGCATTTCTGCGTTGTGCGCTGCTCGCTCGTTTGCCTATCTATATGATATGTCTGCACTCGCTGTGCTGCTACGCCTTGAACTGCATCCGCATCTGGGGGTTTTGCAAAGGTCTCGGCCTGTTGTGGCTTGGAGGTGCTTTTGTGATGCGGAAATATCCTGCGCCGGCTGTGCGGGCAGATTTCAATCACCAATATTAAAACAGCCGTATGCGGTGTATGGCATACGGCTGCTTTAATCATACAGAGTTTATTCGCTTACGGTTTTGCGGATCAGCTTTTCGGCGTTGGCCAAAGTATTTTCCACTTCTGCAAATTCGATGCGGCTGCCTTTAATCAAGGCACGGGTGTCGTTAAATACCACTTTGACCTTGCCTTCGGTTTCTGTAACCAGCACGCGCAGGGGTAAGCGCAGGGCGAATTCGGGGTCTTTAACCATTAAGGGCGTTCCGGCTTTGGGTGCGCCGAAAATAATCACTTTGGCCGGCTGCATGGTTAAACCGTTTTGCCGTGCCGCAGCTTGATGGTCGATAACGGTAAACAGCGTCATGCCTTTTTGTTTGATGGTTTGCTCGAGACGGTTCACCGTATCGTTAAAATTGTATTTGCTCACTACGGTATGGGTGGGCTGCATCATGTGTTTACCGTGATGATGGCGGTGGCCGCTTTTATGGGGTGTTTGGGCGCAGGCAGTCAGCGCGGCGGCTGTGGTAATAAACAAGGCGGTTTTCAGAAGTTTCATAGCAGGATTCCTTTGCATAAAAACGGCAGCCCGAACACGGATAATAGCTGCGGCAATGCGGGCTGGGGGAGAATCGGTGTAACAAACGGTTGCAGCTTGGCAATACTAACCCGTCTGCTCCATGTTGTGTATCAATATTGCTTGAATTGCAGCGTATATAGTCAATCAACTTAACTTTTACTACCGCGTTGCTGCGCCTTCTGTGTTGTCTGCGGCTGGCGGCCTTGTATCAAAAATAAGTTTACTTGCCCTATATACGTTTTCAGACGGCCACACAGAGATTTTCTTACAGGCCGTCTGAAAAGGTAAACAAGATTGTATGCCAACCGGTTAGCGTTGGGTTTCGATTGCTTCAAGTGCGCGCAGGGCGTAAGTGTAGGCCGCTCCGGCATTGAGCGAGATGGCAGTAGCCAGCGCGCCGGCAATTTCGCTTTCGGTTGCACCGGCTTTAATCGCTTTTTCGGCATGAACGCTGATGCAGCTTTCGCAACGGGTGGTGATGGCTACGGCAATGGCAATCAGTTCGCGGGTTTTTTCATCGAGTGCTTCCGCAGCCGCCGCCTGCTCGAGCGAGCCGTAGGCTTGCAGCATTTTGGGGTGCGATTTGCCTAATGCGGCAAATGATTTTTTAACGTGGGCGGTATGTTCGGGCCAATTTTGAAACATGGTTTTCCTTTCTGTGTTTTTCAGGCTTGTCTTCTGGAACGTGACAAAAGGATATTGTACGGAAAACAGGTTAGAATAATCTGCAAATCGTCTCAACATTTGGTGTAAAAATGGATATTTTCGATAAATTGGTAGAGTTGGCGCAAATCAAAGGCAGCGTCGATGTGCAATGCCGTCTGCAAGGCAGCTGGTATGTCAGGCAAGAGCCGAAACGTGCGCGGGGTTTGGCGCACATCGTTACGGAGGGAGAGGGGTATCTGCGGGTTGACGGAGAGGCGGAAAGCAGGTTGCTCACGGCAGGTGATATTGTGTTTTTTCCGCGTATCGCAGGGCATACCATCAGCAGCAGCAGGGATTGCAACAATACCGAAGATACACCGTATTGGGTTCAAAATGGGATTTTCACGTTGAAGAAGCGTGGTTCGCAAGGCCGGAGCCTGAATCTGTTTTGTGCCCGTTTTGAATACGACAGCCGCGCCGATTTAATCGATGGTTTGCCTGAAATCGTGCATCTGAATATAGACCGCGCCGCCCTGCAACCTTTAACCGCCATGTTGGAATATGAGGCGGAACGCTCGGATAAAGGCTCGGCAACGGTTGTGAATGCCTTGTCTTCGGTATTGCTGGTAATGCTGATGCGCGCATATCTTGTTCAAGAGAATCGAAAACTGCCCGCAGGTACGCTCAACGGTTGGCATCATCCGCGCTTGCGTGCGGTGGTTCAGGCGGTATTGACCGCACCGGAAAAGGCTTGGAGTGTGCAGGAGATGGCGGCTGCGGCAAATGTGTCGAGAGCACAGCTGATGCGTTTGTTTAAGCAGCAAATCGGTGTCAGCCCGCATGCTTTCGTTAACAGTATCCGTTTGCAGCAGGCTGCCGTTTTGCTCAAGCAAACTGCCGATTCAATATTGTCTGTGGCTTTGTCGGTGGGGTTCCAGTCGGAAACACATTTCGGCAAAACCTTTAAAAAGCAATACGGCGTATCGCCGGGACAATATCGAAAAAACGGCTGCATAGTGCAGCCGTCTGAAAAATAGGTTTGTTCGCGATAAACAGAGCAGGGCTTAATTGGAGCCTACTTTGATTTTTTGCCACAGGTTCACGGTTAATTTTTTCGCATCATTGTCCATTTGCGGCATCACGAAACCGTTTTTCACATCATCCGCATTCGGGAAAATCGAGCGGGTGGCTACCAAAGCCGGATCCATTTTTTCGCGGGCAGGCAGGCTGGCCGGTGCGAAGGTTACGGCATTGCCGTTTTTCGCGGCAATTTCGGGATCCAGTGTGTAGTCGATGTATTTATGGGCGTTGGCTACGTTTTTCGCATCGGCAGGAATGAGCCAAGATTCAATCCAGAAGCCCATGCCTTTAGGTGTAAGCACTTCGATGCCTACGTTGTTTTTCACTTCTTCCGAACGCGCTTTGGCCATGTTTAGATCGCCACCGTTACCGGCTGCCAAACATACGTCGCCACGGGCCAATTCGTCGATAACCGACGGGCTGAAACGTTTCACGTCGGGGCGGATGGCTTGTAGAGTCGCCGCGGCGGCTTTGATGTCGTCCGCGCTGCTGCCTTTCGGGTCTTTGCCCAAGTAGTTCAGCACAATCGGGAACATTTCGCTCGGGGTATCCCACAGGGCAATACCGCAAGATTTCAGTTTGTTGGTGTATTCGGGTTTGAACAGCAAGTCCCAGCTGTTTTCAGGCAATTGGCCGCCCAACACTTCTTTGCCTTTGGCAGTAATGGCCAAAGTATTCACGCCGGAGAAATAGGGCACGGCGTATTCGTTGCCCGGATCGGCGGTTTCCAACATTTTCAGCATGTCGGGATCGATGTTT
Organism: Neisseria dumasiana; assembly: GCF_022870885.1. Classification (NCBI taxonomy): domain Bacteria; kingdom Pseudomonadati; phylum Pseudomonadota; class Betaproteobacteria; order Neisseriales; family Neisseriaceae; genus Neisseria; species Neisseria dumasiana. Next base: position 2,005,189 of record NZ_CP091509.1, on the reverse strand, counting down.
TTGTAGTTCGGAATCAAATCCTTGTGGATTTTTTGGTAAGCACCGGCCTGAATTTGGCGCGGCAGGAAAGCGATGCCGGGCACAACCAAGTCGTAACCGGATTTGCCGGTTAACACTTTGGCTTCAAGGGCTTCGTTGTTTTCATAAAGGTCGTAGGTGAGCTTCAGGTTGTTGGCTTTTTTGAAGTCTTCAACGGTGCTTTCGTCAACATAGTTAGACCAGTTGTAGATGTTGAGTGTGTCGGTTGCGGGCAGGCCGGCATTGGCAGCAGCGGCAGAGCCTGCATCTGCTTGAGGTTGGGCGGGTTTCTGCTCGCTTTGTCCGCCGCAGGCTGCCAATGAAAGGGCAGCAATAACGGCTAATACTGATTTTTTCATACGGGTTGTTTTCCTAATGAAAGGGTTGAAATGAAAAAAAGCCGCAGCCCCATATAAACCCCGGCGGCGGCGTGTGGCGTATTGTAAATGAATGCTTAATAAAAATCAAAGTGATATAGATGGGGCGGAGCAAAGAAAACGGGGGAGGCCAGCGGATTCAAATTTGAAGTGCAACTTTCCACAACAGAAAAAGGCCAGTATGCGGTAGCATACGGCCTTTCCTGCAAGAAAGATTGCATATGAGCTACACACAACTGACCCAAGACGAACGATACCACATCCAATACCTGTCCCGCCACCACAGCATCAGCGAAATCGCCAAACGGCTTAACCGCCATAAAAGCACCATCAGCCGCGAAATCAAACGGCACTGCCCGCAAGGGCAGCAATACAGTGCCGAAAAAGCCCAACAGCAAAGCCGGCTTACCAAGCAGCGCAAAAGAAAGCCCTATAAGCTCCATTCGCAGCTGATCCAACACATCGCTACCCTCATCCGCCGCAAACTCAGCCCCGAGCAAGTGTGCGCCTATTTGCACAAACACCACCAAATCACACTCCACCACAGCACCGTCTATAACTATCTGCGCGACGACAAAAGCAACGGCGGCACTTTGTGGCAGCATCTCAGAATATGCAGCAAATCCTACCGTAAACGCTACGGCAGCACATGGAGCAGAGGCAAAGTACCCGACCGCATAGGCATTGAAAACCGACCCGCCATCGTCGACGAAAAATCCCGTATAGGCGACTGGGAAGCCGACACCATCGTCGGCAAAGATCAGAAAAGCGCATTATTGACACTGGTCGAACGGGTTACCCGCTACACCATTATCTGCAAATTGAAGAACTTCAAAGCCCAAGATACGGCCAATGCCGTCATTCGGGCGCTGAGGGCGCATAAAGACAGGGTGCACACCATCACCATGGATAACGGCAAGGAATTCTACCGCCACACCCGAATAGCCAAAGCATTGGCGGCTGAAACCTATTTCTGCCGTCCTTACCGTTCTTGGGAAAAGGCGCTGAATGAAAACACCAACGGACTCATCCGCCAATACTTCCCCAAACAAACGGATTTCCGCAACATTAGTGAGCGGGAAATACGTAGGGTTCAGGATGAGCTGAACCACCGGCCAAGAAAAACACTTGGCTATGAAACGCCAAGTGTTCTATTCTTGAATCTGTTCCAACCACTACTGCCTGAGTGTTGCACTTGAAATTAGAATCTAAGGCCGTCTGAAAACAAAGAAGAAAAGCGCAGCCTGCCGGGGGCGTGTCGTTTTAGGCCCAACTTAAACCGCTGAATCGGCACATTTTAGTTAAAACGCTTGCGTATACATGGTGAAATCTTTAGAATTGCGCGTTTACGAAATTAAATTTGATTTTAATCAGGAGATATTCAATATGGCAAACAGCGCACAAGCCCGTAAGCGTGCCCGCCAGTCGGTTAAACAACGTGCCCACAACGCCAGCCAACGTACTGCTTTCCGCACTGCGGTTAAGAAAGTTCTGAAAGCTGTCGAAGCGGGTGACAAAGCCGCTGCCCAAGCAGTATTCCAAGAGTCTGTAAAAGTTATCGACCGTATTGCCGATAAAGGCATCTACCACAAAAACAAAGCAGCCCGCCACAAGAGCCGTCTGTCTGCCAAAATTAAAGCTCTGGCTTAATTCGGCAAACGGTTGCTTTTTGCCGCTGCAAAAAGCAGGTGCCGGTTTGTTTTATTGATCAAATGCCCCGGAAAGCGGTTACGGTTTCTCGGGGCATTTGTTTGGTGATTGTTTTGTATATACAGATAATGAACTGTAATGTTTAAAGCATCGGTTGATGCAGGCCGTCTGAATATTCAGACGGCAGCAATGTTTCAATCGGGCGGGTGGGTTCGATAGTTTTACCGGCAGTAGGCAACCGGATGTTGGGCTCAGCCGTTGCGCGAACAGGTAATTGATACAATGTTGAAACGCTTTCTTTTAATGTCCGGAGCGGCCATTGCCGCTTCCGCTCCTGCTTTTTCATCGGGTAACGAGGCTTTGCAATGTACATTGATACAAGACAATGCCTTGCGTTTGGCCTGTTTTGATAAGGTGTATGCGGCTCAGTTTCCACCGCAAATGCCGCCGGTTCCGGTAAAGCAACCCTCAAAATCGGTAGATTTGGTTAAAACGGTAGATGAAAGTTTGGCCAAAAAAGAAGCGGCGATTGTGTTCAGCGAGCCTGAGACGGCAGGCATACAGCCTACCGAAGCCTTATTGCAGGCGGCCGATGCTTATACGCCTTTGAGCCTGATGTACGATTTGGATCAGAACGATACACGCGGTTTGTTGTCGGTTCGCGAGCATAATCCCATGTATCTGTTGCCGGCTTGGTATAACAGCAGCCCGAATTACCGGCCGTCTTCGCAAACGCGGGGGGCAGCCGATGATCCGCGTGCGAAAGATCAGAAGCGTTTGGAAACCAAGATGCAGGTATCGTTTAAAACCAAGCTGATGGAGGATGTGTTTAAAACCCGCTCGGATGTTTGGTTCGGCTACACCCAAACCGCGCACTGGCAGCTGTGGAGTCAAGGTGAGAAATCGGCACCTTTCCGCAACAATGATTATTCCCCGGAGATTTTCATTACCCAACCGGTCAAAGCAGATCTGCCCGGCGGGGGTAAGTTGCGTATGTTGGGGTTGGGTGTGGTGCATCAGTCGAACGGCCAAAGCCGCCCTTTGTCACGCTCATGGAACCGTGTATACGGGATGGCAGGTTTGGAGTGGGGTAAATTAACCGTGATTCCGCGCGTGTGGGCAAGAATGTTCGACCAAAACGGTGATAAAGACGACAACCCCGATATTTCCGATTACATGGGTTACGGTGATGTGAAACTGCAATACCGTTTCAATGACAAGCAAACCATCGCAACAACCATGCGCTACAATCCCAAAACCGGAAAAGGCGGCGTGCAGGCAGATTATACGTTTCCGATCAAAGGCAAGCTCAAAGCCTATGTGCAGGGATTCCACGGTTACGGCGAAAGCCTGCTCGACTACAACCACAAACACAACAGTGTGGGCTTCGGGGTAATGCTGAACGATTGGGACGGTTTTTAAAATATCGCCCGGCATCGGCCGATGCCTATTCTGCCAAAGGTTTTACTATAGTTAATCAACTTCATTTTTACTACGGTGTTTTTACGCTTTAGCTCAAAGAGAACGATTGTGCAAGCCGCTGAAGCGGCAACAGAATCGGTTCCGCACTGCCTGCACCGCCTTCGGCTTGCTGTTTTGTATTAAAAATAAGTTGGTTGATTGCATAGCCCGAATTGCGCATTTTATGGCGCGGCACTCGTTTATTACCGCTCTAGCGCGTATAATGCCGCGTTTGGGCAAGATTAATTACCTTGAATGGAACATGAATGATGGCCAAAAATGCAGCGGAAAGCGGCGGAATCGGCAAAGCTTTGAAAAAATATCTGATTACCGGTGTTTTGGTATGGCTGCCGATTGCGGTAACGTTATGGGTCATCACCTATATCGTGTCTGCATCCGATCAATTGATTAATCTCTTGCCTGCGCATTGGCAGCCGAAACATTTTCTCGGCTTCAATATTCCCGGCTTGGGTGTGATTGTGACTGTGCTGGCTCTGTTTATTACCGGCCTGTTCGGTGCCAATGTGATCGGTAAGCAAATGATTGCGGCTTGGGATCATCTGCTCGGCCGCATTCCCGTTGTGAAGTCGATTTATTCCAGCGTGAAGAAAGTGTCGGAGTCGTTATTGTCCGACAACAGCCGTTCCTTCAAAACGCCGGTATTGGTTCCTTTTCCGCAGCCGGATATTTGGAGCATCGCGTTTGTTTCTGGCAGCATTCCTTCTGCGGTTGCGCGCAGTTTAAACGGCGAAGAGTATGTTTCGGTATATGTGCCGACTACGCCGAACCCTACCGGCGGCTATTACATCATGGTTAAAAAAAGCGATGTCCGCGAGTTGGATATGAGCGTGGACGACGCTTTGAAATACATTATTTCACTCGGCATGGTGCTGCCCAATGAGGTGGCAGAGCAGGCGGGCGGAGTAACAGATAAGGCCGTCTGAACCGTATGTTTCAGACGGCATTGCTTATTCGGGCTTTAAATCCAAAAAATCCAAACATATCAACAAATAATTGATTCTAATTAATTAAGGTGAATTTATGCGTACCAACTATTGTGGCCTAATCAGCGAACAATACTTAGACCAAACCGTTACCGTAAAAGGCTGGGTACACCGCCGCCGCGACCACGGCGGGGTTATTTTTATCGACTTGCGCGACCGAGAAGGCATTGTGCAGGTAGTTATCGATCCCGACACCCCCGAAGCATTCAAAACGGCTGATTCAGCCCGTAACGAATACGTTTTAAGCATTACCGGAAAAGTGCGCAACCGCCCCGAAGGCACGGCCAACGAAAAAATGATTTCCGGCAAAATCGAAATTTTGGCCAAAGAAATCGAAATCTTAAATGCCGCGGCAACGCCTCCGTTCCAAATCGACGACGAAAACATCAGCGAAAACGTACGCTTAACCAACCGTGTGATCGACCTGCGCCGTCCGCAAATGCAGCGCAACCTGCGCCTGCGCTACCAAGTGGCTATGGGTGTGCGCCGCTATCTCGACGAACAAGGCTTTATCGACATCGAAACGCCGATGCTGACCCGTTCCACTCCCGAAGGCGCGCGCGATTATCTTGTGCCCAGCCGCGTGCACCCGGGCGAATTTTTCGCTTTGCCGCAATCGCCGCAGCTGTTTAAGCAACTGCTGATGGTGGCCGGTTTCGACCGTTATTACCAAATCACCAAATGTTTCCGTGATGAAGACTTGCGTGCCGACCGCCAGCCCGAATTTACCCAAATCGATATCGAAACTTCGTTCTTGAACGAAGATGAAATCATGGATATTACCGAAGGCATGGCTAAACAGGTGTTCAAAGATGCGTTGGGCGTGGAATTGGGCGACTTCCCGCGCATGCCGTTCTCCGAAGCCATGTTCTACTACGGTTCCGACAAACCCGATATGCGCGTGTCGCTCAAATTCACCGAGCTGACCGAGTTGATGAAAACCGAAGAATTCAAAGTATTCCGTGCCGCAGCCGATATGAAAGGCGGTCGCGTGGTGGCTTTGCGCGTGCCCAACGGTGCGAAATTAAGCCGCAAAGACATCGACGAATACACCAAATTTGTCGGCATCTACGGCGCGAAAGGCTTGGCTTACATCAAAGTGAACGATGTGAGCAACATCACCAACGGCGAAGACAGCGGCCTGCAATCTCCGATTGTGAAATTCCTGTCTGAAAACTGCCTGAAAGAAATTATTGCCAAAACCGAAGCGCAAAACGGCGACATTATTTTCTTCGGTGCCGACAAAGCCAAGATTGTGAACGAAGCCATCGGTGCGTTGCGTATCAAAATCGGTCATGAACACGGCGCGGAAAACGGTTACTTCGTGGACGAATGGAAACCGTTGTGGGTGGTTGATTTCCCGATGTTCGAATACGACGAAGAAAACGACCGCTATGCCGCCATGCACCATCCGTTTACTTCGCCTAAGCCCGGTCATGAAGACTTGATGGAAACCGACCCGGAAAACTGCTTGGCGCGTGCCTACGATATGGTGTTGAACGGCTGGGAAATCGGCGGCGGTTCTATCCGTATCCACCGCGCCGACGTTCAGGAAAAAGTGTTTGCCGCCCTGAAAATCAGCCCTGAAGAGCAACAGGAAAAATTCGGCTTCCTGCTGGATAACCTGAAATTCGGTGCACCTCCGCACGGCGGTTTGGCCTTCGGCTTAGACCGTTTGGTTACGTTGATGACCGGTGCCGAATCCATCCGCGACGTGATTGCTTTCCCGAAAACCCAACGCGCCCAATGCTTGCTGACCAATGCGCCGAATGCGGTTGACGAGAAACAACTGCGCGAGTTAAGCCTGCGCTTGCGTGCGAAAGCGACTGAAAACAAAGAAGCATAAGATTCTTTAATTGAAAAAACCGAGGCCGTCTGAAAATTTTTCAGACGGCCTTTTCATAAAAGCCAAGTCTTTTTAAAGCCGGCTTGCTATACGATGTTTCAAAAGAGATTTGGCTATTCAAAATTTCTACTCAATCCAAAAAAAGCGTTTGTAGCACCCCATTTATTCTCGATAGCTTGCCGACTGCTTCCTGCGCGCAATACATAATTTCCCGTATAATTCAAGCCGTCTGAAACCTGAATCTGCCTTCTGCCGTGTCCACTCCGTTCGACTTAACCGTTTTTTTAAAAAACCTGCCGACTCTGCCGGGCGTTTACCGCATGCTCGACAAAAGCGGGCAGGTTTTGTATGTCGGCAAAGCGGTCAACCTGAAAAGGCGGGTGTCGAGCTATTTTCAGAAAAGCGACCATTCTCCGCGCATCACCTTGATGGTAAAACAAGTACATTCGGTCGAAACCACGGTTACCCGTTCCGAAGCCGAAGCGCTGATTCTGGAAAACAATTTAATCAAAGCCTTATCGCCGAAATACAATATCCTTTTCCGCGACGACAAAAGCTATCCCTATCTGATGCTGAGCGGGCACGAGTTCCCGCAAATGGCCTATTACCGCGGCACGCTTAAAAAGCCCAACCAATATTTCGGCCCTTATCCAAACGGCTACGCCGTGCGCGACAGCATTCAGATTCTGCAAAAAGTATTCCGTCTGCGCACTTGTGAAGACAGCGTATTCCAACACCGCGACCGCGCCTGCCTGCTGTATCAAATCAAACGCTGTTCCGGCCCGTGCGTCGGCCACATCACTTACGAAGACTACCAAGCCAGCGTGCGCGAAGCCGTTACCTTTCTCAACGGCAAAACCGGCGAACTCACCCAAACCCTGCACCACAAAATGAATCAGGCCGCCGCCGCGCTGCAATTTGAAGAAGCCGCCCGCTACCGCGACCAAATCCAAGCGCTCGGATTAGTGCAAAGCCAGCAGTTTATCGACAGCAAAAATCCCAACAATCCCAACGATATCGATCTGCTGGCGCTGGTGGTAGAACAAGGCAGCGTGTGTATCCATTGGGTCAGCATCCGCGGCGGGCGGCATGTCGGCGACAAAAGTTTCTTCCCCGACGTGCGCAACGACCCCGAACCCAACGGGCAGGATTACGCCGAAGCCTTTGTCGCCCAACATTATTTAGGAAAAAGCAAGCCCGACATCATCATCAGCAACTTCACTTTGCCCGAAGTTCTTCAGACGGCCTTAAACGAAGAACACGGCAAGCAAATCCAATTCGTTACAAAAACCATAGGCGAGCGCAAAATCTGGCTGAACATGGCAGAGAAGAACGCCAAACTCGCCATTGCCCAACACCGCTTGCAGCACAGCAACCAGCAACACCGCATCGAAGAACTAGCACGCGTGTTAAACATGGATTCAGACGGCCTCCAACGCCTCGAATGCTTTGATATCAGCCACACGCAGGGCGAAGCCACCATCGCCTCCTGCGTCGTGTACGACGAGCAAAACATCCAACCGAGCCAGTACCGCCGCTACAACATCACCACCGCCAAAGCCGGCGACGACTACGCCGCCATGCGCGAAGTGCTTACCCGCCGTTACGGCAAAATGGTCGAAGCCGAAGCCAACGGCGAAACCGTCAAATGGCCCGATGCCGTCTTAATCGACGGCGGCAAAGGGCAGGTCGGCATGGCCGTAACCGTGTGGGAAGAACTCGGCCTGCACATCCCCATCATCGGCATCGCCAAAGGCCCCGAACGCAAAGCCGGCTTGGAAGAACTGATTTTGCCGTTCACAGGCGAAACCTTCCGCCTGCCGCCCAACAGCCCCGCCTTGCACCTGCTACAAACCGTGCGCGACGAATCCCACCGTTTCGCCATTACCGGACACCGCAAAAAACGCGACAAAACAAGAGTAACGTCGTCATTAAACGAAATCCCCGGCATAGGCGCAAAACGCCGCCAAGCATTGCTTACCCGTTTCGGAGGGCTGCGCGGCGTAGCAGCCGCCAGCGTAGAAGACTTGGCTCAAGTAGAAGGCATTAGCAAAGCCTTGGCCGAAAAAATTTATGAAAGCCTGCACTAATTGAAAAATATACATATTAGATAAGGCGGAATACAGCCGTGCGGTTTATTTTTCAGACGGCCACACGATAACCCGCACAAGCAAGCCCTTAAATTCGCTATAATTCGGCATCAACCGAATGCAGCCGCGGTTAGCAAACCGCCGTTGCGTGTTTGAATAATAAAATTTCTGCACACACTTTTCAGACGGCCGGAGGCATATCAACCCATCATACAAGCCGTCTGAAAACACGCAGGCATATAGCAAATAAACTTTATTTCCGCTACGGCGTTGCTGTGCCTTAGCTCAAAGAGAACGATGGAACAAGCCGCTAAAGCGGCAACAGAATCGGTTTTATATTACCCATACTGTTTGCGGCTTGCCGCCTTGCATCAAAAATAAGTTTATATTGCTATATCAGCAGCAAAACACAGAAAGCCACAAATCATGCCCTGGAATGTTCCCATTTTCCTTACCTGGATGCGCGTATTGCTGATTCCGGTATTCACACTCCTGTTTTACCTGCCCAAAGAATGGCTGGACATACAAACCGTAAATTGGACAGCCGCCGTGATTTTTGCCATTGCCGCCGTTACCGACTGGTTCGACGGTTTTTTAGCGCGCCGTTGGAAGCAAACCTCCGATTTCGGCGCTTTTCTCGATCCCGTTGCCGACAAACTGATGGTTGCCGTAGCCTTGTTGCTGCTGGTTAGCTTAGGCAGAACCTATGCCATTTTCGCCATGATCATCATCGGCAGAGAAATCACCATTTCAGCATTGCGCGAATGGATGGCACAAATGGGCAAGCGCAACAGCGTAGCCGTCGCCACCATCGGCAAATTCAAAACCGCCGCACAAATGGCCGCTATTTTGCTGTTGCTGATCGGATTGCAAGACTTTTACGGCTTTAACCTTATCAGCATCGGTAACATATTGATGTTTATCGCATCTGTGTTAACACTATGGTCGATGTTCTATTATTTGAAAATGGCATGGAACGAATTTAAGCATTAAATACCAACAAAATGCTTGACAGCAAAATTTCAGACACTATAATGGCCTTCTCTTTTGCAAAGCAGTAAGCAAAAGTTCAAAGCGGGAATAGCTCAGTTGGTAGAGCGCAACCTTGCCAAGGTTGAGGTCGCGAGTTCGAGACTCGTTTCCCGCTCCACAGTTTAACTTCAAATGTAATTCAAATGCGGGAATAGCTCAGTTGGTAGAGCGCAACCTTGCCAAGGTTGAGGTCGCGAGTTCGAGACTCGTTTCCCGCTCCAACAATTTACATTTGAGCCAAAGCGGGAATAGCTCAGTTGGTAGAGCGCAACCTTGCCAAGGTTGAGGTCGCGAGTTCGAGACTCGTTTCCCGCTCCAAAATACCAAGCCGTTTACACCACTTAAACGGCTTGTAAAGTTTAGGCGGAATGGCAGAGTGGTTATGCAGCGGCCTGCAAAGCCGTGTACGCCGGTTCGATTCCGACTTCCGCCTCCAATCAAACCCTCATGGCGGGGTGGCAGAGTGTTTATGCGATAAGGGGTGCAACCCTTATACAGGCCGGTTAAAATCCGCGCCCCCGCCTCCAAGTTATTTGTCTTTCATTTCATTCAGAAATAAAAGACAAAGCCCGGGTGGTGAAATAGGTAGACACAACGGACTTAAAATCCGTCGACCCTAAACAGGTCGTGCCGGTTCGATTCCGGCTCCGGGCACCACATACCGCTTTTAGGCGGTTATTTTTTTGTCTGATATTATCCAATCCAATCAACCAAGACCTTTATATAGCAATAAACTTTATTTCTGCTACGGCGTTGTTGCGCCTTAGCTCAAAGAGAACGATGGTGTAAGCCGCTGAAGCGGTAACAGAATCGGTTCCGTACTACTTGTACTGTCTGCGGTTTGCTACCTTGATATTAAAAATCCGTCGACCCTAAACAGGTCGTGCCGGTTCGATTCCGGCTCCGGGCACCATAACCATCATGATTTTCCTAAGAAAATTATCTTTTCGTATCAAATAATCCTCAAGCAAAATCTTTCCGGTTAAAGTTACTGTGACAAATTTGTGTCGTCATTCTCCGTATGACTAACCAAATCAGACAGTATCTGTGCATGTGACTGCAAATGCTCCGACGACAAATGTGCATAGCGTTGAACCATAGATAGTGTTTTCCATCCACCCATCTCCTGTAACACCCTCAATGGTACTCCGCGTTGAACTAACCAACTTGCCCAGGTGTGTCTCAAATCGTGCCATGTGAAATCTGTTATGTTGGCCAACTCAAGACTTTTCTTCCAATACCTACTGTTTATACCAACAATAGGATTCCCACGCTTGTTGACAAAAACGTAGTCGGAATGTTTTCCAATCTGCCGCCTCAAAACCTCAATCGCGGCTTCATTCAAAACAACACCCAAAGCTCTTCCAGCTTTCATCTCATCAGGATGGCACCAAGCAACTTTACGATCTAAATCTATTTGGTCCCACTTAAGATTTAAAACATTGCTTTGTCTTAAACCAGTATTGAGACTAAATATAATCAGATCAGCAAAATACCTTGGTTTTGCAACCTCAATCAGCCTTTGAGCTTCAGCAGGCTTTAACCAGCGAACTCGCCCTTCATTCTCTTTGTATTTTTCAATGTATGGGGCTTTGTCTATCCATTTCCATTTTTTTGCAGCTGCATTCAAAATAGAAATGATAAGAGATAAATAGCGGTTCTTCGTGCTGTTTTTGCAATTCAGATTGCCCACCACATTCATCACGAACTCGTTATCAATATGATGTAAATAAACTCCTCTGAATTGTGTCAGCATTCGTATTTTTGACTTGTCGTCTTCTATACTTCTTTTTGCCGCCTTCTCCTTAAGCCACTTTAAAGCGGCTTCATCCCATAAACGCTTAGGCTTTTCGCCAAGTTGGGAAACTCGCCAAGCATCATGCTTGAGTTTATCTCTCAGCTCTTCGGCTGATTTTTTGTCTTTTGTGCGAGCAGAGCGTCTAACTCTTTTTCCGCTTGGTGTCGTAAAATCAATGTACCAGACACCGTTTCCACGGCGATACAATCCATCGGTTTTAAGCATTTTTCTTCACTCCTATTAGCAAGTGAAGCCTGCAATTGCTCATTCTCTTGATTGGAAAGGAATGCGTCAAGTGCAGACCTCTTAATGCAATATTTACGACCGGGTTTGGACGCTACTAATCTGCCTTCCCTGATATGCTCCCGAATGGTTTCCGGGTGGCATTTACAGTACTCAGCAGCTTCATCCACATCATATGTATTCATAGCTGTTCACTCATATACTGTTTCATACACCGTGTACGTTGCTGTTTTCAGAAATTCGGACAGCTTTCCGATAGCAAGATGCCGTTTTATTTTCGGCTCGAGTATCAAAAAATCTTTGGCCGTAATGTAAAAAAACAGGCAGTGGAATCTGCATGTTTCTGTTTGCACCGGTAAAAGCCGGTAGTGCGGGTAGTTGTTTTCCGGCGGAGTAAAGCCGGGCGGTATCTTAATGGTACGAATAATAGGAGTAGCCTCACTCAGCATTATAATTCTCCAAGTAATATCAAAATACTGACTATTTAAAAACGACAACCCCGACCAGTAGCAGCAATCCGATACCCCATGCGGCAGAAACAAAAATCAACAGCTTTTTAAGACGGTCTATAAAGGCTGTATTAGCGTTCTCTACATCCCGAATAACACGTTCAGAAACCGAGGCATAAACACGATCTTCAGTTTCTTCTATCCTACTGTTGGCTTGCTGTGCCAGCTCAACCAAAAGCTGCTCGCGGTAGGTTTCAAGTTTTGCGGCGGCTGCCGTGATGTTTTCGGCATGGGTGGCAATAGCTTCGGCGTATTGCTCCTGATGAGATGAAAGCTGTGCAAAAGATTCATCAAACATCTGCTGTTGCATAAGAAGAACCGCCATTACCGGATCATCTTTGGAAATACGAAGACCTGTAAGGCGGAATACTTCAGATATGATGTGGTCAGTTTTACTACTCATCGGTCGCACCGTTTTGCTGATTTACCCATATTGGTAACGTTTGCAATTGAGCATATAAGTCGCGTTTTACAGTACGCAAACGTTGGCGGGTCATAATACCGAAGTCAGGCGATGTGTCAGCTTCGTTGAAAGTAAGGTTCGCAGCTGTCATAGCTTGTATATCTTTACCAAATGTGTCGGGATTGCGTCGTGGAAGGGAAACGATGCCTATAATTTTGTTTTTGTTGTCTTTATAGACAGGCAGATCGGTAAAGTTTTTTCCATCCGGTGATTTGACATCTCCGTTAAATTCGTTTGACCAAACCACCACTTCAGCATCAATAGCACCCAATGTTTGCTGAAGCCCAAAAATACAGTCTCTAAGTGCCTGTCCGCCCATTATAGGCACATGCAAAATCATGCGAACACCACTCTCTTTCAAAAGTTCGTCCACATGATTCTCGGCCATATATGACATCAAAGGTACAAAAGTTGCCGCTCCGTTATCCACTACAGCCATGCCATCAGCCTCAATCATCTTCTCGATCAAGCTGTCGAAACGACGGGTGTCGATGATGTTGTCTTCAGTCATTATTTTCACAACTTCAGTATCTAAAGCCGCGAAACGACTGAATGTTTGATTCACAGGGTCTGTATCAAAACAGTAAACAGGGATTTCTTCATTAGCTGCCGTTTTTAAATACTGCGCGAGCATGGCTGCCGTCAAAGATTTGCCCACACCACCCTTACCCTGAACAATTAAATGTACTTCTTTCATTTTATTTCCTTTTTCAAACGGCCAGTCGGCCAATCTTTTTACACATTAAAAAACACCTTAAATCAGGCGCGCTTTAGTCTGTAAAAAGACCGGCGGAGAATGCTAACTCCGCCGGTTGAAGTTGCTCCGGTAGGGTTGGATGGAGGAATGAAACCGGAGCCGAGTGAACTATTTCACATCTACCCAACGACCGCCGTCTTTTTCAGTGCCGACATATTTGACTTTATCGCCGGTAGTCGTCCATTCGTGGTCAAAATATGCCCGGCAGTAACTGGGTTTTGAATTTTTGACGTATGGTATGTGTACCGTGTCATACCAACCGTCTCTCCCACCTTTACCGTGCGGTACATATTTTTGGACGGTATAGGTTGATCTCATTACCCGATTCAATTCGTTCGCATCACAACGGCCGGCACCGTTGACCAATGCGTTTACCAAATCAGGCATCTGACCTTCATGGCTCGACGGACAAAGATTTAAGAAATCCTTACGCGCCTGCAAAGTTTTGTGCAAGCGTTTATGTTTGATAGAGAAATACCGCTTGATAGACGGCGCACATTCAGACGGCCTGTCTCCGCTGGATAAACACAAAACAGCTTCGCAGGCCAAACGGGTATCACCCGTCAATACATCGGATGCCTGAGCAGGGAATGAAACAAAAGCGGCAACCGCCGCCGAAACTGCAAAAATTTTCTTCATTGACATGTCTCCGCAAGAAAAGGATAATCGCCATACCCCTATGGTTTTATCCCTTTTAAATTAAACAGGCCGCTTTGGAAACAAAGCGGTTTTTTATTGCCATTTCACAGCCTGGACTGTGTAGCCGATTCCTTTTTCGGACGGCACAATGTTGGCGCAAGCGTCGGGATCGTTTCCCCGCATAAACAGATCAACCTGCTTTGACGCAGCCTCGAGCGAATCATAAGTGCCGATTACCGATACCGGCACAGGCTTACTGATGTGTATATTGAACATAGTCGTTCTCCTTTTATGTAAAAAGTTGGTGGATAAAAAAAAGGCCGTCCGAAAATCATGGTTTCAGACGGCCTTTGTTGTAAGGCGGGCGTTTCAATGTCCGTGTTAAGATTGGATTTCCACGTCTTCTCTTTACACAAAACAGGAAACGCCCATGAACATTGAATGGATCAGCTTGATTCTGTCGCTGTCTGCAATCGTTTTAAGTTTTATCAACTACCGGCACAGAGTAAAGCCAAGCATAAGAATTGTTTCGGTAACAAAAGGTTTTCATGAAGACATAATCGTTATAGAAATGGAAAGGCTCAAGCACGGTTATCATTTTTACAGTGTAAAAACAGCCTGTATGGAAAAATGTACGATTATTGACTACGGGCAAGGAATTTACAGTCCGAGAATCCCCGTCAATCTTCTGCCGAAGAAGAAAGAAAACTTAGGTTATTGGATAAACCCCAAGTCGTCTTCAGATGACGAATCCTGCCTTTTTTGGTTTACCGTGTCCAAAACCAATAGAGACCGTTGGCTTCGTTTGAAATTCAAAAGCGTCTCATTTCCTTATAAATCAAGCTGCTCGATTCCCATAATAGAAGAAGAGGTTTTAATCGTATAACTTAACGCCAATAAACAAAATTATTGCTGCACAGGTAAGCAGTTTTGCCATATTCTCCGTTGAGCGGAAAGTCGATTTTTTTGTCCATGACCTCACAACGGTTTCTTTGCCGAAAAACCTCCCACTCTTTTTCATCATGCCATTCGTGCAGAGCAAAAATAACGAGGGAAATAATGGTAAGAAATACGGTAGTGGCGACAAGTCTAGACTCACCGGCCAAACGGTCGTCGATATAAGAGTTAAAAATAAGAAAAAGAACAAGGGCAACAACATACGATGAAAAATAAACCCAATCGTGAAACATCGACAGCTCCTTATAAATGCAAAAAAGCGAGCCTTTCACCCGCCCGAACCGGTATCGCGAGGTCTGTAAGCGTCTTCCCACCCCCTTTCGGCCGGAGCAGGTCGAACTCTCAAAGGCTCTGATTGATGCGTTAACGCTTTGCCAAGGCGAACTATGGTGTGCGAAAAAACATAACGGAGGCCACACCCGAGCCGCTTGCTGCATCCTCCCTGCCGAACGGGATTCAGCCCCAACCACCGTTATGGTGAGGCCGTCTGAAAATCATCTTTCAGACGGCCTGCTGAAACTACTTAAAATACATAAAATAACCTTAGTTACTTTCTTTCCATAAACGGTGTACAATAGAAGTACCCATACGGAAGCCCGCTTTTTCAAACGGGCTTGGGTCTGGGTACAGACCGTAAGACGGTGTGCAAGACCGTCTTCTAAAGAGTGTGCGTCTTCGGCACACTAAAAGGCGTAAAGCCCTGAATCTGCCCGTCAAGAGGCAGCCTCAAAAAATCAGTATGTAGTTTGGAGCTTGTCCGTAGATTATCGCTCCGCATCGGGGATACGCCCCGATTGTTAAATACGTTCAACAGCCGCCTGTTACCGGACGCCATTGCGCTACCCGGATGCGCGGCTTTTCTTTTTTTAGGCGGTTGAATGTCACCTGCAACCGTTTGTTAGATTTACCCAAAGGCTCGAAGCCTTTTCTACGCCTGCCGCGTTGTTCCTGAGTGAAGCCTGCATTGGTTTTCAAATAAGGAACGGCACGGCTCCGAAGGCCGGTTGCTACGATTTCGAGTTGTTAAAGAACTATTCGGTATTACCCGTTGACTTAATTTTAAGATAACTTAAATTTAATCGCAAGAATTATTTTAAGAATACTTAAATTATAAACATATCTGTCTGAAAAAAAAGGAAATTTGATAAATAAATAAGCCGTCTAAAGTGATTTAGACGGCTATAAAAGAATCAATATTTATGAATATGATAAAAAGTGATTTTAAGTCATTGAAATTACAGAATTTAGATGAACATGGAATCTAATTGAAGTTAAATTCATCTTTTTCTTCGATAAATTCTATGCTCAACTAATATTCCGATGATCTGAATTTCTGCTTCATTTGAAGAGATAGTTGGGTAGTCAAGATTTAATGGCTGAAGACTGAACTGCCCAATATTGTCAATTTTATATTTTCTGAACAATACATCATCTCCAACTCGTGCTAATACAAACTCGCCAGGCTCGGGTTTCACAGCAATATCAATGAAAATAGTATCTCCTTCTAAAAACTCGTTAGCCATTGAATCGCCTTTTAAAGTAAAAGCGAATGTTGATTCTGAATTTTTCAGTTCGCTCATGATGAAGTCTCCTGTTATTGGTATAAAAGGAGTTGCAACATCAAGATTTCTAATGTCATCGTAGCTCAAAAGAGGAATTTGTGTGGCGGTAATGCTTGAGATTAGTTTTGCGTTTGTAGTCTCTCCTTCACCGCCTTTTAAAAGCCAACCAAAATCACAACCAAATAAAGCTGACAACTCATATAAATTTTCAGCATTAGGCTTGGTTGTATTTGATTCCCACTGTGAGATAGCAACGTGGGATACATCCTTCAATTTTTTCGCCAAATCTTGTTGGGTCAAATTCATATCTTTTCTAAGTTTACGAATTCGCTCACCGATAGTTTTCATCTGCACAATCAAATCCAACTCTCAATTTTTCAAGGTTTAAGTTATCTTAACTGATGTTGATTTAAGTGTTCTTTATACATATAATTTAAGCAAACTTAAAAAAAGAAAGTTCAATGATGCTTACGAAAGATGTTATCGACTTTTATGGAACTAAAATCGCGGTAGCAAGGGCGTTAGGTATTAGCCCTTCAGCAGTTACTCAGTGGAAAGAGATAGTCCCCGAAAAACAGGCATACCGCATTCAAAGGATGACGGGCGGTAAACTAAAAATAAATCCCCGTTTATATCAAGTACAAGAAGTCTTAAAAGCAAAAAAGCCGTAAACGAGAGTGGCTTTCCATGCTTATTTCAGACCTGCGCCCACACCTAACCAATAAATTCGTGCAAGTATTCGACGAATTTATGCCGGTTTGTGCGCACGATTTTCAGACGGCCTCATTTTTGTCTAATTTATTTTGGTGGAGCGAAGTAGCGGACAAAGAGCCTAAGAAACAAGGATGGGTGTATAAAACCGCTGTAAACCTCAAGCAAGAACTTGGGCTTACCCGCCGTGGTTATGAAAAAGTTCGCCGCATTCTACTTAAGCTCGGCTTGGTGCAATATCGGCGCGGTGGTGTACACGGTAAGATGCACTGGTATATCAACCGCGAGGTGCTGTTGGCCAGAATCTGCGAATTGCGGGGCATTCCCGTTCCCGAAAAGAATAGCCGCTACAACTACGACCGTGATAACTACCGCCTGCCGATGTTTATTCCGCTCGATTTGTGGCATAAGTATTTGGATATGCGTGCAGAGGCAGGAAAAAAAGCGGGTACGGGTGCAAAGAAAGCCGCCATCAAGCAACTGGCGGCACTCCACAATCAAAATCTCGATCTTCGCCCGATTATGGAGATGGCCATTCTCAAAGGCTGGCTGGGCTTTTTCCCGCCCAACCAAAAACAAACCGGCAGGCCGTCTGAAAGCGACCTGAAAGCACAAGAAGAACGCACGCGGCGGGAATATGAAGCGGCTGCAAAAGAGCGGCAGCGCGATGAACAGGCGAAGCGGAAGCCGGACAAACCACCGCCGGAAAATTCGGCAGATTATCAGGCGATACAGAAATATTTAGGCAAAGGCGGTATGAAATCAGGCAAATAAGACCTGATGGTGTACCGTGTCTTACTATTACCTAAATGTCCTAAATAAATGGTTTTCACCCTGCTTTTGAGCGATTCAAAGGCATTTTGATACGGTCGATGCACTGCATTGGCCGTTTTTTTTATGCTATTTTCGTAAATTCGGGTATTGATGCCGTCTGAAACCGTTGGTGTCCGTTTTCAGACGGCCTTTTCTATTTCCAAAATTTATCTAATAAAATCATGTCTTTGTACATATTGAACAAAGTACACTGTACATATTAGACAAAGTTCTTTGTACGCTGAGGACAATATCTATACAGAGATCACATCAGAGACCACTTACAGATATTAATAAGGCCATTCGGCCTGATGATTTTTTGTGCAAATTATTTTTTAATTTGGAAATAAACGTTTAAGTCATTTAACGGGAAGAATATGCACGTTTTTTGTGGATAAGTTGGTTTTGGAAGGCATATTTTTGACACCCAAATCCAAAGTATCTACAATGTAGATACACGTCAATGGGAGTATCAGTATGAAGTTACAGAAATGGGGAAACAGCGCGGCAGTACGCTTTCCCAAAGAGATTATCAGCCAGCTCGGTTTGCAAATTGGCGATGAACTGCAAACCGAAGTCAGAGGGCAAACGATCGTGATTAAGGCAGTGAAACGACCACGATATAAGCTGTCGGAATTGCTATCAGAGATGCAAGGTGATGCCCCTCGTGCTGAAGGGTGGGAAGAAATGCCGGATGTAGGCAGGGAGATTGCCGAATGACGTATATCCCGGAAAAAGGCGATATTATCCATCTTCGATTTGACCCGGCATCAGGAAAGGAAATGCAGGGAGATCATTTTGCTTTGGTGGTATCGGCCAAAGCATTTAACAAAGCGATGGGACTGGTTTTTGCCTGTCCCATTTCACAAGGCAAAGCCGAAGCCGCTAGGGGAATGCTTTCCAGCCTGCTCGGAGCCGGAACCCATACTCAAGGTAATATTCATTGCCACCAGCTCAAATCACTGGATTGGAAGGCACGAAAAGCAGCATTGAAAGAGAAGGTTCCCGATTATGTGGTGCAAGATGTTTTATCCCGCATTGAGGCTATTTTGGAACTTGATTGAAAAATGATGATTGGGGCCGTCTGGGAAAAATTCAGACGGCCTTTTTATAACAAAAAAGTCCTTTTACTACAATTAATTGAATAAGGATTGCATGTGTATTTGTGAATAAATTCGATAAGACTTAGACTAAAAGTAAGGTATAATAAGCCTTACTTTAGAATGAAAATGAAAAGGAGCAGTTATGGCGACGACTTTGAAAATTACTGCGAAAAATCAAGTAACGTTTAAGAAAGAGTATTTACAGCACCTAGGCATCGGTACTGGTGACGAGTTAGAGGTATTAAAACTGCCTGGTGGAGAACTCAGAATCAGGGCAAAACAAAACCGATTAAAATCTGCCCGTGATTTTGCCGGTTGTATGGAAAATGTTGCCGGTGTGCACTTAAGCGTTGAAGAAATAAATGAGGCTATTGCGGACGCTGCCGCTGAATCAGGAATTGCAGGATTGGAGAAAAACATATGAGCAGTTTGGCTGTTGATACGAATGTATTGGTCAGATTGTTTATCGGTGACGATAAAAACCAGCAGGAGACGGCTATCCGTTTATTTGAGGCTAATGATGAGATTGTAATTCCGACCTCAGTATGGATGGAAACGGTGTGGGTTTTGCTTAGGGCTTATAAAATACCGTCAGAAACGGTAGTAGCCCAGCTCAGAAACTTTATCGGCTCAGTGCCGAATTTAGTCGTGCAGGAAGATGAAGTTGAAGCAGGACTGTCTGTAATGGAAAACGGTGGCGATTTTGCTGATGGGGTGAATGAATATCTTGGCAGCAGGTTGGGTGCGGAAAAATTTGCCACTTTTGATAAAAAAGCGGTTGGCATCTTAAACAGACTGGGTAGGCCGGCGTTGTTGTTGAAATAAGGTTATTTTGTGATGGAAAAGCCGCTTGAAAGGTTTCGGGCGGCTTTTTCTTAGTAGAATTGATATATGTACATATAACCTGTACAATAAAATCATGCTTAAATTTGGAGATGAAAAATGGACAATGTAGTCAGTTACACCGCTGCTCGAGAAGACTTGGCCAACATCATGACCAAAGTGTGTGATGATCATGTCGTTACACATATTACCCGCCGCAACGGTGGCAATTGTGTTTTGATGTCGGAAGAAGAGTACAACTCAATTATGGAAACGCTTTATCTGTTTGGCAACCCGACCAATGCTGCCCGTTTGGAGCATTCTTTGGCTCAAGCCGAGCGTGGCGAGTTTGTGGATGTCGAATTATGAAACACCGCTTTACCGCAGATGCAGCAGAGGACTTAGCCTACTGGGTAAAGCATGATGGAAGGAAGGTGGAACGGATTAAAGTTCTGTTGGAAGATATTAAAATCAACCACCCTAAAGGCATCGGTAAGCCGGAGCCACTCAGGCATCAGAAATCAGGTTTGTGGTCGCGTAGGATAGATCGGGAACACAGACTGGTTTACTCCGTAGAAGAAGATACGGTAACAGTTTATGCTTGTCGCTTTCACTATGGACGTTAGGCACAAGTTTTTTTGAAGAGGCCGTCTGAAAAAAATCAGACGGCTTTTTTGTGAAAAATTTTTTAGGGTCGGTTACAGAAAATCTCTAAATAAATTTACAGAGCTATTTGTTTTTATCATCTTGGGGCTGTTCTTCATCAGAAGATCCGAACAGTTCCGCATCAGAAGGGGTCTCTCCCCACTCGAATTTTCTTGGGGAACCATGTTCAACCTGATTTGTATGCGGCTTATGAATAACCAGTTTGTCGGTTTCCACTTGAACAGGCTTAACGGGCGTCTTTTGAGCGCTAGAAACTGGCTTCGTATCATTTTTCCGACTGCGAATAAACCAGTTTAAAGTTTGCTGACTAACTGAAATACCTTTTTTCTCTTTCAAGAATTGCAGGATGATCTTTTCTGTAAATCCCATTTCCTTCATCTTGAAAATCTCGTGTTGGTACGGTGCCAATACAGATTTTTTGTTTTTTTCAGGTTTCAGATTGTGTTCTTTGATGAAATCGTCCAAATCGCTCACTGCGTAACCTCAACAAAATAAATACAAAATAAAAACTCAACAATACCAATTGTACAGAAAAATTGACAGAAATGTACAAAGAAAACAAAAAATAAAAACTAAATTAATATTGATAAAATACAAAATAAAACAAAATTAATCAAAATAAAATCATATTAATACTAAATCAATACTAACTAAACAAACGTAATTATCTA
Organism: Neisseria dumasiana; assembly: GCF_022870885.1. Taxonomy (NCBI): domain Bacteria; kingdom Pseudomonadati; phylum Pseudomonadota; class Betaproteobacteria; order Neisseriales; family Neisseriaceae; genus Neisseria; species Neisseria dumasiana. Next base: position 1,983,997 of record NZ_CP091509.1, on the reverse strand, counting down.
TGTCCGCGCGTACCTCACCCCTGCTAAAAACGCGAAACTTCCTAAATAAACCTATTTTCAAACTAGACGCAGGATAGGCAACGAGTGCCAAAAAACGCCCCAAAGCGTTTTTAAAAATTCCGCCAAAAGGCGGAAACGCCGCAAGCGGCTGTCCCATAAAACAACCATCGGGGGCGGTCGCCGCCGTGTTGTCTCTAGATGTCTAAATTTCAAAGCGCAAAAAGTCCAGACCAAGACGAGTGTCTTTGCACGTCTTCCACCTTTTCCACCACGCCGCTAAGGGCGCACCGGACAAAGATGAAAGCCGCACAAAGCCAGTCTGGACTTTTTGCGCTTTGAAATTTTTAACGACATCACAACACGGCGGCGACCGCCCCCGATGGTTGTAATTATTGTTAATTATTTCACATGAAAGGAATGACTATGGGATTGGACATGTACGGCTACACCATGCGTGCCGAGTTTGCGGGCGACCGACAAACCGATGTGATGCCAAAAACTGATGAAGAGCGCGAGCAGGCGCAGCTAACCGATATTGCCTATTGGCGCAAATTCAATCATCTGCATGGTTGGATGGAAGAGCTTTACAGAGAAAAAGGCGGGCAAGACGAGGTGTTTAACTGCCGCACGGTAAGGCTGGAGTTAGCGGACTTGGTACGGTTGGAGCAGGCGTTGGACAACAACGAATTGGAATATACGCCGGGCTTTTTCTTCGGCGGAGAAGAGGTGTACCCCGAAGACATAGAAGAGACCAAGAAATTTATTGCAGCCGCCCGCGAAGCCATAGCAAACGGCTTGGCAGTCTTTTATGACAGTTGGTGGTAATCGTTAACCATGTTTCAGACGGCCTGTTGAGGCCGTCTGAACGACACAACGGAGATTAAACGGTATGGCCGACATCAATAAAGAGATTGTCAGATTGTTTCAGTCGTTCGGTGCTGCCTATCGGGTTGCAGATTTATTTAGGGATTTTGTCGAAGTGGCCGCCATTGTATTGATTAACCAATACGCATTTGACGATAGATGGGGGCAACGGGAAAACCGTTACCACGAAATCCGCAAACAGTATTCGGAAAGTGATTTTAAGCGGTTTGCAGAAATACTGGGCTTATTGATTGTTGAAACCCATAGCCACAGAGAACAGGGCTTATTTGCCGATATTTTAGGCTGCCTGTATATGGATTTAGGTTTGGGCAACCCAAACAGCGGGCAATATTTTACGCCCTACAACATCAGTAAACTGATGGCGGCCATTGTTAATCAGGATTTGGCCGAAAAGCTGAAAACCGAGCCATTTGTAAGCGTTTTAGAGCCTACCTGCGGAAGTGGGGCGAACGTGATTGCTTTCGCCGAAAACGTCTGTTCACTTGGCTACACACCTGCACAGCACATGGCCGCTATCGGAATTGATATTGATGCCTTGTGCGTTTGGATGTGTTTTATCCAATGCCAGCTTTACCGTATCCCCGCCAAAATCGTGCATGGCAACAGTTTGACGAACGAATTTTGGGCGGCTTGGTGTACTGCCGATTGGATACTCGGCGGCTTTGGACAGGCAATGGCGGACAGAATATCCGCCGACAAGAAAGAAGCAGCAGAAAGTAAAGAAAATCCGATTACGGTAATTCCGCAGCGCATGTTTACGCTTGAGGAACAGCTTGTTTTATTTTGACCGTTTAAAAAAGGAAATAGAAATGAAATATCGGTTTGAATACAGAAATGACGGCAGCCGCCTGATGGTGGCCGAATTGGATAGCGAGCTTGACTATATCGGCTGCACGGATGAAGAGTTGGACTGTTTGAGCGAATATTATCGGGACTTAACCGTAACTTTTGATATAGACCTTTATTGCCGTCTGCACCGAATGCTATTAGCGGCGGGCGAAAGCCGAAAAATGGTCAAAGTCTATATGGAGGCTTCTATACGGAGTATTAGCGGCTCGTTTGAATATGCGCTGATGGGATGCTGTTTTGAAATCTGTTTTTACGGTGCACTCGATATTGCCGCCCATTGGTTTTGGCGGAATACCAATATTGATTTTAATGTTGAGTTGGATTTTCCGTCTGATTTTTATGTAAACCCCGCTGCATGGTTTGAAAAAGAGATTGCAGCGAAAGGGATTCAAAACGTTGAAGAAGTTATGGAGGCGGAACAATGCAAGTAAACAATGTTGACCACATTCTCACTCAAATATCAGAACTTCACCCGAAGCAGATGCGGGAAGTATTTATGACGATGTGGCGTGATATGGACGGCTTGAATGATGGTTTGACCGCGGACGATTGTATAGAAATTTTTGCTTCGGCCTTAAAAGGCAGTTCCGATTTTACTTACGACTTACTGGCTCAAACATGTGAGGATTTCGGTGTCGGAACTATGACGGACACGTTTGCATTGTTACCCCGCACAACGTATGACAAGTTGTTTTCAGACTGCCTGAAAGGAGATATTCCACCTAATACAAGGCTAGACACAGTAGCCTTAACTAATCTGCTGATGCTGGAAAATGTCGCCAATGTGGAGGCCAGTATAAGAAATGGTTGTATAAGAGCAACACATTTTATAGGTTCAGACGGAAAATTTATCTATGATACAGGAATTGATGATGAAGAAAATCTATGGGAAATTGACGAATTTAGGGAAGCATACCCTAAAACTTGGTGGACAATCGAGCAAGTAATCTTTAATTTTTGATATAGCAGGCCGTCTGAAAGAGACGGATTCAGACGGCCTGAATATGGCAGGTGGGAAGCCCGTTTGTCAAAATCCAGCCCGCAGCAGCCCCGTTCCCGGCTCCGTACCTCCGCCCGAAACGTCCCCACGCCCCCAAGCCGGACTTGACCATGCCGACCGCTCCGGCACCTGCGGCAACCTACGCAACCGGCAAGCCCAAGCCCGACTTGCCCCCTCCTGCGGGAATTATCATCATTTTTTTCTTATTTATGATTAATGTATGCTACTCCCCAATAAAATCATTCATTTGTTCTCGCAACCAAGATAAAAATTTAATTCTGCGATAATCAGTTTCAAAAGCTATCTCTGATAGCAAATAATATCTAGATCCATCCTCCCTGAAATCATAAGGTGCGATTAATATCCCTTGCTTTATTTCGTCTTCAACCATCAGCTCAGAAGCCATAGCGATCCCCAGTCCTGCGATTGCAGCTTGAATGGATAGATAAAAGTGTTCAAAAAACATATTTTCTTTACATGAAAATTTATTTCTATGACATTTCTCCCAATCTTTCCATGCATGAGGGCGTGTGTATGTATGCAACTTTTTTGCATCCGTAGAAAGTGAAGGGATATGTACCGGCCCCATTCTTTCATTACACAACAATTCAGAATAAATTGTTTTGGGCCATGAAAAGTCATTTCGCCGTATAGCTACATCAATCTTTTGATGATGAAAATCTACGTTCCCTCCAGCAGCTAAAATTACCACATTAAAGCCGAAATCCTTTGGGAAGCGAGTAATTCTAGGAATTAACCATCTCATCGCCAAAGTAGGTTCGCACGAAACCACCAAATCTTTATCTTTACCATGATCTAATTTAGTTAATGTGCTTTGGAGTTCTGAAAAAATGTACTGGCAGGATTCATACAATATTAATCCTGCAGAAGAAAGTCGGAGATTGCGGCCTTGCTTAATAAATAATGTTTCATTCAGGTGCTCTTCTAGAAGCTTCAATTGCTTGCTTACTGCACCATGTGTTACATGAAGTTGCTGCGAAGCGGCAACTAGACTTCCATATTTTCCAACGAAATAAAAAAACTTAAGTGCATTAAGTGGTAATCGTCTAATATTTTCCATAATCTCACACATGAAAAGATAATAATTCGATTTTTTTAGTTTAAATTTTGGCGCAAAATTCTTCGCACATAATGGCTCATACAATTTCAAAGCGAGGAATTATTATGATATATCAAAATATTAAATCGAACTCTTCATCTATTGAAACTATCAAAGAGCAAGTTAAAAGTAACTATTTCTCACACATTCCTTCAGAACAAGCAAGACAGATTATCGGAGAGATTCTACTGCATTATCCTTCTAAAGAATCAATAAATGAATTTATCAACACTTGGTTCAATTTAGAAGAAGACACTTTCATGGCTGATGGAGGTAAATATCGTGAAAGAACACATGCGGTTTTCGCTTCGTCGGTATCCGACAATTCGGTGTGCCTATTACCGTACCAGCCACATTTCCAAACAAAATATTACAATGAGCTAAATGGAGGTGTAGCTAGATACTTTAAAGAAATCCCTGAACAAGTGTTAAAAAATGAGGTGTTTGAGGGATTGATGAAATTTGCCTACCTACTATTTTCAGGGCTTAAACCTACAAACTATTTTATTGAGGTTCATCAGTTCCGTATAAAAGCTAAAGAAGGTGTTATCGGATTACCCACGCCCGAAGGTATCCATCGTGATGGCGTTGCATACGTTTTAATGGCTATGGTTAAAAGAAATAACGTTCAAGGTGAAGAAACGACAATTTACGATTTAGATAAACAACCATTAGCACAATTTACCTTAATGGATACTTTGGATATCGCTATTGTAGATGATACAAAAGTATTCCACAGTGTATCTCCTGTTTACAAACATTCAGCAATTGAAGGCGAAGCATATCGAGATATATTAGTTATCACCTTTAAAGAAACGGATTAAGTCATGCAAGAACTCATAGCCGTAGCCTTAATTACCATACTTGCGGTTATCAGTCCCGGTGGGGACTTCGCCATGGTCACTAGAAACAGTTATCTGCATGGCAGGAGAGCAGGAGTATTGACATCTTTAGGTATAGCTTCTGCCGTTTGGATCCATATAGGTTACACACTGCTAGGTGTCAGCATATTGTTGCTCAAATTTCCTACATTGTTTCATTTTATAAAGATATTGGGCGCAACTTATTTAGTTTATATCGGATTTAAAACATTTAATCATCACAACGTAACCGTGGATTTAAATGCCTCATCAAAGACACTTAGTGATATTGAAGCATTTAAAAATGGTTTTGTAACAAATGCTTTAAATCCCAAAACAACTCTATTTGTATTGAGTACATTTACTCAAATAGTAAAACCAACCACTTCTATTTACATCCAATTAGGGTATGGGGCATTTATGTCTATTGCACATCTAATTTGGTTTGTATTTGTAGCGGAGGTGTTATCCAGCCCATTAATTAGAAATAGATTATTGCAAAAACAGAAATATGTTAACCGTTTTATCGGAGCAATTTTAATTTTGCTGGGTGGAATGCTGATATTTTCATCAATTCCGTTTTGAGCGAAATTAAACAAGGAGAAAATATTATGGAACGTTTTGCTTTTTTAGACTTGGAAGGGGTACTGTATCCCGAAATTTGGGAAATTTATGCACACAAGCTTGGATTGCCGGAGTTGGGCAAAACTACTAGAGAAGAACCTGATTTTAAAAAATTGGTTAGTGAAAGAATCAAAATACTGAAAAAAAACAATGTTCAATTGCAACATCTATCCACGTTATCCAAACAAATTAAGCTACTAGATGGTGCCTTGGACTTTGTAAAATCCTTACAAAAAATGCATTTTGACATTTATATTGTTACTGACGCCTTTTTGGAAATTATTGGGGATAGTGTTAAAAATTTGGAAGTATGTAATATTTATCCTAACCATTTCACATGTGATGAATCAGGATATATTACTGACGCGATTTATATGCGAGAGAAAGGGAAATATGAAGTCTTGGAACAAATATTAAAAGAGAAGCGGAATGCTTATTCTATTGCGATAGGCGATACTTTTAATGATTTCACTATGCTTGACTACGCAGATGATGGCTTTTTGTTTAATCCTTCTCAACAGGCTTTGTTGATGGCTTCCCCAAATTTTAGAGTAGTACGAAACTATGATCAGATAACAGAATATTTAAAAGGAAAATTAGAATAGGGTATATGAAGTATTTCTTTATTGAGTATTTAAAAGTTATTTATCAATTATCCTTTAGAAACAATAATGAGGTTGACGCATGAGGAAAGTTAAAATTACAGAAGCATACTGCGTTGAATTGGGAGATGTAGTAGACATTGACCGTGCTCATGAAGAATCTATGAGAGGAGGAGCACCTTATAAAAGATTTGAGTTTCTTTGCTCTGACCCTAGATGCAGGGAAAAGGGTGTGAAAATAATAGGGGTAAACTACGATAAACCTATCTCTCAACAGCAAAATGCAATGCATTTCCGAGAAAATCACGAATATAAACATCATCCCGATTGTGAATGGGTAATCATGCATAATTACCTGAGCCACCCATCTCCACACCCGGGTGAAACAGAACGTTTAGCTGTAATCCGGCAACAAACTTACAATACAGTTTCTGACTGGATTACAACATACACACCTTATGAACCTGATACCGGGGTTCGTACAGAAAGCAGTCCAGTAACTGTTTTAGGTTCAAATACAGTCAATCCCTCCTCCCAGTCCCAAGACAAAATACATACGGGCAGCCATGGAAGAACAACTCATTCCTTTCAAAAAATTTGCCAATATCACTATGAACTTGCAAAAGTACTGCCAAATTTAAATGACTTAAAAGAAATCCCATTGCACGTAACAGGCTTAGGAGATACCAATTTCTATAAGTATTTTCGGTTAATCAAATATGCATTAATACTGGACAATGAAGAACATGAGTATGACTGCATATTATTTGGCCAGCTTTCCAACAATAATGGAATAAAAAAATATGGAACAGGTTTTAGAGTTAAGTTCTGGGCGAAAATAAATGAGCTAGCAGTCACTATTTATATATCGCCAGAGCAAATACGCGAATACCGCCATCGTAATGCTCTGCTTGATATATTGAACAATTATGAGAAATTTGAAAGTTTGACAGCGTATTTTATACCAAAGCCTAACATCGTTACTGAGTATAAATTTGATTCCGGTTGGAAGGAAATACAAATAACTATCTCTGATTTGAATTTTTTTAGATTAATTGGTACGCCTAAAAAAACATAATTGATTGTTTTCAGATATACAAGTATCCAGCTCGTACTGATGAAGGATGAAAGTGACCAACTTATGAATATCGACTGTATCCAGCATTTGAATATCTGCATCCTCTGCTTTTTTTAATCCCTCAAAAAGCTTAGAGGGCCAAACATTCTCTCTTCCTACCGTCAGCGTCAGAGAAAAGGTTTCTCCGTTTAATCCGTGCATGTCCACCGCAGAAAAACAACCATCTTTATAACGGTAAAAGTCCCAATGGATTTTATCAATCCCGTTCAGATATTTATCAAGATATGTAGTCAATTGATTAAGTTTGGCTACCCACTGTGGGGTTATTTCATCTCGCCCCAGTGTTGAATCAAAAATATAATTTGTGGGGTATTGATGTAATTTGTTTTTCATATCAGATTCCTTTTTGATTTCTAGTTTACTTAATTGCTGAATAATAATTTAGGAAACCCCTGTTGAAGTTCCCCATTGAGCAAACATCCATTGGCACGCTTACTGCGCTTTATGCCGTCTGCTCCCCGCCCCATTGTTTGAAGAAAAACGCGGTTCCGGCAGCCTCGCATTGCCGTCGGATGTTATCTACCCAAACAGGCCGAGACCTTTGCAAAACCCTCTCGCAATTCACTTTCTGATAATCGGACGGGAAAAGGCCGTCGGCATCAAAACAGGCCGTCTGAAAACAGCCGTACCGATGCCAAAAATCCCAAAACCAATATTCCTTTTCGCCCGCATCATTGATTAAATAGAGACGTGCGCCCAAATGCTCATAGGCACAAAAATCCCGTAAAGCGGAATCAAGGTCTTCGTACAGGTGTGTGCTCGCGGTTACTGCGGTGTTGGGTTGCACGCTGGCCGGGATTCGGCATTGCCGTGTATTTGCCTTTCGTCCGGCAGAAATCATTTTGTCGGTTTGCGCCGGGGCGTTCGTAACTGTCCGAAGGCTCCCGGATGGCTTCATGATCGAAGTAGTAACGATTGTTTTTGGATAACAAGAAGAGATATTCGTGTGAGCGGACGCAGCGGTCGGTGACGGATTCGGGCATCGGGTTGGTTTTGTGCCAAATAATATCTTGGCGCAAATACCAGCCGTCTGCCTGCAAAGCCAGGGCGACGCGCCACGGAATGCCGATCAGGTCTTTGGCTTTGAGACCGTCTGATAGCGGTGTGCTTTTCAGACGGCCTGTCAGTTGGGTTCTCGTCTGAAATGAATCTTGATATCCGCTAAACGGGCTGCCGTCGGCATTGCGGCCTTTGCCGCTGCCTGCATAACTGTCGCCGAGGTTGAGCCATAAGGTTCCGTCATCGGCCAATACATCACGCACCATACGGAACACTTCTACCAAATTGCCGACATACTCATTCACGGTCGGCTCCAAGCCGATTTGTCCGTTACAGCCGTAATCGCGCAAACCGTAATACGGCGGTGAGGTAATGCAGGTTTGAACTTTCACGCCTTGCCGGGCCAACCGGGGGAGTACAAGGCGGCAGTCGCCAATATGAAGAATGGATTGGTTGTGATGCTTCATTTTCGTCCTTTTAATATCCATAAAAAAACACCGCTGAGCGGTGTTTTGGGAATATTACAAGTTATATCACTTATGACTTTTTTGATTAAAAAAATCCTGTAAATAACTATGAGCATAATTTAAACAGTCATCTATGCTATTAAATACCTGCTGCTCAAACGGGGGAATTGTATGGTAATCCAGTACATAAATTTCTTCATCTGCAACAACTTCCTCCGGTGCGTAAGTAGGTTTGAGTCGATAAATTTCCCGTCTCAACAGTTGTCCAAAGTATTGGTTATCCTTTTGTGTAATTTCTACACGAAAAACTAAAACATCATCATCAATTTCAATCACCGGTAGGGTGAATGTTTTGATTTCATAGAACATTTCCATCTCCTAAATATTAATACTTTTTCCTGACTGGTTTTATTGTTTCAAAATATCGTTTTCACTTTCTACCATTTTTTTCGCTGTCGCAAAAACAGTGTCTAGGATAAGTGCCACGAGGTGCTTTTTGTGTTGCAACCCTTTTGGCTTCTTTACAAGCATCGTTTTGTGATACTTTGGAAGTTGCAGTACCAAAAGTTTTTGTAGGTGTCTTAGAAGGATCCAAACTTTTATCGTGTATTTGAATATAACATTGAGCTTTGTCAGTAAACACTTTGGCAGATACAGTTTGAGGAAACAGAACCACAGATGTAGTTACAATAAAACTTAATAAAGACTTTTGCATTGCACCCTCCGAACTAAATACTAAGTAACAAATTAATACTAGAAAAGATTTGATTCTGTTTCTGTACTCAAAGTTCTGACTGCATCAAAAAACCTTCTTTTCTAAACATAATAGAAGTTATATTAAATATCATAATAATAATAAATTTAATTAAATCAATATCTTGATTTTATTTTAGTTTAACGCTGAATATCCTTATCTTGCTTGTCGCGGAATACCATTGCCTGAGATTGCAATTTTTCAAGATCGGGGCGCTTATTGTGGATACTGTCGTATTGATTCTGCGCCAGGGTATTAAACGATTGCCCGGCCACTTCTTTTGCCAGTTGGCTGATGATGCGGGCTTCGGTTTTATTGCCCATCTTATAAAGCTCTTTGGCTATTTGGCCGTATTGCTCCAGGACAATGCCGCGCGTCTGTATGGTTTCTTTTAGATACGGATGCTTGGGGCGGTCATTGTTTTTCAAGGCTTCTATCAATTCGACGGCCTGTTGTCTTGCCACATTGGACAACACACCACGCTGCCGCATGGCACGCAGCAGGCTGTTTTCCGGTTTTTGGACTTTTCCCCGGTGTATGCGCTTGGTGGCCGCGCACATCACTCCTTCTTCGCGTAACTTTTCGGCAAAACGGACGCGCCACTCGAACAGATCGGCTTTGCGCGGGTTAAGCCGCTGCCCGAACTCGTCCCGCATCAACACGCACAAGTGGACGTGAGGGTGCTTCGGCTCGTCGGGATCGTGGCTGTCGTGGTGCAGGCCGAACACATATTGATGCCCGGCAAATTGTTCGGCGGCGAAGTTGCGGGCGGCATTCAACACCGCATCCGGCGGCGTGCCTTCGGGCATAGACAGCACAATATTGAGTGCTTCCTTATGTTTGCTTTCTTCGGGAATGCCGAGTTTCCGCCAGTCGTCTGCAAAATCCATGACTGCACGTTTTCCAACCAGCTTTTCGCCGGATTGCGTTTCCAGCGGCACTTCGCCATTACGCGATACATAATCCAAATGGTTGCGGACACCTTTCATACCTTTGGAATTGTTACTGAGCCGCTTGGGAATTTTAACCATAACTTCCGGGTGTTTAAGTGCGGCGGCGCGCAAGTTGGCCAAACCGCTACCGGGCTTCAACGGCTTGGCATGGCTGCGCCGCCCATTGCCGAAATACAGCCCGCCGTCTTTTTTGGCTTTGACGGCACGGGTTTTATAACCCAAAAACCAATCGTCTATTTTTCGGTGCAATGTCATCCTCACTCCTTCCGGTTACTCCCGCTTCCTGCGGCGGTTGGTTTGCAGCACGTGGTTTACATTGCCGACGTGGGCATCAATGAACTTTTTCAGGTCGGTAATCTGTTGGCTGCTTAAAGATATGTTTTCGCCCGCATTCAGACGGCGGGCGATTTGGTTGAGGTTTCTGCCTATCATGACCAATTGGTAGTTCGACTGCGACAGCACGTCGGCTTCAAATGCCGACAAAATCGGATGATGCGAGATATGGGATTGGATAATATCTCTGACGACATCATTGATGGAGCCGCGACGTGTCTCCGCTGCCGCCTCAAGATAAGCACGGTCTTTATCAGGTAGGCGCAGGGTGATGCGCTTTTTACATTTGGGTGGCGGCAGTTGTACCGGATCGGGTTCGGCGGCTGCTTCCAACTCCGCCTGCAACAGTTTTTTGGCCAATAAAGATACACTGGCTTTCCCGAAACGTTTAAAGGCCACTTCGCGAAGAGATTGTAATTCGTGTTCTTTTAGACCAAACACCCTGACAGGTATTGATTTCGCTTGGTTAGCTGTTTCATTCATAAATCATACATCCTGAAAAAGCCTGCATCGCGTATAGATGCAGGCTAATCTACAAACGCTATTCAGAATCACCGCTCAATACCGGTTTCAGGTTGCCGCTCCACCGTAACCTCATATTTATTTGCGGCTGCCTGCGTTTGCGAACGGTAAAAATTAATCCGTGCCTGTAATTGCACATCGGCAGGCAAGTCGGCGATGGTTTTTTCCAACGCATGTTCCAAAACGGTGCGGTGCTGTTTGTCTGCCGTTGACAACGTGGCCGTCTGCATCAGGTATTGGTGTTTGAGTACATTCAAGCTGCCTTGCGGACTTTGCTCCGACACGCCATTGGAAAAGGCCGTCTGAACGGTTTCAGACGGCCTCATTGAGCTACTTAAACTTTTTTCAGATGGCTCTGTAAAGAGACCGTCTGAAACATTGTCCGGCGAAGCAGATTGCCATGCTTTATCGGCAACGGTATCTTGAGCGGGGTTTTCCATACTGTTTGTTTTCAGCGTTTTTTCGCGTTCCTGCTTATGCAGGGCACGGATATGATTATAGGTATCGCGGAATTTGGCGTATTGTTCCCCTTTAACGCCTTGCAAATGACTGTAACCGAACTCCTGTTTGTCTTCGTGCCACACAATACGGGCTTTTTCCACGCCCGGCACGAAAAAGCGGTTGGGATACTTGCGCCATTGCGTAATTTCTCCCGCTTCCAACATAGGCTTTAAAAATTCGGGAATCGGGGTGCGTGCGACATAATCAATTTTCCGCTGCTCCCGCTCAATGGCCGCCTCTGTTTTTTCGATGCTTTTTTGAAGAGTGCGCAAACTCTCATTCTGTCGTTCCCAACGGTTCATGGTCGCTTGGCCGTTGCGCTTGTCGTTAAGCGGTTGGCCGTTTGCAGACTGCACGTCGTCGAAATGCGCCTGTAATTTGTTGTCGAAAGCAGTCTGCTTTTTGGCCAAAGACTGCTGCAAAATCTCCATGCGTTTACTGTCGGCGGGTTTGCTTTCGTTCTCCATGTACTTACTCCGAAACAAAATAAGCCTGAACTGCGATGTCCGGGCGGTATGGTTCAAATGTGAATATGGCCGTCTGAAATTTCAGACGGCCATAGGCGATAAACAAAATATAAGGTTACGGATATTCTTTCCGTACATGAAGTACCGACAGGATTTTCACACGGCTTGGGGATACTTCGTAAATAATCAAGTAATTAGGGTGTATCACATATTCTCTGGTATCGGCCACGCGACCTTTTCTGCCTATATACGACAGGGTGGACAAATGCTGAACCGAATCATGTATCAGCAAATCCATTTCAACGGCTGCATGAGGATTGTCTGCAAAAATAAAGTCGAGAATATCGTCAACATCAGACAATGCGCCTGCCGACCATTCAATGATGTGCATTTTTCAGGCGTTCCAGTCTCTTCATCCGTTGCTGCTCAAAGTGCGCTAATGCTTCTTCATGGCTGACTGTGGAAGCAGCACGGGCGGACTCGACCTTGTTTTCAAGCCATTGCAGGTAAGAATCGGCTTCGTTCGGGGAATCGAATTCCGAAAGTCTCGGATCAAGTTTCAATGCGGTTTCTGCCATCGCGGAACCTCTTTCAAAAGATTGGATAGGGCTATCGTGCCTGATACGGCTTTGTTTTGTCAACGGATAAGGCCGTCTGAAATTTCAGACGGCCTTATCTCAAAGGAGCAGCATTAACGCTCAATTTCCATTTCTTTACCTTGCGAACGTTCATGCTGTTGGTTGCGTTCGGTTGTTTGGTTGGTCGGCGTTTGCTGATGGGCGGGCTGCTTAATCGGCTTGGGCAGTTTCAGCTTGGAACCGCTCATCTGTTTGGCCGTATGCTCATAATAGTTGGTCAATGCCAACGTGCGGGCATCACCTTTCAGGCCGCGGATGGTGTCTAGAACATTTCGCTCGTGCCATTGCAGGTGCTGTTTGTTCGCTTTAGACAACTTGGCTGCCTTATCCGCGTAAACCGCTTTGGCCGACAGATAGTTTGTCTCCAAAGCAGCCGTTTTCATACGGTTTGCCTGTATAACCACTTCGGAGCGGATTTCGGACTGCCCGACGGCTTGCACGGGAACGCCTAGCTGTGTATCGGCGGCAGGGGAAGAATTGATCGTAGCGTCAGACGGCAATTCATTCTGCGCCATCATCTTATCTGCCTTCGACAGCATCTCCACATCGGGCTTGGTGGACACCTTTTGCTCGCCTTTAGCCGGCGTTTCTTTCTCCTGCTGCTGCCGGTTGTCTTGCACGATCTCCATTCTGAAAAGATTGCGCTCAACTTCTTTTTTCTCGGTACCGGTAACTTGGCCGTTTTCATCACGGACAGCTACTTCAATCTCAACCGGTTGTTTACCCAACTTGTGCAAGTGGATGCGGTCGCCGACTTCGGCTCCGCTGCGTGCCATTGCATCGGGAATATCCACGCCCCAAACGGTGCGTTCCTTGCCCTCGCGCTCCAACACGATATACGGACTGAGTTGCTCTTTAGGGTTGTGGCGGTAATGTGCCGTGCCAACGTCCACAATCCGTTCGCCCACTTCTGCGGCCGATGCGGTTTTGGCCGCTGCGTCCGCTTGGGTCTCAGACGGCTTTTGCCGCTTATCGCCGGGATATGGGGCGGGCGCAACCTTTTCCTTTACCGGCTCTATTGCCGGTGCGCGTTCGGGCTGCGGTTCGATGGCATTCAGTGACCGCTCTTGCCGCATCCGCTCCAACAAGGCCAAGTCTTCGGGTTTGGGGCGGTATCCGGTGGTGCGGATACCCCGGCTTTCAGCCGCCACATACATCATGGATTTAAACTCTTGGCTGCCGCTGATTTTGATGCTGTCCCAGCCTTTCTCTTTGGCCACCTCGAGCATATCGTTGATGGTTTGCATATCGGTTTTGGCGGTACTGATTTTTTTACCCGCATCCACAAACATCACGGTAGTGTGGTTGGCTGCCGACAAATATTTGCCACCGGCAACAACGTAACGGCTCTCAATGCTTTCCGGCGGGATACGGTAATTCAAATCAGTCACGGGCTTTTTGACTGATGCGGCATCATGTTCGGGTATCCCTTCGTTTTTCTCCGGGGCGTTACCCGGAAGGGGCGATTCCCAGCCCGCTTCTGTTTTACGGAATGTAATCAATTCACCGTCGTGGGTTACGCCTTCATACTCGCCTATATCGCCCGCTTTATCCAAATCGGCTTGGATTTTTTCCGGTGTATCCTGCAAATACTGGGTATCGGTGCGTGGATCGTGCATTTCATAGTGTTTGAAATCACCTTCATAATACGAATGGCCGGATACCCCGTCGGCGGTACGGCCTCTGCCGAAAACGTGATCGGGATCCACACCCTGATAGGGTTCGGGTTCTTTGCCCCGACGCAGCGCAGTATATTCGATGGTATTTTCCGGCAAGGCGGCGTTTTCAGACGGCTTTCCCGAAGCGGCTTCCGTCCCAACTGCATCATGTTCGTTACTGTTCATCTCTTGTGCCTGCTCCTGTAAAACAGAAGCCGCCTCAGTTTGGGCGGCTTGGTGTGGCGGTTCGGCGGGCGGCGGCGCGGAATAGCCCGACAAGCGGGCTTCTTCGGCAACTACGGCTGCCCACTCTTCATCTGTCATGGCGGATGCGGCTGCGGGGCGCGGTTGCCCGACTTCCGGCGCGACAGCGGGTGCCGCTTCAGGCCGTCTGAAAGCCGCTTCCATTTTTTCACGCACTGCTTCGATACCGGCCAAATGGTGCAAGTCGTTAAAATCGCTCGGCAGCTTGGGGCGGCCTTGTTCGTCCATGCCGTTTTCCTGTTGGTATTGTCTGATTTGGGTCATGGTAAATTCCGGTTCGACAACCTGTGCCCGACCGCCGAAGTATGCCGCTGCCTGTAAAGCCTTTTTCATACCTGTCTGACTGGCATCGTTATCTACTGCAAGCGTAACAGGTACGTTTTCAGGCAAACTTTTGGATAAACGTTCCGATACCGTTACCATATTTCCGGCATGGAACGCCACGATAACGGTTTTACCCGTGGCTTGGTGGATACTTGCGGCCGTCGCAAAACCTTCGGCGATTACGATACCGTTTTGGGTGTTGGCGGCGTCGCCCACTACCGCAAAACCGCCTTGTACTTGGCCGTCGGCCAAAAACCGCTTGCTGCCATCCTGATTGATGGACTGGATGTTGACAATCTCGCGGTTGTAATACACGGGCACCAACAGATTATTGTCGCCCTGATACATGTTTTGTCGCAGCCCGGCAATTGTGGCCGGATCCGTAATGCCTTTGGCTGCCAAGTAGGGGTGGCTGATGTCGGCAGGTGTAGCACCTGCCCAAATCCGTTGGGCGAGATGTTTTACTTGTTCCTTGCGTTCGGCACGGGCTTGTTCTTCGGCCAAACGCACCGCTTCCCGCTCTGCCTGAATCCGCGCCTGTTCTTCGGGCGACGGCGGCGTATAGGGTTTGTCGGAACGGTAGCCGTTGGCACGGGCGTGATAAAACAGAGAGCCAATGTGTACCAGCCCGGGTTTGAATGATTTCCAAGCTGTTTTAGCATCACGGGCATTATAGTTATCCGCTCCTTGAGACCAGCTGTCCCACAGGTTAAAACCTTCTTCGCCCAGCTCGTCTTTCAGGGCTGAGCCAATCTGTATCCATGTGTCGCGGTCATGGGCATCGATATAAGTTAGTGCATTACGGATGTCATCGTAGTTGCTCATAACTGTTCTCCAAAATTAAAACGGCCGTCTGAAATTTTCAGACGGCCTGTGTATAAACGTTAATTTAGCAGCTTCCGCTTGCGGCTTTATAAGGGTTTAAAAATAAATGGGCATATTAAATTCAGACGAGTAAATGCAGTTTTATCTATCTTCAGGAAGTCCCCGAATCGTTCCAACGGCTGGAGGCGGATAGTCGCGTATTGATGCAAATCCGGTGCGTGTCTTCGGATCATAAGAAACGGTATTGAGTTTATAAGAAAACAACTTATCCAGTCGGCTGCCAATTTCAGTGTCCAAATGCGCAAAAGGATCATGCAATTCTCTTGTTGCGAGCAATACGGCGAAAGCAAAGGCCGCATCGCAACCATCTTCATTTAACAGTTCAGAGGGAAAAATTGTCCGACCATCATCACTATTACCTATAATGACTATTTGGGTATGTGTAATCGCCTGCCAACATGAAATATCTGCATCGTTATCAAATTTATATTTGATTTCTTTTCCTGAATTATCTGTTTCAATAACTGTAAGCTGTCCGTTTTCATGTGAAAGGTGGACACGTTCCGTTACCTTATCCAAAACTTCTTGCGCAATGTGTTCGGTATTATTCATGCCGATATATAAATCAACACCCCATGCGTGTTCCAAATCATGCAGTATTTCTTCATTGCCGAGTGCTAAAACGGCTCTGATATCCCTGTTCTTTGTTTGATTCTGCTGACTTGCAATATAGCGGTTACGTTGCCGTTCCGTTCCCCCTGTTACCAACACAATTCTCTTCATCTTCAATCTCCAAAAAAATAGACGGACACAAAGGACCGTCTTTAATTCAAGCCTAAATTAAGCCGCTTTCGGCTTGTCGTCTGTCGAAGTGTTTTTCAGGATTTCCGACACGATGGCCATTCTGCCTTCACCCCAGTTTTGGATGATGACCGGCACCACTTCGGCCACAAACTCCGGCTTGCTGTCCGGCGGAATCAGTGCCGTAATCAGCGCACGGGCAATCTCTTCGTTGTTGGCTGCTTCCTCCCATTTGAAGCTCGCCATATCTTCGGGGGAAACATAGTCCGGTGTTATCACTTTCGGCGGTTGTTTTTTAGTAATGGTAACTTCTAAAACGGGAACATCCGGCACAGGCCAGTCAGCCCGTTCGCTAAAAATGGGATCCTCGTGATAAACGATTCTGTCTGCAAAAATGGCATTCACGCCTTCCATTGTGATGATGCAGTTAGTGTTCGACATCGTTTTAAGCTCATCAGGATTCATTACCGCCCGCTTTTGATCACTGATGTTGCTGCCGGTGCTACTGCTGTTTTTGCCTCTCGAACGGGAAGATGATTTCGCCTTATAGGTGTAATAGCCTATCAGCTTACTTAACTCTTCAGCATCTTGTTGCTCCCGGGGGGCAAAAACGATACGGGCTGCGAATGTGGAAAAGAACGTTTGACTTGCAGCTTTGCCATAGACGTTCTCAACTTGTGAAGGAGCCTGAAAAACGGGAACGGGACGGATACCGTAACCGGCCAAATATGCAATACCTTCTTCAATCGCACGAATGCGGCCAAGAGCCGTAAATTCATCCAACATCAGCAGGCATTGGTATTTCAAATCTTTGTTGTCTTTGGGCAACCCCTGCCGGACATTCACGTCGACAAGCTGGCTGAAAAATAGATTGAGAAGTGTACCGTACACTTTCAATTCTTCCGGCGATACCCCCAAATAAATCGTCATCAATTTACGGCGGACATCATCCAAGTAAAAATCATCACCGCCGGTGGCCGCCTCAACCGCCGGATCCAAAAAAATCGCCAGCGGCGCGGTCATGGTGGACAAAACATCACCGCTGGTTTTGGCATTTGCGTTGGCAAAGCCCAATAACAGTGTTTTGCAGTTGTTGCTGAGTTGAGTTGTATCCGGTTGTGCCGCCCGCAATTCAAACTCTGCCCGTATCCACTCTTGCAGGGTCTTGCCGTCTGTTGGGGTGGTGAGGCGGAACAGGTTGGCCATCGTGGTTTTGTTTTCCAGCTGGCTTAAATCGCGCTCCTTTTCAGTCTCGATCAAATACAGCAACAATCCAGCAAACAACTTTTGTGCCTCCAACTGGAAAAATTTTGCGCTTCCTCTGTCTTCCGTTGGCAGAGGGTAAAACACCGCTGCCACCGCCAAAGCATCCTTGTAGGTATTAATCGGGTTTCGCCGCACATAAGTCAGAGGGTTCCAACGGTGACTGATAAGGGGCGCACTTTGATCGCGGTCGTGATACGGCATCGTGCCGCTTGGATTGAAAAAATAAACTTTGTGGCCGTGGGCAGCTCGGAACCCAGCCGTAATGAAGAAATTCTCTTTTTTAACGTCATTTACAACCATGCTTCCGTTGTAATGCAGACAATTAGGGATGACAAAGCCCACACCCTTACCGCTACGCGGACGTGCGGCCAAATATACAGGGCTGTCAGACGGCCAACGCAGATATTCACCGTTAAACTTTCCCATGATTAAATCAGGATACTTATCGGGCTTGGGCTTTAGCCAAAACAGTAACGGTTTTTTCTCCAACAAACCGGCCTTTATTATTTCACTGGGCTTGGCAAAGCGCGCCGAGCCGTGCAGTTCTTTTTTCGGGCGGGAAAACAACGCTGTCAGAAACAATACCACAACGAAAACCGGCAATAAGGCAGCAACAACGCTGGAGACGTGCAGCCGCCAAACCATGCCTTTAGGCAACTGTTCGATATGCTGCCAATATTTGATAAGCAGAAATACCGACGGTTCGGTTTTTAATCCTAACCATTGTGTATAAAGCATAGCTCCGACATACAAACCGCCACAGACGGACACGGCCATCAACAGACAGAATACAAAAGCCGCTACCAAATATTTCTTCATGGACAAACTCCAAATCAAAGGCCGTCTGAAAATTTCAGACGGCCTGAAAAACAAGGTCAGATTACATCATGTTGTATAAACTGCCATCCTGCGGAACATCATTACCGGATTGTGTATGACGGTTGGTTGTATGGATAATCTGCATTTCGTTTGCGATTACTTCAGTTACGTTGCGCTCTATACCGCTATTGTCGGTATATGGGCGTGTCCGCAATTTACCGTACACCTGTATGCAATCGCCTTTTTTCATATACTGGCACACGACTTCGGCGTGACGGCCGTATAGCAAGACAGGGAACCATTCGACGTGTTCCTTCAATTCTTTTGTTTTTTTATCTGTCCATTTTTCGGCAACGGCGACTGTGATTTTGGTTGTGGGCGTTCCGTCGGGCATGTAACGTAACACTGGGTCTTTGGCCAAGTTGCCCATGACTTCGATTTTGTTGATATACGGCATACTCCCCCCTTTTTGACTTATTTATCTGTTTCAAAAGTGTTAAGAACAGTATGCGTTCGACCGGTTTTACCACTCCCCGGGGAGCCTAATACCATATAGGATGTTTGCGGCCAGCAAACAGGGACAATCGATTCTATATCGATTATTTCGTTTTCCTCGTGATACTGTTTTTTAAGCTCAGGTAGGATAGATTTATTTAAATCCTCCCAAACCCGAATGGGGGGAGATTCCAATATGAGTGATATAGCACGAATCTTATTACTCATATCTGCATAATCCCCCCCTGTTGATCTGTAAACAGATGCGCGGACAAAGTAACTGAATTTTTCTCCAACAGGTGAAGTCATTGGTAAACCTTTCTTTTTTAATCGCAAAAAAAGCAGCAACAACCATGTTCAATAGCAACGTATATATTGATGAATAATTTCGCAGTCATTTTGATTATCACTGGCTTCCGTATTCAGGACATCTGAAGAGTTTCGTATGCGGGAAAGCATAGACAATTCTTGAATAACCAATTCCTCAGTTTCTTGGTTAAATTGTTTTGAAAATAAGGCAAAAATGTAATAAAAAATATCTATATAATTGTCTCCCATTTCATACTCGAAAATCCGACTTACGGCCCGAATTTCTTTGTTTAAATCTGCCAAACCATCTTCACCCAAGCCGTAAACCGTACCGCACACATACCAAAGTTTTTTCCCATTAACCGGCAATGTCACTGAAATACCTTTCTTCTCAACCTACAAAAAAACAGCCGTCACAGACGGCCGCTCATGGCATAGAATTTTTCAACCGGATCGAAATACAACTCGGTCATGCGGGTTTTTTCAAAGTAACAAATCACATCAATGGTTGCCCGAACAGTATTCAGTATGTACGAATGATCCATACTTTTCCCTGCCGGAGATTCCATCGCCAGCTGCGCGATACGATAATGAACGGAGCGGGCATCATTGGCATGGACCGAAGTTAACCCACCCGGGTGTCCCGTATTGAGTGCGGCCAAGTAATCCCATGCTTCATCACCGCGAAGCTCTGTCAAAAATATACGGTCAGGTTTCAGCCGCATACAGGCAGCAACGATCATTTTGGCCGAAATGTGTTCTTTATAAAAAAGATGGGCATGGTTAGGATGGTTGGGCAGGCTCAATTCGTGCGTGTCTTCAATGGTAATCAAACGCTCGTTTTCGGGAATTAAGTCGGCAAGGGCTTTAGTAAACGTGGTTTTACCGGAACCCGTGCCGCCAACCATGCAGATATTTAACTTACGGGCAATCGCTATTTTAAAAAACTCGACCAAATTCCCATTGGCTTTGTGTTCCAACATCTTATACTGCCAGTCAGCCAACTTTACATCGTGCGGCAACTTCATCTTGTCGCAAACATCACGGACATAACGGCTGTCAATTTCAATTTCGGATGCCATACGACGTTCAGGTACACCGTGAGATGATACATCGTTAAAGTCTTTCAGACGGCCTGTATTGATATAGTCATCCAAGCTGAAACGGTTGTTCGATGGTTTACGGAAGGCGAACACCATTGTTCCGTCTTCGCAGGAAGGCGGCATCATGATGTGACCACGTTCGCCATCAGGTAAGGTAACGGAATGAATGGGAGATTCGTGGGAGATATATTTTTTGTTATAAGTACACAAAGTGTTCGCCAACTTTTCCAATGTATGGAAAGTCAAATCCTCTCTTTCTAATCGGCGGCGGCCATCGGCACCTTCCAAAAATACTTCGCCCGGCCGGTTAATAAATACTTCCGTTATTCCCGGCATATTGAGATATTCAGTCAGTCGTAACTTTTCCAATAAATTTCGGGATGATACTGAATTGTCGTGAGCCATATCTTTCTCTCAAAATACTTATTGTGGATACCTCAAAAAAGCCGTTCCCATATGGGAAACGGCTTGTGGTCAGTAGGCACCCGGAACGGTAATATTTTCATATACCCCTGAAAAATCGACATCGCGGGCAGCAAAAATCATGATTTCCGTGCCTTGATTGACATAACCTGTCGGCGGAATATTAATGCTGTTTTTCAATATCTCGGTTGCCAAGTCCTGAGCGGATTCTGTTGTGCTTTCAAAACTCACATCGGTTCCCTTGCTGCTACGGCGGTTTCCTGCGACAGCCACAACATCTTGTATCATGCTGATCATGACCGCACCGCCGATTCTGCGCCAAAAATGGTGTTTGACTTTAGCCGGATGGCCTGACGCACCAAGCGCATCACCGCCGGGACTGTCTATCGCCACACGGATACCTTCAGGTGTTTCAAGGGTGTTCCACAAAACAAACACCCGTGCCTGACCCTGCGTCAATGCGGAGGTTTGCTCTCCGATGACGGTTGAACCGCGCTCGACCAAAAGTGTTTTGCCGTTCGCAGAATATACGTCTTTGGTTACTTGGCAGCGGGCTAAGCCGGGATGAGTGGTTACAATTTTGCTTGTGGTAACACAAGGAATCCCTGTACCTCTACCCAATACATACGTTAAATCGCCACGGCTTTCTGCTAACGCCGTCTGATATGCTCCGGGACGCAACTTGGCTGTTAAGGCGTTATCAGAAGGGGAAGAGATGTTACCGGTAGAAAGATTCCCATCCATGCTACCTCTTTCCCCAATTGACGCAATTTGACCGGCTGCATTGCTGCCGGAATTGCCTAGCCCTTGTGGAGACAAGTCCGAATCCAAACGTTCGTCGGGTGGCGGCGGAACTTGAGCCGGAATTGAGGTTTCATTGATAGTTACCTTGTCGGATACAGAAGAAGCAGCTGCAACTTTTTCTTCTTTCGCAGGTTCTGAAGCGGTAATTTCGGGCTTTTGCGTCATTTCCAAGATTTCTTCCTGTTCAGATGCAAAGCTTTTACTACCGGCTTTATTATTGACAGTTTCTTCCTCTTTTTGGGGCTGACGTAGATTAGCAGTCATGATAGGCTGCCAAAATGAAGATAACCCACTGTAAGTTAAAGAAGAGTCTGCAAAGAAAACTGCTTGAATATTTTGTATTGGAAGTAACCGCACGTTCTGCTGCCGATATCTTGGGTATTCAGCCCAATACGGCTATTCTCTTCTACCGTAAAATCCGTCTTGTTATCAGCCATCATTTGGCTTTGGAAGCAGATCAGGTTTTTGAGGGCGCTATAGAATTGGATGAGAGCTATTTCGGCGGTAAGCGTAAAGGAAAGCGCGGTAGGGGAGCAGCAGGTAAAGTGGTGGTTTTCGGTATCCTTAAACGTGGAGGTAAGGTTTATACGGTTGTAGTGAATAATGCCCGAAAGGAAAGTTTATTTCCTGTTATTACAAGGAAAATTACACCTGATAGCGTAGTTTATACGGACTGCCTGAGCAGTTACGACGTGTTGGATGTCAGCGGTTTTCACCATCACAGGATTAATCACAGCAAAAAGTTTGCCGACCGACACAACCATATCAACGGCATTGAGAATTTTTGGAATCAGGCGAAACGTGTCTTGCGCAAATACAACGGAATCGACCGAAAATCTTTTCCTCTGTTCTTGAAA
The DNA here is from genome assembly GCF_022870885.1 of Neisseria dumasiana. NCBI lineage: Bacteria > Pseudomonadati > Pseudomonadota > Betaproteobacteria > Neisseriales > Neisseriaceae > Neisseria > Neisseria dumasiana. Next base: position 1,961,337 of record NZ_CP091509.1, on the reverse strand, counting down.
GAATGTGAGTTTCGTTTTAACTTCGGGACACCAAGGCAGCAGTTAAAAACTTTGCGGCTTTGGTGTGGTGTTTAGGGCTAATCTACTTCAGCCCCCTCTTTTTTAACCGGTGTTTCGTCAGAACCGCCGGCAAACATCATCAAGCCGCCGATAGCCAAGCCTGCAACCATCAAGCCTATAAGGAACAGCACAAAACCCAGCATACTGTTCTTTTTTTTCGTATTGAGGTTTGTAGGGATACCGCGTTCGATAGTGTTATCGCCGATGCGCTCTTGCAGGGTCTGACGGTCTTCTTCGGAAGGAATATGATTACGGCTCATTTCTTCTCCTTTTTCATGCGTACAGTGCGACTTTGGGTCGTACCGGTAATGTTGAATTTACCTTTGGGGTTGTAACTGCGGTTTTCGATGCCGAGAACCGATTTACCCAAACGCAGTACAAAATGCTTGGCTGTTTCATGTACAACCAAAGTATCACCTTCAACGTGGCTGTTGACGGCAGCTTCCGTACCGTCGGCTTTAACCCGGAATACCGCAGGCAGGTCTTTTGCATTATCGAAACGGAAGTAGGTAAAGCGTCCGTTGTCGTAAATTTCCGTTGGTGCCAACGATTTTTTACCCCGCCCCCAATAGTCAAGGTTGTATCCTTTACGAACGGGATTGCGTGCTTCCTCCATACGAAGTACGGCTTCCGCGTTGGCGTATTTAGCCATCTCGGCCTGCTGTCGTTTGCGCGCTTCTTTCGGATAGCGGAATTCGAGTACATAGGTTGGCGGGTGGTTTTGATTGGACATTTTCAAATCGAGCGAATAGCGGCGGTTTTTATTGGAAACCATCAGCAGATTGGTTGCCGGTTGCGGCTTCGTCGGCTTGAAAAAAATATTGTTGCCACGGACAGAAAAACCCCATGCCTTACCGTAGCCGGTCACCAAACCTTCATTGACAGGATTAGCCACATCAACCGTTTCACCTTCTTCCAGCTGAAGCAGTGAGGCATAACCAACTTTTGCTCTAACGACAACCACATCGTAGGGATTGTGATTGACATGCTGAATCCTTGTATCGAAAGAGGAATGTTTGGGATTGACTGCGGCCGTGGCCGTCTGAAACGAAAAACCGGCCATCAGGCCGGTTATCAACAAGGTAGGTTTTATCATGGTGCAACCTCTTCAGTGACGTTGTAACTCAACACCTGAAAGCCCAGCGGATTTATCAGGCGGTCGGCTTCACTCATCGGTGTTGACTTGAATTCAAATGCCATTGTGGCAATCATCTTTTGCGGAGGTGCAGATTTGGTATCCGCATCCGCCCCTACCGGTATGGTTCTCTTTTCAAAACGAACTTGAGCCATATCACCTACAAACGAGATATTGGTTACTTTTACCGTTGTTTTAAAATGGTTTTTCAACATCTTATGCGGCGCGGCAGCATGGTTGTAGATGTTTCTGAACTCAGTCTGTATCGCGGGAGAACTAAGCAGATTGGTTGCATCATAAGTGGCCTGAATCGTGTTCCAGTCGTATGCTTCACGATAACGGACATATTGCGAAAGCCAATAACGGTTAGTTACTTCGTCATATTTCATTTCTTTATTTTTTATCGTGGTCATGATATCCACCGCTCCGGTAGTATCATTGACGCGGGCAACATAAGGCACGGCTTCCTTTAATGGTGTCAGCCCCATAACGGCAGCAACTGCTAAACCGACAATGACAAGGCTGCCGATACCTACCCGTTTCCAAGTGCGTGCATTCTTCTGAGCTTCGTCAACGAGAGATTTTTCAAAACCTAAAGCCATGTTGATCATTTGGTTCACTTCTTTATGAACGCTTTTTTTCTGCTCTTTTTGCAATTGCTCGGGTGTTTGAGGTTGTTTATTGGATTTGCGTTTGAACATTATTTCATCCCGTTCTGTTGAGCGTTAATCGGAAAAGCCTGTCCGTAAGGCTGTTTGGGTGATGATGAACAGGCCGAGAGAATGGCAGCCAAAACTGCCAGTAATATAACTTTCTTCATAGCGGTATTCCTTGTCGGTAAACATAAAGCCCGACAAGATATCTTGTCGGGCTTTAGCTGTTGTCGTCTAAAATCAGTCGTCGTACCAATCACGGCGACGACCGGAACAGGCCACTGCAAACAATGCAGCGGGAAAAATCAAAATCATCATAATTGCCGGAGCAATGTTACTATCCCGGTTGAAGTAGGCAACCAAAACCAGTGCCCATACCACACCTATTCCTAACAGCATTTTCATGATGGATTCTCCTTTTGGGCTTACCTTATATGCTCAAAAGCATAATTGTTTACTTCGGCACTCCAATCGCGTCCGTTGTACAGATTTCTAATGGTAACAGTTCTACCGTATCTGTCCAACAGGTAAACGGTGTAGCTATGGGCAGCCCATCCAAAGACGCTTTGCCCATACTGTACTTGATCGAAGTTTTCCCACCGTATGCCGCGTATGCCTTTTGCCCAGGGCAGCAGGCCGCTGTAATACCATACTCCTGTTTCATCAACATAGGCGCGACAGCGGCTCAGTTGGAACATCACCCATCCGAAGCCGGACAAATACAGCAACGTCAACCCGTAAAATACACTCTGGGCGGCAACTTTTCCCAAAGCCAAGCCGAGTAGCCCCGATATAATCGAAAATGCCGATGAAACGACAAATAAATACAGCAGGACACCGATAGCAAAATATTGGATATACACTACCCAAGACAGACGGGCGGTCATATTGTACTCCTACATGATTAAGGTTAAGAAGGCCGCTTGTTGAGCATAGGGGAGATACCGCCGCCGCTGCGCCGTGTAGAGGCAGCAGACAACATAGCTCCACCGGCACGACCGGCCAAGCGGCCGACAGTACCCATGCCGCCTGCCAAAGAGTTCAAGTGTCGGGTTGCACCTGACAATATGGCTCCACCGGTTAAAGCAGAAGCGATGCTTGGAATATTGAAAACAACCACTAGGAAAATAATGGTTTGCAATAAAAACAACGGCGGCAGCAATTCGGCAGCAGCATAATCAGCCACCCCGCCACTGAGTGCCATATTGATTGCTTTATCAAATGCGGTCATTTGGACTTTAGCCAGCAAAACAAACATCGTGCAGGTGATGATATGGTTCATACATTGTCCGATCCAATTGATTGCATATTGACGGGTGGCAGGAAAAAGCATGAACGCGAGAAAAAGCGGTCCGATCATCAAAACCAATGCCAGTGATATTTTTGCCACCATATAAAAGGCAAACGATAGTCCGACAACCAATGCACCACAAACAAGGATAATGGCACTTATCTTCACTGCTAAACCGAAATGCACCCCCAAGTCATACCATTGATATTGTTCATGTAATTTAGAAATGCTATACAGCAAATCCATTAACAGTTTCCAACTGGCATCCAATGCGGAAGCATCAACGGTATAACCGCCGGCAAAAATACCTGCAATTTCATCCGGTAAACCGTATGTAAGTACGGCCAGTTTCATGTACGCTGCCGGGGCAAAGGCAAGACTGATAATAACCATCCAACCGCAACATTTTTTGATGAAATCAACCAGCGTGGTATCAAAACTTTGTCCGTAATAGTCCCATATCACCAACAGCACATACAGGGAGAAGCCTGAGAGAAACAACGGGGAAATCTGACTGATAAAGTCCCCGGTTTTATCAAGAAGATTCTGCCCCAAATCTGCGCCAAGCGTTTTTGCCACGTCTGCAAAAAAAGTAGACATAAACGTCTCCAATTAAAAAGCCACCGTTTTACCGGTGGCTTTATATGGTTAATCGTGGTTAATTTTCAGGTATAGGAAACTTCTTGTGACAATCCACATTAGTATTGTTGATTCGATTTTGACGAATACAACTATCACGTTCTTGGCGGATTTTGCTGATTTCCATATCCTTGTTCATCTTTTCATAAAACTTCTCTTCTTCGGATTTTCCGCAGGCAGATAATAACAAAGCCGCACTGATTAAGCCCAACAGTTGAAGTTTCATTTCAGATGTCCTTTCAATATTTAACCACAGGATTTATTTGTGTTGTTGATACGGTTTTGGCGAATACAGCTATCAACGGCCTGCCGTTTCTTAAATTGTACTTTTTCGTCCAACGCCATAAAGCGTTCCAACATATCCAATTGGGTTTGGTTTTGCTGGATATAGGCATTTTCCAATTGAATACGGTTCATCAGGTCGGCAGCCGCCTTCGCATCTTGGGTTGTGTTGACCTGATTCATCAATGCCTTGATGTTTTTAAAACGTAGCTCTGAATCTTTAATAGCCTTTAAAGTCAGATCGTAATGCTTAACCAAACGGTCATTGTCCGCATTCTTGTCATAGCCTTTGGAACTCAGTAAATCTTTAAAGTTCCCGTTTTTAGCCTTCATGGCTTGGCTGTAAACCGACTTCCACTCGTCCGGCAATTGCTCGAGTGCTTCGGTTTTCAGGATATTACCCAAATTCCGATTTCCGGTAATCGCCTTTAACTGGCTTTTCAGTTCGGAAATCTGTTTGATTTGGTTTTGAATCTGCTCTCCCATCTGAATCCCTTGTTGGATAGCTTGGGCAACAGCCGCACCGTCAAAAACAGGAATACCGGCTGCAACGGCAGCCGTTGAAGAACCGAGCATCAAGCCTGCTGAAACAAGAACGGCGACAGCAGATTTTTTGAATTTTCGAATATTCATGATTACCTCACTTTAGATAAAGAAAAAGCCGCCAAATGGCGGACAAAAGCAAATACCCTTAGATTCTAATTTCAAGTGCAACACTCAGGTAGTAGTGGTTGGAACAGATTCAAGAATAAAACACTTGGCGTTTCATAGCCAAGTGTTTTTCTTGGCCGGTGGTTCAGCTCATCCTGAACCCTGCGTATTTCCCGCTCACTAATGTTGCGGAAATCCGTTTGTTTGGGGAAGTATTGGCGGATGAGTCCGTTGGTGTTTTCATTCAGCGCCTTTTCCCAAGAACGGTAAGGGCGGCAGAAATAAGTTTCCGCTGCCAATGCTTTGGCTATCCGGGTGTGGCGGTAGAATTCCTTGCCGTTATCCATGGTGATGGTGTGCACCCTGTCTTTATGCGCCCTCAGCGCCCGAATGACGGCATTGGCCGTATCTTGGGCTTTGAAGTTCTTCAATTTGCAGATAATGGTGTAGCGGGTAACCCGTTCGACCAGTGTCAATAATGCGCTTTTCTGATCTTTGCCGACGATGGTGTCGGCTTCCCAGTCGCCTATACGGGATTTTTCGTCGACGATGGCGGGTCGGTTTTCAATGCCTATGCGGTCGGGTACTTTGCCTCTGCTCCATGTGCTGCCGTAGCGTTTACGGTAGGATTTGCTGCATATTCTGAGATGCTGCCACAAAGTGCCGCCGTTGCTTTTGTCGTCGCGCAGATAGTTATAGACGGTGCTGTGGTGGAGTGTGATTTGGTGGTGTTTGTGCAAATAGGCGCACACTTGCTCGGGGCTGAGTTTGCGGCGGATGAGGGTAGCGATGTGTTGGATCAGCTGCGAATGGAGCTTATAGGGCTTTCTTTTGCGCTGCTTGGTAAGCCGGCTTTGCTGTTGGGCTTTTTTGGCACTGTATTGCTGCCCTTGCGGGCAGTGCCGTTTGATTTCGCGGCTGATGGTGCTTTTATGGCGGTTAAGCCGTTTGGCGATTTCGCTGATGCTGTGGTGGCGGGACAGGTATTGGATGTGGTATCGTTCGTCTTGGGTCAGTTGTGTGTAGCTCATATGCAATCTTTCTTGCAGGAAAGGCCGTATGCTACCGCATACTGGCCTTTTTCTGTTGTGGAAAGTTGCACTTCAAATTTGAATCCGCTACCGTCTGAAAAATTCAGACGGTATTTGTTGGCGGCACACCGCATTGTTTAGGCGGTATTAGCGGTCGCTTCCCCTAGTACCGTCTGATAAAGCAGCGGGAGCCATACTTCGGGATCTTCGCTGCCGGTCTCTTCAATGATGCGGTGCATATGAGCTACGTTTTCCGACGTGCCGGACAAGACAATCATTTCCTTGTCGAACTCATGCAGATCAAGCGTTGCCAACGTGCTTTGTTTTCCCTGCTTAATCAGGAATGTGCGGCTGAGCGGGTGCAGCTTGATGACTTCCTCAGCCTCTTTATACGTCAGTCCGCATTGCATATAAGCGTCTCTGCTGGCATCAGGATTAGGCAGGAAAATCTTAGTTGGTGTCTGCTGAACAATTGCGGCTGCATTGGGAGATTTGGCCGCGTCCTCGGGAGACTGTGAATCTAAAAACATAAATTCACCCAACTTCCGGCCGGTCTTCAAAGTTTTAAGCATCAACTCGGAAGTAATATCGAAACGGTCTGCATACCAAAACTCGGCAATAACCGAAGCCAACAGACTGCCGTCCTGTGCTACACGCTCCGACATGATTTCTTTCAGGTAAAACAGGTACGACAATACTGGTCCTGTTGGCTCATAATTTGTTTTCAGAATACAAGTGGCATCCATTCCTATCCGGTAGAAAGCGTCGGGATTGAAACGGTTTTGCAGGCTGTCTAGACACCATGCGTATTCCCCATTTTCGCTTCGACACCACTTTGACAAACGGGTGCGTAGCGAATTTTTGGAAGTGGAAAAAGGCAGGTTATCCAACAAAGTGCTGAAATTTCTATGTTCTGAAGCCAGCTCATACAAGGTATCTACCGCCAATTTGATCTGCCTTTCTTCCGAAGCGTCCGCACCACCGGCACACAGATTGACCAACCGGTACAGAAAACTGCGATTTTTCGGCAAATCAGGCAGTTGGAACGGATTTAACCCGCTATCCACGCCTTCTTCCAGGGCAAAATATGACCCACCCAATGCCCGTACAAAAATCTCCATCCCTCTATCCAAATCCAACACGAACATATAAGGGTTGAAGCGTTCCATAAATGCTAAAACAGCCGTTTCGAGTGCCGTCTTACCTGTGCCCGTCGCACCGGTAATCAGAGTATGTCCCGCTATTTTTTTGCCGACCATATTGAGGTCTTTAAGGCTGTAATGCAGGCTTAGATTAAACAGCGTGTTGGACAGCGTTTTCAGCGGCATAACGGGGGAGCCGTCACCAATTGGGTTTCCCCAACTCTTGCCTTGAGGGTAATTGTGCATACCGAAGACAGTAGCAAGATTGGTAGTGGTTTTGGGAATCATACGAGGACGTTGGCGATAGCCCGGTATTTGGCTGAAGAAGGTTGAAGGCATGGAGCCTGTAGCCCGGACAAAACGGAAGGAATGGGCATTTAGGAATGCCGTCACGGCTGCCGAACCGTTTCTGTCAGCAGCCTTTTCCGTCTTACCATAAACCACAAGAGAAGCGGAATAATCGCCAAACATGGTTCTGCCCGCGGCCAGCTCGCCTTTACCGATGAGCAACTCTTCCTGCTGATCTGTTGCTTGGTCATTGGCACTAATCAAGGCATTGTTCTGTTTATTAATGGCCGTCTGCATCTCCGCATTTTCAGTAAAGACAAAACTCTGCGTCAGTGTAAATTCACAAGGCAATGAGAGAACGGGCAGCAAAACCATGATTTTGCTTTTGCCAAAGTCCTTTAAGTCATAACATGTGGCGAATTTACGGTGCCTGGCACTCCTGATTTCCAAAATATCCGTACCGAAATGCAGATCTGCCGACGGAATGACCTTATATGCCGCGGATGCGGTTAAGGGAATTTCTTCACGCAAGCCGCCATTGCACAAAGTACCTAAAAACTGATATGCCTCGGAGAATGTCACGCCTGAATCATTTTCATAAACCGACAAAGGCTGCGGCTCAAAGAGTGACAACCCTTTTACCATCAATTCCAAAAGCTCTTGGGCTTCCTCAAGGCCGTCTGAAAAATCTGTATATTTCAATACGGCTGTTATGTAAAACAGGTTCTCATAGTAATTTTTCCCGCCGAACTCTTTGATATAGTGTTCTGAAAACTCCTTACAGAAATTCGAGGAGAACTCATACTTGTGATTTAAGCCGATTTCCTGTCTCTGAATTGTTGTCCATAAGCCAAGCCGACTTCCATACTGCTTACCCGCAGCATTAAGCACCCTTTTCAATGTTTCATTGGCTGCAATCAAATGCCCATCGTTAACACCTTCAAAAGGAATACCCTCAAACTTTAGGGTAAAACCAAAGTAGCCGCTGTCGTAATGAAAAATATGTTCAGAAACGTGCCGACTGACTTTCGGAAAGAAGTCTTGCTGCGGCGGCTGCTTCCTCAATATCTTCATTAATAAATCGGGTATAATCATCTCGGTCTCTTCCAAATTTAGTTGCAGAAATAGTTAAAGTGTCTCCGAATAAAACGGACTTCCGTCGGACAAACCACCAGTAGATTTCCAATCCCAATATTCTTATTGCCTGATCATCCCGTTTAACCAAGATGCGCAAAAAAATAATTACGGGAATACCCAGTAAAAAAACGGAAAGAGCTTTTAAGCCCAACAAAGGTATTAGCCCCATTGCACTAACCATCAATGCTATAAGCAAAATAAAAGCCGGTACTATCGGTACACCGGCTATCATGGCCTCGCGGGACAGTCCGTCATAGGTGCTGTATTCGGTATCTATATCGACTTCCGGTAAATTCCGCATTTTTAGTTATCCTAAGAAAAGGAGGCTTGTTTGCCCCAATCAAAGACCGCCTTAGCTATTGCCAAGGCCGCACCGGCAAGAAAAATCCAACCACATACTTCCACCACGTCTTTCAAAGTTTTGTTACCCAAATAACCCCAAACAGCCGTTACAAGCATAGCCAGACCGGCCAAGATACCTACAATACCGTAGAAGCCCATAATCGCATCTTTGAGGCTACTCTCGGCAGAAGATAATCCTCCGGCAGCCAATGCAACTTGTGCTCCGCCAAGCATGACGGACAACAAAAAAGCTTTAATCCATTGACGGGTATTTTCACTTACATATTTCATACAAATCTCCAAAAAAAAAACCGCCTAGAGGCGGACACACAAAAACTACATATTTAATTAATTAAAAGTCACCAAATACATCCCAAGACGCATGCTGTTTGGGGGCCTGAGCATAAGCGGCTTCTAAAGGTTCGGCTCGTTCTGCTTTAGCGACAGGTTTGGCCCGGTAAACCGCTTTAGCGAATGCTGTATGTTTCCCAGCTGCATAAGCAGGGTTGCCGCTCAATTTTGCATAACGGTTACGAACCAAATGGACATATTTTTTAGTTTCGGGATACGGTGGAATGCCTTTATATTTATTCACCGCCCCTTCACCGGCGTTGTATCCCGCTAAAATAAAATCCAAGTTACCGTTAAAATACTTCGTCAGGTAACGCAAATACCGCGTACCGGCGATAATATTCTGTTCAGGGTCATACAAATGTTTTGGGTTAACACCCATTCTTGCAGCAGTCGGCGGAATAACTTGCATCAATCCGCGGGCGTTCTTATTTGACAATGCGTAACGGTTGCCACCGCTTTCACGAGCCATAACCGCCCATACTAGATTTGCGTCTAAACCTTGCGCCGCCGCATGTTTTTCTACTAAATGTTGATATTGAGGATACGGTGCTGCGGTACAGATGGCGGAACAGAATGCTGCCGCCAATACGAAAATAGTTTTATTTCGTTTCAATTTACATACTCCTTTGTGAAGGGCAAAAAAAGGCGTCTGAAATACTTCAGACGGCATCACGCTAAATGATATATAAACATTAATTTGTTTACGCTATTTTCATAGCTACATTCAAAATAAAAACGAAAATTTAAACATACCCTTTACGATAGGCAGGCTTAAGTTTTCGTTTTCAAGGTGTGCCTAATTTGTGCCTGATTGCACTTAAATAAGGCTGTTTATGACTGTAATTGCAGGCTTCACTCTTGTTTAAAAACAATTAGTTATATTTATATTTTAGGACTTAAAATAAGTTTATTTGCTATATTTAAAAGGCTTTCCCCTATTTTCAGCTTGTCTTGTTCTTTAAGCCGATTTCAATCAACTGATTTTAGTTGGTACAATTTCGCGTATTTGCCAACGAATGCCGCTAAACGATCGTCAAATAAGCAATTTGAAAGCCGGCTGATAAAATCCGAAACATAGATAACAAATGTATTTAATTGGGAACCGTAGCCTGAGACCTCTATAAAACTCCTACCTACAGGCATTTCTATGCTGTGCCCAGCCTATCTATATATGATATGTCTGTATTCTCCGTGCCGCTTGCCTGAAAAGGCACGTTCTAGAGCTTTTGCAAAGGTCTCAGGTCGTCTGAAAAGCGGCCTATGCTAAAATAACGCCTTATTTTCAAACAGCCTCTTCATTTTCTATGCTCAACCCACACCGCCAGCTTACCGAACTCGTGCGCCTGCTTCAGGAACGCAGCTACATTTTCCCTGCCGACCCGCAACCCATCACCGAAGCCCTGCGCCATGCCGACGGCAATCCCGAAACCAAACTCAACCGCCGCGCCGAAATGATCGACAGCGACCACAAGCTGCAAGACAGCCTCGCCCGCGTCCGCAGCCTGTTTGCATGGCTGCTGCTGGCGGCTACCGTGTTTTGGCTGGTAAGTGGGTTTCTCGGCACCTTTACCCTAATGCAGCAATCGGGGCTGAACTTCTTTTTCGTGTTGGCAGGCGTGCTTGGTTTGCACACCCTGATGCTGCTGGTGTGGCTTGTCGCCGTAGGCATGCGCTTCAAACCCAACGGTTTTTTTGCCAATCCTGCCATGTGGATACGCGGCAAAGACCCCGTCAACCAAGCCATCCTGCGCCTGTATAGCGACGAATGGAACAAACCCGCCACCCGTTGGCTGATAGGCCAAACCACCCACCGCCTGTGGCTGGCCACACTGCTCGGCATGCTCGCCGCCGTCGTGCTGCTGCTTACTGTGCGCCAATACACCTTTAACTGGGAAAGCACCCTGTTGAGCGACAGCACCTTTGTCAAAGCCGTGCAGGTTTTATCATGGCTGCCCGCCAAACTCGGCTTTCCCGTGCCCGATACCGAGGCCGTCTTAAACAGCCGCCTGAACAACGACATCACCGCCTCCCGACAATGGGGCGGCCTCTTAATCGGCAGCATTATCTGCTACGGTCTGCTGCCGCGCTTCGCCGCATGGCTCGTGTGCAAAATCCTTGCCCGCCGCACTCAAAGCCCGCTGCCGCTTGAAAAACCCTATTACCAACAAATCATCCAACAATGGCAGCAGCGCGTTGTCGATGCCGACACCCAAAGCGAAACCGTAACTGCCGTCGCCCCCAAAATCAGCCTCAACCAATCCCCCAAATGGGCCGTGATGCTCGATGCCGAATGGCCCGACAAAACATGGTTCAAACATATCTTAGGCCAAGACTGGCTCGACAAAGGCACCGCCGACAGCCGCGATGCCGTGGCCGTCTTAAAAAACGAATTGCAGGCACAGCCCGCACAACTGCTGATCGGTATCCGCGCCCGCAGCGTGCCCGACCGCGGCATCCTGCGCCAAATCACCGCTCTGGCCGAAGCCGCACAAGGCGGAGCAGTGGTGCAGTTGCTGGTGGAAAAAGACTTTTCAGACGGCCTCGAAGACTATTTAAGCCAATGGCACGCAGCCCTAACCGAACGCAGTTTGCCGTGGTTGGATCCGGCTAGGGTTAGCCAGCGGGAGCGGTTGGAGCGGGAGGCCGTCTGAAAACAAAAAGCCGTCTAAAATTCATTTTCAGACGGCTTTTGGTTTGATTGGCGAATAGGTTAACGGTAGCCTGTCATAACAATATAACCTTTAGCGCGCATACAATATCCAATTAATTTGGCAGCCTGTTCGCGGGATAAGTCGCTGGCTCTAACCTCATGGCGGCAATGACCTACTTGATCTGCGGTTGCTTCTTGGGATACCCCTTCTTTAAACCAATAACGGTATGGTTGTAATTGTCGGGGAGATCCACACGCTGAAACTAAGATAGCTAAAGTGAAACAAGAAAGAATAATTTTCATGGTTTTCATCGCAATTTAATTGAAAAAAAGATATTACTTTTTGTTAGAACCACCTTGACCTGAAGGCGGATTATTTCCTCTGCCGCCACCCGAAGGATTACCTGTTTTGCTTGGCCAGTTAGGATTATTACCGTTATTTGCGTACATTCATCGTCTCCTTATTATTGGGTTGAATAATTTCCTGAAAAGGAGAAATAAATATAAATTAAAATTTAATATAATTCAATTATAGTTGAAAAATATACCATTATAATTAATTGTTTGGACGGTCGGGTTTTTCCATACTCTATTAAATGGAAAAACAAAACAACCCACACCCTTACCGCTTGGTTTTTGCACAAAATATGCGCCAAGTCCGTCGCTTGAGGGAAATCTCTCAAGAAGAACTGGCATTTGAGGCAGGAATCAGTAAAACTTATATTTGCGAAATAGAACGGGGCAGCAGAGCAGTGTCGATTGATATAATGGGGCGGATTGCAGATGCGCTGGAATTGCCCTTAGAAGAATTGTTACAGCGTGATTTGGCAAAACTAGGCCGTCTGAAATAAATTCTGTTTATTTCAGACGGCCTAGTTTTATGGAGATATTTGATGGGTTTATATTAGCTAAACTATTTACTTAGTAACACAATAGTAGGGGCGGATTGTATATCCGCCCGTGTTTACATTTCCGGAATATCCGGACAATCCTTGCAAGATTTGCCGCTGCGGGCGGATATGTAATCCGCCCCTACAACATTGCAGAGAAAAATTTTACTTGTTTATCAAATCAATTACTTAGCAACCGTTCCGTCATGCTTGAGTTAAGTTCGAGTATGACGGTTTTGTTATTAAACTTAAGTTGATTGACTATATTAAGGCTGAAAATACTCAGAAAATTAAAAAACAGCCATCAATTCTATGTGAATTAGCATTTATACTTTTACGTTTACTTTTACGTTAACGAGAATACCTTGTCGGTACAAGACCTGCAGCCTAAAATGCAGGCTGTTAATTCAATGTAAGCTTTTGCCATGCAAAATCCCCTATCCCTAGCCGTCGTCGGCCACACCAACACCGGTAAAACTTCTCTGCTGCGTACCTTGCTGCGCGACAGTCAGTTCGGCGAAGTCAAAAACGCACCCGCCACTACGCGCCATGTGGAAGAGGCGGCGATTAGCGACGGCAGCAATACGCTGGTTTACCTCTACGACACGCCCGGTTTGGAAGATGCGGGCGGTGTGCTGGATTGGTTGGAAGCCAATACTTCAAGCCGTTCAGACGGCATCGAGCGTTTGCAGCAGTTTCTCGACAGCCCCGAAGCGGCGGGCGATTTCAATCAGGAAGCCAAAGTGCTGCGTCAGCTTTTGCAGAGCGATATGGCTTTGTATGTGGTGGATGCGCGCGAGCCGGTGTTGAACAAATATAAAGACGAGCTGACTGTGCTTTCGTGGTGCGCCAAACCCGTGATGCCTGTGTTCAACTTTATCGAAGGGCAGGATTTAAGCGAATGGACAACCATGCTGGCACGGCGCGGGCTGCATGTTTACAGCGGATTCGATACCGTTGCCTTTGATTTTGAAGGTGAAATCCGCTTGTGGGATAACCTCGCCACCATGCTGCCCGAACGCGATACGCTTGACCGCTTGATGGGTATGCGCCGCCGCGAGTGGCAAAAGCTCGACAGCGATGCCAAACACGATATCGCCCATTTTCTGCTCGATGTCGCCGCGTACAAGCAGGAAATCGACGAAGACGACAACCCCGAGCCGGTATTGCAAACTATGCAGGCCGCTGTGCGCCAGTTGGAGCGCCAACTTCAGCAGCAATTGTTCCAAACCTACCGTTTTTACCACAGCGAAATCGACACGGGTGAATGGGCGTTGAAAGAATTCCGCCAAGACCCGTTTGATGCGGATTTGCTCAAAGAATACGGCATCCGCACCGGCACGGGCGCGGCCACGGGTGCGTTAATCGGCTTGGGCGTGGACATGGTAACGCTGGGCGGCTCGCTCGGTTTGGGTACGGCCATCGGTGGTGTGCTCGGCGGTGTGCTGCCGAATATGCAGACCATCAGCGATAAATTATCCGGCATCCAAACGCTGCATATCGACCCGGAAACCATCACCTTGCTGGCCGCCCGCGCTTTGGATTTGCTCAACGCGCTGCAAAAACGCGGCCATGCGGCGCAAGCCCGGATTCAGATGCTGAGCGGCAAAACGCCGTGGCAGCCTTCTAAACTGCCGTCTGAATTGAACAAAGCTAGAAGCCAGCCGAAATGGTCTGCTTTGAACACGCATTTGCCGGAGCAAAGCAGGCGCGAACGTGAGGAAGCGGCAAAGCAGCTTGCAGCTAGATTATGAGAGGTTATGCGCTTTGCAGTGTATGATTTTTGGATAAAGGAACATAACCGAACATAAAACGAACGATGTTTGTTGCTTTTTTGGTTGATGGCGAAAATATTTTGAAAATTTTGTTTGACTTCAAATTCAAGGCTTGGCATAATACGCACATCAGGTTGCTTTGTGCAGCTTGATGTTTTCTCCTCTATTTCTCCTTTGTAGACTTGGCGCATACCCTAACGGGCTATGCGCATTTTTTTGCCTGAAGGTTTTATAGGATAAATGATTTTATATTTTTATATAAATCATGCACTTAATATAATATGCTTTGATAGCAGTTTAGGTTGCGAAGCAGTTTTTATGAATGTAGCCATCGTAACCCAACGGTTGAGGTAAAACATGTTGAAGGTTGTTTGGCAGATTTGGTTTGTTGTTTCTAAAAAAAAGCAGGATTTATATTCATCGTTTTTATTCGTTTGCGAACATGTAAGATATTTTTGATATTAAGATGATCCGATACCCTATGATTGGTTTCAAAGCTGCAGAAATAGAGTCTTATAAATAATTTTAATGGCTGAATTGATAAATTATATAAATAAAAATATTGACGCAGCTCAAATGCTTGGGCATAATTCGCGACGTTGGCTGATTTGAGTAGTCAGCTGATAGTTTCTCCTCTATTTCTCCTTTGTAGACTTGGCACACAATCTTACGATTGTGTGCATTTTTTTATCTTTTTTCGTTGTATTATTTCAGGC
This sequence comes from Neisseria dumasiana, assembly GCF_022870885.1. Taxonomy (NCBI): domain Bacteria; kingdom Pseudomonadati; phylum Pseudomonadota; class Betaproteobacteria; order Neisseriales; family Neisseriaceae; genus Neisseria; species Neisseria dumasiana. Next base: position 1,946,301 of record NZ_CP091509.1, on the reverse strand, counting down.
AGATTTAAGCGGTTGCATGTTGAAGATTCGATTTTGTTTGATTGAGTTCGTTATAGAATATCTGCTTTGACAATCAGAACGGCTCTTTTGAAAAACCATGCGGATTTTCAGCCGGTTCAATCTGCTTTTTATTGTTATTGTGAAATATGACGCCACTTTTGGAACTGATGAGCACCGAGGCTCCGGCAGCTGTTGCCGAAACATTGGATTTCTTTTTGTATGAATGTAGTTTGGAAGAAGCGCCTTCAATTCAAGAAGTTGAGGCTTGGCGCGATGTGTTAACCAAACGTGGGGGTAAATTTGCCCGTTTGGCTGCGCAATGCCAAACGTGGCTGGATGAGGAGGGCTAATGATTAGGCTGCCTGCCAACCGTTATACTGTTTTTGCCGTGTTGTGGTTTTTTGCCGGGGTGTATTTTTTGCTGTTGCGTGATTCGGGCGGTGCGCCGCCGTTCCGCCATTTTGACAAAGTAGCGCATTTCGCCCTCTTTTTTGCCCAAACTTGGTTGTGTGCAAAGGCTTTTATTGCAGAAGGCGAACCGATTCCTTATCGGATGTTATTTGTTTTGGCTATGCTGTTTGCGGTGGGAAGCGAAGTGGCACAAGCTGTGTGGACAACAACCAGAGAAGGCAGTTTGGCGGATGTTTTGGCAGATGTTTTCGGAGTGGCGGCGGCTTTGTGGCTGGCAAGTAAAGTGAGAGAGGCCAAGCTCTTGAAGTCTTAACGACTTTAATAACAAGTGCTTAGGCAGTATTGAGGCCGTCTGAAAAAAGCTTTTCAGACGGCCTGTGATATGATGGCTCAATCAAAAGTAAAGCAGATTGATATGGAAAAAACGGTTTATCTTTATACGGACGGCGCATGTAAGGGCAATCCGGGTGCGGGCGGCTGGGGCGTGTTGATGCGTTATGGCGCTAATGAGAAAGAATTGTTCGGGGGCGAGGCGGAAACAACCAATAACCGAATGGAGTTAACCGCTGTTATCGAAGGGCTGAAAGCATTGAAGCGGCCTTGCAATGTGCAGATTTGTACGGATTCGCAATATGTGAAAAACGGTATGGAGAGTTGGATTTACGGTTGGAAGAAAAACGGCTGGAAAACGGCTTCGAAGCAGCCGGTAAAAAACGAGGACTTGTGGCGGGAATTGGACGGTTTGGTTGGCCGGCATCATGTCCGTTGGACTTGGGTGAAGGGGCATGCCGGTCATGCAGAAAACGAACGGGCGGATGAGTTGGCCAATAGGGGAGTTGGGTTATACACACGCTAGAGGCCGTCTGAAAATTTTGGGAAAAACCCTTTGCGGTTTGATGTAGCCGCGCGAAGGCTGTTTTCCCCTTTATAGAATATTTTTACCGAACTAAAAAGATACGCATTTTTATGCGTATCTTTTTTAATGGTTTTGGCTAAGCAGTTTTATGTCTTTAAAATAAATATCACAGGACGGGTATTTCTGCCAGCTCCAACTTATTGACTATATAAAGCTATTTTCATAAAGCTTTCGGTTTAAAAGTGGTATTCCAGTCTTAACCCTGCTTCGTGTGTATAGTTTTTAGGTTCGATAACGGAAAGGGTTTGGTTGCCGTTGCGAATGTGGCCGGTATCGGAATCAAATACTTTCCATCCCCGGTAAAACGGGCCGATGCTTAGTGCGGATTGATCAGAAAAACGCTTCGATAAAGGCAGGGTTGCTTCGAAACCTTTGCCGTTTTTTTGTTTTAATGTGACGTTAAAGCGGTTGTTGTAGCTGTGTTGTCGGCTGTGAAGTACATGATGGTACGCCGCCAACGGTGTGAGTTCTAACGAGCGTGGCAGCTTAATGTGCAGGCCGGCTGCTGCGCGGGCGTAAACGGCTTGGTTTTGGCGGTCGTAATCGTGTTCGTTTTGTTTGCGGGGTAAGTCTTTAAGTACACGGTAACCTAAGCCTGTTTCCAACAGAAGCGATGTTTTTTCACCAATCGGGTAACGGTATTGGTAAGCGGCTTGTATATGGTAGGCTTTTCGGGGCGTATTATGGTAGGAAACAGAGCTGTAAGGTGTGGCGGGCGTTTCATGATTGGCCGTTATGCCTCCCGTGTAATCCGACTTGCCTTGGGCATAACGGGCATTCAGGTTTGCGCTATGGTAACGGTTGAACGGGTATGCCATGCCTGCCGAAACAGACCATAACTTGCCGCGCTGCTGCATAATGCGTTGGGTGCCGTGTCTGTATTCTCGATAGGTTTCCCGGTAATTTTCTACACCCACAGAAAATTGGATGCGGTTGTGCATTGGTTCGGCTGAAGCGGTGCGGATACCTGGCAGAAAAGCACAGCAAAGAAGTGCGATATTGTAAAAACGAGCCATTTTTATTCTTTTGGAATATTTTTGCCGATTGTAAATCGGTATGGCTGTTTTTAAAAGCGTTATGTTTTGTTTCAATAAAATTTGTTGCGCGGAATCGTGAACCAAAAAAACCGCCCCACTAGGGGGCGCAAAAGGAACACAAACCACTACCAAAACTTTTACAGGGCAAATTCTTCTATTGTTTGTTTTGCCGGATATAAAGCCTTCATTAAGTCGGAAGGCGAAAGCGTATAATCCCGATTATCTGCTGTGGTTAAGCGGCCTTGACGGGGGGTAAGTTCGATCAGGCGGCTGTTTGCAGCTTGGATAAATGTTTCTTTGGTTGCACGCAAACGTCGTTGTAGTGCTGCGGTAACGCGTTGGTGCAGTTTGTCTTTTTGCTCTACGGTACGGGCTGAAGTGATCCAGCTTAAGCGGGTAGAAGCATCTTCGGTTTCAATCAGCAGAATACCGGTATCGGGTTCGTTTTGCGGGTTGTGTTCAAGCCAAACGTAATATCTGCCGTTTAGTGTGATAAACACTGCGCTATGGATTTCCGGACAGTCGCTACATTGTGTTGCCAGCAGTGAATGCACAGCTTTTTGGTGCAATCTCAGAATATCGAGAGAAATCTGCTTAAAAATACTTTCAGGCATTTCTTTCTCCTTTTGTATCTGTTCATGTGCTGAACCGTTGATGTGCATTATACGGAAAAAATGCTGTCTTGCAAATGATAATTGTTATTATTAGTAATATATTTTATAAACTTATGTTTTAAATGGAAATTAATTGAGTAAATTCTTGAGTGAAATGCTATGCTTTATGCTTTTAGATTAAAAATTATAGGGTTTTGAAAAGAGCTCATATCGCGAATAAACTTATTTGTGATACTAGGCAGCAAGCAGTAGACAACATAAGTATAGTCAATCTACTTAACTATAATGGCAAGGTGCCACAATGCTGGAGTAAAAGTGAGTTGATTTGGCTATATAGGAAAATTTTGGTTGGGTATGGCAGTGGCCAATACATCAAGGCCGTCTGAATAGTTTCAGACGGCCTTGATGCAGAAGATTAAAGATACCGGTTGCCGTAAAAGCGCACGGTATCGTTTGCTTTGGTGTTTATGAATTGAGCAAACGCTCGTCGAGCATCAGATCTTCGCTTTTATTTACGCTGATTTTGCGCTCCAACACATTTTTGGCAATGTCTTGTGCCTCAATCAGCGAATGCATTTGATAAGTGCCGCATTGGTATTCGTTTAATTCGGGGATTTCGTTTTGATTCTGCACGTTTAAAACGTCTTGCATAGAAGCAAGCCAAGCTGCGGCAACTTGTTCCTCATCGGGGGTGCCGATCAGGCTCATGTAAAAGCCGGTACGGCAGCCCATTGGCGAAATGTCGATAATTTCTACGTTTTCACCGTTTAAATGTTCGCGCATGAATCCGGCAAACAGATGTTCCAACGTGTGTATGCCTTTTTCCGACAATATCTCACGGTTAGGCACACAGAAACGCAAATCATATACGGTAATGTCGTCGCCTTTGGGCGTGCGCATGGTTTTAGCTACCCGCACCGCCGGAGCGTGCATACGGGTGTGGTCGACTTTAAAACTGTCCAGCAATGGCATGGTAACTTCCTTTTCAAATATCGGTTTCGCGAGCCTGCGGCAAGCGTATCCGGCAGCAGGCATTGAGTTTGGCAGAATCATAACATTTTTTTGCGGGTGAGGCCGTCTGAAAACGAATGGCCGGGCAGATAAGGTGAGGCTTTTGCAAGAACTCCGTCGGAGATGCAGCAACGATGGAGCAAGTTGAGATTATTTGCGAATATGATGTGCTTATTGCGCTGCTATGCTTTGAACTGCATCCGCATGCGGAGGTGTTGCAAAGGTGTCCGGCTGTATGAACGAGTGAAAAGGCCTGTGCCGGCTTTTTCACAATACGCACAATCTTTTGAAGCATTTTGGAGACGTTGTGTAAAAGCCGGCACAAGCATTTGGGAAGTTGAACAATCGTTATTCAAACAATACATCAATCTCGCCGTTGGCTACCGCCAATGTTGCCTGTTTGGGCGGGTGGCCGACGGTTTGCTGCCATTGCAGGAAGCTTTGTGCAATAACCGGCAGCACTTGCTGGTTGAGCAGGTGGTCGATATTGCGGGCGCCGCTGTCGTTGATTGTGCAGGAAGATGCAATCAGATGAACAAATTCATCGCTGTACACCAGTTTGGTTTGATGTTGTTCATGCAGATGTGCCGCTACTTTATTGAGCTTGAGGCGTACGATTTCAGCCAAGGCTTCTGTTTGCAACGGTCTGTACAGTATAACCTGCATCCGCGCCAGCAATGCGGCTTGGAAATGATCTACCAAAATAGGGCGGATAGCTTCTTGGAGTTCTGCCTGTGTGTATTCCGGTGTTTCGGTGCTGCTGTCTTCTTCCGGCATTTCGGGCTGTTTTTGTTCGGATTCGGTAGATTCCGGAGTGGATGAACCTTCTGTTTCGGGCTGTTCTGCCGGAGCGTCTTCAACAGGTTGGAGCAGCTGGAGCAGTTCGTCGGCACCCAGGTTTGAAGTCATCAAAATAACGGTGTTTTTGAAGTCGATTTCCCTGCCTTCTCCGTCCCGCATGATGCCTTTGTCGAACACCTGATAGAAAAGGTTGAGAATATCTTTATGGGCTTTTTCAATTTCGTCCAATAAAACCACGCTGTAAGGCTTTTGGCGTACGGCTTCGGTTAAGATGCCGCCTTGCCCGTAACCGACATATCCGGGAGGAGAGCCTTTCAGTTGCGATACGGTATGAGCTTCCCGATATTCAGACATGTTGATGGTGATGAGAGATTTTTCGCCGCCGAATAAAGCATCGGCCAATGCCAATGCGGTTTCGGTTTTGCCGACACCGGATGGGCCGGAAAGCAGGAATACGCCCAACGGGGATTCATTGGTTTTCAAACCGGCTTTAACGGCGCGCAGGCTTTGCGCAATGGCGTGGACGGCTTCGTCTTGGCCTACCACGCGCTTAGACATGATGCTTTCCAATTGCAGCAGGTTGGCCAGTTCGTCTTTGAGAATGCTGCCTGTCGGCACACCGGTCCAGTCGGCGATGATGTTGGCGATCACGCTTTCGTCAACGCTGGTAAATATTAAACTTTGGCCGTCTGAAGCCATTTTTTCCAATTCGGCTTGGGCTGCGTGCAATTCGTCTTTCGCGTGAATGCGAGCGGATTCATCGGTGTCGGGGTGTTTGATTTTTGCGATTAATTCCTGCACTTTATCGGCCAGCTGTTTTTCTGCTTCATAACGTGCAGTTAATGCTGCTTTTTTGGCATTCAGTTCGTCGAGTTCTTGCTGGGCCAAAGCCATTTTTTCTTGCTCTGATTCGGTTGCTTGGCTTAATAAATCATCGGTTTTCAACGCTTCAATTTCACGTTGCAAAGATGCGGCTTGGGCATCCATCAGGCTGAACTGATGCGGTACGGTGTCCAAACTCATGCGGACACGGGCAGAAGCCGTATCCAACAAATCAACTGCTTTGTCGGGCAGTTGGCGGCCGGTAATGTATTTGCGGGAAAGTTGAACGGCTGCCACGATGGCGGAATCTTGAATATGTACGTTATGGTATGCGGCATAGCGCTGTTTCAAGCCGCGCAGCATGGTAAAGGCCGATTCATCATCGGGTTCGTCCACTTTAACCATTTGGAAACGGCGCTCTAGGGCGGCGTCTTTTTCAAAATACTGTTTGTATTCGCTCCAAGTGGTTGCGGCAATGGTGCGCAATTCGCCTCTGGCCAATGCGGGTTTGAGCAAGTTGGCGGCGTCGGCGCCGCCGGCGCTGTTGCCCGCACCAATTAAAGTGTGTGCTTCGTCAATAAACAGCAATGTTGATTTTTCAGCGTTTTGAACGGCTTCGATTACGTTTCTCAAGCGTTGTTCGAATTCGCCTTTCACGCCGGCACCGGCTTGCAGCAAGCCTAAATCCAATACCAGTAATTGAGTGTCTTTCAAAATGGCAGGCACTTCGTCGGCTGCAATTTTCAATGCCAAGCCTTCTACCAATGCAGTTTTGCCGACACCGGGTTCGCCGACCAAAATGGGATTGTTTTTACGGCGGCGCAGCAGAATGTCGATCATCTGGCGGATTTCGGTTTCTCTTCCGAAAATAGGGTCTATCTCGCCTTTTTGTGCTTTTTCGGTAAGGTTAACGGTAAATTTGGCCAAGGCTTCGTTTTGGTGGTTTTGGGCAACGGAAAAAGCGGCTGATTCGGTATTGCCTGCTGATGCAGATGAGGCATTTTCCGCCGCATCGCTTGTGTGTTGGATGCCTTCGGTAGAAACTTCGTCCAGCCAGTTTTTCAGACGGCCTATCTGTGTTTCGGTGATGCTGAAAAGCGGCCAGGCATCTTGGCTCATTAAGCGGTAGGGTGATTTTAATAAGGCAATGTAAAGGTGTGAGGAACGGATTTCTGTGCTGCCGTCATCAGAAGCCTGCAGCCAGGCATCAGACAATAGTGCAACCAATGATTTGGACAGGCTGGGGTTGCCGCGCACATTTCGGGGCAGTTTGTCCATGGTTGCCAGAAGGGGATTCCAGATGCCGTCTGAATTGATTTCATAGCGGCGGAGAATCGATACAATATCGCCTTCATCCAGCTCCAACAGTTTGATAAATAGGTGGTCGACGGTAATTTCGGCATGACCGCGGGTTTGACATAAACTGGCCGCCGCTTCCATAGCCTGTTGGCAGTAATGGTTCAAACGTCGGAGAAGCATGGCTTGATTCTGAGCAGACATAATAATTCTCTAGTTAATGTGTTTAATAAAAAGTGCTGCCGGTGGGCAGCACTTTAGCGGCTTAAGCGCGGCTTTCGTTCCAGCTGTCAGAGTGGATGATGTTGCCGTCTTTGTAAGTCCAAGTGATTTTTTCGTAACGCAATTCTACACGCTCCAAGTGGTTGTAGCGCTCGCGTTGCGGATCTTTGATGTTGTACATTACGGGTGCAACACCTACCACTTTAACGTTATCCAGCTTGGTATTGAAATACTCTTTCTCTTGGCCGGATTCGTCGATTTGATACCATTTGATCTCTACTTCTTTTAAAGTTTGGCCGGTAGTAACCGCTTTAAACAAGTAGGGAGAAGAAGCATCGTATTCTTTATACAAAACGATCGGCTCGTGTACGCGGGTGCCGGTTAATTTGCCGGTGTTTGCATCAGTAGGAATACGTACGTTGTGTTGGAATTCAACGATTTCAACGCTGTCTTCACGGCCGTTTACATCTACAGAACCCTTAATGGCAGAGCCACCGTCGTCTTTCAGCCACATATAAGCAGGAATTGCCATATATTACTCCTTGTGTAATGAGGAAGGTTAAGATACTCCCTGAAAGGGAGAAAGTTTGCCCAATAAGCATATTGGTAAACTTTCTTTATTCTAATGAAATTATCTATATTAAATTTATTTTTTAGACGAAAGTCATATTTTTAAGACAGATGTCATTTGTGATTAATCATTTCGTTGGGAATCAAGGTGATTTCAACCCGTCTGTTTTGTGCTTTGCCGTGTTCGGTTTCATTATCGGCTATAGGTTTCGTATCTCCGTAACCTTTGGTTGCAAAGCGGCTGGCAGGGATATTGGAAGAAATAACCAGCCAATCGCGCACGGCAACGGCACGTTGCTCGGATAATTTCTGGTTGGCTGCCGGGTTGCCGACATTATCGGTATGGCCTTCGATAATGACTTGTGTATCAGGCTGCTCCTCAATTGCCCGGATCACTTTGATTAACGATTTGTTGGCATTGGCTTTTAATTCGTATTGCCCTGATTCGAAGAGGGCAAGGCTGTCAATCGTCAATACCACCGGTTCCTTCTTAGGCGTGGGCTGCGGCGCGGCAGGCTTGGAAGGGGTAAGCATTTTTTCCAGGCTGATGATTAAGTCGTTACCGTGGTAAAGGCCGAGACCGTAATGGGTAGGAATTCCTTCGTTTTGGTAACGTTTAAGCATATTCAGGTCGGCATATAGGGTATCGGTTACTTTCAGGCGTTCGGATTCAGAAAGATTCTCTTTGTTTTTAAAGTCGTCAACGTGTGCCTGTATTCCTTTGAGAAAAGCGGCATTGTTATAGCCTGAACACATAACGGCTACCCAAATGGCGGCAACTATGATTGAAGATATTTTGAATAACAGTTTTTGCAGCCAGTTGGTTTGATGGAAAGAATCCCGACCGATAATTTTTTCGGGTAAATGCAGCGCATAGGATGGATAAACCTTCCGGATATTTGAGTATTGAATATTCAGTTTGCCTGTACGGTTTGAGATAAATTTATGCCATTGGGAATGAGGAGTGGCGTCTGAACGGTTAACAAGGCCGATACTGCGTACATCGATATAAGACCAACCTATATCATGCTGATGGTTGAAATATTGTTTTAAGCAATCAAGTGCTTCGATCAGGTGAATATAATGTTGGTTGTTCAGAATGTTGTGATTATGGATAAATTCTGATGCCAAATGTTGTTGAAAGCTTTCAAACTGCTTGGGCAGATTTGATTCTTGGATACCCGTGTTTAATTTTTGTGCAAACCACACAGGTTCTGAAAATTCATTCACCCCTAAAAAATCTGCAGGCATATCGATAATCAGATTTACAGGAACGCAAGCATCAATGTTTTTTTGCAGAAAAAGAATATTTCTCAGCCAGTTTTTCAGTAGAGGGGTTATGTCGCTATGTTTTGCAGGACGACATACCAGAGCCAACCCCAAAAAAAGAGGTTTGCTTTTGTATTCATCCATTAATCCGAGTGCTATTTTGTTTAGATATTCCGGATTGTTTACTGGAATATAGGCGATGCCGTCTGAAACATTAACTTTGTTATCCGTTAAGTCGGTATCCAAAATGAAAATAAACTTAACTGTCTGCTCAAGGTTCTTAATCTGGTTGCGGATGTCAAACCATTCACCTTGATAGCCCGTGTTTTTTGAAAGAAATTCTTTTCTTTTGAAAAACCATAGCGATACACAGCCGATTACGATTAGTAAAAGGGCAACGCTTTTTATCAACCAATGGGTGTCGATATAAAAAATGATGATGCAGAAAGCTGCCAGCCCGGAGGCCAGCAGCAAGGATAAAAAAGTATAGCGGTTTGAATCCATATTTCAGTTATGCTTATTTGGTTGTGATTTGTTGCGCTAAATTACTCAAATAAAAATCGTATATAAAATACGTTACAACGGTAATAGCCAATAAACAGGCAAATACCCAACCCGGATTGAAAGAGAAACCTTTTTTCAGCAATGTGCCTTTGTAGTCTGAATAGAAAAAGTGGCCGTCTGAAGTATCGGCGGAATAAGCGGGCTTGGGCACAAAACGGCTTAACTCGTTGCGCCACTTTTGCGCTTCCTGCTCATCTAAAACATATCGGCCTCTGAAGCCTAAATTCAAAATACTTAAATATCCTTCGGCAATTTTGCTGTCGGGCGTTTTTTCTGAGCATAATTTTTCGATTCTGTCGCACAAAACATCCCCTGCGTGATAAGACTGGAAAAAGTGGACTTGCAAAGGTTCCATTTCCCAAACGTCCCGGTCTTGCCCTTGAAGGTGTTTTAATGCCATCTCATCCAGAAGGGCGCATTGGGCATACGATAGGGCATCGATTTCTTCTGATGAAAAACCATGCTCGTGCAGATGGTTTTTGAATTGCGTAACCAATGTTTTTCCATATTCGTGCCAAGTAGCTGCGGTTTCGGGCGTGGCGCCGGAAGAGAGAGTGGCAACGGCAATCGCGGTATCCCGCAGGCTGCTTCTGATTAAAAATTGATTATTCATTTATGGGTTTCTTTCACTCAAAGGTTTACAACGGCATATAAACTTAAACGCAAATTGGTAACAGATGCCGGAACATAGATGCTGAATGCTTGAGATTCCAACATGCGTTTGAAAGCAGGGTGGTTTTTATCCAATCGGAAATAAACATTGTCCATGCGTACCGGCAAGCCTGCCGGAGCTTGATTCAACAATTGCAAAGGCACACCCAACACAGCGGTGTTGATAACTCTTTCCACATCATCAGGTGCGCCGACTTTGCTGACTAAAGGCAATTGTTTCTGAAGGTCGAGAAACGATAAGGTTTCAGAGTGTGCAGACAGGAAAAATTCTGCCGAACCATCAATGCGGCTATCGAATATCTGTGCTCTCCATTGCGTCGGTTTGAAGTGATCCAAACTGATTTCAATAACGGGGGATGGAATCACTTCGTCCAGCAAGTCTCGAATTTTTATTTCTAAATTATTGAAGGTTTTATATAAATTTAAGTGGTCGTAGTTGTCTATGTTTTCAACGGATTCGGAGATGCGGAAGGTGTACAACATCCCTAAAAGTCTGCTCATCAGCTTGTACAACTCTTCGGGATGGTGGTTCGGATGCAGTTCAAGATGCGATATTTCGGGATACACGCTGTTGAGGCTGTGCAAAAACCAAAACAAAGTCGAATCGGAAACGGAGAAATCTACAAGATCTTCGCTACGGGCTTTCCGACGTGCCGACAAACTGTGTATGCGTGAAAATAATAAAGACTTAAGCCTTTGTAAAAGCTCAACAAGATAAGGCGAGCTTTCAAGCAGCACAGAAGGAGGAACATAGCGGCTGTCGAAAGTGAATTTTCCGTGTTCGTTTTTAGACAATCTGGCAACCGGGCATAAAATATAGTTGTCGTTGTCTTCAAAATCGAATCTGATTTGGAGATTGTATTGCTCGACGGCAATTTCCACTTCTTCGTCTGAAAATAAATCAGAAACCGTTTCAAAATATTTTTTGAAACGGCGTGGTGCGCCTGCAGTGTCTTGTTTGCCCGACAAATTCGAGGTGTGGCTTTGCCAAATGGGAACAGCCAGATAAACCAAAACATTTTTGGCCGACTCCGGAATGATATCTAAAGGACGGGCTTCAATAATATCGTTACTTAAACGGGTATCTAAAACAATACCGTCGGGCAGGCACAGCTGTATGAAATCGATTTTGATTTTTCCGACTTCAAGTGCTTTGTGATCAAGATGTTGCTGCACAACTCCCCAATTAAACGCCCTTGTTGTTTTCAGCATAGTAGCCGCTACAAAATCATTATATTGATTTTGTTGTTGAAAATGCTGGGGTGACAATAATATGCCTTCTTCCCATAATGGTTTGTAAATTTTCACGACCGCTTTATTCCTAAAAAATAACCGATAATCATCATTTCTGGACAATAGCATATCTTAGCTCATATACTCAAAATAAATAATTAGCGGTATATTTTCAAAACTGAGCGAATAGGATATTGATTCATTGCCGCGGTATGGTTTTTTAAAACGTGTACAAGGTTTTATCTTTGTATGATTTAAACAACAATCTTTAGGATAACGACGATCATGAGTAGCAAGAGTTTTCAAAACGAAGTACCGCCTGCGCGGATTAATATCAAATTGGATTTGCATACGGGCGGAGCGCAGAAGAAGGTGGAACTGCCTCTTAAATTATTGGTAGCGGGCGATTACAGTAACGGACAGGATCACCGCCCGCTTGCAGAGCGTGAAAAAGTTAACGTAAACAAAAACAACTTTGATTCGGTTCTTGCCGATTACAACCCGAAAGTGAATATCGCCGTTAAAAACACTTTGGCCGGCGACGGCAGCGATTTGAACGTGGATCTGAACTTCACTTCGATGGACGATTTCCATCCCGAACAGATTGCCAGAAGCGTTCCCGAACTGCGTGCTTTGCTGGCAATGCGTAACCTGTTGCGTGATTTGAAATCCAATTTGCTTGATGACGCCGGTTTCCGCCGTGAGCTGGAAACGATTTTGAAAGATGAATCGCTATCTAAAGAACTGCGTAACGAGTTGGAAAAAATCGCGCCGGTTGATAAGTAATTTCAGCAACGTGAGAATATTGAACAAGGAAAATAAAATGCAAAAAGTCCAGCAGGCTAAAACAACGGTTGTTGAAAAAACTGAAAATATTCAAAGCGGTAATATTTACGAAACACTTTGCCAAAAAATCAATTTAAATACCGTTGATTCTGTTATCGATATCGAGAAGTTCCAAAGCAATGAGAAAATGTCGGAATCTTCTGCCGATGAAAGGATTGCGGCGGCGGTTAACGTATTTTTGAAAATGGTGCAGGATTCTTCCCAAAAAGTGGAACGTCTTGACCGTAGTTTATTGGATTATCATATCGCTAGAATAGATGAAAAAATCAGCCGGCAATTAGATGAAATTCTGCATAACGAAGAATTTCAGAAAGTGGAATCGGGTTGGCGCGGTTTGAAATTTTTGGTTGACCGCACCGATTTCCGTCGCAACGTAAAAATCGAAATTCTGGATATTTCTAAAGAAGATTTGGTGCAAGACTTTGAAGATACGCCAGAAATTTCACAAAGCGGCCTTTACCGCCATACTTATACGATGGAATACGACACGCCGGGCGGAGAACCGATCGGTGCCATTATTTCCAATTACGAATTCGGCAGAAATCCGCAGGATATCGCGTTGCTCCGCAATATTTCCCGTGTTTCAGCTTCGGCGCACATGCCGTTTATCGGTTCGGTTGGCGCGGAGTTTTTCGGTAAAGAACATATGGAAGAAGTGGCTGCGATTCAGGATATTGCCAGCTATGTTGACCGTGCCGAATACATTAAATGGAAGAGCTTCCGTGAAAGTGAAGATTCGCGCTACATCGGTTTGACTTTGCCGCGCTTCCTCGCCCGTTTGCCTTATGGCAGCGACACAGTGCCGGTGCGCAGCTTTAATTATGAAGAGCAGGTTAAAGGCAATGATCACGAGCGTTATCTGTGGGCGAATGCTTCTTTCGCCTTTGCTGCCAATATGGTTCGCAGCTTTATTAACAACGGCTGGTGTGTACAGATTCGCGGTCCGCAGGCAGGCGGTTTGATTGAGGATTTGCCGATTCACATGTACGACTTGGGCACAGGCAATCAGGTGAAAATTCCTACTGAGGTATTGATTCCCGAAACGCGTGAATTTGAGTTTGCCAACTTGGGCTTCGTGCCACTCTCGTTCTATAAAAACCGTGATTACGCCTGCTTCTTCTCTGCTAACTCGGCACAAAAACCGGCTTTGTTTGAAACCAAAGAGGCAACGGCCAACAGCCGCATCAACTCACGCTTGCCGTATGTATTCTTATTGTCGCGTTTGGCTCACTACCTGAAGCTGATTCAACGTGAAAACATCGGCACTACTAAAGACCGCCGCATGCTCGAATTGGAGTTGAACACTTGGATTAGCGGTTTGGTAACGGAAATGACCGATCCGAGCGATGAATTGCAAGCTACCCATCCCTTGAGAGAGGCCAAAGTGATTGTTGAAGATATCGAAGATAATCCGGGCTTCTTCAAAGTGCGCTTGTATGCCCGCCCGCACTTCCAAATTGAGGGCTTGGATGTGAACTTGTCTTTGGTATCACAAATGCCGAAAGAAAAGAAATAAGTTTTGGTTATGCAAAAAGCACTCTGATGAAGAGTGCTTTTTTATACGAGGCCGTCTGAAAATTTCAGACGGCCTTTTTATTCTTATAGTTAATCCACTTAATTTTTAATAAAAGGCAGCAAGCTGCAGACAGTACAGTTGGCTCGCTTCAGCGGCTTACATCATCGTTCTCTTTGAGCTAAGGCGCAGCAACGCCGTCGTAAAAGTTAATGTGGATTGACTATATTTAAAGCCAATCATTTTATTTCGCCATCTCGGCAAACACTTCTTTGGCGGTGGCAACGGTTTCGTCTATCAATTCAGGCGTATGTGCCGCCGACATGAAGCAGGCTTCGTAAGCCGAGGGGCCGAACGCCACGCCGCGCTCGAGCATGCCGTGGAAGAAGCGTTTGAAATCTTCGATGTTGGAGCGGGTCATGTCGGCATAGCTTTGCGGCGTGCTGTCGGCAAAATAGAGGCCGAACATGCCGCCGACGTAATCGGCGCTGAAAGTAATACCCGCTTCTTTCGAGGCCGTCTGAAAACCGTTAACCAGTTGATCGGTGAGCTTAGCGAGGTTTTCGTAGAAGCCTTCGCGTTGGATGATTTCCAGCGTTTTCAAACCGGCGGCCACGGCCACGGGGTTACCCGACAGCGTGCCTGCCTGATACACGCCGCCGAGCGGGGAGATGCAGGCCATGATGTCTTTGCGGCCGCCGAACGCCGCCAACGGCATGCCGCCGCCGATCACTTTGCCCATGGTGGTTAAGTCGGGTTTGATGCCGTGCAGCGATTGCGCGCCGCCCAACGCCACGCGGAAGCCGGTCATCACTTCGTCGTAAATCAACACCGCGCCGTGTTGTTCGGTAAGCGAACGCAGCGCGTTGATGAAGTTTTCAGACGGCCTCACCAAGTTCATGTTGCCGGCAAACGGTTCGAGAATCACGCAGGCGATTTCGTTGCCGATTTGGGCGAAGGTTTCTTCGAGTTGGGCAACGTTGTTGTATTCCAAAACCAGCGTGTGTTGGGTGAAATCTGCGGGTACGCCGGCGGAGCTGGGATTGCCGAACGTGAGCAGGCCGCTGCCCGCTTTAACCAACAGGCTGTCGGAATGGCCGTGGTAGCAGCCTTCAAATTTGATGATTTTGTCGCGTTGGGTAAAGCCGCGTGCCAAGCGGATGGCGCTCATGGTGGCTTCGGTGCCGGAGCTGACGAGGCGCACCTGTTCCACGCTGGGCACAAGTTTGGCGATTTCTTCGGCAATCACGATTTCGCCTTCGGTAGGCGCACCGAACGACAACCCCCCCAAGGCTGCTTCGCGCACAGCTTCGATCACTTCGGGATGGGCGTGGCCGACAATCGCGGGCCCCCACGAGCCTACATAGTCGATATAACGGGTATCGTTTTCGTCCCAAACATATGCGCCTTGGGCTTTTTTGATAAAGCGCGGCACGCCGCCGACGCTGCCGAATGCGCGCACGGGCGAGTTGACGCCGCCGGGAATGATGGCTTTGGCACGGTTGAACAATGCTTCGTTGCGGTTCATGGGGTATCCTTTTGTCGAATAGATATTGGCACAGATATGGTCAATCAACTTAACTTACTGCGGCGTTGCTGTGCCTTAGTTTAAAGAGTGTACCGTCTGCGGCTTGCTGCCTTGCATTAAAATTGAGTTAATTGACTATAAAAGGCCGTCTGAAAAAACGAATGCGTTATTTTAGCAGCTTTGCTTTCAGGCGGCAGGCGACATCCGCCCTTGCATATATCTAAAGAGCGAACCGGCAAAGTAGAGAATGCTGTATCGGAGCGGGTGGCAACATGCCGTTAACGGCGCGGCTCGAATGATGCAGCTTGATTGAGTGGTGTGGGTTTGAATCAAAAATAATTGATGCCATAAATTGACCCGCACGAAAATGTGCGGATATTTTTTATAAGCTTTTACAGGCAGCGCATTTCATTTTATGTTGGGTATCGCTGCATTTAGTTTGTCATGAAATTGATTGCTTATTGCCGAATGTGCGGCTGATAGGTTGATTAAAAATCGGCCAGCTGCTGTTTCAATGCCATGCTGTTTTCAACCATATTGCCGCAATCTTCGATGAGATGCCCGGTTTCGGCGATTAAAAGATTGGCAGGTCGAACGGCGTGCAGGCTCATGCGGATTTCTGCCGGTGTAAACGGGATTTTGCGGGAAGCGGCGAAAGCTTGGGCGCGTTGGTTGGCTGCTTTCAACATCGGAAGCAGGGTAACATCGAGATGAAAGCGTTTAACGCCCAATACGATAATGCGAGCGGCAAACCAATCGGCTTCTTCGGTAAAGGTGTCGGGGCTGCGGTGGTTAAAATCATGACGCATGGCTGCGATTAAAGTGGCCACAGTACGGATTTGCGGCAAAAGTGCCTCGCTGATTTGAACACCGCCGGTTGAAACGGCCGGTGAGGCGAACAGGTCTGAACGGTGAACATTGCC
Source organism: Neisseria dumasiana (assembly GCF_022870885.1). NCBI lineage: Bacteria > Pseudomonadati > Pseudomonadota > Betaproteobacteria > Neisseriales > Neisseriaceae > Neisseria > Neisseria dumasiana. The sequence goes on along the minus strand of NZ_CP091509.1, from coordinate 1,930,053 downwards.
GTTTACAATCAGGTGTATGGGTTGCAAAACGGTGGTCGGTTTTTCTAGGGTTGGCAACGTGGCGGTTTTCATTGTTATCTGCTCCTGTGATATGGGGAGTAACAGGCGGCAAAGCAATAAAAAGGCCGCCTGAATATTCGGGCGGCTGCTGTTTCGCGTTTGCTTGGTTTATCTGTGTTTCAGACAAGCGCAAAAGAGTACCGCACGTTTGTGTGGTACCAATAGTAATAAGCAAAGGGGCGAATGTTTAATGTGTTCATGGCGGCCAATGTAAATCAGGGTATTGGAGATTGTCAACTTTTATTTGGGTTTTTAAGTAGGTTTAATTTTTATCTTGTTGAAATTGTTTGTTAATTTTACTCTCCCCATTTTTTCATCAGTTGGTGGGGGATGCGCAGCTGGTCAAGAATGCGTGCAACCACAAAATCGATCATGTGGTCGAGCGTATCGGGGTGATGGTAGAAACCGGGGGAGGGCGGCAGGATAACCGCACCCAAGCGGGAAAGTTTGAGCAGGTTTTCCAAATGCAGGGTGGAAAGCGGCGTTTCGCGCGGCACGATAACCAACGGGCGACGTTCTTTTATGCACACATCGGCGGCACGTTCGATCAAGTGGTCTGAAGTGCCGTGTGCAATGGCGGCTACCACGCCCATGCTGGCAGGGCAAACAATCATGGCATCTGCGGGGTTGGTGCCGGATGCCGGCGGGGCGAACCATTCGTCTTTGCCGAATACGCGCAGCTGGGCAGGAGATACGTGATAGCGTTCGCACAAAACTGCCTGACATTCAGAGGGAGAAGCCGGCAGGGTGAGATTCATTTCTTGGCGGGCTACAATTTGTGCGGCTTGAGAATATAAAAGCCACACGGTTTTGCCGCTTTGCAGCAAACATTCAAGCAGGCGGATGCCGTAGGGCATGCCTGATGCGCCGGTAAAGGCGAGAGTAACGGTGTTTATCGGGTAATGGACTGTATTCATGGTGCGTGAAGCCGAGAATAATTTTCAGACGGCCTGTCTGTTAAAAAGGGGCGATAATAAATAATCGATCGGATTTAAAAAGTTTTTTAGATTTCTCTGCTGCGCTCGATTTCTACGCCGACTTCTTTTACATCGGCGAGGATGCCGGGTTTAACGATGCGTACACGCACCCACAGTGCGCCGAAATCCGACAAGATTAAACCTGCAACGTGTTCGGCCAGAGCTTCAAGCAGCAGAAACTGTTGGTTTTTAAGACTGCTGCGCACCGCTTCGCACACGTCGGCATAATGAACGGTGTCGTTGATGTTGTCGTCGGCAGCCGATTTTTCAGGAACGCCGATAACCACATCAAGAACCAGCGTCTGTTTTTGGCCGCGCTCCCAATCGTAAAGCCCGATAAGGGTTTCGGCTTTCATGCCGTATAAAAAGATTTTATCCATTTTGTGTTACGCCGTTTTCACGTTAAAATCACGGCTCCATTCTAAAACAAAAGTTTTTGCAATGTTTAATTTCTTGATGATTACTGCAGGTTATCTGATAGGCTCGTTGTCGTTTGCCGTGATGGTATCGAAATTTTACGGCATGGATGACCCGCGTACTTACGGTTCCGGCAATCCGGGGGCGACCAATGTTTTACGCAGCGGCAAAAAGAAGGCTGCGGCATTGACGCTGTTGGGCGATGCGTTGAAGGGGCTGCTGGCGGTTTTGCTGGCGCGCTACCTTCAGGAGCCGCTGGCATTGGACAACGCAACCATCGCTTTGGTGGCGGTTGCCGCTTTGGTGGGGCATATGTGGCCGCTGTTTTTCGGCTTTAAAGGCGGCAAAGGGGTGGCGACTGCTTTGGGCGTGTTGCTGGCTTTGTCGTGGCCGACTGCGCTGGTGTGTGCGCTGATTTGGCTGGTGATGGCGTTCGGATTTAAAGTGTCTTCGCTGGCGGCATTGGTTGCTACGGTAGCCAGCCCGATTGTGGCTTTTTTCTTTATGCCTTACGATTCGTGGATATGGTCTACCGCAGTGATTGCGTTGCTGGTGCTTTACAGGCATAAAACCAACATTAGAAACCTGTTGAGCGGCAAAGAAACGAAAATCGGGGAAAAAGCGGATAAATCCGAATCCGGAGAATAAATGTTAAAGCAGCCTCGGCTGCTTTTTTGTTTTGATTTGGTTTGAAGGAATGATGTGATGCGGAGTTTTTCAGACGGCCTGAAAAAATGTGCGGCCATATCGATTGCCTGTTTGCTGTCTTCTTGCGCACTGGTGCAGTTTCAACCGTTACAGACGATTGATAAGGTGGATACCGACAAAGGTTACCGTTTAGAAAAGGCATTGAGCCGGCGCGCTGAAGACGATACGTTTGTGGTGCTGATTTTTTCCGGCGGCGGCACGCGCGCGGCCGCTTTGGGTTACGGCGTGCTGGAAGAATTGAAAAAACAGCAGGTCAATATCGGTGGCAGGGAAAAAAGCCTGCTGGAAAATATAGATATGGTGTACGGCGTGTCGGGCGGTTCGGTGCTGGCGGCTTATTTTTCGATGCACGGCCCGGAAACCGTACCTGCTTTCGAGCGGCGTTTTTTGAAACAGAACTTTCAGCGTCAGTTTACCAAGCAGCTGTTTTCGCTTGCCAACGTGCCGCGCCTGACTTCGCCCGAATACGGCAGGGGGGATTTGCTGCAGGAACAGTTTGAGAATACGCTTTTCCGCGATGCCACTTTCGGCGATTTGGACAGAAAGCGAAAAGGCCCGTTTGCCGTGATTTCCGCCACGGATATGGCGGCCGGCAGCCGTTTGGATTTTACGCAGGAATATTTCGACATGATGTGCCTCGACCTCTCGCAGCTGCGGATTGCGCGGGCGGTGGCTGCTTCGAGTGCCGTGCCTTTGGTGTTCAGCCCGATTACCCTGAACAACAACGGCGGCAGATGCGGTTATATGGTTCCCGAAGAAGTGCAGAAAGCAACCGCCGTGCGCGGCGGCGGATTGCAAACCCAAACGAAACGCGAGTTTGTGCAGAGTTTTCTGCAATACAACGACAGCGTTAAGCGGCCTTACATTCATCTTTTGGACGGCGGGCTTACCGACAATCTCGGCCTGCGCGGCCTGCTCGACGTAGCCGATGCACGCTCGAGCAGTATGCTGCAACGCAAGCTCGACGACGAACATATCCGCCGCATCGTGATCATCAACGTGAATGCCCAAAACCAAATCAGCAGCCGTATCGACCAATCGGCCGCGGTTCCGGGTTTGACCGATGTGATCAATGCCGTTGTCGATATCCCGATAGACAGGTATTCGCAAGAATCGCTGCGCCGGTTCCGCGAGTTTGCAGACCAATGGAACAAAAGCATCGGTAAAGGTAAGAACCGCAGCCAAACCGGTATGTATTTCGTGAGCCTCAATCTGAGGGAATTGCCTGAGTCCCAGTTGAGGAAGAATGTATTGAATATTCCCACCACATTCTATTTGCCGCCCAACGACATCAACGATTTAAAAACCGCAGCACGCGCCTTGCTCCAACAATCGGCCGAATATAAACGGCTGCTGGCCGATTTGGCCGCCGACCCCGTCGAGCCGGAACGTGCGGTAAACAAGCCTGTGTGGTTTGTGGGCGAAGGGCCGCCGCTGCCCGGTTCGGATGTTCCCGTAGAATATGACGCGCAGTGGTTGAAGCCGCAATAATCGTGCCGCTTCACGAGGCTTTTGCAAAAGCCCCGGCAGGATAAACCCGCCCGCGCAACACTATTTGGGGCATAGGCGCCGGAAAGCTTTGCCTGAGAACGGGTTTTTGATACAATCCGTTTCCATACAACTTTTTAAAACAAGCCGCCGGTTTCAGGCGGCTTGTATTTTTATTTGCCTATTATTTCAGACGGCCTCCAAGCCGTTACAAACCGGAGAAAAGTTTCATGCAGAAAATTCCGTTAACCGTACGCGGTGCAGAATTGTTGAAAGAAGAATTACAACAGCTCAAAAGCGTTGCCCGCCCGCAAGTGATCGAAGCGATTGCCGAGGCGCGTTCGCACGGCGATTTGTCGGAGAATGCCGAATACGAAGCGGCCAAAGAGCGTCAGGGTTTTATCGAAGGCCGCATTGCAGAGGTAGAACATAAATTATCCATGGCACACATTATCAATCCCGCCGAAATCCACGCCGAAGGTAAAGTGGTGTTCGGTGCAACCGTAACCTTGGAAGATTTGGATACCGAAGAGCAGGTGCGTTATCAGATTGTGGGCGAGGACGAGGCCGATATCAAAGCCAATAAAATATACGTCGGCTCACCCATTGCCCGCGCCTTGATCGGTAAAGAAGAAGGCGATGTGGCGGAGGTTCAGGCTCCGGGCGGCGTGCGCGAATACGATATTGTTGCGGTGGAGTATATTTAACCGCTGTGTGTTTTATAGCTTTTAAATGACAACAGGCCGTCTGAAAACAATTTTTCAGACGGCCTGTTGTTATGCGGCAAACAGATTAAGGCTGTTTGATTCTCGGCAGCACTTTCACGCTCAAGGGCAGGTGGTCGGAGAGCAGCTGCCATTGCTTTTCTTTGTGGATTTGCGAATCGAGCACTTCGAGGTTGCGGGTGTAGATGCGGTCGAGGCTCAATACGGGCATGCGCGAGGGGAAAGTTTTGGGGCGTTTGCCGTTAGCATCCACAAACACTTCTTCGAGATTCAACGCCTTGCCCAATGCGGCGGCAGACTTGGAACGCCAGTCGTTGAAGTCGCCGGCGATAATCAGCGGGCTGTGCGGGTCAACCTGCTGGGAAACGTATTCGAAAATCGCCTGATACTGTTTCATGCGGTCGGGTTCGCGCAGGTTGAGATGGGCGCACAGGCACACGAGCGGGTGTTCCCAGTATTCGGGCTGAATCTCGCAATGCAGCACGCCGCGTTGCTCGAGTTTGTTGACCGTGATATTGAGATTGTGGCGGGTGTCGATGGGCATGTGGCTGAGAATCGCATTGCCGTGATGCCGTTCGGGGTAAACGGCGTTTTTGCCGTAGCTGCTGTTGAACGACAGATGCTCGCTGAGAATGTCGTAGTGCGGGCGGTGCGGGAAGTCGGGCAGTTTGATGCTGCGGGTTTGGTGTTCGCCTTGTACTTCCTGCAAGAATAGGATGTCTGAATTCAAACCTTGCAAGGCTTCGGCCATGCTGCTCACCTGTACTTTGCGGTTGAGTGCCGACATGCCTTTGTGCATGTTGTAAGAGGTAATGGTAACGGGTACGGGGGTCATAATGTGCTCGGTATTTGTTATTGTGTATTTTTGATTATATATCAATAGGCCGCTCGAAAATTCATATTTTACATAAGCATAGCTTTGTAAAAAGGCCGTCTGAAAACCATTGTTTCAGACGGCCGCGTTTATCGGTGTCGGTTTATTTTTGCAACGAAGCAAACACTTCGAAATAGGTGGGAAAGGTTTTGTGGGTGCATTTGGGATCGTTGATGACCACGGGCACGCCGAGCAGGGAAACGAGTGAGAAGCACATGGCCATACGGTGGTCGTCGTAGGTGTCGATTTCGGCGTCGGGCGTGAGCGCAGCGGGCGGAATGACGTGGATGGCTTCCGGCTCTTCGGTAACGGTTGCGCCGACTTTGCGCAGTTCCGCCGCCATCGCTGCGATGCGGTCGGTTTCTTTCACGCGCCAGCTGCCGATGTTGCGCAGGGTGCACGGTGCGCCGGTGGCAAGGGCAACGACGGCTAAGGTCATGGCGGCATCGGGAATGTGGTTGGCATCCAAATCAAAGGCTTGGATAGGGTGGCCGGCAGGGCGGGAGATTTCGATAAAATTGTCGCCCCACGTTACATCGGCACCGATTTTTTCCAACTCGCGGGCAAAAGCGACATCGCCCTGAATGCTGTTTTTGCCGATACCGGTTACGCGCACGGGTTCGCCGGAAAGCAGGCCGGCGGCGAGGAAATAAGACGCGCTTGAAGCATCGCCTTCCACATACAGATTTTCCGGCGCATGGTAGTGTGCGTCGGCAGGCAGCTTGAACACGCGGTAGTTTTGGTTTTCGACGTTAACACCGAATTGCGCCATCAGTTTTAGCGTAATGTCGATATAGGGTTTGGAAATCAGCTCGCCGACCATGTGGATTTCAAACGCTTGGCCGGTCAGCGGCAGCGCCATCAAGAGCGCGGTCAAAAATTGGCTGGATACGTTGCCTTTAATCGGAATCACGCGCACGCCGTTGTCGGTGCGTTCGCGGATGCGCAGCGGCGGATAGTGTTCGTTGCCGAGGTATTGGACATCGGCACCGGCCGTGCGCAGGGCATCGACCAAATCGCCAATGGGGCGTTCGTGCATACGCGGCACGCCGTGCAGGTGGTAGTTGCCGCCCAACACAGCTAAGGCTGCGGTAAGCGGGCGGAACGCCGTGCCTGCGTTGCCGAGAAACAAATCCGCCTCACGGTTGGGAAAACGCCCGCCCGTGCCGTGCACTTTCAGACGGCCTTCCGAGATAAATTCCAGTTGGACACCGAGTTTTTCCAAGGCTTCGAGCATGCGGTCGGTGTCGTCGGATTTTAATAAAGAATGGATTTCGCACACATTGTCCGACAATGCCGCCAAGAGCAGCGTGCGGTTACTGATGCTTTTGGAGCCGGGCAGGGCGACGGTGGAGGGCTTGAGTGTGGCGGCGGGCAGGCGGACGGATTCGGTCATTGTTTTTCTTTCCGTGAACGATAAAAAAGGGAAGCGGTATTATGCCTGTAATCGTGCGGCTTGGAAAACGGGTGCGAGGGGCGGGGGCGGCTTTTGTTGAGGCGTTCGGATTCGGTAGGCGCGCGAAACTGCCTGTTTAAAATATTTCAGACGGCCTCCGGTAAAGAGGCCGTCTGAACATCAAGCGTTGGGGCGGGAAGCCGGATTATTTCACCGTTTTATTGCCCTCGACAATTTTCAGTCCGGCAGAAACCAAGCTGCCGATGTCGGCCACGTTGGCGGGCATAATCAGCGTGTTGTTTTCTTTGGCCAGTTTGCTGAAGGCTTCTACATATTGCTCGGCCACTTTCAGGTTCACGGCTTCGTTGCCGCCCGGAGTTTGCAGGGCGGCGGCAATCAGGCGGATGGCATCGGCATTGGCCTCGGCCACCAAGCGCAAGGCTTCGGCTTCGCCTTGGGCGCGGTTGATGCGGGCGATTTTGTCGCCGTTTGATTCGTTGATGGCGGCCTGCATTTCACCTTCGGACTGTTGGATTTCGGCTTCGCGCTGGCCGCTGGCAAGGTTGATCTGCTCGATTTTGCGGCCTTCCGATTCGGCGATGCGGGCGCGTTTTTCGCGTTCGGCGGTAATTTGCGCCTGCATCGAACGCAGGATTTCTTGCGGCGGCACCAAGTCTTTGATTTCGTAGCGCAACACTTTTACGCCCCACGATACGGCGGCTTCGTCGAGCGCGGAAACGACGATGCTGTTGATTTCGTCGCGCTCTTCAAAGGTTTTGTCCAATTCCATGCGGCCGATAACCGAACGCAGCGTGGTTTGGGCAAGCTGGGTAATCGCCATGATGTAGTTGCTCGAGCCGTATGAAGCGAGTTTCGGGTCGGTTACTTGGAAATAGATGATACCGTCGACGGTGAGCTGGGTGTTGTCGCGGGTAATACATACTTGGCTCGGCACGTCGAGCGGGATTTCTTTCAACGTGTGTTTGTAGGCGATGCGGTCGATAAACGGAATCAGGATGTTCAGGCCGGGATTAAGGATTTTGTAGAAGCGGCCCAAGCGTTCGACTACATAGGCTTCCTGTTGCGGCACAACGGTAAACGATTTGAAGCCGAATACGACAACGGCAATAAGAATCAGGATGGGAAAGCTGAGAAACAGGCTGAAATCCATGGTTTTTCCTTAGTTTGATGATGAATGCAGATGAATAAGCAGAATATTGCCGTTTTTGCCGGTGATAACGGCGGTTTGTCCGGCAGCGTGATCGGCACCATTGTCGGCCTGAGCCTGCCACACGGTGCCGCGGTAATGCACTTCATACAGATTGCCGTGCAGGTGGCGGTTGATTTGCACGGTTTGCCCGATGTCCAAATCGTTGCGGGCGGATTCTTCCACGGGCGGGCGGCGGTGTTTTTTAATCCAGCCGTGCGCCCACCACACGCCCGCGGCGGCCAGCACGGCGGCGGTAATGATGCTGGCGGCGAGGCTGTCGAACAGCCAAGCGGTCAAGCCTGCGCCGAACAGGGCGGCGCTGACCACCAACAGATAAATCGTGCCGACAAACAGTTCGACAATCAGCACCAATACGGCGGCGATAAACCAAGCAATCATAGGTTGCCCCCTTTGTTGTTTCAATCGGGTAGATGATAAAGGCTCTCGGCGAAAATTCAATGTTTTCGGCGGGAACGGTAAAAAGGCCGTCTGAAAAGGTTTAAGCAAAAAGTATCGTTAATCTACTTAACAACAAAACCGTCTTAACAACAAAACCGTCATACTCGGGCTTGACCCGAGTATCTCCTAAATTTGCTGAAACTTAAAATACTCGGGTAAAGCCCGAGTATGACGGATGTACTATTTTTAAGTTGATTGACTATATAAACGGTTTGCGTAAAGAGTTTTCAGACGGCCATTTTGAATGGAAACGGTTTATTTCTCGGCGCTCAACACCCGTTGGCGGCGGGTCTCGCTCAATACCATGCCCGCCGTTACCGATACGTTCATGCTTTCCACCGTGCCGAACATGGGCACGGAAACGAGCATGTCGCAATGTTCGCGGGTGAGGCGGCGCATGCCTTCGCCTTCGTTGCCCATCACCCATGCGATGCTTTCGGGCAGCTGGGCGTGATACAGATCGGCCTCGCCGCCCATGTCGGTGCCGACTACCCAGATGCCGTATTCTTTCAATTCGCGCAGGGTGCGGGCGAGGTTGGTTACGGTGATGTAGGGCACGGTTTCGGCCGCGCCGCAGGCCACTTTGCTCACGGTGGCGTTCAGCCCCGCGCTTTTGTCTTTCGGCGCAATCACGGCGTGAACGCCCATTGCGTCGGCGGTACGCAGACATGCGCCGAGGTTGTGCGGGTCGGTGATGCCGTCGAGCACCAGCAATAGTGCCGGTTCGCGCAGGTTTTCCAACACGTCTTCGAGGTGGACGTGGTTTTTGGATGCGTCGATAAAGCCGACTACCCCTTGATGGCGCGCGCCTTTGCTGATGGTGTTTAAGCGTTCGGCGGCGGCGAAATGCACGCGCACGTTTTCGGCGGCGGCTTTTTCCAGCACGTCGCGGGTGCGGGCATCGTGTTTGCCTTCTTGGACATACAGCTCGGTAATACTTTTCGGGTTTTGCCACAAGCGGGCGTTAACGGCGTGAAAGCCGTAGATAAGTCGTTGGTTTGCCATGTTTTGCTTTGTGTGAAAGTTTCAGACGGCATTATACAGGGTTTGGGCGGCACAGGGCTTTCGAGGCCGTCTGAAAAACAGGTGGGTGTAAAGGGTAATAAGGTTGGCGTTTTATGGGTTTGCCAAGCCGATTTCGCGGAAAAACGCACCGTAGGCTGCGGCTTTTTCCGCCAGCGGCAAAGGATAGGCGCGCGATGACGACGGCAGGCGGTACAGGCGCAGCGGCCTGCCGGCAAATTCGGTTTCGGAATACCGGCCGATGGCGGGTTTGGCGGTTTCAGACGGCATCAGCGAGAGCAGGGTGTCGGTAGCCAGTTCGCCCGTGGTCATCACGGTTGTGCACTTGGGCATGATATTGAGCAGCGCGGCCAAATCCACCGGCTTCACAATCTGCAAAAACTTGTCGGAAGCGTTGCCCTGCAAACGGATAACCTGATGCGCCGTATCGCCGACGGCGATGCCGCGTTCGGTGAGAAAGCTGCGGATAAGCGCTTCTTTAAAGGCTTTGCCGCCGGGTTCGACAAAATAATCTTTGTCGCCGAAAAACACCAAGCCGAAAATCCGCCACATGTCGTTTTGAAAATTGGGGTAGTAAAAATCCATTTTCCAGCGGGCGCGCGGCGGCGGAAACGAACCGAGCATCAGCAGGGTGGCGTTTGCGGGCGCGAACGGGGCGAGCGGGTGGGTTTCAACGGTCGGGTTCATGGCGGCTGCCGCAGTCAGTTTGGGCATCAGCTTTGCTGCGCCGACATAATCCGTGCAACGGTATCAACCACGGCTTGGGTTTGCGGGTCGATTTCTATATTCACAAGGTCGCCCGCTTGGCGCGTGCCGAACAATGTGCGTTGCAGGGTTTCGGGAATCAGATGCACGTTGAATTCGGTGTCGGTTACGCTGCCGATGGTAAGGCTGCAACCGTCCAGCCCCACAAAACCTTTGGTCAGGATATAAGGTTTCAGCTCGGGCGGCAGGGCAAACCATATGGTGCGGTTGTGTTCGCTCTCTTCGATGCGGGTAATCGGGGTAACGGCGATAATGTGGCCGCTCATCACATGGCCGCCGATTTCGTCGCCGAAGCGGGCGGCGCGCTCGAGGTTGACCGGGCTGCCGGTTTCCAATGCGCCGAGGTTGGTTTTGGACAAGGTTTCCGCCATCAGGTCGAAATCGACTTGGCGGCCGTTGATGCGGGTAATGGTAAGGCAGCAGCCGTTATTGGCTACCGATGCGCCGATTTGCAGGTTGTGTGCCATGTCTTCGGGCAGCTCGACCGTGTAGGTGCAAAAGTCGGCGGAAGGCGCATCTTTGGCGACAATGCGCCCCATGCCTTGTACGATGCCTGTGAACATTTTGATTCCTTAAAAAACGAAAAAACTAAAAAAACGGATGAAAGGCCGGTAAAGCGGCGGTTTATGAGGTGGCGGAACCCTCGCAGTAGGCCGAGACCTTTGCAAAACCCTCATCTGCGGCGCATTTCTGCGTTGTGCGCTGCTCGCTCGTTTGCCTATCTATATGATATGTCTGCACTCGCTGTGCTGCTACGCCTTGAACTGCATCCACATCTGAGGGTTTTGCAAAGGTCTCAGGCCGCATGCAGCGGTTTGATTTTTTCCAGCCGCGCCCTATCAATTGCTTCGGCAATTTTGTGCGGCGCATCGGCGTGGGCGGCGGCGATTTCGGCGGTGTTGATGCTGTTGGCGGCATCAAGCAGAGCCAGCCAGTGTTCGCGCTGCGGGTAGGGTTCGTTTTCGCGGTTCAGACGGCCTTGCGTATCGGCCACGCAAACGTTTAAGGCCGTCTGAAAACGTTCGGGCCGTCTGAAAGCATCGGTTTGTTTCAGGGTTTTCAACACGGTTTGTGCTTTCAGGTTTTCGACGCTGTGCAACATGATGTGCCAGCGGCAAACCAGTTCGGCCAATTCGGAACAGGCTTTGGGCACTTTCCAGCGGGCGTTGACGGCGCGCACGGGCGTTACGCCCGCTATATCGTGGCCGTGGTGTTTGGGCAGAATGTCGGCGGGTGTGAGTGCTTTGCCCAAGTCGTGCAGCAGGGCGGCGTAGCGTTCGGGCAGGGTCAAGCCCATGTCGGCGGCGCGTTGCAATACCATCAGCGTGTGGATGCCGCTGTCGATTTCGGGGTGGTAGTCGGCGCGTTGCGGCACGCCGAAAAGGGCGTCCACTTCGGGCAGCAACACTTTTAAAGCCCCGCATTCGCGCAGGATTTCGATCATTTTGCGCGGCTGTTTTTCCATCAGCCCTTTGGCCAATTCCTGCCACACGCGTTCTTCTACCAAAGCATCGGCTTCACCGTCGCGCACCATCTGTTTCATCAGCTCCATGGTTTCGGGGGCAACGCTGAAACCGTAGCGGGCGGCAAAACGGGCGGTGCGGAGAATGCGCACGGGGTCTTCGGCGAAGGCTTTGGAAACATGGCGCAAAACGCCGTTGCGCAAATCTTCTTGGCCGCCGAAAGGGTCGATAATCAGGCCGTCTGAATCTTGTGCCATGGCGTTGATGGTGAGGTCGCGGCGCATTAAATCTTGCTCGAGGGTAACGTCTTTATCGGCGTAAAAAGCGAAACCGGCATAACCTTTGGCAGTTTTGCGCTCGGTGCGGGCGAGGGCGTATTCTTCGTGGCTGTCGGGATGCAGAAATACGGGGAAGTCTTTTCCGACGGGCTGGAAGCCTTGCGCCAACATCGCTGCGGCATCGGCGCCGACAACAACCCAATCGCGGTCGGTAACGCTGATGTTCAATAAAGTATCGCGGACTGCGCCGCCGACAAGGTAAATCTGCATGGTGTGATCAGGCCGTCTGAAAAAGTATCAGGCCGTATCTTAACTGATTCCGAATGATTTTTCAGACGGCAGCTAAGAGCCTGAGTGAGAGAGGGAATGTGATTTAATGGATAACACCAAAAGCCGTTGATATTTAACGGCGTTGCGCCTGTTCAAACGCAATCAATACGTTTTTCACTTCGTCCGCTTCTTTCAATGTGCGGATGCGTTCAAACAATTCCTGCGCTTGCGGATACACTTTCTTCATCATGCCCAGCCATTGTTTCAAGCGGGCGACGGGGTATTTGTTGTTGGCTTCTTTGGCGAGGCACAGGTCAAAAAACAGGTTTATCCAGCCCGCGATTTCGCCGAAATCCGCTTCGGTAACGCTTTCGCCGCGCTCAAACTGCTTAATCTGCCGCGCCAAATCCGGCCGCATCACCGCGCCGCGCCCGAGCATCACGCTGCTGCAACCGCTTACCTCTTTAATGTCGAGATAGTCCTGCAAGGCAAACACATCGCCGTTGGCCGTTACCGGAATCTGCACGGCCTCGCGGATTTTACGCACCCATTCCCAATGCGCGGGCGGTTCGTAGCCTTCCACTTTGGTGCGCGCATGTACGGTCAGGCCGCAGGCGCCGCCTTCTGCAATGGCGGCGGCACATTCGAGCGCGAGCGTTTTGTCTTCAAAGCCCAAACGCATTTTGCCGGTGAGCGGAATATGGTCGGGCAGGCTTCGGCGCAAAGTGCGGACGATATGGTGAATCAGCTCCGGCTCTTTCAACAGCACCGCGCCGCCTTTATGTTTGTTGACGGTGGGCGCGGGGCAGCCGAAATTAAGGTCGATTTTGTCGGCGCCGAAACGCACGGCTTCGAGCGCGTTTACCGCCATGTTGTCCGCATCGCTGCCTAGAAGCTGCACGGTGCAGGGTACGCCGGCGGGCGTTCGGTTGTTGCCGGCGATTTCCGGCACATGTTTCAGCCAAGTCTGGCGCGAGTGCACGGTATGGGTAATGCGCACAAATTCGCTCACGCATTCGTCGAACCCGCCGATACGGGTCAGCAGGTCGCGCATCACATCGTCCACCAGCCCCTGCATCGGGGCAAGAATAAGCTGCATAATTGAAAAGGCCGTCTGAAAAACCGCTTATTTTATCGCAAACCGCAGCAGAGGGCGGTTGTTGTTTTTATTATCTCTATACTTTAACATGTGTGGCCGAGAAATCGGCAGCTTCTAGGCCGTCTGAACATAGACTGTACACACTCAAGGGAGAAATGATGAGCGACACCCAACACATTTCCGCTTCGGAAAAAGCAGCGATTCTTTCCGAAGCCCTGCCTTATATCCGCCGCTTTTCCGGCAAAACCATCGTGATCAAATACGGCGGCAACGCCATGACCGAGCCGCATCTGAAAGAAGGTTTTGCCAAAGATGTGGTGCTGCTGAAATTTTGCGGCATCAACCCCGTGATTGTGCACGGCGGCGGCCCGCAGATTAACGATATGCTCAATAAAGTGGGCAAAGAAGGCACGTTTATTCAGGGTATGCGTGTAACCGACAGCGAAACGATGGACATTGTAGAAATGGTGCTCGGCGGCCATGTGAACAAAGAAATCGTGTCTATGCTCAACCAGCACGGCGGCAAGGCCGTGGGCGTAACCGGCCGCGACAGCCATTTTATCCGCGCCAAAAAACTGTTTATCAACACGCCCGAACGCAACGGCGTCGATATCGGCCAAGTGGGCGTGGTGGAAAGCATCGACTGCTCGCTGATTAAAGGCATCATCGGTTACGGCCATATCCCCGTGGTTGCGCCCATCGGTGTGGGCAGAAACGGCGAAGCGTTCAATATCAATGCCGACTTGGTGGCAGGCAAACTGGCAGAAGAGTTAAATGCCGAAAAACTGCTGATGATGACCAATATCGCCGGCGTGATGGATAAAGAAGGCAACCTGCTCACCAACCTCACCCCCAAGCGTATCGACGAATTGATTGCCGACGGCACGCTCTACGGCGGTATGCTGCCCAAAATCAGCTCGGCGGTGGAAGCGGCGGTGAACGGCGTAAAAGCCACGCACATCATCGACGGCAGAGTGCCGAATGCGCTGCTGTTGGAAATTTTTACCGATTCGGGCATAGGCTCGATGATTTTGGGCGGCGAAAAAGCATAAAGCGCTGCCGAACAGAGTGAAAACCTGCTTCATCAACAGAGAGGCCGTCTGAAAAAGCCCGCAGCTTTTTTCAGACGGCCTCCTAATATTTAAGGTACAATCCGGCCTTTGTTTTTCACGTTTCAGCCATGTCTAAGAAACCCAAACACGAATTAGAAAACAACAAGTTAAATAAACGCCTGCGCCATGCCGTGGGCGATGCCATCAACGATTTCAACATGATCGAGCAGGGCGACAAAATCATGGTCTGCTTGTCGGGCGGCAAAGACAGCTACGCCTTGCTGGACATTCTGCGCCAGTTGCAGGCCAGTGCGCCGGTCGATTTCGAGCTGATTGCCGTCAACCTTGACCAAAAGCAGCCCGGCTTTCCCGAACACGTTTTGCCCGAATACCTCGAAAGCATCGGCGTGCCTTACAAAATCATCGAAGAAGACACTTATTCCGTGGTCAAGCGCGTGATTGAAGAGGGCAAAACCACCTGTTCGCTGTGCAGCCGCCTGCGCCGCGGCGTGCTCTACCGCGTGGCCAAAGAACTGGGCTGCACCAAAATCGCGCTCGGCCACCACCGCGACGACATTCTCGAAACCCTGTTTCTCAACATGTTTTACGGCGGCAAACTCAAAGCCATGCCGCCCAAGCTGGTGAGCGACAACGGCGAGCACATCGTTATCCGCCCGCTGGCCTATGTGAAAGAAAAAGACTTGGAGCGTTATGCCGAGTTGAAGCAGTTTCCGATTATTCCATGCAACCTGTGCGGCTCGCAGCCTAATCTGCAACGCCAAGTGATTAAGGAAATGCTGCAAGATTGGGACAAACGTTTCCCCGGCCGCATCGAATCCATGTTTTCCGCCCTGCAAAACATCGTGCCTTCGCATTTGGCCGATACCGAACTTTTCGACTTTGCCGGTTTGGAACGCGGCCAAACTTTACGGCACGGCGGCGATTTGGCATTCGATAAAGAAACCGTGCCGCAACAGTTTTCAGACGGCTCTAAGCGCGACGGCAGCGAAATCATGATCTCCCCCGAAGTGCCGGTTAAAAAAGTGATCAACATACTGGCCAGCAAACCGAAAAACTGAATGCAACGGTTATCAAACCGAATATTTTGCGGGGTATGCCTGTTTCCATACTTGGGCGCCCCCGATATGGATGATGCTTAATTAATATGGTCAATCAGCTTAACTTGCTACGGTAAGGCGCAGCAATGCCGCAGTAAAAGTCAAGTTGGTTGGCCATATCGCGTGTTTTCAACGAAAACACCACTTTCATCAAGACTTTAAACAGGCTCTTGGGGTACAATAAATCTGTTAACCGTCAATCCGAAAAACATTCATCGAAAACCAAACAGCCGATTATATGAGCAGAAAGCCGTTTAACGGTGTTTTCAGACGGCATCCGTCATTAACTTATAAAATTCTCACTCACAATAATTTTTATATTCCGGCGTATTGATTGCCGCATTTTTCGGAGCTGCCCGTGTTTTTCAGCACACATATTTTAAACGGAGAAACCTTATACGAGCGCGAAGCTCAATCGTGGGAAGAGTTTGAATACCGCTTGCGGCGTTTGAGAAAACGCCAGCAGGCTTTTGCGGCGCTTACGGTTGAAGAGCGTTCCGCACTGCTTTACGCCTTTGCCGACCGGCTCGAAGCCAACCGCGGCCGTTTGGCCGTGATGATTTGCGAAGAAGTCGGCCGCTGTTTGCGCGAATGCAAAGCCGAGTTGAACAAATCGGTTGAACTGGTGCGTTATTACGCGCGCAAAGCGCCTGAACTGCTGGCACATAAAACTATTGAGACTCAAGCCAGTCTAAGCCAAGTAAGATTCGAGCCTTTGGGCGTGGTGTTTGCCGTGATGCCGTGGAATTATCCGGTTTGGCAGATACTGCGTTTCGCTATTCCCGCCTTGTGCGCCGGCAATGCCTGCATGGTCAAACCCGCGCCGAGTGTGGGCAGGGTAACCGAAGCCCTGTTTGAAATCATCGGAGCCGATCTGCCGATGGATGTGGCATGGTTGGATCATGCCGAAGTGCGCCGCGCCGTTGCCTGCACCGATGCGCTGGCCTTTACCGGTTCTGCCGAAACAGGGCGGCGGTTGGCGGCTCAGGCCGGTTTGTATTTGAAGAAAACCGTGATGGAACTGGGCGGCAGCAATGCCTTTATCGTGATGTCGGATGCCGATTTGGCGCAAGCCGCCAAAGATGCGTGCTATTCTCGCTTTCGCGATGCCGGGCAATCGTGTAATGCCGCCAAGCGCATTATCGTTACCGAATCGGTAGCAGAAGAGTTTATCGCCCTGTTTCTTGCCGAATGTGCCAAGCTGAAAACGGGTGACCCGATGGACCCCGATACCACATTGGCACCGCTGCACCGCCGCGATTTGCGCGAGCGCATCCATTCGCAGGTAATCGATGCGCTGGTGAACGGCGCAACCGTGCTTCAAGGCGGGCAGATACCGGAATGCAGCGAGCAGGGTTGGTTTTATCCCGCCACGGTGTTGGATCATGTAAACCACAACTGCCGTGTTTACCACGAAGAAGTATTCGGCCCTGTGGCCGTGATTATGCGGGCGTTGGGCGAAGAACACGCTATTGCGCTGGCCAACGACAACCCCTATGGTTTAGGGGCCAGCATTTATTCGCAAGACCATGAAAAAGCTTGGGAATATGCAACTAAGCTGCAAACCGGTGCGGTGTATATCAACCGCCATACCAGCAGTGATCTGCACCTGCCTTTCGGCGGCGTGAAAGATTCGGGTTACGGCAGGGAATTGTCGGAATTCGGCATTTACGAATTTGTTAACGTGAAATCTTATTGGCAAAAATAATATGAAATCAATATGGCATACAGGGCTTAAAGCGTTGCTGCTGGCGGGTTTCCCGCTGGCCTCCGCCGCGCAGATGCAAGAACTGTATTTCAACCAGCAAGGGCAGATTACCGCGAATATGTCGTCGGTGGCCTATGTGCGCCAGTATGAAGTGAAAGACGGCATTGCCCAAGCACAAGATTTCTATTATCCCTCGATGAAGAAATACTCCGACCCCTACCAAGTGGCGGCGGGGCAAATCAAAAGTTTCGTGCCTGCACCCCATAACGGTGTGCTGACCTTGTGGCATTTCAACGGCCAGAAGAAAATGAGCGGCCGCTATAAAAACGGCAAGCCCGACGGCGTGTGGATAAACTGGTATCCCAACGGTAAAAAATCCGCCGTAATGCCTTATGTGGAAGGCCGCAGCGAAGGCACGGGGTCGCGTTATTACCGCAACGGCAACAAAGAAAGCGAAATCCAGTTTAAAGACAACAAAGCCAACGGTTATTGGAAGCAATGGTATGCTAACGGCCAGCCCAAAACAGAAATGATGATGGTGGAAGACAAACCCAACAGCATCGTCAGTTGGAACGAAAACGGCTTGCTGCTTACCGAAATCACGATGGAAGGCGGTAAGCGCAACGGCATTGTGCTGGATTGGCATCCCAACGGAGCGAAAAAATCAGAAGCGGTGTATTTGAACGGTTCTTTGATTAAAAAAACGGTGTGGGATGAAGACGGTTATGTGCTGTCGGATTGATTGCAGAATTATATATAAACAAAAAGGCTGCGGGCGGCATACCGGCAGCCTTTGTTTTGCCTGAGTCAGACAGAAAAATCGCTCCGGTTGCGGGAATGGTTTCCCGGAGAGCCGATGCCGGCTTCTGGCCGTCTGAAAATATTTGGGCGGAAACCGGCGCGAGTTTATTTGCGATATATAGCCGAGCCGCTCAAAGAATACACGCTTCGTAGTTTGGCTTGATTCGGGCATGGCCGCAAGGTTGCTGAAATTGAGCGGTTTAACGATATATCGGCGGCTGGTTCTTCAAAACCGCTTCATAAACTAAGCGGCATGTCCTGATCAATTAAATGATCACTCTCTTTTCTTCTGATATAGCTCAAAAAAATGTCGATTTGTTTTCAGACGGCCTCATCGGGCGCTGAAGGCAGATTGAGCAGCATTTATTTGTAATATCTTGATTCTTTATTTCTTTATCTGATTTTTTCTTAAAGTAGCGGTTTGGTTTGCGTATTTCTTTCTAGTGGAGAAGAAATTCATCTTTCATTGCAAATCCAACTAAAAAACATTAAGATACAGTTATAAATAAATAAAAATTAATATCATAAACAAAGGTTGATTCAATCACGTTCAGGGTTTCCCGTCTTAAAGCTTAACTTTTTTACGAACACAAGAAAGTAGGCTTTTATGTCTGTTGTACCACTCTCCCAATTAGCTAAAGGCACTTGTGCCCATATTGAATCCATTGGCGAAAATCCCGTTTTCGGAGAATTAGACGCTTTGGTCAGCCGCCGTTTGGCCGACTTGGGCTTTTCCAACGGCATGCCGTTAATGGTTATGGCGGTCGGCGTGCTCGGAAAAGGGCCTTTCGCCGTGCGCTTGGGTAATCAATCGCAATTTGCTTTGCGCGCGCCCGAAGCGGCCAAAGTGATGTGCAGGGTCGTTACCGACCATTTCTGATGCCTTTTGCATCATTTTTCGATTTCAGAATGTTCAGACGGCCTCCTGCTTGAAAGGGTGTCGGACACGAATAATGAAAGGATCAAACATGAGCGCGCAAGCGTCAGCTTTAAGCTATTTTGCTTTGGTGGGTGCGCCGAATTGCGGTAAAACCGTATTGTTTAACGGCCTTACCGGTGCGCATGCCAAAGTAGCCAATTATCCGGGCGTAACGGTGGATAAACGGGAAGGTGTGTTTATCGACGATACGTCTGTTCATATTATCGACCTGCCGGGTACATACAGTCTGCGTACCACCAGCCCTGATGAAGCGGTGGCGCGCGATGTGGTGCTGGGTAAGCTCGGCCAGCAGCCCGATGCGATTATTGCGGTGGCGGACGCAACAAACCTGCGGATGACGTTGCGGATGATGCTGGAGCTGAAAACGCTCGGGCTGCCGATGGCCGTTTCGCTGAATTTGAGCGATGTGGCACGTTCGCGCGGTTTGAAAATCGATGCCGATAAATTGAGCAAGTTGCTGGGCGTGCCGGTTTTGGAAACGGTGGCGGTTAGTAAAGAGGGCATTCGCGCCGTGCGCGAAGCGGTGGCGAAACTGCCGCGCAGCAGTGTCCACCCCATCAATGTGGAAGAAGCGGAGAACACCCTTAACCGGCTCGACAGTAACGAGCTTTATGCCCAAGTGGAAGATATTTTGCGGCAGGTAGTCAGCACGGAAATGAAGCTGCCGGAATGGCACCGCCGTTTGGATAATATCGTGCTGCACCCGATATGGGGTTTTGCCATTTTGCTGGTGATTCTGCTGCTGGTGTTCCAAGCCGTGTATTCGTGGTCAGAGCCTTTGATGGGGGCGATCGAAGAAGGCTTCGGCATATTCGGCGAATGGGTAACGACCGTGGTGCCGGCAGGTATTTTGCAGGATTTGCTGGTAAACGGTGTGATTGCCGGTATCGGCAGCGTGCTGGTTTTTCTGCCGCAAATTACCATTCTTTTTGCGTTTATTTTGTTGCTGGAAGATTCTGGTTATCTGCCCCGTGCCGCTTTTTTGCTCGATAACGTATTGTCGAAAACCGGGCTTTCGGGGCGTTCGTTTATTCCTTTGTTGTCGAGCTTTGCATGTGCCGTGCCTGCCGTTATGTCGGCGCGCACCATTCACGACCCGCGCGAACGGCTGATTACCATTATGATTGCGCCGATGCTCACTTGCTCCGCACGCCTGCCGATTTATGCGCTGATTATTGCGGCGGTCATACCCAACCGAACGGTAATGGGCGTGTTTAATCTGCAAGGGCTGACTTTATTCGGGCTTTATGTGGCCGGTATTGTTTCGGCGGCGGCAACCGCTTATGTGATGAAGTTTTTTGCGCGCAGCAAAGAGGGTATCAAGCAGTTTCCGCTGTTAATGGAACTGCCCACCTTCCGCATGCCTAATTTCAAGCATATTGTGATCAGCTTGTGGGATCGCGTAAAAGCGTTTTTAAAACGTGCCGGTACGATTATTTTTGCGTTGAGCGTGATATTGTGGGCATTGGTGAGCTTTCCTGCGCCGCCTGCCGGTGCAACGGGCGCGGCGATCGATTACAGCTTTGCAGGAACGATAGGCCATTTTATCGAGCCTTTGTTTGCACCTTTGGGCTTCACTTGGCAGATGTGTATCGCGATGATTCCGGGTATTGCCGCCCGCGAAGTGGTGGTGGCTGCTTTGGGTACGGTGTATGCCGTGGGTGCCGGTTCGGAAGATGCCGTGCAAAACGCGCTGATTCCGATTGTGCACAACAACTGGGGGCTGCCGACCGCTTTTGCGTTCTTGGCTTGGTATATTTACGCGCCGATGTGTATGGCCACATTGGCGGTAATCAAGCGTGAAACCAAATCGGCACGGAAAACCTTTATGATCACGGCGTATCTGTTCGGGCTTGCCTATGTGTTTGCTTTCGTTGTGTATCAGATTACTTCGAGGATAGTGTGATGGAGCAATACATGATTGTGGGTGCGATTGTGCTGCTGTGCACCCTGTATATTCTGAGAAAATTTGTGTTCAAGCCGAAAAACAGCGGTTCGGCCTGCGGCGGTTGCGACCGTTGCGGCGGCAATAAAGGCGGCGGTTGCCATTGATTATGGCGCAGGCTGGCGTGGGAGAGGGTTAATAAGGCAAAAACAGATAGGGCAAATAAACTTTGTTTGTGTTACGGCGTGCCGCTTTAGCAGCTTGTAGCATCGTTTTCTTAAAGCTAAGGCACGGCAGCGCCGTAGTAAAAGTTAAGTTGATTGACTGTATTTGTTGTGCATTTGGCTTGAATACCGTCCGCACGTTGGTATCGGCATTTAAACAGTATCAGGCCGTCTGAAAGCATTGCTTTAACCAAACAATGCTTTCAGACGGCCTGATACTGCTGTTGGAGCAATTAAGATGCAAGGCTGCCGAAGCGGCCGTTATTGAAATCGTTGATGGCTTCGCGGATTTCTTCCACAGTATTCATCACAAACGGGCCGTAGCCGACCACCGGCTCTTTAATCGGCACGCCGGAGAGCAGCAGTATTTTCACTTCTTCGTTGCCTGCGGCAATATGCACTTTACCGCCGCCGTTTTCAAAACCGACCAATTGGCCCGCACCGGCACTGTCTTTGCCGTTAAACACTGCTTGACCGCGCAGCACAACCATAGAAAGGCTGTGGTCGGCGGGGATGGTTAAGGCAGCTTCTTTGCCGGGGCGGATAACCACGTCCCATACGTTCATTTCGGTGTGGGTATCGGCCGCACCTTTGATGTTTCCGTGTTCGCCTGCAATCAAACGCAGATGGCCGGCACCGTCGGGCAGCTCCACTACGGGAATGTTCTCTTTAGCGAGATGTTGGTAGTGCGGCGGTGTGTTTTTGTCTTTTGCCGGCAGGTTTACCCACAGTTGCACCATCTCGAAAAGGCCACCCGCTTTGCTGAATGCTTCGGAATGGAACTCTTCGTGAATGATGCCGGCACCGGCGGTCATCCATTGTACGTCGCCTTCTTTAATCACGCCGCCTCTGCCCGTTGAATCGCGATGTGCCACTTCGCCGTGATAAGCAATGGTAACGGTTTCAAAGCCTTTGTGCGGGTGTTGGCCGACGCCGCGGGGGCTGCGTGCTTCGTTGGGCGCAAATGTGTAAGGTGCGGCGTAGTCGAGCATCAAAAACGGGTCGGTGCCGCGGTCGGCATCCATGTGTGAAAACAGGGGTTGAACCAAAAAGCCGTCTCCAACCCAGTGTTGGCTGTTGGCGCGGTAGATTTGTCGCACGTTTCTCATGATGTTTCCTTTCGTTATTTTAATTTTTAATGATGTGTGTTTGCTCGTGTTAGTGCATTTGCTGCATACCCGCGGCTTGAGCTTCCCTTAATTTGGCGGGGGTAACGTCGGTGCCTTCGGGGTCAACCACGGTTACGGTGGAGAGCATATTGTTGATTTGTCCGCACACTTGGCGGATGTAGGCTTGGCGCAAAACATCGCGTTCGGCGGTTTCGGCTTCGCTCAGGCCTATGGTTTTGGCTTTGCGGGCCAGCTCGTTGATACGGTCTAATTCTGCAATACGCATGATGTGCTCCTTGTGTGGTTGAGGCCGTCTGAAATCCGGTTTGCCGTTTTTCAGACGGCCTCTTCGGTTATTTGTCGATTGCCCGTTATTTTTTACTGGGCTTTTTGTATCGTTAGGCGTATTATACGCAGTACAAATTTTTATACAAGTACGCACATTTTTTATACTGTAAACAATACGGCAACAGAGTGGAATATGAACAGCTATCACGAATTAAACGGTAACTGCTGCCCGGTCAGCACCACGCTCGATATCATCGGCGGAAAATGGAAGGTTTTGATTTTGCATCATTTAAATACGGAAACCCGCCGTTTCAACGAATTGCAGAGGCTGATGCCCGCCGTAACCCAGCGCATGTTAACCCTGCAACTGCGCGAACTGGAAGGCGACGGTATCGTTCATCGCGAAGTGTATCCGCAGGTGCCGCCCAAAGTGGAATATTCGCTGACCGAATTCGGGTTGACGTTGATGCCGGTAATCGAAGCCATGCACCGTTGGGGTACGGAATATGCGTTGGAGTGTGCAAAACACAAGGCGCAGAAAAGCTGACGGCAGGTGGATTGACACTTTTATAAGTATAAGCATCGGCGGATGCGGATATAGTTCAATGTGTAAAGGTGCAGCGGGTGCAGACCGATGAAACGAGCGGGTAGGGCGCAAAGCGGCCATGTGCCGCAGGCGGTAAGTTTGCGAAGTTTTCTTGTTTGAAAAATGAAAACCGCCCGCAAAAGCCGGAAATTTATCTGGTTTTTGCGGGCGGTTTGGTGTTTCAGACGGCCTGATGCCGTTTAACGCTTGTTTATTTAGCTTGGGCGTTCCAGCGCTCGATCGATTCTTTGATCACTTCTTTGGCTTCGGCCACATCCCCCCAGTGTTCCACGGTGGTGGAGCCGGGTTTTTTCAGGGCTTTGTATTGGTTGAAGTGGAATTCGATTTGTTGGATCAACTGCTTGGGCAGGTCGGCCAAGCTGTTGTAAGCGTTGCCGTTGTTGCGGTCGTCGGCGGGTACGCACACGATTTTATCGTCCACTTCGCCGTCGTCAACAAACTTCATCACGCCGATGATTTTGGCTTCCAAGAATACGCCGGTAGCCAAAGGCTGTTCGGTAATCAGCAATACGTCAAGTTCGTCGCCGTCTTCATCAAGGGTTTGCGGGATGAAACCGTAGTTGGTGGGTTTGGCGAAAATGGCGGGTTCTACGCGGTCGAGTTGGAAGGCGGCCAGTTTGCGGTTCCATTCGATTTTGTGGTTGCTGCCTGCGGGAATTTCGTTCACTACGTTGATGATGCCGCCGTCAACGTCGCCGGGGGTGAGAATCTGATTAAAATCAGCCATGATGAATCCTTGTTTCGAGATGGTTTTTAAACGGGTGCGAGTATAACATAAGCTGCATGGAGAGGCCGTCTGAAAGCTCACTTTCAGACGGCCTCGGTTATTGCGCAATCAAACGTGGAAGCTCTCGCCGCAACCGCATTCGTCTTTCACATTGGGGTTTTGGAACTTAAAGCCTTCCTGCAAGCCTTCTTTGGTGTAGTCCAGTTCGGTGCCGTCGAGATACACATGGCTTTTGGGGTCGACAAACACTTTCACGCCGTAGCCTTCAAAAACCAAATCTTCGGGCTGGATATCGTCAACAAATTCCAAAGTGTAAGCCATGCCCGAACAGCCGCTGGTTTTCACGCCCAAGCGGATGCCTTCGCCTTTGCCGCGTTTGGTGAGAAAGTTTTGGATATGGTTGGCGGCTTTTTCGGTTAATGTAATCATCGTCTTAATCCTTTACGCTTACTATGCGGGTGTTTCTTTGCTGAGGGTATTCGTTGAGGGCAGAGATACCTTCCTTACATGTTTCTCACAGCCCTACGGTTTTTCAGACGGCCTTTATGAACTGTGAGGCCGTCTGAAAATCAGCTTTGCGCTTTAGCCCATTCTACTGCTGCAACAATGGCCGCTTTGGCTTGCGGGCTGTTTTTCCAGCAGGTTGAACCGGTTAACGCCGCGCCTTGCTGCAAAATATCGTCTACATCTGCCGCGGCGAGTTTGGCGGTATCGTCCAAGCCCATTTGCTGCAAGCGTTGCAAAACGGTTTTGCCTACACCTTTTTGTGCCAGCAGAGATTGCTGTTGTTCGGGAGTAAAGGGCATAGGATCACCTTGTTTTCAAATGAGTTTGTGTGTTCAGACGGCCTTTAATTGGCTGTCTTTGCTGTTGAAGCGCGGTTACAAGTAGTGCCAAACCTGCAGGGCAGAAATGATCCCAGTAGCGCAAATACCGAGCGTTGCTGTTTCATGCCTGTTTTCCATACCTGCCGCAACCATCTCATTTTGTTTAACGGGATG
Source organism: Neisseria dumasiana (assembly GCF_022870885.1). Taxonomy (NCBI): domain Bacteria; kingdom Pseudomonadati; phylum Pseudomonadota; class Betaproteobacteria; order Neisseriales; family Neisseriaceae; genus Neisseria; species Neisseria dumasiana. The sequence continues at coordinate 1,905,381 of NZ_CP091509.1, read as the reverse complement.
ACATGAACCATACAATTGCGGCAGCTAAAGTGGACAGTATTATAGTCATTCCCGCACCTTTGCCCGTATTCAACCCGTCAAACATAATACCCGCTATTGAAAAAACAAACATGTAGGCGAGAATAGCTTTGAAGTATGAACTCATCATTTGCTCCTGAAACTTTTTTCACAACGCAGCGGTGATATGCATCATTTTCAATAACGCTCGCATCTTCAAAATAGGCCAAACCTGTTGTTTGTCGGCTTCTTCCTGGCAGGTAATACATAGTTGCACGCCTAGCAAGGCTTGGCGGCGGGCTTCGGGAATCGGTTCGACGCATTCGGCACATTCGCGGGCACTTTCACCCGTAGGAAGATGTTACCGAACCAAAGCCAGCGCATCTTCCAGCGAGGCCTCGATTTGCTCTTGCTCCGCGCCATCTGGCGCCCAACCGCCGCCATGTTGCTTCAGCCTTATTCTGCGCCTTTTTTCTTTTTGTAGTCCGAAACAGCGGCTTTAATCGCGTCTTCGGCCAAAATCGAGCAGTGTACTTTCACCGGCGGCAGTTCCAATTCTTCGGCGATGGCACTGTTTTTAATCGCCAAAGCTTCATCAAGGCTTTTGCCTTTTACCCATTCGGTAATCAATGAAGAAGAAGCAATGGCCGAGCCGCAGCCGTAGGTTTTGAACTTGGCATCTTCAATCACGCCTTCGTCGTTCACTTTGATTTGCAGTTTCATCACGTCGCCGCAGGCAGGCGCGCCCACCATGCCGGTGCCGACCGATTCGTCGTTTTTGTCGAACGAGCCGACATTGCGGGGGTTTTCGTAATGATCAATCACTTTATCGCTGTATGCCATGATGTGGGTTCCTTGTGTATATATTGGGTTATTCGGTTTATTTAAGGCCGTCTGAAAAGAATTTCAAGACGAATTAAGTTTTTGTTTTAAAAAATATAGTATGTGGTTAGTGATGGCTTTTGCGCGTTATTTCGTCCAGTCTTCCACCGATAAATCAGCAATCTGTTGGAAAGCGGCATCGTTGCTGACCAATACTGCGCTTACGGCGGAAGCATGGGCGGCAATCATCATATCTAAAGATGCCAAGTTTTTACCCGACTGCTTTGCCTGTGCTTTAAATTTTCCGTAATGCGTGCTTGCTTGTTCGTCGAACGGTAATACGCCTATACGCAATAAAAGTTCATGCACGGCACGATGCAGCTTGGCCGCATCAGGTTTTTTCGCCAAGCCGTACATCAATTCGGCATGAGTAACCGCCGAAATATATAGATCAGACATCGGCACGCTTTGCAATCTTGCCATCACATTGGGTTGCCGGCGCAGGATATGGCTCACAATGTTGGTATCCAAAAGGTAGCGCATGTTTTATTCCTGCCAGTCTGCAAACGGATCGCGTTGCTGTATGGAGGTATCGCGTTCAATGGTATCGCTTTCGTCAAGCTCCGATGCTGCGGCGATAAAACCCTGCCAGTCGCTCGGACGTTGCGACAAAATCACATCGCCCGTGGCTTCATCTCGGCGGATATACACTTCATCACCCGTAAATCGGAATGCTGCAGGCAGCCGTACTGCTTGGCTGCGGCCGTTTTGAAAAAGTTTGGCGGTTTGCATGGCGGTTTCCTTATATATATGGGTAGGGATAATTTCAGTGTAAGGGTTTAATTGGTATTTATCAAGGTATATATCTTTTGATTTCAGACGGCCTCATAAACATCAATCTTAATGCTCCGCCCACTCAACCGTATTCAAATCAATTCCTTCTTTAAACATTTCCCACAGCGGTGAAAGTTCGCGCAGTTTGCCGATTTTGGATTTAATCAGTTCGGCGGCGAAAGCCACTTCTTCTTCGGTGGTCATGCGGCCGAAGGTGATGCGCAGGGAAGAGTGTGCCAACTCGTCGTTGCGGCCTAATGCGCGCAGAACGTAGCTGGGTTCCAGTGAGGCGGAGGTGCAGGCGGAGCCGCTGGATACGGCGAGTTCTTTTACGGCCATGATCAGGCTTTCGCCTTCGACGAAGTTGAAGCTCACATTAAGGTTGGTGGCGACGCGCTGTTCCAAATCGCCGTTGATATACACTTCTTCAATGCCTTCGATGCCTTTGAGGAAGATGTCGCGCAGCTTGAGAGCGTGGGCGATGTCTTGTTCCAATTCTTCACGCGCCAAGCGGAAGGCTTCGCCCATGCCGACGATTTGGTGGGTGGGCAGGGTGCCGGAGCGGAAGCCGCGTTCGTGGCCGCCGCCGTGGATTTGGGCTTCGAGGCGCACGCGGGGTTTGCGGCGTACATATAATGCGCCGATGCCTTTGGGGCCGTAAATTTTGTGGGCGGACATGGAGAGCAAATCGACTTTGGCGGCTTCTACGTCCACAGGGGTTTTTCCGCAGGCTTGGGCGGCGTCAACGTGGAAGATGATTTTGTTTTCGCGGCAGATTTCGCCGATGGCGGGAATGTCTTGGATCACGCCGATTTCGTTGTTGACCCACATCACAGAAATGAGAATGGTGTCGGGGCGGATGGCGGCTTTGAGTTCTTCCAAATCAATCAGGCCGTTTTCCTGCACGCCGAGGTAGGTTACTTCAAAGCCTTGGCGTTCAAGTTCGCGCATGGTATCCAAAACGGCTTTGTGCTCGGTTTTAACGGTGATCAGGTGTTTGCCTTTGGTTTTGTAGAAGTGCGCCGCACCTTTGATGGCAAGGTTGTTCGATTCGGTGGCGCCGCTGGTAAACACGATTTCTTTGGAATCGGCGTTAATCAGTTTGGCAATTTCGAGGCGGGCATTTTCTACGGCATCTTCTGCCACCCAACCGAAGCTGTGGCTGTTGGAAGCGGGGTTGCCGAAGGTTTCGGTTAAGTAGGGAATCATTTTTTCGGCCACGCGTTTGTCAACGGGGGTGGTGGCGGCGTAGTCGAGATAAATGGGGGTGTGAACGGTCATGGTTTGGTCTCTTTCGTTTTTATATTTCGGTATCTTTAGTGGATGTGGGTGAAGGTAACGACTTTGCCGTTGCTTTCGTTTTTCTGGTCGACAATGTTTTGCAGGGTAACGCTGCTTAGGTAGTCGTGAATGGTTTTGTTCAGGCTTTCCCACAATTCGTGGGTTAAGCAGGCGGTGCCGTTGTTGCAGTTGGCTTTGCTGCTGCACTGTGTGGCATCGAGTTTGTCTTCGGCTGCGGCGATAATTTGGGCAATGTTGATTTCCTTCGCCGGTGCAGCCAAGATATAACCGCCGCCGGGGCCGCGCAGGCTTTCTACCAAACGGGCGCGGCGCAGTTTGCTGAACAGCTGCTCCAAATAGGATAGGGATATGTTTTGCCGCTCGCTGATGGCGCTGAGTTTGACTGCGCCGTTTTGCGCGTTCATCGCCAAATCAATCATAGCGGTAACGGCAAACCGGCCTTTGGTGGTTAATCGCATGATGGTGTTGGTGGTTTGTATTGTTATATTGGTGGGGGATTGTCTAATATCTGAGTGTTTTGGTCAAGTATCTGCCGGCAGGCATTGTTTGTTTTTATTGCAGCCATAAAATTTTTCAGACGGCCTTTAAAAGCGGCTTTTAGAACAAAACACTGCCTGAAAAAGGCATAAAAGCGTTTGCAATAAACAAAGGCTTGGTATAGATTGATAAGGATTATTAGATAGCCATGTAGAAGCCGTCTGAAAAAATGTTTTACAGCCAACACTATTCAATCAAGGTGGATTCAGTATGAAACGCGATTTGAGCAAAATGACCTGTATCGAAGATTTGCGCCGTGTGGCGCAGCGCAAAGTGCCGAAAATGTTTTACGATTATGCCGATTCCGGTTCGTGGACTGAAACAACTTATCGAGAAAATACCACCGATTTCAAAGACATCAAATTCCGTCAGCGCGTGCTGGTTAATATGGAAGGCCGCAGCTTGGCAACCAAAATGATCGGCCACGATGTGAAAATGCCTGTGGCGATTGCGCCTACCGGCTTTACCGGCATGCAGCATGCCGACGGCGAAATTTTAGCAGCGCGTGCGGCGGAAAAATTCGGTATCCCGTTTTCTTTGTCTACGATGTCTATCTGCTCGATTGAAGACGTGGCCGAAAATACCAGTGCGCCGTTTTGGTTTCAGCTGTATGTGATGCGCGACCGCGAGTTTATGGAAAACCTGATTAAGCGCGCTCAGGCGGCTAAGTGTTCGGCGCTGATTTTAACTGCCGACTTGCAGGTTTTGGGCCAACGCCACAAAGATATTAAAAACGGCTTGTCTGCGCCGCCCAAGCCGACTTTGGCCAATTTGATCAATTTGGCCACCAAGCCCGAATGGTGCATGAAAATGCTCAATACCGAGCGCCGCACCTTCCGTAATATTGTCGGTCATGCGAAAAACGTGGGCGATTTGTCTTCGTTGTCTTCTTGGACTTCGGAACAGTTCGATCCGCGTTTGAGCTGGGATGATGTAGCCCGCATTAAAGATTTGTGGGGCGGCAAGCTGATTATCAAAGGCATTATGGAGCCTGAAGATGCCGAACTGGCGGTGAAGAGCGGTGCGGATGCGTTGGTGGTGTCCAACCACGGCGGCCGCCAGCTCGACGATACGGTTTCATCGATTAAAGCTTTGCCGGATATTGTCAGCGCCGTAGGCAGCGACATCGAAGTGTGGCTCGACAGCGGCATCCGCAGCGGTCAGGATATTCTCAAGGCTTGGGCATTGGGAGCGCGCGGCACAATGATCGGCCGTGCGTTTCTATACGGTTTGGGCGCATACGGTGAAGAAGGCGTTACCCGCACACTTGAAATTCTCTATAAAGAAATGGATGTTTCTATGGCGTTTACCGGGCACCGCGATATTCACAATGTCACCAAAGATATTCTGGTTGAGGGTACTTATCCCGAAGCCAAATAAGCGGCAAGGTTCCAACAGGCCGTCTGAAAAGCCTTTTTCAGACGGCCTGTTTATGTGTGCGGAAAGGGGTAAAAACAGACTGCATTAATTGTTGTTTTATGTTAAAGTCTGATTTTAACCACGCGGCAGTTTGGGCTGCCGGAAAAAGGCTGTTTGAATTTAAAATCAGGTAACACAAGCAGAAATGCTGTCGGAACACGCTCAAGTATTCTGCCCGATTTTAAGCTTAAACAGCCTTCATCATGTTTACGGAAAGAGTTTCATGCAGTCTTGGCAGCTACCCGAACACATCGCCGACATTTTGCCTTCGACCGCGCGCCAGCTCGAAAGTGCGCGGGAAAAGCTGTTGGCTTTATTCCGTGTACACGGATATGAATTGGTGCATCCGCCCCTGATGGAATACAGCCACTCTCTGCTTACCCGTATCGACGCGGGGTTGTCGCTGAAAACCATCCGCGTCGTCGATCAACTCAGCGGCAGGCAGCTCGGCATCCGTGCCGACATCACGCCGCAGGTGGCGCGTATCGATGCCCATCTTTTGTCGGCCAACAACGGCATTAACCGCTTGTGTTACGCAGGCTCGGTGCTGCATGCCCGTCCGGACGGTTTTTTGAACACCCGCGAGCCTTTGCAGGTGGGAGCGGAACTCTACGGCTTTGCCGGAGTGGCCGCCGATATCGAATTGATTGATTTGATGCTGAAAAGCGTTTCGGTTGCCGAGTTTGGCGAGATTCTGCTTTCGCTCGGGCATATCGGCGTGTTTCGTGCGCTGGCGGAGGCGGCCGGTTTGAGTGAGCAGCAGTCGGAACAGCTGTTGGCCTTGATGCAGGATAAAGATGCCGCAGCCGTGCGCGCTCAGGTTGATGGCTGGCAGCTTGACGGAATGTGGGCCAAAGCCTTTGCCTTGCTGCCCACACTGTATGGCGGGCGGGAAGTATTGCAGGAAGCGCGTAACCGTTTGCCCGATTTGTTTGCGGTCGGCAAAGCATTAGACGAATTGCAGGCCGTTTGCGATGCCTTCCCCGACCGGCAAATCCATATCGATTTGGCCGAATTGCGGGTAGACAATTATCACACCGGTTTGCTGTATGCCGCATACGGCAGCGACTGTCACGATGCCGTTGCACGCGGCGGGCGTTACGACGGTTTGGGTCAATATTTCGGCCGCGCCCGTCCTGCCACGGGTTTCAGCTTTGATTTGCGGATGTTTATCGGGCGCTTGCCGCAGAGCGAGCAAACGCAGTTTATCGCCGTGGCGCATCAGGATATGGCCGAGGCGTGCAGTGCAGTTGAGCAACTACGCGCCGAAGGCTATTGCGTGGTGGTCGATTACGGTGTCGAGCACAATGGCACGAAGAATACGACGCGCCGTCTGAAAAAACAGGACGGCGAATGGAAAGTTATTGAAACAGAAATGGAACAGGTTTGAGTTATGGCTAAAAACGTAGTGGTTATCGGCGCACAATGGGGCGACGAAGGCAAAGGTAAAATCGTAGACTGGCTGGCCGAAGAAACTTCGGGCGTGGTGCGTTTTCAGGGCGGACACAATGCAGGTCATACCTTGGTTGTCGGCGGTAAAAAAACCATTCTGCGTCTGATTCCGAGCGGTATTTTGCACGAAAAACTGGAATGCTTTATCGGCTCGGGCGTAGTGGTCAGCCCCGAAGCCTTGCTGGGTGAAATTGACGAATTGAATGCGGCGGGCGTGAAAAACGTAGAAGGCCGTCTGAAAATCGCTCCTACCGCCACCTTGATTCTGCCTTACCACATCGCACTCGACAAAGCCCGCGAAGCCTCGCGCGGCAGCGGTAAAATCGGCACAACCGGCCGCGGTATCGGGCCCGCTTACGAAGACAAAGTCGCCCGCCGCGCCATCCGCATGGTTGACCTGTTCGACATCGAAAAACTGAAAACCAAATTGCAGGCCAATATCGAATACTACAATATTCAGTTGCAGCATCTGCACAAAGCCGAGCCGGTAAAATTTGAAGAAGTGCTGGCTGTGGTTGAAAAATTCTCAAGCCGAATCAAACCGATGATCAGCGATGTATCGCGCACCTTGTATGAAAAAAACCAAAAAGGCGAAAAACTGCTGTTTGAGGGCGCACAAGGCACTTTGCTGGATATCGACTACGGCACCTATCCGTTTGTTACCTCTTCCAACTGCTTGGCCGGAGCCGCTTCCGCCGGAGCCGGTGTGCCGCCGCAAATGTTGAATTATGTGCTGGGTATCGTGAAAGCCTACACCACCCGTGTCGGCTCAGGCCCGTTCCCCACCGAACTGTTCGACGACATCGGCGCAGGATTGGCCGAGCGCGGCCATGAATTCGGCTCGGTAACCGGCCGTGCCCGCCGCTGCGGTTGGTTCGATGCCGCCGCCCTGAAGCGTTCCATTCAAGTAAACGGCATTTCCGGCATGTGTATCACCAAGCTGGATGTGATGGACGGCATTGAAGAAATCAAAATCTGTACCGGCTACCAACTGCCTGACGGCAGCAAAACCGACATCCTGCCTTTCGGTGCAGATGCCGTAGCGGGTTGTACGCCGATTTACGAAACCATGCCGGGTTGGACGGAATCCACTTTCGGCGTGAAAGCGTTCGACAAATTGCCCGCCAATGCCAAAGCTTATTTGAAGCGTATCGAAGAAGTATGCGGTGCGCCGGTAGCGATTGTTTCTACCGGTCCCGACCGCGAAGAAACTATTGTGTTGCAGCATCCGTTTGCTTGATTTTTTCGCCTTTAATGCGCCCCATTCGGCTACACGTCTGATATGGGGCAGGGCGCTGCTCCAATCAGGCAAAGGGCATTTGTGATTGGCTTTGGAGATTTTATAGATCAGGTAACAGGGTGAAGGAGAGACACTAATTATTAATTCATGAAATTGATTTAATTATATATTTTATTTTCATATTTGGTAAATACCCCCAAATATACCCCCATCTTGCAAAAGTCAAAGCGTTTTTGGGCTGATTGTGTGGTTTTTGTCGGCTTGGGTGTGGGGTTTTGTTGGATTGAGTATAACGCATTTTGTACTGTTTTTCAGACGGCCATAAAAAACACCAGCGGCGGGGCTGGTGTTTTGTGTTTTCAGACGGCCTTATAAGCCTGCCAGTTGGTCGGGGTGGCAGTTATACACTTCGGCCAAAGTTTCGCGGGTTTTGGCCTGTGGGCGGCTGCCCTGTTTCTCAATTTGGCTTAATGCCGCCTGCGTGATGCCTGCCCGTTCGGCGGCTTGGCTTTGGGTAAGGTTACGGTATATGCGCCATGCGGCGGCGGGGCTTACATTTTGCTCTAGAATAATTTCTACAATTTCATGCGGTAGTGCTGCGCTGGGGCTTTCGTCCGTCTCGCCCGCTTCTACGGGGATACTTTCCCATACTTCGCCTGCTTCGTCTATTTGTGCCTGCCCTTTGGCAAGGCGGTTAAATTCTTCTACGGATAATACGACAAATGCGGGTTTGCCGTCTGCGCCGTTTAATAACTGAATATTCATGTGATGGCCTTTCAGGGGCGGGATATGCCCCGCTGGATTAGTTTTTATAAACGGATTGCCGCGTTTCTACCTGCTGGATTTCGATAATGTGCGGTTCTTGGTTTTTCTGCCATTGAAATATCAAACGGTAGTTTCCTATCCTTAAGCGGTAGGTGTCAGCCATTCCTACCATTTTCTTTATATCGGCTTCCACATCGGGAAAAGCTGATAAGGCTTTGGCCTTGCTGGAAATGGCCGATCTGTTTTTCGGGTCAATTTTCAAAAGCTGTTTAGTGGCTTTGGGTGTCCAAAATACTTTAGGCATGATTAGCTTATGTTTTCTTAAATTTCTCTTATATTATAAGATTTATTATCAATAGTGGCAATTTTTTACTTATTAAACGCCCTAAAAAAACATTGCTATATATGCAAAACATAGCGGTTATAGTGGTTATGCGGTTATAAATGTCTTAACATATTGATATTACAAGGCTAAATCATAACCACTGCATGAAAATAGAGCGGTTAACTGCGGTTATTTCTTACTTCTTAACACTATAAGCCTATGAATATAAGGAAATAACCACTAATAACCACTCATAACCGCGTTAATTTATGTAAGTGGTTATTCTTGAAACGCTTATAAATAAAGCCTTTCAGGCTATTTTTAATTGTAATAACCGCTATAACCGCTAATTTTTGGTTATTCCGTATAGCGAAAAATTTTTCATGAAACAATCAGCATTTTTTAGCAGCAATAATTTCCTTGTGGGAAATAATAGGCGCATGGCTAGGGGTTGGGTTTGCCTGAAACGTAATGCTTTGTGTTGGGGTGGGCCGTCTGAAAGGTGGCAGGCGGTTTCTCAGACGGCCATAAAAAAACACCAGCGGCCCGGGCTGGTGTTGCTAGTAAATGCCAATGTCTCAAACTGTTTTCAGACGGCCTATTGTTCTTCTTGGTTTGGCGGCTCTATGCCTACCAGCACATAAAAACGTCCGCCGCCGCTGCGTTGAAACTTCCAGCGGCCTGCCGTTTCATTGCGTTTCAACCATTGGATAGCGTGAAGCACATTACAAGCCTTGCTCGGCTCAAAGCCTTTCGAGATTTCACTCTCAAACACGGCGGGAATGATCCAAAATTCATCGTTACATGGCTGCTCTGCCCGTTTCCGGTAGCCTGCGTGGTCGTGGTTGGTAAATTCGCTGTTCCAGCCTGTGAAGCGCGGGGATTCCGCGTAAAGCTGCATAAAGTCTATGGCCTGTTTGATAATTTGGTTGCCTTCATATTTGCCTGTGCCTGTGCGGCTGTGCCATGCGTCGAAACATTGCTTGATGCCTGTCATGCCTACCCCTACGCCTAAGCCTGTAATGCCGTGGCTTGGCGGCCAGTTCCAAAGCGGCGGCGGTTATGGCAAAGCGTAAGGCAACGGTACGGCTTTGGCCGTCGGTATCGGGCAACATGGCCATAAAGCTAGCCATTATGGCGCGGGCTTCGTTGATGGCTTTAGGGTCTTCCAATAGCAGGCGGATAAGGGCGCGGCCTGCGGTGCCGTGGTATTGGGCGGCATGATCGGTAATGGCTTCACTCAAGGCTGCGCCTTTTTCGTGGCCGTGCAGGGTGTCAAAAATGCCTAAGCCTTTGCCTGCGTCGCTGGGAATATCGGGCAGGCGGGCGGCTTGGCCTGCGTTCCATTCTACACCTGCCGTTTTCAGAAAGCTGTTTAGGGGCTTTTCGCCTGTGGAAAGCATGAAAATCCGCCAGCGGCTTAATTCTCGGTTGCCGCCGTCTTTTGCTCCCTGTACTTTGGAAACGCCGTTAATCACGGAATAGGCGGTTTGGGCTACGGCTTTAGCGTTGGCTTGGCCGATTTCGTCCAATACCAGTAAGCCGTCATTGCGGGCGGCGGCGGTGTTGGTAAAGCCTAAGCCTGTGCCTGTCCATGTCAGCATAAGCGTTTCAGGGTTGCCCCATACGGATAATGCGGCTTTGGCGGCGGTTGATTTGCCGTCGCGTGAATCGCCGAAAAGGTGGAATCCTCCTGCTTCGATATTCAACAGGCGGGCAAGCGGGGCGGCTAGGGCTGTGCCGATTGCCAAGCATAAGCGGCTGTTGCCTGCCATATAGCGGGCTATGCCTTGCTGCCAGTCTTCAAGGCTGCCGCTTTCGGTGTAGCTGTCGGCCTGTGATTTGTCGCCGTTGTAAATCACTTTGGCGGGCTGTTTTTTGGCGGTTATGGCTTCGCCGTTGGGCAGGATATAGGCTGTATTGTCGGCACACCAGCCCGCGCGGTTGGTTACGGTGTAGCGTTCGTTGCTGCCGTCGGTTTGCAGATAATCGGCCAGTAATTCGCGTTTTCTGCGGCTTGCCATGACTGTAATGCCGTGTGATTGCAGGCGTTGCCAGTTGTTGCCGATTTCAGCCATCGGCAGGGCTTCTATGCGGGCTTTGCGGGTTACGGCATCGCGCCAGCGGATAATGCGGTAATGGCTGCCCGTTTCGTCGGTGCCGCGCCCGATAAGCTCGATTGGGTCGGCCAGTTTCAGCGGGGGCTTTTCGTGAACTTCGCCGTGCTTGTCGGTTTCTACGGCAATGTAGAAAACGCCGTTTTGGGTGCATTGGAAATACGGGCGCAATTCTGCTTGTTCAAACTCTGCAAGGGCGGCGGCCTGAATGGTTTCGGGGCCGGTGTCGGCGGTGTTGTCGTGTATGGTTTCGTTTTTCATGATGGTATTCCTGATTTTTCCTGTTTCGGGCGGCCTGTATCGGCTGCCCTTTTTGTTTGCTGGTGTATTTCAGACGGCAGGCGGGTAAATCTGCGCTGTTTGGGGCGTTATCCGCTTAGGTAAGGGTGTAAGGCCGTCTGAAAGGGAAACGGGCTGAAAACGCAAATACGGCGGTTTACGGCGGTGCGATCTGTTCGTCTTGGCGGCGGTTCAGTTCGTCTAAAGCGTCAAAGCCTGCCGTTTCCGGTTGCCATATCCGTGCCTTGATGCCTGCCTTGATGGCTCTTACTGCCAAGCTGTGGGCGGCTTTCATGCCCGTGCGGTTGTCGTCGTTGTCGGCGCAAATAAACAATTCCTGCGTTTCAGATGGCCATATAAACGAAGCCATGCCGTAAGCGGATAAGGCGGCAACGGCTGGCAGGCCGAAAAGGGCGCGGGCGGCAAAGGCGGTTTCTATGCCCTCGGCCACAATCAGGCGGCCTTGTGCGTCGGGTTGGAAAAGGTGTACTGCCGCGCCTTTCAGGGCATCGGGGAAGCGGGATTGCATCTTTTTGGCGGGCAACGGCTCGCCTGTCTGCGGGTGGTGGATATTCAGTTTGGTAAAGGCGGGGATATGGTTGCCGTTTTCGCCGTATGGCTTGGTATAAACCGCATCAAGATAGGTTTTATGCAAGCCCTGTAATTGGCCGTCGGCAGTAGTTACGGCGGCCAGCATGGCGGGGAAATGGCCGATTAACAGCGGCTTGGCCGTTTGGCCGTCGGTGTCGGTTGCCCATAGGGGTAAGGCTGCGTGATAACGGATATTTAAGGCCGTCTGAAAAGTGGTATCAGGTATGCCCCGCCCTTGCAGATATTGCCCTGCGGGGGCCTGGCTGTTGATGGGCTGCGCTTCGTGCCATAGATTCAGCAAGGCGGCCTGTTTGTCTTTCGGCTGGGCGGCAGGCTTGGCAGGCGGTAACGGGGCGCGGGGCTGGTGTTGCCCTGCTTGGCCGTCTGAAAAACCCAATAAAGCGGCGGTTTCGTTGGCGGCGGTGGCAAAGTCGTAGCCAAACACCAGCATAAGCAAGTCAAAACCGCTGCCGCCGTCGGGGGTGCATTGGTTGCAGATAAATGCGCCCGTGCCTTGATAATCGGTGTAGCGGTAACGGTCTTTGCCGCCGCAATAGGGACAGGGGCAATGTTTACGGGGGTTAAGGTATTCACGGGGAATGCCTAGCGCGGCATGGATTTCAGGCCAGCGGCCATGTGCTGCGGCTTTCAGGTCGGATAGGTCGTAACGGCGGTTATTCATGATGTCTGCTCCGTTTCAGACGGCCTTATCTCGATACCCGCCTGAAAAAAAGTTGCACTTACCCCGCCTTGCCCGCGCGGGGCAAAGCTGGGGGAATAACAAAAGGGGGTTATTTACTTGTTGCCGCGTCTGCTTCTTCTACAAGCTCCCAAAGCTCATAGCTGTATGATTGTGGGCTGTGATGTGCTTGGATTTCTTCGTTGATCTGAAGCAGTAAATCGGCTTGTGCCGCAATTAGGGTATTGCCTTGTGAAAGCTCTTTGATGGTTAGGGCGATTGTTTCGGCTGCTTCTGAAATGCGATATAAAGCCCACAATGAATCGGCACTATTGCATATCAGTTCGCGGGAAACGGCGATAGTTTGCTGTTGGGGATTTTGCGCCTGCTGCGCGGTTTGAATGTTTTGCATTTGAAATGCTCCATAAGTTTTTGAGAGTTTGAGAAACCCATTAGGGGGGCGGCGCTCTCTCTGGTACTTATGACACCAGCCGGGGCATTACTGCTTACCGACACCGCCATAACTTGACTTGATAGGCCGTCTGAAAAATGGCCGCTCAATGTGAAATTTTGGCGTGAAAAAATCAGCGTTTACCCTGCTGATTGGGGCATAAGTTTTTTTGAGAGAGAATTTGTAATTTAATTCTCAATGCTCAAGCTGTCAATGGTTTTGTTTGGCCGGTGTTGTGCAAAAGGGGCTGATTGTTGCTTCCCCGCCATGCAAAACACCAGCAAACAAAGGCGTTTATACGCTTTGGCCGTCTGTGAAAATGTCGGCAAGGCTGCGCGTTTCTACCCGTACCGTTGCTCTTGCGCTTACGTCCAATCGGTCGCCGTATTTCTTTGGTGCAAGCCGTGCAGCCAGCCATTTACGCGCGTCTATCTGTGCTTTGGCTTTTGCAACTGCCGCCGCTTCCGGCTCGCAATCGTCGGCTATCCGAATAATCTGATCCGCGTATAAATCGGCCTGCATCTCGCGCGCACGCGCGTATCTCTCCGAAAATTCTTCACTTTCTGCCAGCCATTTATAAACAGTCGATTGGGCGGGCATATCTTCAAGGCCGCAAATGGCAACCATGCTTTTACCCTGTGCCAGCATGTCGCAAATGCGTTCTTGTACTTTGGGTTTGTTCTTTATCATTGCATTACTCCTGCGGTTAAGGCCGTCTGAAAAGCGGCTCTGTGCGGCGTGGCCGCGCTGTTCAATTACAACTTACGACATGCCATAGTTAAGCTGGTCTAATTGTTGCGCCAACGCATTACCAAAGTCCGACCCGGTACCGCTCATGTTACTTACGGTCGTCTGAATGGTTACGTTATTCACGGAAACTTGAGTATGCTTGTTTACCGTTTGGCCTGCCGATTGTGCCGCCTGTTTCTGCGCTTCAATACGGCGCGTGTTAGTGGAAATGTTGGCCGCCGCCGCTCCGCCTATGGGCTGGCTGGCAAGCGAACTTGGCAATCTAATGGAAAATTTAGGCGCTCTACGTTCGCCCGTTGGCGTTCCGTGAACATGTATTGCTTTGCCTGCGCCGTAAATCTGTCCTGTTCGTTTAGCCTGATCGTGTGCTTCTCTAACCCATTTCTTAGTTGATGCAGATGCTTCATGCAGATAATACGGATTGGCGTAATGGGTGTTGCCGTCAACGGTAGATGCTTTGCCGTTTGCCCGCGCTTGCAGATGCTCCATTACGGCTGCCCGCAATTTCGGCGTAACTCTGCTCCACGGCACGTTTTCAACCGCTCCGTAAGCTGTTTTTCTCGGTGTATTAATATCGCTGAATGCCCACCGCTGGTTAATTGCGCCGCGAATGCCGCCTTTGTGCATCGAACCTCTGTTTAACACCGTGTCAACGATACCGCCTACTTGGTCTGTAAATGCCTTGCCCTGCAAAGAGCCTACCGTTTCTGTTGCAGTAACCCGCAAAATATCGTCTATATCACGCTGGGTCAGCTTCATGACACCGCCGGAAAGATTGATGCCTTTACCATACTGCTCTCTTGATGGCATCGAATTGCCAAGCGTTCCGACTTCATGGCCTGTGGCAATATCGGCAGTTCCGGCCACTCTGTCCCACAACGCGCCGCCTATATTCTTGGCTAATTCCCACCTGCGCTTTACTGCCACTTCCAACGCCGCGCCCGCTCCCGACAAGTCGCCATCTTTCAGCTTCATGAAAATATCAACAATATCTTGTAAGTAGGGCATCAGGCCGTCTGCTATCTCAGCCGCAAGGTTTTTAAAGCCGGTAATCAATGAATTGACCGATACGCCGTTAGCGTCGATAAACCCTTTCAGCTTCAGCCAATCCAGCAGGCTGTTTGCTGCGGTACTCCAATCGGTATAGCCGGTTAAAAGGTAGGTAAACGCCTTCCCAAGATTCTCTGTCGAAAGCTCCGTAGTATTGATGTACTGTGTGAATTTACCCCAATCGAACAGGGATTTCCCACCTTTCGCCCACGTCTTGTAATCATCGTATAACAGGCCGAACGCCGCGCCTAATGCGGTTACAGCAGCAATCAGCGGGGTAAATGGGGCGATAAAGGCCAATACAGCGGCAGTACCGGCGACAAGCATCGGAATTAGGAAAATACTGATTGCCGTTGCGATACCAAGAAACACGCCTTTAGTCAGATGCTCGTTTTTCACAAGATAATCAACAAACGCGCTCACTTTCTCCGTCAGGTAGGTTACAACGGGAATCAGGGCATTGCCGATCATTAATTTCAGGCTTTCCCATTGGGCATTCAGCACGGCGCGGGCTTCTGTTAACTTACGAGAGTTTTCAATGTCTGCCTCATTGGATTTGTACATATCCCGCTGGATAGCAAGCATTCTTTCCATTTCCTGCCGTCCGCGCATCAATGCGTTGGCCGTGCCGTCGTCCATACCCATTTGGCGGGCAAGGCTGTATGCCTGCTGCCTGTCCATGCCGCTCATGCGGTCGGCAAGGTCAAGCATCACATCATCAAGCGCACGGGCTTTGCCGCTGCTGTCCAGTAACGACACGCCAAGCGCATTGAAGTAGGGGAGTACCGAAGCATCGCCCATCATGACTAAATTCATGATGTCGCCTGAAAGCGTCTGCATATAACCGGCCATGCCGTCCGCGCTGCCGCCTGCCATATCCGCCGCGCCTTTCCATGCGGATAGCTCTTTACGGCTCATATTCAGGTTTTTGGCGGTGTTATCCAGCTCTACATTGGCCTTTGCTGCATCTGCCGCCAGCTTGGATAATCCGCTTGCGCCTAAAAGCATTCCGGTAAACGCCATAAACCCGCGGGCAACAACGGCAATATCCTTGCCAAGCTGCTGTAATTGTTCGTCAGCCTTTTTCTGCTCGGCTGCGTTCTTCTTGCGGGCTACGGCGTTTTCATTGGCCGCTTTCGTGGCGTTCTTTTCGGCATCTTCGGTCTTGGCTATGGCCTGTTCCAGCTTCTCATGCTGTTTTTCAGCTTTAGCCGCTTCGCCTGAAAACTTAGACGCATCAATGCCAAGCTCAAGAAATAGGGTGTCAATTACTGTTGCCATAGTTCAAACCTTTAAAAGTGATGTGATGTGGGAAAATCTCAATTAGCAAAATTCAGAAAAAAAGTGTCTCTGTGCGGTGCAGCCATTGCGAACAATTGTGCCTTGCGTTTTTCATAAGGCAAGCCTTGCCCGATTAATGCGCTATTTCGGGCTTCCAATCGTATTAGCATGGTAAGTGCCGCCTTGTTCAGCTTATCGCGCTCTATGGGGCGGAATTGCCCTGTTAAAGCAGCATTGCACAATAAGGCTTCATTGCTGAAATGATAGTGCTTGGTGGCTTTGCCCTCTGCTTGGCGTTTCGCCTGCAAGATTTCAGCCATAACTTGAAAACCAAGTTTGCTTTCCGCCCGTGCCGTCCGCCAGTCTTTACCGCCTGCAATCAGGTTCTCTATCTGTTCATCACACCATAGGGCAAAATCAATATCACACCAGCGGGCAAACGCTACGGCTAGTTTGGGGTGTAGCCATGTGCCGCCGTTGTTACCCCGTTTAGTCTTGATGAAGTCGGTTTTTGTAATGCGGGATTTTCCCGTATTTGAAATAATCTGTTTTTCGGCTTCCCGTTTCATCAGGGCTTCAATGTACCGCCCCGTATCGGGTAGGCGTAACCATTCGTTAGGTTGCTTATCAAACATGGCCGCTATTTCGGTAGCGTTAAACCATGCTTCGCGGGTGGCATGAATGGATAAGCCTTGATAGTCGAGTGTGATCGGTTTCATCATGCCGCCCCTTTCTCTACTGCCAGCGTGTAGATACCGCGTTTAACGGTTCTGCCGCGTTTATTGATATGCGGCTGCATGGTGCAGACAACGGGATAACCTGCATGGCGCAAGTCATAAATACGCGCCTGAAAGCCCATGATGCCCATCTGCGTGGCTTCATAGCTCGTGATGCTGCCGTGGGTGCGGATATGGTTCAGGATTTCGCCGCATTGTGAATCAGGCTCAAACGGGGCATAATGGCGGCTTGATTTAGGGGGATTGATGCCGTCTGAAATGCTTTGTGCGTTTTGGGCGGTTTCGTTTTTCATCGCTTGCCCCCTTAAATACGGTTCGCCGCTTGTTTGGCGATATAGTCGTCTATTTCGCTTTCCAGCCAGCCGATTGCATTACCGCTGCCGGACAACTTAAACGGGCGGGGCATATCGGGGTCGTGGCGGCGGTTTTTGGGGTCGAGACGATACCAAAGCGTGCTTGATGAGATGCCAAGACGTTTGGTTACTTCGTTTTGTCGTAAGATGGTTGCCATAAATCAGTCTCCTGCTGTCCGATTGGGTGTGGTTGAAAAGTATGGCAAAAATATACCGCCCTCGTGGGGCGGTGCGTTAGCGTGAAAATAAGTTATTTTTCAGATTTTTAAGTGATGCGAAAACGGTTAAAAAAACGCATTTTCACATCATGTAAAAACGCCCCGATTATGGGGCGTTTCGTGATACCTAGGCTGCGCTGTTTTCTGTATTATCAAGCATTGATGAATTTGCTATATTTTCTGCCGCCAATTGAGTGTTATTTTGGCGGCTTTTTATTTTGTCTACTGTTGCAATGATGTTTTTTACTTCAATATTGCCGCGCTTTAAATATTTGTTGAAAAATTGATAACTTGGGTATTCTGCCAAGTCTGCAATGTCTCGAACATTATCATAAAGGCGTTGCACTATTCCGATTCTCACTTGTGATAAGTCAATGCCAAGATGGTAATAAACCGTCGCGATAATGCGTTTTAATGCCATCTGCTCCCTACCGAAATTGCCATGTGTGGGCAAGCATTCAATGTACTTAAGATGCTCTTCCCGCTCTTTCTGCGCTTGCTCAAACTCTAGTAATTGATGCTCCGTTATCGGTATCTTTGCCAACTTCATTCCCTGCTTTATTTTCTCAATCCCTTTGTTAAAAATCCGCATTTCTGATTTTACGGTTTTGATTCTTCCATTTATTGCTTTCGGTATTGATTGAATCGCGGCAATAATGGCAAACGCACATAAGCTTACCTTGTGTAGCCATGTATCATCATCAAAGAAACCGGCTAAAGCATGAATGCGATTACTTACAATGCCTTGAAGTATTTCAACTATTGCTCGGAATGCTGAATTTTCATCATGATTTATACGGATATTGTCATTAAAAAATGGCGGATAACTGATTTTTCCGCTTCTTTCTACAATAAACATATATTCATAGCTCCTATCTACTTCTTCAGACGGCCTGTTCTCGGCTGCCTGTTTCACTCTCAATCATCGCGCGGGCTTGGTTGTACCGTTCCCGCAAATAATCTGAATACCATTGCATCATTTCTACCCGCTCGGCCATGTAGTCCGTGCGGTTATAGGCTGCTCTGATTTTGTTGTCGTCGATATGGGCTAACTGCCGTTCGATTGCATCGGGATTGTAGCCCTGTTCGTTTAGTAGGCTGCTGGCAAGGCTGCGGAATCCGTGCGGTGTCGCAATGCCTTTATAGCCCATGTTGTTAATGATTTTGCCTGCCGTGTTTTCGCTGATATGGCCGTCTATGGCGGTTCGGCTGGGGAATAGAAACGGGCTGTGCCCCGTGATGGCGTGTAGCTCTGTCAGTAGCTCAAGCGGCCAATCTGCCAGCGGGATAACGTGCGGTCGGGGGCGTTTCATGCGTTCCGCCGGTATTGTCCATATTTTCTTATCAAAGTCGATTTCCTGCCATTTGCCGCCGCGTATTTCGGTATTGCGGGCGAAGCAAAGCATAATCAGCATCACACATATACGGTTTTGTTGGTGTGTATCGGCCAATATCAAACGGCGGTAAAACTCCGTCAGTTCTTCACGGGGCAGGGCGGGCATGTGTGCCGCTTCTTTTTTCGGTAAATAGCCGACAAGCGGGGCGGCTGGGTTGCCGTCTGTCAGTTCCAGCAAGGCGGCATGGTTGAAAACGCTGCCTATCCATTGCCTGATTTTTTCTGCCGTTTCCAATGCGCCCCGCTCGGCTATACGTTCGATTACGGCCTTAATATCGCTTACCCGCAATTCTTTAATCGGGCGGTTGCCGATATGCGGGAAAACGTCCGATTCAAAATACTGCATGATGCGGGCGGCGTGTTTCTCTTTCCAGCGGGGCAGGTTTTTGGTGTGCCATTGCTTCGTTACCGCTGCAAAGGTATTTAATAGGGCGGCTTGCCGCTCTTGCTTGGCCTGTTGTTTGGCTGCGCTGGGGTCTTGTCCTGTTGCAATCAGACGGCGGGCATTTTCGGCGGCTTCTCGGGCTTCGCTCAAAGAAACGGCGGGATATTTTCCGATTGAAAGTAATTTCTCTTTGCCGTCTATGCGGTATTTCAGCCGCCATAGCTTCCCGCCCGCTGGCGTAACCTGTAAAAACATACCGCCGCCGTCTGCCAGCTTATAAGGCTTGGTGGCGGGCTTCGCGTTCTTTATTTGGCGGTCGTTTAACGGCATTTTGGGGGTATTTTTTTTAGGGGTATTTTCAGGCACCCCCAAATATACCCCCGTTTTTTGGTTTATTCAATTAGACGGGATTTTACTGTATTGGATAATCAAGGCTGTCTGAAAATGCCCTTTATCGGGCTGTAAGCCTTGCTGTGCTTGAATCTTGGTTTGTGGCGTTGGACAGTATCAGACGTAAAAAAACAGCCCGTAAAGGCTGTTATTTTTATAGGGTGGTGCGGAAGGAGAGACTCGAACTCTCACACCTTGCGGCGCTGGAA
Organism: Neisseria dumasiana; assembly: GCF_022870885.1. Classification (NCBI taxonomy): domain Bacteria; kingdom Pseudomonadati; phylum Pseudomonadota; class Betaproteobacteria; order Neisseriales; family Neisseriaceae; genus Neisseria; species Neisseria dumasiana. The sequence continues at coordinate 1,885,802 of NZ_CP091509.1, read as the reverse complement.
CCTAAATCCAGTGCGTCTACCAATTTCGCCACTTCCGCTTAATTTGAATAAGCTCATAATTATACTGTAAACATCCAAAGATGCAATATGTTTCCCACTTGAAAAACATCATAGCCGGCTTAATTTACTGATAGGCTTTAGCCGTCTGAACATTTCAGACGACCTAAAATTAAAATGAAATGCCGTAGCAAAAGGAAAGTTTATGCCTGTTGGGAAAATTCAGGATTACCTCCAAACTCAAGGATTAAGTTTGCCCAAAGATAGAGTACATATGTCTTATTTGGCTGTTAGGGCTGTAATGGATGCCGGCCATGCTTCAATAGACCGTTCCGTATTGTGGTATGTTGCTGATGGAGTGGTGTTGTCGGATTACGTCGGGCAAGAGGCCGAAAATGAAGTTTTGTTGAAACAGATTTTTATGGCTTTGGATTCGGTGTTTAGCCGGGTTGAAAAAGCTCAAAATGCAACGGTATATATATTGATGCCGTCTGAAAACAACCAACGGTGTTTACTACGTTTGGTACAACAAGGCAAACCTATCGAGCAAAAACTATTGGTTGATGAAGAGCTGAACCGTTCATATCTACCGGTACGAACAGCGCAAACCGGATGGCTGAATTTAGTTGATGACGTTGAACTGTGGTTGCAGCAAGGAGAGTTGGAGGGAATTCACCACAAGCGCAGCAGCAGCCAGATTTCCCTGCCTGTTTGCACCGATAGCGGTGCTGTATTGGGTGTGGTTCATGTTGAATATGCAGAGAAAGATATATTGGATGATGAGAACCAAGCCGAATGGGTGGCTTTGTCGCTGGCTTTGGCTCAGCCTTTGAGCGAATTGTTAAATATTGAATTATCGGAAAACAATCATGAGTAAACCGGTTAAATTTGTTGCTTCCTGCCGTTTGCCCACCGAATGGGGTGTATTTACACTGCATGGTTTTGAAGAAGTAAACAGTGGTCAAGAACACGTTGCGATAACAATGGGTAATATCGCAGACGGAAAACCTGTGTTGGCACGCATACACTCAGAATGCTTAACGGGAGATGCTTTATTTTCACAAAAATGTGATTGCGGCCCGCAGCTTCAAGCTGCGATGCAGGCAATTCAAAAGGCAGGCCGCGGAGCGATTGTTTATCTGAGGCAGGAAGGGCGGGGTATTGGATTGATTAACAAAATCCGAGCTTACCAGCTGCAAGATCAAGGTTTGGATACTGTTGAAGCCAATGTTGCCTTAGGTTTGCCGGTGGATGCTCGTGATTTCAGGTTGGCCAAGCATATTTTTGACCATTTGGGTGTAAAAGAAGTGGCGTTATTAACCAATAATCCAGAGAAAGTGCAGGTTTTAGGTGATGCAGGTATTAAAATAGTGGAAAGAGTGCCTTTGCAGGTAGGAGAGAATGCCGAAAACGAACATTATTTAAATACTAAAGCGCAAAAACTAGGTCATTGGTTTTAGATTTTAGAGTGTGAAATAAAGTAATTGTATTTTTATTTCAAATTCTTATTTAAATATGGTTAATAGTAGATGCAATTAATGCTTGCGTACGGTATGAAAATTTGTTTTAATTGCGTTTTCGCAACGACGCGGGTGATTAGCTCAGTTGGTAGAGCGTCTGCCTTACAAGCAGAATGTCGGCGGTTCGACTCCGTCATCACCCACCAAGTTTTCTGCGCGGAGTGGTAGTTCAGTTGGTTAGAATACCGGCCTGTCACGCCGGGGGTCGCGGGTTCGAGCCCCGTCCACTCCGCCAAATCTTATCGTAACCTGATAATTAATATTGATAATTAATATAATGAATTTCGGGTTATATCTGTTTTATGTACCATATTGTGTACCTCATGAAAAAAGTCGGTGATTAATCACCGACTTTTTTCATATATATATAAATCTTCACTCGTTAATACGTTTGTCACTCCGGCAAAACCATTCTCGTTTATAAAAGTTCGGTCGCCCAGCACTTTGGTTATGCTGGTGTAGCGGCTGTATTTTAATCTTGATGATTCTGCCAGGCTTATCGCACTTGAAGTCTATTTTTTGTGCACTGGTTGGTGTCATGAATTCATTTGCCGTTTTTTGCGCAGCTGCAGCCAAGTGAGGAACTCATTGTATGGGTAATTTCATTTTACGAGGCCGTCTGAAACTTTCAGACGGCAGCGGATTCAAATTTGAAGTGCAACTTTCCACAACAGAAAAAGGCCAGTATGCGGTAGCATACGGCCTTTCCTGCAAGAAAGTATGAGCTACACACAACTGACCCAAGACGAACGATACCACATCCAATACCTGTCCCGCCACCACAGCATCAGCGAAATCGCCAAACGGCTTAACCGCCATAAAAGCACCATCAGCCGCGAAATCAAACGGCACTGCCCACAAGGGCAGCAATACAGTGCCGAAAAAGCCCGACAGCAAAGCCGGCTTACCAAGCAGCGCAAAAGAAAGCCCTATAAGCTCCATTCGCAGCTGATCCAACACATCGCTACCCTCATCCGCCGCAAACTCAGCCCCGAGCAAGTGTGTGCCTATTTGCACAAACACCACCAAATCACACTCCACCACAGCACCGTCTATAACTATCTGCGCGACGACAAAAGCAACGGCGGCACTTTGTGGCAGCACCTCAGAATATGCAGCAAATCCTACCGTAAACGTTACGGCAGCACATGGAGCAGAGGCAAAGTCCCCGACCGCACAGGCATTGAAAACCGACCCGCCATCGTCGACGAAAAATCCCGTATAGGCGACTGGGAAGCCGACACCATCGTCGGCAAAGATCAGAAAAGCGCATTATTGACACCGGTCGAACGGGTTACCCGCTATACCATTATCTGCAAATTGAAGAACTTCAAAGCCCAAGATACGGCCAATGCCGTCATTCGGGCGCTGAGGGCGCATAAAGACAGGGTGCACACCATCACCATGGATAACGGCAAGGAATTCTACCGCCACACCCGAATAGCCAAAGCATTGGCGGCTGAAACCTATTTCTGCCGTCCTTACCGTTCTTGGGAAAAGGCGCTGAATGAAAACACCAACGGACTCATCCGCCAATACTTCCCCAAACAAACGGATTTCCGCAACATTAGTGAGCGGGAAATACGTAGGGTTCAGGATGAGCTGAACCACCGGCCAAGAAAAACACTTGGCTATGAAACGCCAAGTGTTTTATTCTTGAATCTGTTCCAACCACTACTGCCTGAGTGTTGCACTTGAAATTAGAATCTAAGGGCCTTTTATCATATGCAAATGGAAAATAAATATCCGTTCTGATATATTTCCAAAGCATAATCTCCTTTAGACACACCGCTTTGGAACGCCCGCGATGACCCAAACCCAATCCTACCACCTCACCTTCTCCCGTTTCAGCCCCTCCCTCTCCGTCGTCTCCTTCACCGCCACCGAAGCATTGAATACAGCCTACCGTCTCGACATCGAACTCACTTCCGCCGATGCCGATTTGCCGCTGTCGTCGTACATCAACCAAGCGGCTAAGTTTACGGTGACGCCGGTAAGCTCTGATGTGTTGGGATTGATCGAAGGGATGTTGGCTCCCGAGCCGTTGAAGGAATGGAGCGGCATCATCACTTCCTGCGAGAAGTTGTCGGTATCGGCCGACGAAACCCGTTACCGCATGGTATTGGAACCCCGCATCGCCGCATTGAAGCATCACCGCACTTCGCGTCTGTTTCAAAACCAAAACGTGCCCGACATTATTTCGTCGCTGCTGAAACACCACGGCTTCTCCGGCGTTGATTTCCGTTTCAATACCTCACGCGAATACGGTGTGCGCGAGTATGTGACCCAGTATCAGGAAAGCGACTTCGCCTTTCTCAACCGGCTGTGCGAAGAAGAAGGCATCTGGTACGCCTTCGAGCAGAATGCCCAATATGGCGATGTGGCGGTATTCGGTGACGATACCGCCCATTATTTTCGCGGTAATACCTTTCCCTATCCCTACCGCCCCCACGGCGGATTGGAGAGCGTCGGAGCCGAAGCGGTGTTCGCCTTACAGGTAAAACACAACCCCATCCTCGAATCCATCCGCGTCGGCGACTACAACTACCGCGATGCCGATACCGATTTGTCGTCCCAAGTAACAGCTAAAGATAAGGAAAGCGACAGCAGCGTCTTACTCGGCAGCGACAGCCATTGGGGTTTGCATCAAAAGACACCCGCAGAAGCCCAACTTCAGACGGCCTTACTGCAACAGCTCGACCACAGCCGCCGTATTGTTGCCTCCGGCAGCGGCAACATTACCGCCCTCAGCCCCGGCCTGGTGTTTCAGACGGCCCCGAGCTTCAGCGAAGCGCCCAACGGCTGGTTGGCGGTGTCACTCACCCACAGCGGCAGCCGCGACCAAGCATACAGCCATACTTTCACCGCCATCCCCGCCGACAGCATCTTCCGCCCCGAACGCATCACCCCGCTGCCTAAGATACAGGGCAGCCTACCCGCCAGAGTCACCAGCCCCGGCAACTACACATACGCCTATATCGACAACATGGGGCGCTACCGCGTCAAACTGCCGTTCGACCTCGACGAATGGAGCCCGGGCGGAGAAAGCCGTCCCATCCGCCTGGCCAAACCCTATGCCGGCCCCGACTACGGCCAACACTTCCCGCTGCACGAAGGCACCGAAGTGATGCTGTCGTTCGTACAGGGCAATCCCGACAGACCCTACATCAGTGGCGTGATGCACGACAGCTCCCACCCCGACCACGTACCTGCCGATTGGAACACCCGCAACGTCATCCGCACTTGGGCGAACAACAAACTGCGGATGGAAGACAAACAGGGGCAGGAGCATATCAAACTGGCGACCGAATACGGCAAAACCCAACTCAACCTCGGCCATATCGTCGACAGCCAACGCCAAAAACGTGGCGACAACGGCGAAGGGTTTGAACTGCGTACCGACAGTTGGGGCGCGCTGAGGGCCGGTAAAGGCTTGTTTATTTCTTCAGATGGCCAAAGCGGTGCACAGGGAGAAGTATTAAACCGTGACGAAGCCATCGCCCATTTGGAACAGGCATTGTCATTAGCGAAGAGTTTGAATAAAGCAGCCAACACAGCCAAAGCGGAAGGAACTTTAACTGAAGAGCAGGAAGGCCGTCTGAAAAACTGTATTAAAGACTTATACCGACAAGTGATTTTACTGTCCGCCCCCGACGGCATTGCCAGCGCCACCCCGCAAAGCCAGCTGCACACCGCCGGCCAACACATCCACCATATCAGCGGCGGCGACACCGACATCAGCGCCGGCAGCAACTTTACCGCCCATGCGGTCGGGAGCGTCAACCTGTTTGCACAGAGCAAAGGGGCGAAGTTACAGGCCAATCAGGGCAAAGTGGAGATTCAGGCACAGAACGACGAGATGCAGATCAATGCCCTGAAAGATGCCACCATCACCAGCAGCGCGGGAAAAGTGGTCGTCGCTGCCAAAGACGAAATCCTGCTGACCAGCGGCGGGGCGTACATCAAGATTAAAGACGGCAACATCGAATTGGGCTGCCCGAAGATGGTGTGGGTGAAGTGTGCGGGGTTTCAGGTGATGGGGCCGAGCAGTTTACATCAGGTTTTTAATCAAGAAGAAATAAAAGGTGACATTAATATTGAATATATTGATGTTTACGGAAATGTACCTGAGGGAGAACCTATTAGCTTTACTTCAAAACAAGGAAAAACTTTAACAATATCGTTGGATACTGAAGGTAAAGGAAAATTAGAAAATATATCTTTTGAAATATTTAAAGCAACGCAACCTAAAAGAGAGGATAAAAAATGAGTGGCGGAGAACAAAGAGCAAGAGTTAAAAGAGAACAAACTGAAAAAGCTGCTAAGAGAAGTTCAATACCCCAGCAAAAAGAAACTAGAGTCATTTATATTCCAGGGCAGCCTGTGAATAATATTTCTACAAATAATGACTATCAAGTTATTTTAGCTACCGTTAGGGAAGTAGTTTTTAATTTCAGTATTAATGGCTCCCGTAAAATTAGTGTTGAAGTTGAAAAAGTAAGTAGTTCTGTAAATGTTAGAGATTATGGTGTTTTTGATTTGAAGACAAAAAAGCTCATTTCCGGAAAATTTTTTATAACTTCAGGAGAAGCTTATCGTGTTCATATTAGCAGGTACTTTAAAGGAACGTTTGTGGTAAAAGCTGGCGGTAAAGTAATTGGTAGGTATACCCCAAGCTTGATGGATGCTAATCGCTATAATAGTAAGCCTGCTATTTGGATTGAGCCGCTTTATATCGGTTTTGATGGGCGTAAAGATCAAATAAATATTGATTCATTTGTGCAAGTGCATAATTATAGTTCACAACAATGGTTGAGAAACCTCCCTCAATTTAAAGAGAAGACTTTATTTAAACCTTATCAACCTCAAGATGTTCAGAATACTTTTAACTCGGCTTCAAAGGGTTTTAGTAAAATTAATGAGTTAGCGGTAGTCATGATTTTCAAGCCAGCTTCAAATGTTGAATGGATGAATCCTAAAAGCCTTGAACGAGAGTGTAGTGCACATGAGCTAAGAGGAATAATTAGCCAACAAGATTTTAACGATCTTATCAAAGCAATAGCAGCTTATAGTGAGCCAAAGTATGCTGCTATTTTTAGTGGTGTCGGTTATCTGCAGGACAACCTTGAAATGAGAAATATATTAAATCGAAAGGTACAGGTAAAACGAATACGAGGATTCTGGACTATTGTATTTAAAGGGTATAATCCCCCATTTGGCTTTACTTATGCAGGATTTGATAAAAACCAATTAAAACCGTTAACTGGAGGTATATACATTGGAAAAAAAATAAATAGAGTTTGGCTTTCATTTAAGAACAATGTGTTAAAAAATGTTACTAGAGGAACAACTAGAGGAGTTGCAGGTGTTGCTCTAGCTATTGATATTATTGGAGATTATAATAAAGTTATGCTGGATGAGAAAGGCAGTAGAGATGTTATGGAGTTGATTGGAAGAGTAGGAATCAGCTCGGTTGCTGCTGGGGTGGGATTTATTGCGGGCAGTGCTGCATTAAGTGCAGTATTAATAGCTTTGTCTGGAGCAACACTTCCTATTGGCTTGGTGTTGTTAATTGGTACTGCTGCAGTTATGGCTGTCGGACTATTGATTTCAATATTATCAGATGGATTAAAGCAGAAGATATATGGATAATCAAATTATGATTAAGAATATTAATTTTAATCAATCTATTGATTTTAGGCATCAAATTATTGCCTTGGGGATAGCTAGCATTTACCATTTATGCATTATTTTTGCTTCTTACCTAGGTTGGGGAATTCCGATAATGGTAAGCCAAGTATTTATTTTCTTTTTTATTGTATGGGGAATTTTATTTTTAATATGGTTAATTTCAAACTTTATTTTAAAAAAGAAAGGGATATTTTATTCGAAGCTATTTGAATCAGTTTTTTATAATGTTGGAATGAGAGTAACTTTGACATTGGTAAGCCCATTTTTGTTATTAATGACTATAAATTTCCCATTTTTATGGGAAACTGTTGCCATATCTTTTCTAATTGTTTCCTTGATTTCATTGTGGTATGTAATGTTAAATATCAGTGATGAAGAAATAAAAAATTTAAAAAAATCTAGTTTAATTTCTCGTGAAAATCAAAGGTATTTGCTTTGGTCTAATGATAGTTTACCAATGATATTGACGAAGTCAAAAATTATATGTTTTATTCCCTACTTCTTAACAATTTTTTTTGGAATAAAAGCCATTTTAAATAGAGGAACAGATGAAAGTTTATATAATGCAATTCTTTGCTTTATTCCATTGATGAGTATGTTATTTTATACAGAATTTTGTTTTTTATTTGTTGCTATTAGATATTTCTACATAAATAACAAACAATAATTATCATTTTAAAAATTGTTATGTAAATATATTTTTTACAATGTGATAACATCTATTCTATTCTATTATATTTACTGCTCACTGATTTTCTGTTAGTTTTATTTAAACTAATATTTCTTATAAATTGTCTCATAAAGTACATAAGGTAATAGTTTTCATATTAATAATTTTTTATATGTTAAAAACGTAATACCTGTAATTCCCATAGCGACTTGCGTCTCAGCTACAATTCAGACGGCCTGTTGGTCAAAGAACAATACCAAACACTGGGCGAACCGATACAGCCGGGCATAATCCGGCCCCGTACCCAAGACGGCATCCCGCTGGTGACCGAATACCGTTACGACATCCTCGGCAACCGCACCCAAACCATCCTACCGACGGGCGAGACGCTCAACTACCTCTACTACGGCAGCGGCCATCTGCACCACATCAACCTCGACGGCGACACCATTACCGATATCGAGCGCGACGACCTGCACCGTCCCGTATCCAGAAGTGCCGGCAAACTGCACACCCGCCTGATTTCAGACCCCTTAGGCCGTCTGAAAGAACAGCTGGTACAACTCGAAGCTCCCGGCGGCAAAGCCACCGAGCCGAAAGGCCTGATCAAACGCCGTTACCATTACGATACCAACGGCAATCTGGTTCAAACCGAAGACCAACACCACGGCAATAAAGACTACGCCTACGACCCGCTGGGCAGGATTACCCGTGCCGGCGACGAACGCTTCGCCTTCGACCCCGCCCACAATATCAGCGGCGACGGTGTCAAAGTAGCCGGCAACCGCCTGACCGACTATAACGGCATCCGCTACGTTTATGATCCGCTGGGCAACCTGAGCGAACGCCACAACGACGCAACGGGCGAAAGCCAGTATTATCGCTACGATGCCGACAACCAATTGACCGAAGCGCGTATCGAACAAGAGGGAAGGCGGTCTGAACACTGGCACTACCGCTACGACGCCTTAGGCAGAAGGGTGAGCAAACAGAACGCCCACAACCAAACGGAAACCCGTTTCCTGTGGGAAGGCAGCCGCCTGTTACAGGAATACGGCGATAAAGCGACCTATACTTACGTTTATACCGAACAGGGAAGCTACGAACCGTTGGCACAAATCGTTCAGATGGCCAACAAAGATAGCAGCAAAGCCGACAGACGGATTTTGTACTACCACAACGACCAAATCGGCATTCCGCGTGAACTGACGGATGAGGAAGGCAACATCGTTTGGCGCGGAGAATACAGCGGTTGGGGTAAACTGAATAATGCAGAGGGTGCGAATCTGAAAGAAGATGTGCATCAGCCGTTCAGATTACAGAACCAGTATGCGGATGTAGAGACGGGTCTGCATTACAACTTCTTCCGTTATTACGATCCGCACTGCGGGCGGTTTACGCAGCAGGATCCGATTGGGTTGGCTGGGGGAGATAACCTTTATGATTTTGGCCAATCAGCTCAAGGATGGGTTGATCCTTTAGGGCTTAATGGTTATCAGTGGTTACAACAACATCTTGACAGCCCCGGAGTGAGAGATGCGTTTAATAGAGGCATGGGAGATTTTGAAGCTGCCGCCAGAGCCCAAGCTGCTGCAAGAGAAGCAGCTAGAAGAGAAGCAATAAAAAACCGTGGAGTGATGAAAGAACCCGGTTGTGCTACTGCCTTGGGTGCGATAATGCCGAGCACCATGGCTCTAAACGCAAAAAATGATCAATGTAGGCGTCTGCACACCTCTCAAGCGGGCTTAAGAGAAACCAGCGTAAAGGTAGCAGGTGGGTCAATGGCAGCGGCAGGAACAGCCTTTGTAGGTGTTCGTGCGCTACCTGCGTTAGCCACTGCAGCAAGACCTGCGGCTCAAGCATGGGGGCGTTTGTCGCCTGTAGAAAAGAGTATTGGCATTTCTACAGTGACTTCCGGTACAACTCAAACTCTTGAAAACGGGCGAATCAACGCCTGCTCTTTGGCTACCGACACTGCCAGCGGTCTTGTTGGGGCGCGTTGGGCTACGCTAGGTCAACAAACAACCAATGCAGTTGGTAGTGGTGTTTTATCTGACTCTATTTGTCAAGGGAAAACTGTAAAGGAAACGCTAAAAGGAATTCCGAGTAATATAGTGGGAACAGGAGCTGCTTATAAAGCAGGAAAAACAGGAGTGGGTGATTTTGGACAGGCAGGAATAAATGAAATTGGAAAAACAATTACTAATAGTAGTATTGACAGATTCACAACAAAACCTAATCAATCGAAATGATAAGAACCATGATTAAAAATATTATTACACTAGTTTGTTTTTTTCTTCTGAGTGGCTGTTATGTAGATAAAAATAGCATCAATTGTGATCCAAGAGGAGAATTATCGCGATTGGAACAATGCGCTGAAAGAGGTGATGTTTCTAGCCAATATAATTTAGGTGCCCGTTATTTAGAAGGCTGGGAGGCTCCAAAAGATTTCAATAAAGCTTTTTATTGGACAGAGTTGGCAGCAAAAAAAGGAGATGCAAGGGCTAAATCCAATTTAGGTTGGCTTTACTATAAGGGTTGGGGTGCACAAAAGGATGTACAAAAAGCTTTTTATTGGACTCAACAAGCCGCGAAGCAAGGCAATATCCCGTCTTATAATAACTTAGGGTTTTATTATAGCCATGGAATTGGGGTTCCTGTTGATTGGAAAAAAGGAGCTGAATATTATCAACTGGCAGCAGATAACGGATATGCCGATGCTTATCAAAATTTGGCTATTATTTATTCTCAAGGCAAAGGGGTTTTGCAAAATCAAGATAGAGCACTTGAATTAGCCAAAAAAGCTGTTGACAATGGCAATCAATTAGCCATTTATAATGTTGGAACAATTTATGCTTCTATGGGTAAGTATGATGATGCCATTCTATGGTTACGTAAAGCAGCTGACCTTAATATTAGTGTAGCTCAGGCTGAATTGGCAGGGCTTCTTGTTAAAATTGGAAAAAATGAAAAAGACCGGGAAGAAGCCAAGCAATGGTTATTTAAATCTTTAGAGCAAGACGATGCTTATGCTTATTCAGTCGCTGGTGTTATGTACTCTGAGAAAAATGATACATTCCCTTACGATGAAGCTAAAGCTTTTGACTATTATCTAAAAGCTGCCGAGATGGGTGAAGAAACTGCTCAAACACTAATAGGTTTATGGTACTTAAATGGAAAACATGTTATGAAAGACGAAAAAAAAGCATTAGAATGGTTTGAACGTTCGGCCAATAATGGCGAAATAAAAGCTGCCAAGAAGTTGGTGGAAATCTACGGCAATGGTACCAAAGACATTCCCAAAAACGAAGCTAAAAAACAATATTGGAAAAACAAACTGGTCGTTGAGTAAAGCTTTATATAGAAAATCCTAGCGTTGTTTACAGTATTCAAAAGCCAATACTGCAAACAACGCTAGGATTTTCTATACCTTATACTCTTACAACACGTCTCACATCAGTAATAGCGTGCAAAGCACGAATGATTTCATTGAGTTGCTCTATACCGGTTACTTTGATAAAGAACTTGAATTCAATAAACCCTTCTGTGCCGGGTTGTTTTTGCGGTGTTTCAACCGATTCGATGTCGGCGCCGGCTGAAGAAATAGCTTGGGCCATTAATGCCAACAAACCGCGGGTGTCGCGTGCTCCGACTGTAAGTGTTGTGCGGAAAGTTTGATCGGGAATGCTTTCCCAGTCGGCGTCAAGCTGTTGGTCGGGATCTACTTTTAGTACATTCGGACAAGTGTCCCGGTGAATAACCAAACCTTGATCTTTAATTAAAACTGCGCGTACGGCATCTCCGGGCAATGGCTGGCAACATTGGGCAAGATGTACGCGGCCTGTTTCGCTGCCGTTGATTTTAATCGGGCTTAACCGCACTTCGCCGCCAAAATGTTCACCTGCCAAGTCGGCAATATGCATGGCAACTGTAATCGGCAGGGTATGCCCCATTCCTACGCTGTACAATACATCTTCAAAAGTGGTTTGCTTATGATTGAGGTCGGCAAGATATTTTTCTTTGAGGCCGTCTGAAAGCAATACGTTTTGAGGCAATAAGCTTGATAGGGCTTTTTGCAATAGGTTTTCACCTAGTGTTACTGCATCTTGCCTATTCATATTTTTGATGTAATTTCGAATGGCGCTGCGTGCACGGCTGGAAACGGCAAAATTTAGCCATGCCGGGTTGGGTTTTGCCTGTTCGGAAGTAATCACTTCAACAGAATCACCGGTTTTCAGTTTGGTGCGCAACGGCATCATGGTATTGTTGATGCGGGCGGCTACGGTGTGATGGCCGACATCGGTATGCACTGCATATGCGAAGTCGATGGGGGTTGCTCCTTTGGGGAGGGTAAGGATTTTTCCTTTCGGGGTAAGGATATATACTTCGTTGGGGAATAAATCAACTTTAACGGCCTCGAGAAATTCGATGGCATTGGAACTGCCTGCTTGCAAATCAAGAATATTTTTCAGCCAGCGATTGGTATGGAGGGTAGCCTGATCGACCGTACTTTCTCCCGATTTATAAATCCAATGTCCGGCTACGCCGCCTTCGGCTACTGCATCCATTTCGTGGGTGCGTATCTGTACTTCGATAGGCAGGCCGTAAGGGCCGACTAAGGTGGTATGCAGGCTTTGATAACCGTTACTTTTGGGAATGGCGATGTAGTCTTTGAAACGGCCGGGTTTGGGTTGGTAGAGGCTGTGAAGTGCACCCAAGGCTGCGTAGCAGGCGGGTATGCTGTTTACGATAACGCGAAAGCCGTAAATATCCATCACGTCTGCGAAGCGTAGATTTTTAGCCTGCATTTTCTGGTGGATGCTGAATAAGTTTTTTTCGCGGCCTTTGATTTTGGCTTCAATATTTGCGTCAACCAAGCGCATGCTGAAGGCACGCAGAACTTTACCTACAACGTCGCGTCGGTTGCGTCGGCTTGCTTTCATGGCTTTTTGCAATGTTTCATACCGACGGGGGTGCAGATTCTGAAAGGATAAATCCTGAAGCTCTTGATAGGCGTTGTTTAAACCGATGCGGTTGGCTATTTGTGCGTAGATTTCAAGTGTTTCCTGAGCAATCCGGCGGCGTTTTTCGGGGCGCATCGAGCCTAATGTACGCATGTTGTGCAGACGGTCGGCCAATTTAACGACGATCACGCGAACGTCTTTGGTCATGGCGAGAATTAACTTGCGGAAACTTTCTGCCTGATGTTCTGCTTGGCTGTCGTATTCGAGTTTTTCAAGTTTGGAAAGACCGTCTACCATTTCGGCTATGGTGTCGCCGAATTCTGCTGCCATTTCGATTTTGGATACACCTGTGTCTTCAAGTACATCATGCATCACGCCCGCACACAAACCTTGTATGTCCATGTGCCAGATGGCCAGTTGGGTAGTAACGGCAATAGGGTGGGTAATGTAGGGTTCGCCACTTTTGCGGGTTTGGCCGTCGTGGGCATGGAAAGCATAGGCACACGCTTTTTCAAGCTGTTGCTGCTCTTTTTCATTGAGATAGGAAGCCGTGCGGAACAATAAGTCACGGGCTTCTGATGTCAATGGGTCATAAGGGGCGGTAGGTAGCGGCAGTTGCATTCAGACGGCCTTTTGATTTTGCTTTTATTTGTTACGTTTGAGCAGCTCTACGCCGACTTCTCCGGCGGCTATCTCGCGTAAAGCGGTAACGGTAGGTTTATTGTTACGGATGTCTTCAACCAAAGGTGCATTGCCGTTTTCCAGTTGGCGTGCGCGGCGTGCGGCAGTTAATGTTAAGTCGAAATGGTTGGGGATTTTGGTAATGCAGTCTTCTACGGTGATGCGTGCCATTTTGAATGGTTCCTTTTTACAAATAAATAGGGAAGTATTTAATTAAGTATTGTCGCTGTTTTTTAAGAATTTTCCAACAGATTTTCAATAAATAAGTGTTGGCAGGATTGTTTTAGGCGGTGTGATTTGATAATCGACAGTAAATCGGCTTCTGCTTCAACCAAGTCGTTGTTAACCACCACATAATCAAACATAAACGCCTGCTCGATTTCTTTGCGCGCTTTGCCCAGCCGCCGTTCGATTACTTCGGGGCTGTCTGTTCCGCGGCCGACCAAGCGTTCGGCCAATGCTTGGAAAGAAGGCGGCAATATAAAGATGCTGCATGCTCCGGGCCAAACACGGCGGACTTGTTCTGCACCTTGAATGTCGATCTCTAAAATCACATCATAACCTTGTTCCCGCAATATGTTTACGCCTTCTACACTGGTGCCGTAATAATTGTCGAAAACTTTTGCATATTCAAGGAATGCGCTTTCACTAATGAGAGTTTCGAATTTCGGCACATCTACAAAATAGTAGTGTTTGCCGTGCTCTTCGCCTTCACGCGGCTGCCGGGTGGTGTGGGAAACGGAAACCTTGATGTCGTCATGATGTTTGGTAAGGCGTGAAACCAAAGTGGTTTTTCCGGTTCCGGAGGCTGCGGAAATAATAAAAATATTACCTTTTGAAGATGAGCGCATGATGGTCTCGAAAATGAAAAATTTAAGTGGTTATTATGCCATACAGCCGGAAACCTTTGCAAAACGGGCGTTCTGGTTCCTGTTTTTGCGAAAACTATCGCGTTTAAAATATTATTTCCGTTTTTATATGTTTCAACGCCGACAACGCAAGGCTAGTTTTTGTTAGAATAGTGCGTTTGTGTTTTGAATTTCTGTGTAATTTTTCATTGTGAATTGGGTAGTTTTATGTTGATTCATCCCGACGTGATGGGCGTGGAAGCACTTGCCGAAAAGATCCGCAAGATCCCTCATTGGCCGAAAAAAGGTATTTTATTTCATGATATTACCCCTGTGCTGCAAAGCCCTGAATATTTCCGGTTGTTGGTAGATCTGCTTGTTTACCGGTATATGAGCCAAAAAATTGATGTTGTGGCCGGTTTGGATGCCCGCGGTTTTATTATCGGAGCTGCGTTGGCTTATCAATTAAACGTAGGGTTTGTCCCCATCCGTAAAAAAGGTAAGCTGCCGTTTGAAACGCTTTCTCAAAGTTATGCGCTTGAATACGGTGAAGCTACGGTAGAAATTCATACCGATGCGATTCCCGCCGGTGCGCGTGTGCTTTTGGTGGATGATCTTGTTGCGACCGGCGGCACCATGCAGGCGGGTATCGATTTGGTGCGCCAGCTGGGCGGGGAAATTGTGGAAGCGGCTGCGATTTTGGAGTTTACAGATTTGCCCGGCGGCGAAAATATCCGTAAGCGCGGCGTGCCGTTGTTTACGCTTTATCAAAATGAAGGCTCGATGTCTTGAGTTGTCGGCATAGATTTGTCAGGCCAGCGGATTCAAATTTGAAGTGCAACTTTCCACAACAGAAAAAGGCCAGTATGCGGTAGCATACGGCCTTTCCTGCAAGAAAGATTGCATATGAGCTACACACAACTGACCCAAGACGAACGATACCACATCCAATACCTGTCCCGCCACCACAGCATCAGCGAAATCGCCAAACGGCTTAACCGCCATAAAAGCACCATCAGCCGCGAAATCAAACGGCACTGCCCGCAAGGGCAGCAATACAGTGCCGAAAAAGCCCAACAGCAAAGCCGGCTTACCAAGCAGCGCAAAAGAAAGCCCTATAAGCTCCATTCGCAGCTGATCCAACACATCGCTACCCTCATCCGCCGCAAACTCAGCCCCGAGCAAGTGTGCGCCTATTTGCACAAACACCACCAAATCACACTCCACCACAGCACCGTCTATAACTATCTGCGCGACGACAAAAGCAACGGCGGCACTTTGTGGCAGCATCTCAGAATATGCAGCAAATCCTACCGTAAACGCTACGGCAGCACATGGAGCAGAGGCAAAGTACCCGACCGCATAGGCATTGAAAACCGACCCGCCATCGTCGACGAAAAATCCCGTATAGGCGACTGGGAAGCCGACACCATCGTCGGCAAAGATCAGAAAAGCGCATTATTGACACTGGTCGAACGGGTTACCCGCTACACCATTATCTGCAAATTGAAGAACTTCAAAGCCCAAGATACGGCCAATGCCGTCATTCGGGCGCTGAGGGCGCATAAAGACAGGGTGCACACCATCACCATGGATAACGGCAAGGAATTCTACCGCCACACCCGAATAGCCAAAGCATTGGCGGCTGAAACCTATTTCTGCCGTCCTTACCGTTCTTGGGAAAAGGCGCTGAATGAAAACACCAACGGACTCATCCGCCAATACTTCCCCAAACAAACGGATTTCCGCAACATTAGTGAGCGGGAAATACGTAGGGTTCAGGATGAGCTGAACCACCGGCCAAGAAAAACACTTGGCTATGAAACGCCAAGTGTTCTATTCTTGAATCTGTTCCAACCACTACTGCCTGAGTGTTGCACTTGAAATTAGAATCTAAGGCCGTCTGAAAAGTATTTCAGACGGCCTGTTTGATATGTTTTTTTGCATGAGCTTGCAAAGTTGTCAACACATTGGTCGACATGCTCCGGGTTCTTAAAAATAATGAAAACGGTTGAATATGTTGAGGCCGTCTGAAAAAAACATTTGATCATGCTTTGACGCTTCGAACCTTATTTTTCAGACGGCAGAGACCGGCAGCGGATTGAACGGAAATTATGATATAATTCCGCGCTTTAAATATTTTATCCTTAAAGGTTGTATCAAAATGATTTCTACCAACGGCATAACCATGCAGTTCGGCGCAAAGCCGCTGTTTGAAAACGTGTCTGTCAAATTCGGCGAAGGCAACCGCTACGGGCTGATTGGTGCCAACGGTTCGGGTAAATCCACCTTCATGAAAATCCTTGGTGGCGACTTGGAGCCGACCAGCGGCGAAGTGGCCATTGAAAACGGTGTCCGCCTCGGTAAACTGCGCCAAGATCAATTTGCCTATGAAGAGATGCGTGTGCTGGATGTAGTGATGATGGGGCACACCGAAATGTGGTCGGCGATGACCGAGCGTGATGCCATTTACGCCAATTTGGAAGCCACCGAAGACGATTACATGCACGCTGCCGAATTGGAAGCCAAGTTTGCCGAATACGACGGTTACACCGCCGAAGCGCGCGCGGCCGAATTGTTGAGCGGCGTGGGTATCGAAGAATCATTGCACAATGCCCAAATGAGCGAAGTGGCTCCCGGCTTCAAACTGCGCGTATTGCTGGCGCAAGCCTTGTTTTCCAAACCCGACGTATTGCTGCTCGACGAGCCGACCAACAACTTGGACATCAACACCATCCGTTGGCTCGAAGGTGTGTTGAACGAATACGATTCCACTATGATCATCATTTCGCACGACCGCCATTTTTTGAATGAAGTCTGCACGCATATGGCCGATGTTGATTACAACAGCATCACCATCTACCCCGGCAACTACGATGATTACATGCTGGCTTCCGCGCAATCCCGCGAGCGCGCCATGCGCGACAACGCTAAAGCCAAAGAAAAGCTGCAAGAACTGCAAGAATTCGTGGCACGCTTCTCGGCCAATAAATCCAAAGCCCGTCAAGCCACCAGCCGTCTGAAACAGGCCGATAAGATCAAGGCCGAAATGGTGGAAGTGAAACCTTCTACTCGCCAAAACCCGTATATCCGCTTTGAAACCGACGAAAAAGCCAAGCTGCACCGCCAAGCTGTTGAAGTGGAAGGTTTGAGCAAACGCTTTGAGAACCAATTGTTTAAAAACCTGGGCTTTATTCTGGAAGCCGGAGAACGTTTGGCGATTATCGGCCCTAACGGTGCCGGTAAGTCCACTTTGCTGAAATTGTTGGCCGGTGCATTCAATCCCGAATACGGCGAAGGTGTCCAACCCGATTCAGGTACCATCAAATGGGCGGAAAAAGCCAACGTCGGCTACTATCCGCAAGACCACGAAAACGACTTCGATATCGACATGAACCTCACCGAATGGATGCGCCAATGGGGTCAGGAAGGCGACGACGAACAGGTTATCCGCGGTACGCTCGGTCGCTTGCTGTTCGGCAGCAATGATGTGGTAAAACAAGTGCAGGTGCTTTCGGGCGGAGAGAAAGGCCGTATGCTTTACGGCAAGCTGATTCTGCTGAAACCGAACGTGTTGATTATGGACGAACCGACCAACCACATGGATATGGAAAGCATCGAATCCTTAAATATGGCTTTGGAAAAATACAAAGGCACGCTGATTTTCGTATCGCACGACCGCCAGTTTGTGTCTTCACTGGCCACACAAATCATCGAACTGGACGGCAAAGGCGGTTACGAACACTATCTGGGCGATTACGAAAGCTATTTGGAGAAAAAAGGATTGGCTTAGTTTTTGAAAAGCTGATGGAAATCCGTTAAATAAAAAACACTTGGCTGTAAAATGCCAAGTGTTTTTTTGTGTTGCATCTCTGTTGACGGAGGCTGAACTTTTAATAGTGGAAGTTAATAATGCCCCGTTTTGTTTGACTCAAGATAGAGCAAATAAACAGTGTTTCTGCTACGTCGTCGCAGCCTTTTAAGGTAATCGCGCATTAATCTTCCTGTACGCGGATTTGGTGCAGAAAGCGTTTGGTGCGTTCGTGTTGGGGGTTTTTAAATAATGTTTCGGGCGAACCTTGTTCCACAATCACGCCGCCATCCATTACCACCACCAAATCAGCCACTTCCATGGCAAATTTGATTTCGTGGGTAACAACCACCATCGTCCAGCCTTCTTTAGCAAGCTCCTTCATGGTATTCAATACATCTTGCACCAACTCGGGGTCAAGGGCGGAGGTTGGTTCGTCGAACAGCATTAAATCCGGTTGGATTGCCAAAGCACGGGCGATACCTACCCGCTGTTGTTGACCGCCCGAGAGCTGGAAAGGGTATAAATCCACTTTATCGGCAAGGCCGACTTTTTCCAGCAAGGCCAACGCTTTTTTACGGGCTTCTGCTGCGGAAATACCTTGTACGGCCACGGGGCCTTCCATCACGTTTTCCAGCGCGGTTTTGTGCGGAAAAAGATTGTACTGCTGAAACACCATACCTGATTTGCGGCGCAGGGCGAGAATGTCTTTTTTGGACGGATGTTGAGCAAAATCAATGCCCAACGGGCTTGGGCCGTCGAATTCTATGCTGCCTTGCTGGGGCATTTCCAAAGCATTCAAACAGCGCAGAAATGTGGTTTTGCCCGAACCGGAAGGGCCGAGAATCACGACTACGCTGCCTTTTGCTACGTCCAAATCAATGCCGTTTAAAATCGAATTGCTGCCGAATGCTTTATGGATATTGCGGATTTTAATCATGGTTTATGCTCACTTGGCAACGTAGCGGTCGAGCCGTTTTTCGAGTTTTGCCTGCCCGATAAACAGGAAGAAGCAGAACACCCAATATATCAAGCCTGCCTCGATATACACGGGCAGAAAGTCGTAGCTGGCGTTGGCAATTTGCTGCGCCACGCGGAAAAGCTCGGTAATGGTTACCACCGAAGCCAGCGAGGTTTCTTTAAACAGGCTGATAAAGGTGTTGCTCAAGGGCGGCACGGAAACGCGGAACGCTTGCGGCATGATGATGCGGCGGAAGGTCTGCATATAAGTCATGCCGATGGAGAAACCCGCTTCCCATTGGCCTTTGGGCACCGATAAAATCGCCGCCCGTATAGTTTCGGAGGCATAGGCACCGATATTCAGCGAAAAGCCGATTACGGCGGTAGGCAGCGGGTCGAGCGTGATGCCGATGGCCGGTAAGCCGTAAAACACCACCATCAACTGAACCAGCATCGGTGTGCCGCGGATGGCGGAAACGTAGAATTTCACTATGCCGAGCAAGATGCGGTGGAAGATGCCGTTAACCGGTATCACGCGCACCAAGGCGACGGCCAATGCAATCAGGATGCCGAAAATAAAAGAAACGACGGCCAGCGGAATGGAATAGAGAAACCCCGCTTTAACCATCGGCCAAAATGCATTTATGACCAAAGCCGCGCGGGCTTCGGTCATAAACGGCAGCGCGCTTAAAAGATCATTTAACACTTACATCTACGCCAAAGAATTGTTCGCCCAGTTTTTTCAATGTGCCGTCTGCACGCAGCTCTTCTATTGCGCCGCTGATTTTTGCCAAGGCTTCATCGTTGTTTTTGTTTAAAATCAGACCGGCACCCAATTTTTCCTCTGCGGGGGCCGTCCATGCGGTTTTCAGGCCGGAGTTCGGATTTTTCTTAAGATAATCGAGCAGGGCGAGCGAATCGTTGAATGTGAAGTCGGCACGTTTTTGTTGAACCAAAGTCAATGCCTGAGCCATGCCGTCTACCGGAATGATTTTGGCTTCGGCTTTTTGCGCCATTTCGCCGTAGTTGCTGCTCAAGGTTTGTGCGGCAGACAAACCTTTTACATCGGCCAGCGATTTAATGCGGTTGTCGTCTTTGCGGTCTACCGCCATCGGGCCTGAATAGCTGTATTCGGCAGATTTGTCGAAAGTGGCGCGGCGTTCGGGTGTGGTCAGGCTCACTTGGTTGGCTACGATGTCGAACCGGCCTGCTTTCAAGCCGGCCAACATGGCATCCCATTGGGTTTCTTTGAATTCGACTTTTACGCCGAGCTTTTCTGCTACGGCACGGGTCACTTCTACATCGTAACCGGTTAATTTGCCGCTTTCATCGTGATAGGTGAACGGTGCGTAAGTGCCTTCGGTGCCTACGGTTACCGTGCCTTTATTGTTGATGCGTTCGATCAGCGAACCGGCAACTTGGGTTTCGGGGGTGGAAGAGGCCGGAGCGGAGGCTGAAGATGAGCTGCCGCCACCGTTGCCGCAGGCAGCCAATACAAAAGCAGCCATGCTGCCGAGTACGAATTTTTTCAACATAATCATTCCAGTAAAACGTCGATAATAGAAGCAGGCATTGTACGACAATCGAAAACACAATACAAAGAATGCTTACTTCTATTATTTATAATATAAAGCTATAAGGCTTTGAGGCCGTCTGAAAATATGTTTTCAGACGGCCTGCCGATATTATTTACCTGCCAACACGTTCAAAATAAAGCGCAAATCGTTCACGCCGATCTGCCCGGGCGCGGAAGCGGTTCCCGCAGAGCCGAAAGTCATTGCCGAGCCGAAGGTTTCGCCCGCCAAACGGCTCACCACGCCCAGTTTGCCCATCGCCATCGTTACCAGAGGCTGCCGCGCATATTGATGGAACATGGTTTGCGTGGCATCGAGCAGCACCAGCACGTCGGCGGCGGATTGCGGCATCACGGCGATTTTGCAGATGTCCGCGTCCCAATCCTGCATGGTTTTCAGACGGCCTACTATCTCTTCTTTCGGCGGCGTTTTGTCGAAATCGTGATTGCACAGCAAGGCCGCCACGCCGTTGGCTTTGGCCAGTGCAACGGTTTCTTTCACTTTATCTTCGCCTGCAAACAGTTCGATATCGATGATGTCGGTCAGGCCGGAGCGTATGGCCACTTGAACCAGCGAAAAATAAACCTCCGGCGGCACGGGGCACTCGCCGCCTTCTTCGGCGCGGCGGAAGGTAAACAGCAGCGGCGTATCCGGCAGGGCGGCGCGCACTTCGCGCAGGTGTTCCATCACATAGCCGCTGTCGGCCGCACGTTCGAGAAAGTCCGCACGAAATTCCACCACATCAAAAGCCAAGCCCTGCAAGCCTGCCAAAGCGGTTTGCAGGCCGTCTGAATCTTTGGCTACCAACGGCACGCAGATTTTCGGGCTGCCTGCGCCCAGCACGGTGTTTTTGATTTTTACGGTATTCATCGAGGCGGATTCCTTTAAAAAACGGTCGGCGTATTGTACGGGATTTCAGACGGCCTGAAAGCCTGCGGGTTGAGGCCGTCTGAAAAACACGGCCGCTCTTTTCAGACGGCCAACTTGTCTGCAAATTCGTCCGCTGCCTGCACCAAGCCTTTGGCCACTTCGCCTTCAAACGCCGCATGCCCGCCCTGCACAATCCGCAAATCGGCTTCGGGGAATGCTTGTTTCAATTCCCATGCGCTCTGCATCGGCGTGCAGATGTCGTAACGGCCCTGAATAATCACGGTGGGGATATGGCGGATTTTATCTATATTCGCCAGCAACGCTTTTTCGTTTTCCAGCCAGCAGCCGTTGACGAAATAATGGTTTTCGATGCGCGAAATCGCCAACGCCTGCTCCGCATCTTCTTCCACCGGTTGCGGGTCGAACTGCACCAGCCAGCTTTCCCATTCCGCCCATGCTTTCGCCGCCCGCAGAGCCTGTTCGCGGTCTTGGCCGAACAGCATTTCATGATAGGCCTGTACGATTGCACCGCGCTTTGCTTCGGGCACGGGGGCGAGATAATGCTGCCACTGTTCGGGGTAGATGTGTTTCGCACCGCCTTGCTCGTTGAGCCAGCGGATTTCACTCTGCCGCCCCAAGAAGATGCCGCGCAAAATCAAGCCGCGCACACGTTCCGGATGGGTTTGCGCGTAAGCCAGCGAAAGTGTGCTGCCCCAAGAGCCGCCGAATACCAGCCAACTGTGTATGCCGAGCATTTCGCGTACTTTTTCGATGTCGACCACCAAATCCCAAGTGGTGTTTTCATCGGTTTCGGCATACGGTAGCGAACGCCCGCAACCGCGCTGGTCGATAATCACCACGCGGTATTTGCGGGGGTTGAAAAAGCCGCGTGCTTTCGGCGATGCCCCCGCACCCGGCCCGCCGTGCAGAAAAATCACCGGAATGCCGTGCGGGTTGCCGGATTCTTCCCAATAAATCTGATGGATGTCGGATACTTTTAACAAGCCGCTCACGCGGGGTTCGTGAATCGGATACATAAGCTTCTCCTTGCGGAAAGGGTTTGCAAAGGTCTCAGGCTGCTTTCAGACGGCCTGAAACAGTTTATGCCCATATATAATATTTATACAACTTAACTTTCAGAGGCCGTCTGAAGGCATGGCGTTTGGTTATGATATCGGTATTTTATAGTTGATTCGGAGTTATTCGGATGAAGTTTCCTGTTCGTGTGTTTCTTGCGGCTTGCGTGTTCGGGTTGAATACATTTCCTGCGTGGGCTTTGTCGCCTCAGAAATTGGTTCAAGATGCACGTTGGCAAATCGGCAAAACCGTATCTTATGATCCCGCTTATACCCGGCTGGACTATCCTATGGGCGACGTGCCGCTGCACAAAGGGGTGTGCACCGACGTGTTGATCCGCGCGCTGAGAAAGCAAGGCTGGGATTTGCAGCAGATGATTCACGAGGATATGTCGAAAAACTTTTCGGCTTATCCTAAAAAGTGGGGGTTGAAAGCAACCGACCGCAATATCGACCACCGCCGCGTGCCGAATATCGCCACTTATTTTGACCGTAAAGGTTACCGTGTTGTTGCAGGGGCTTATCGTGCGGGCGATGTGGTTACTTGGGATTTAGGGCGCGGTTTAACCCATATCGGTATTGTGTCCGACCGGAGTGTTCGCGGCAAACCCCTGATTATCCATAATATAGGACGCGGCACGCGGGAAGAAGATATTCTTTACCGCTACAAAATTACAGGCCACTACCGGTTGCCCAAATGAGTGAAATGCAAAACACTTCAAGGCCGTCTGAAACCGTTTCAGACGGCCTAAATCAAGCTCTATTCGGGTAAATTATTAATATTTTTCTTTATTTTAATATTTTTAATAAAAACATAAAATTATGATTTCCATTTTATAAATAAATAGGCAGATTGTTTGATATAAATTAAACCTTGTGCCATCACAACTTTATCGTGCAGGAATTGATGCTATCCTGAACTCAATTGCTTTCCGACCACCCTTTATTAAAAGGAGAATTCAATATGAAATTGGGTTTATTGGCCGTTTTGGCAATGTCTTCAGTATTGGCAGCCTGTACCACCGGCGTGGCAAAAAACAAAATATCTGCGGATATGGCAGGCTGTAAAGCTGTTAGTAAACAGGAAATTGCCGCTCTGTTCGACCGTTGGAACCATTCTCTGAAAAGCGGCGATGCCAAGCAGGTGGTAGCCAACTATGCTCCGGGTTCTGTTTTGCTGCCTACCATTTCCAACAAGCCGCGTTTTACACCGGAGGAGAAAGAAGATTATTTCGCACATTTCCTGATTCATAAGCCCGTAGGTTCGATCGACTTAAGCCATATACAGCTGGGTTGTAACATTGCTATGGATAACGGTCTCTACACATTTGCTTATGCAGACGGAACCAAGCATTCCGGCCGTTATACGTTTACTTACGTTTGGGATGGCAAACAATGGCTGATTTCTTCCCACCATTCTTCTTTAATGCCTGAGAAAATTTTAGGAAAAAAATAAAGCCTGAGTAAAACAATCTCGGGGTTCGGCACAAAGGCCGTCTGAAAACATTTCAGACGGCCTTTCGTAATAATTAAGAGATGGTTTAAGCAGGCTTATTGAAACAGGCTGATAGGCAGGTATTAAATTTCGGGTTTTTTACGCCACAAAACCAGCAATTTGCCGATGTGCTGTACCAGTTGCGCATCTACCGCTTCGCACAAGGCCGCGCATATCTCGACGCGTTCGGCACGGTCGTCGCCTAAAACACGCACTTTAATCAGTTCGTGCGCGGTAAGTGCCGCATCGGTTTCTTTAATTACAGAGTCTGTCAGGCCGTGTTGCCCAACCATCACAACAGGGTTCAAATGATGCGCGCGCGCCTTAAGCTCCAAAATCTCGCGTGTGGTTAATTTGTCGGTCATTTTCTTGAAATTCTTCAAACAATATAAACGCGGTATTTTACGCGAAACTGCATGGTTAAGGGGAAAATAACGTACAATAGTTCCCTTTAAACCGATAGTGGAGTGTTATGTCTGTCCGCTCGAAATCTTCCAAAGCATGGCTCAACGAACATGTAAACGATCATTATGTGCATATGGCACAAAAAGACGGCTATCGGGCAAGAGCTGCCTACAAACTTTTGGAAATCAATGAAAAAGACAAATTAATCAAACCGGGTACCGTACTGGCCGATTTAGGTAGCGCGCCGGGAAGTTGGTCTCAGGTCGCTGCCGAGTTGGCGGGCGAAAAAGGCCGGGTATTTGCACTGGATATTTTGCCGATGGACGAAATACAGGGCGTTTCGTTTATTCAAGGCGACTTTAGAGAAGAAACGGTATTGGCCGAATTTGAAGCCTTGCTGGGCAACCGCCCCTTAGACCTTGTAATTTGCGATATGGCACCCAATATGTCGGGCAATGCAGTTACAGATCAGGCGCGTAGCTATTATCTGTGCGAGTTGGCTTTGGATTTTGCCGTTAACCATTTGAAACCGGGAGGCAATTTTCTCGTGAAAGTATTTCAGGGAGCCGGTTATCAAGAGTATATGGCAGCCATGCGCGAAGCATTTGCCGTGGTACAAACGCGCAAGCCTCAAGCTTCACGCAATCGTTCCAGTGAGATTTATTTATTGGCTAAAAATAAACGCTGACAATGCAGATAGCCTGATTTAAAATCCGTTTTTGTTTTTACCCTTGTATGGAGCCTGTTTCAGTGGGGAATATATTTAAGAATGTTTTAGTTTGGCTGGTGTTGGGTGTTGCCTTAATGGCCGCCTTCAACGCCATCAGCGACAAACAGGAAAATAAACAGCAAATCGAGTATTCGCAATTTATCGAGCAAGTTAACAAAGGCGAGGTCGCTAATGTCAACATCGAAGGCTCGGGCTTGAGCGGCTATTTGATTAAAGGCGAGCGCAACGATAAAACCCGTTTTTTCACCAATGCGCCTTTAGACGATAATTTGGTTAAAACACTGCTCGACAAGCAGGTGCGCGTGAAAGTGATTCCGGAAGAAAAACCAAGCATGCTCACCAGCCTGTTCTTCAGCTTGCTGCCCGTGATGCTGCTTATCGGCGCATGGTTTTACTTTATGCGCATGCAGTCCGGCGGCGGTGGAAAAGGCGGTGCTTTTTCATTCGGTAAGAGTCGTGCCAAACTGCTTGATAAAGACACCAACAAAGTAACGTTTGCCGATGTGGCCGGTTGCGACGAAGCCAAAGAAGAAGTGCAGGAAATTGTAGATTATCTCAAAGCACCCAACCGCTATCAAAGCTTGGGAGGCCGTGTGCCGCGCGGTATCCTGCTGGCAGGTAGCCCCGGTACCGGTAAAACCTTGTTGGCTAAGGCCATTGCCGGCGAAGCGCAAGTGCCCTTTTTCAGTATTTCGGGTTCGGACTTCGTAGAAATGTTTGTCGGTGTGGGTGCCAGCCGCGTACGCGATATGTTTGAGCAGGCTAAAAAAAATGCGCCTTGTATCATCTTTATCGACGAAATCGACGCAGTAGGCCGCCAACGCGGTGCCGGTTTGGGTGGCGGTAATGATGAGCGCGAGCAAACTTTGAACCAGCTTCTGGTGGAGATGGATGGTTTTGAAAGCAACCAAACTGTGATTGTGATTGCCGCAACCAACCGCCCCGACGTACTTGATCCTGCCTTGCAACGCCCGGGTCGTTTTGACCGCCAAGTGGTTGTGCCGCTGCCCGATATCCGCGGTCGCGAACAGATTTTAAAAGTACATGCCAGAAAAGTACCTTTGGACGAATCGGTAGATTTGGTTTCGTTGGCTCGAGGCACTCCGGGTTTTTCGGGTGCAGATTTGGCCAACTTGGTGAACGAAGCGGCACTGTTTGCCGGCCGACGCAACAAAACCAAAGTTGACCAAAGCGATTTCGAAGATGCCAAGGATAAAATCTATATGGGGCCGGAGCGTCGCTCGATGGTTATGCACGAGGATGAAAAACGTGCTACTGCGTATCATGAGTCGGGCCATGCCATTGTGGCAGAAAGCTTGGATTTTACCGATCCGGTTCACAAAGTAACCATTATGCCGCGCGGCCGTGCTTTGGGTTTGACTTGGCAGCTTCCGGAACGCGACCGTATCAGCATGTATAAAGATCAAATGCTGAGCCAGATTTCGATTCTGTATGGCGGCCGTATTGCTGAAGATATTTTTGTAGGGCGTATTTCTACCGGAGCTTCTAACGACTTCGAGCGCGCTACCCAAATTGCCCGTGAAATGGTTACCCGTTTCGGTATGAGCGACAAAATGGGCGCAATGGTTTATGCCGAGAACGAGGGCGAAGTTTTCTTAGGCCGTTCCATTACCCGCTCTCAGCATATTTCGGAAAAAACCCAACAAGAAGTAGATGCCGAGGTGCGCCGTATTTTGGATGAGCAATATGCGGTAGCATACAAAATCTTGGATGAAAATCGCGATAAGATGGAAACCATGTGCAAGGCATTAATGGAGTGGGAAACCATCGATCGCGACCAAGTGGTTGAAATCATGCAAGGAAAACAGCCAAGCCCTCCTAAAGATTACAGCCACAATATCCGTAAGGAAGATGAGCTGACTGTGGTGGACAATGTTTTTGAATCACCCGAGCAGATTGAATCTTCGGAAAAAGAAGTTCCCGCGTCTGCTGAAGTGGTTACTCAAGAAACACCATCTTCGGAACAACCCGAAACAGGGCAACAGCAAAATCAAAACAAAGTTTAAGGGGCTGACGTAGATTAGCAGTCATGATAGGCTGCCAAAATGAAGATAACCCACTGTAAGTTAAAGAAGAGTCTGCAAAGAAAACTGCTTGAATATTTTGTATTGGAAGTAACCGCACGTTCTGCTGCCGATATCTTGGGTATTCAGCCCAATACGGCTATTCTCTTCTACCGTAAAATCCGTCTTGTTATCAGCCGTCATTTGGCTTTGGAAGCAGATCAGGTTTTTGAGGGCGCTATAGAATTGGATGAGAGCTATTTCGGCGGTAAGCGTAAAGGAAAGCGCGGTAGGGGAGCAGCAGGTAAAGTGGTGGTTTTCGGTATCCTTAAACGTGGAGGTAAGGTTTATACGGTTGTAGTGAATAATGCCCGAAAGGAAAGTTTATTTCCTGTTATTACAAGGAAAATTACACCTGATAGCGTAGTTTATACGGACTGCCTGAGCAGTTACGACGTGTTGGATGTCAGCGGTTTTCACCATCACAGGATTAATCACAGCAAAAAGTTTGCCGACCGACACAACCATATCAACGGCATTGAGAATTTTTGGAATCAGGCGAAACGTGTCTTGCGCAAATACAACGGAATTGACCGAAAATCTTTTCCTCTGTTCTTGAAAGAATGTGAGTTTCGTTTTAACTTCGGGACACCAAAGCAGCAGTTAAAAACTTTGCGGCTTTGGTGTGGTGTTTAGGGCTAATCTACTTCAGCCCCAAGTTTAATGTTAAACAGCAGCCTGATGGCTGCTGTTTTTTTGTCAGATTCAAATCAATACTTGTTTTGTAAGCCCGACAATACTGCAAATAAACTTAACTTGCTAAGTTGATGCAACGCTAAAAGTTAAGTTGATTGGCTGAGACCTTTGTAAAACCCCATCTGCGTCGCATTTCTGCGTTGCGCGTTGCTCACTTGTTCGCCATCTATATGATATGTCTGCACTCGCTGTGCTGCTAAGCCTTGAACTGCATCCACATCTGAAGGTTTTGCAAAAAGGTCTCCGGCTATATTGCTGTAACGTAGATTAATGGTAGCTCCTGGACAGCCTAAATAAAATCGGTACCAAGCAGATGCTCGGTACCGATTTTTTTTCTGTGTTAAATGAATTTTTTTAAAAGCAAAAATCAGCGTTGACGGGCTTTAAAGCGGGGATTGCTCTTGCAGATAACATATACTTTGCCTTTGCGGCGCACAATTTGGCAATCGCGATGGCGTTTTTTAGCTGATTTTAAAGAGGATAGCACTTGCATTATTTATCCTTTCTGAACGAGTTCATCATAGATTGGTAACGCTGGTTAAACTTGCTGGCGCGCCCCTCGTTGTTGTAGGCGCGTTGTTTGCCGGTATAAACGGGGTGTGAAGCTGAGGAAGTATCCAGCATAAATACGGGATATTCGTTGCCGTCGTGCCATTTCATGGTTTTACCGTGCGTATTGGCGCATGAACGGATCAGCCATCCTTCGTTGGCTCCGCTATCGAAAAACAATACGGTGCGGTAATTTTCGGGGTGTAGATTGGGTTTCATCGGGAATGTCTCCTGTATTAAACGTTATAATATAACATTATATTCTATTTAAGAATAGTTATCAAGTGTGCAGCCGGTTTTTATGTGGGATAGCTAGTAAGGTCAATCAACTTATTTTTGATACAAGGCAGCAAGCTGCAGACAGTATGAGTAATAAGGCAGGCGTATTAATGCCGTAGCAAAAAAGTTTATTTTCTATATCTAAACCGCTAAAGCGGCAACAGAATCGGTTCCATACTACTTTACTGTCTGCGGTTTGCTGCCTTGTATTAAAAATGTGTTGGTTGACTATATATATCCACCCGCGATATATATCTACCCGCCATAGAAAATCCGGTGGTTATGAAAAGCCAAAGGCCGTCTGAAATTTATTTTTCAGACGGCCTTTGGCTTTTAAGGTTAAAACGGTTTATTTACCCATTTGTACGGCTTGAATAGCAGTCAGTGCGATGGTGTACACGATATCGTCTACCAATGCGCCGCGCGACAGGTCGTTTACCGGCTTGCGCAAGCCTTGCAGCATGGGGCCTACGCTCAATACGTTGGCGTTGCGCTGTACGGCTTTGTAGGTGCAGTTGCCGGTATTGAGGTCGGGGAACACCAACACGGTGGCTTGGCCGGCCACTTTGCTGTCGGGTGCTTTGGATTTGGCTACGCTCGGTACGGTGGCGGCATCGTATTGCAGTGGGCCGTCCACGTCGATATCGGGGCGTTTTTCACGCACAAGGGCGGTGGCTTGGGCGACTTTTTCTACGGCGGGGCCGGCGCCGGATGTGCCGGTTGAGTAGGAAATCATGGCTACTTTGGGCGGAATGCCGAAGGCTTTGGCGGAATCGGCAGATTGGATGGCGATGTCGGCCAATTGTTCGGCAGTCGGCTCGGGGTTTACTGCGCAGTCGCCGTAAACCAGCACTTGGTTGGGCAGCAGCATGAAGAATACGCTGGATACCAAGCTGGCTCCGGGAGCGGTTTTAATCAGTTGCAGGGCGGGGCGGATGGTGTTGGCGGTAGTGTGTACGGCGCCGGATACCAAGCCGTCCACATGGTCTTGCGCCATCATCATGGTGCCGAGCACAACGGTGTCTTGCAGCTGTTCGCGGGCTTGTTCGGGTGTTAAGCCTTTGCTCTTACGCAGTTCGCACATCGGCTCGACGTATTGGTCGATTAAGGTGGCGGGGTCGATTATTTCCAAAGAATCGGGCAGGGTAATGTGGCGTTCTTTGGCTACGGCTTCCACTTCTGCGCGCGGAGCCAGCAATACGCAGCGGGCGATGCCTTTTTCATGGCAGATAGCTGCGGCTTGTACGGTACGCGGTTCGGCACCTTCGGGCAATACGATGCGTTTGTTGGCTTTACGCGCGGCTTCCATCATGTTAACGCGGAATTGTGCGGGCGACATGCGGCCGGTTTTTTTCAACAGCAAATCGGTATTGCAGATGTTTTCGGTAGAGCCGAGATAAGCCAAACCTGTTTTTTCGGCAATCGACGCACCCAAACCGGCATCGGCGCCGTCCAACACAAAACCGGCCAATACGCCGGGAGCGGTAACATAAGCCTGCTTGGCAATGTTCAGTTTTTTGGTCAGGTGCTCGGCATTGCCGTCGTGGGTAAATACGGAAAACACAACATTGGCATCAAGCGATAAAGCCAATTCGATGTTGCGGGTGGAAAGAAAGATTTTTTCCGCATCGGGTTTGATGCCTTTGATGACCACGTTTTCGGCATCGAGTTTGCTGACTCGTGAAACCAGCATATCCAGCCAATCGTCGCATTTGCCGTCGCACAGCATTTTTTCGGCATCGCCGGTTTCGTCTAAGGCGCGCGAAGCAACCGCATTAGGCATGGCGGCGGCAACGGCTTGGGTAACGGCCCAGCCGTCGGAACGGGTAGATACGGGAACAATCAATACAGTAGCCATAGCTTATTTATCCTTTTGGTCAATCGTAGTAACGGAATGGAAAACGCGGCAATTTTAGCACTTTGGTTGGGCGGTTTATACCGTTAATTTTCCGGAACGGGCGGCTATTGCCCGGACGAGCGTTCAAAAAAACGTGAAATCAAACGTTTAAGACAACAAAGCCACCATCACGGCTTTAATGGTGTGCATGCGGTTTTCGGCTTGGTCGAACACAACCGAGGCAGGGCCTTCGAACACTTCTTCGGTTACTTCTACGCCGTCCATGCCGAATACTTGGTAAATCCATTCGCCGATTTTGGTTTCGCGGTTGTGGAAGGCGGGCAGGCAGTGCATGAATTTAACGTGCGGATTGCCGGAAGCGGCCATCAGTTCGGCGTTAACTTGATAGGGGGTGAGCAATTCGATGCGTTCTTTCCACACGCTTTCGGCTTCGCCCATGGAAACCCATACGTCGGTGTGGATGTAGTCGACGCCCTTCACGGCTTCCTGCGGGTTGTCGGTGAGTGTGATGCGGGCGCCGCTGTTTTCGGCAATGCGGCGGGCGCGGGTGATGAGTTCTTCAGACGGCCACAGTTCGCGCGGCGCACCGATACGCACGTCCATGCCCAATACGGCGCCGCCGAGCAGCAGGGAATTGCCCATGTTGAAACGGGCGTCGCCCATGTAGGCAAATGCGATTTCTTTCAGCGGTTTGCTGCAATGTTCGCGCATAGTGAGCATGTCGGCGAGAATTTGGGTGGGGTGGAATTCGTCGGTAAGGCCGTTGAACACGGGTACGCCGGCGTATTTGGCCAGCTCTTCGATGATTTGCTGGCTGTATCCGCGGTATTCGATAGCGTCGTACATGCGGCCGAGCACGCGGGCGGTGTCTTTGATGCTTTCTTTGTGGCCGATTTGGCTGCCGCCGGGTTCGAGATAGGTAACTTGTGCGCCTTGGTCGTAAGCAGCCACTTCAAAGGCACAGCGTGTGCGGGTGGAGGTTTTTTCAAAAATCAGCGCGATATTTTTGCCTTTCAGTTTTTGTTGTTCCCGGCCGCTTTTTTTGGCGGCTTTTAATTCGGCGGAAAGGTCGAGAAGGTATTGGATTTCTTCGGGGGTAAAG
Source organism: Neisseria dumasiana (assembly GCF_022870885.1). Classification (NCBI taxonomy): domain Bacteria; kingdom Pseudomonadati; phylum Pseudomonadota; class Betaproteobacteria; order Neisseriales; family Neisseriaceae; genus Neisseria; species Neisseria dumasiana. The sequence goes on along the minus strand of NZ_CP091509.1, from coordinate 1,853,942 downwards.
TCCAGCAGTTTCAGAAAATGGCGGTTTTTGAGATTCATGTCGGATTCCTGAGGGGTGGGGTAAGGAAGGTTCAGACGGCCTGAGACAGGGTATATCAAGGGGATAGTAATTTATTTTTTATATTCATTCAAATACCCTGTGTCGATGGTGTTTACGCCGCTTTCAAGCGATAAAGAAACGTGGTTTCGCGGCTGCGGGCGAAGGCCAGCGGATCGGCTGCATCATCGGCTTTGCGGTGGGTGGGGCGGGTGCTGAGTATATCGACCACTTGCAGTGGGGCCGTCTGAAAACATTCGGCCAGAAAATCGGGAGAACGCAGATGCAGGTGTTCGGCCAAGTCCGACATAATCAGCCACGCTTCGCCGTTTTCGTTCAGATGGCCGCGCACGCCGTTGAGAAAGCCTTTGAGCATGGCGTGGCCAGGGTCGTAGAGCGCGGCTTCGATGGCGGAAGTGGGTTTGGCGGGCAACCACGGCGGGTTGCACACGATCAGGTCGGCTTTGCCTTGCGGGAATAAGTCGGCGGTTTCGATGCGGATGTCTGCCGAGAAGCCGAGGCGTTCGATATTGGCTTGGGCGCACGCTATGGCGCGGGGATTGGTGTCGGTGGCGGTAATATCGGAAATGCCTCGGCGGGCGAGCAGGGCGGCAATCACGCCGGAACCGGTGCCGATATCGAAAGCGGTTCGGCATTCAGACGGCAGCGGCGCTTGGGCGATTAAATCGAGATATTCGCCGCGCAAGGGAGAAAAGACGCCGAAAGGAACATGAATGCGGGCGTCGAGCGCGGGCACGAACACGCCTTTTTTGTGCCATTCGTGCGCGCCGATGTAGCCGAGCAGGCGGTTGAGCGGCAGTAGAAACGGTTTGCCGTCGGGTGTGCCGTAAACGTCGGCAAGGGCGGCGGCAACATCGGGGGCGCGCGGCAAGTCGAGAGAAAAGTCTGCGCCGATTTCTACGGCCAACATATTGAGCAGACGGCTGTTTTGCGATTGGCGCATGCGGTGGCTGTGGAAGGCCGTCTGAATATCGCCATCGGCTTTGCTGTTGGGTTTGCGCAGGCGTTTTTTCATGGCGGCCAGCACTTGTTTGGCGTTGTGATAATCGCCCGTCCAAACGGTGGCTGTGTTGTCGCGGGCGGCGGCCAGCACGGCGGCTGCGTTGGTTTCGCCGCTGTAAACGGCTTGTGCGGGCGGTTTTTGGGTGCTTTCGCTGCGCCATTCGAGTTCATGGCCGCGGTTGGTGGGGATGTGGGTAGACATGGGTGGCCGGGGAAAAAATAGGTGCTGGGAGTGTACTATATTTTGTGGGCGGATGCGGGCTTTGCGGGTGGTTGGGCGGCGGGCAGGGGTGTTCGCCCTGCATTATTTGTTGCAACAGTTTTCAGACGGCCTCTAAAGGCTTTATCTCCGCTCCGTTTTCATGAACCGTCAAATAACCGCCGCGCACGCCGTGCCAATCGGGCAACACATAGCGGGTAACGGTTTGGCCGTGGCGGGTGTGTTGGTGGACATTCGGCCTGTGGGTGTGGCCGTGGATGACGGCTTGGGCTTGGGGATAGCGGCTTAAGGCCGTCTGAACGCCGTGTTCGGTTACGTCGGAAAGGGCGGTTTGCCCCATTTGCTGTTTCTTGTTTTTGCTGGCGGCGCGCAGGCGGTGGGCGATGCGCTGTCGGCGGTTTTGCGGCAGGGAAAGCAGGGTTTTGCGGATAACGGGATGGCGGATAATGCGGCGGAAGCGTTGGTAGGAAACGTCGTCGGTGCACATTTCGTCGCCGTGGGTAATCAGATAGGTGGTGCCGTAGAGTTCGGCGATGTGGTTGTCGGGCAGCAGCGTGATGCCTGCTTGTTCTGCGTAACGTTTGCCGAGCAGAAAATCGCGGTTGCCGCAGATGAAATACACCGGCGCGGTTTGGCTGAAGGTTTTTAATGCCGAGGCCGTCTGAACGGCGATGTCGCTCAGGATGTCGTCGCCGAGCCATACTTCAAATAAGTCGCCCAAGATATAGAGCGCGTCCACCTTGCCCTGCCAGCGGTTGAGAGATTGCAGAAACAGGCGGTTGAGTTCCGGCGTGTCGTCGGAAAGGTGAAGGTCGGCGATGAAGATGGTTTGGCGCATAGGCTGGTGTGTGAGTGGACGGCCTCAGAGCAGGGCTTTGAGCATTTCTTCGTACACCGCCGAGAGTTTGGGAATGTCGCTCAGCAGCACGTTTTCGTTAATCTGATGGATGCTGGCGTTGCTGGGTCCCAGTTCGATCAGTTCGGCGGCGATGGCTTTGATGAAGCGGCCGTCCGACGTGCCGCCGCTGGTGGAAAGTTCGGTCTGTATCCCGCACACTTTGGCAACGGCTTCGCGGGCGATGTCGGTCAGGCGGCCGGCTTCGGTGAGAAACGGCTGCCCCGAGCACGACCATTCCAAATCGTAGCTGACTCCGTGGTTGTCGAGAATATCGTGCACGCGCTGTTTGAGGCCGATGTCGGTGGATTCGGTGGAAAAACGAAAATTGAATTTCACGTTGAGCGTGCCGGGGATGACGTTGGTTGCACCAGTACCGCCGTTGATATTGGAAATCTGAAAGCCGGTGGGCGGGAAATATTCGTTGCCTTTGTCCCATTCGGCGGCGGTCAGTTCGGCCAGCGCGGGCGCAAAGGTATGTATGGGGTTCAACGCCAGATGCGGGTAGGCGATGTGGCCTTGTTTGCCTTTAACGGTAAGGTTGCCGGAAAGCGAACCGCGGCGGCCGTTTTTCACCGTGTCGCCCAGCGTTTCGACGGCGGTGGGTTCGCCGACGATGCAGTAATCAATCAATTCGCCGCGCGCTTTGAGTGCGTCCACCACTTTGGTGGTGCCGTCGTGCGCGTCGCCTTCTTCGTCGGAGGTAATCAGCAGGGCGATACTGCCCGTGTGATCGGGGTTGGCGGCGACAAAACGCTCGCAGGCGGTAACGAAGCAGGCGATGCTGGTTTTCATATCCGCCGCGCCGCGCCCGTAAAGGCGGCCGTCGCGCTCGGTCGGCTCGAACGGCGGCGAATCCCATTTTTCAGACGGCCCCGGCGGCACTACGTCGGTATGCCCCGCGAAACATACCACCGGTGAAGTTGTGCCGCGCCGCGCCCAAATGTTTTTGGTGTCGCCGAAATTCATTTCTTCAACGGTAAAGCCGATTTTTTGCAGCCGTTCGGCCAAAATCTGCTGGCAGTTTTGGTCGTCGGGCGTAACGGAAGGTTGGGCGATGAGTTGCTTGGTTAAGGCGAGAGATTGGGTGTCGTTCATAATTTATAGCTCTTTTTTCTTTGCATGGTTTTATGAATATCCAGTTAAGCTGCCTTAATCGATTTATCTCTTTTGTTGCGCACAAACATTTGTGAGCGGTTTTCGGCCAGCTTTGTTTCAAATATATCAATTGCTCTGACAAGATCACCTAACTTGGAATATCCATAGTTCTTACTGTCAAATGATGACTGATTATTGATAATTTTCCCTACTTCATTCAAACCTGCCCAGCCATCTTCATCGCGACAATGGGCAATGGCATCACGTAATAGGTTCATTAATGAAGTATTACTTTTTAATTCTGCTCCGGTTTGCTTACGAATGCCTGTTTCTTGCGCCAATTCATTTTCATTATTGTCATCTAGAAATAAAAATTTGTTACATGCTGCAACCAAAGCCTTGGACGACTTATTTCTCTCGCCAAAACCAATTACTTGTTTCCCCTCCATTTTGATACGCATAGCTAACGGTGTGAAATCACTATCTGAAGAAGCAATACAAAACACATCTATTTTTCCTTGGAACAGTAAATCCATAACATCGATTGTCATTGCCATATCAGTAGCATTTTTCCCTGATGCGTAATCAAATTGCTGTACAGGAGCCAAAGCGTAATCCAATAATATCCCTTCCCACCCTTTTAAACTTTCTTTTTTCCAGTTGCCATAAATCTTTCTGACCATTACCGAGCCATAACTCGCTAATTCATTAATTATAAATTCAATTTTTTTAGCTGGAGCATTGTCGGCATCAATGAATAATGCAACCGTTGATTGTTCTGTGTGGTTCTTCATTCAGTTTCCCCTTCATATTGTGATTATTCAAAAAGCAAAAATTATTAGTAAAGGCCGTCTGAAAACTTTTTCGCACGGGTTTTAGCGAAACTCGTACGGCTCGCTTTCAAACGGCCTGTGTGTTATTCGTAATAAGTAAACTTGGCGCGCTTGACGTTGCACAATAATTCGTAGGCAATCGTGCCTGCCGCTGCCGCCACTTCGTTGATGTTTACCGTGTCGCCCCACAGTTCCACTTCGTCGCCGATGCCTTCTTGGGAAACGTCCAGTTCGATGGTCATCATGTCCATAGAAATGCGGCCGATTAAGCGGCTGCGGTGGGTGCCGACGGCCACGGGCGTGCCTGTCGGGGCGTGGCGGGGGTAGCCGTCGGCATAGCCGCAGGCAATCAGGCCAACGCGGGTGGATTTTTGCGTATAAAACACCGCGCCGTAGCCCACGGGCGAATGCGGCTGCAACACGCGTTCGCCAAACACGCGCGTGCTCAGGCGCATCACGGGTTTCAGGCGTTCGTCGCTGCCGCCGAAAGGCGATATGCCGTAAAGCGCAATCCCCGCTCTGCCCCAGTCGCGGCGGGCTTCGGGAAAGCGCAGGATGGCGGCGGAATTGGCCAGACTTTCTTCGCCTTCCAAGCCTTCGCAGCCCAAATCGAACGCTTCAAGCTGGATTTCGGTCATGCCGCTTTCGGGGTCGTCGGCACAGGCGAAATGGCTGAACTTCACAATCTCGGCCACGTTCGGATTCTGCTTCAAGGCGGTGTAGGCGGCGGCGTAGTTGTGCGGAAAGAAGCCGGCACGGTGCATGCCGGAATCCATTTTCAACCACACTTTCACGGGAGCCTGCCATTCGTGGTGCAGCAGGGCTTCAAGCTGCCATTGGCTGCATACGGCGGGCCACAGGCGGTATTGGTCGACCAGCGCGTATTCTTTGGCTTCAAACACGCCTTCGAGCAGCAGAATCGGGTTTTCGATGCCGTTTTCGCGCAATTGCACCGCTTCTTCAATGGAGGCGACGGCAAAACCGTCGGCCATGTCCGCCAACGCATGGGCGCACCGCACCGCGCCGTGCCCGTAGGCATTGGCCTTTACCACCGCCAGCAGTTTGTTGCCGTGGATGTTTTTCAGCGTTTGGTAATTGTGGCGCAGGTTGTCGAGGCGGATTTGGGCGTTCAGCGGGCGCATGATTCGGAGTGTCCTTTGTGCGGGTTTCGCAGCGGGTGTGTGAATAAGGTTGGTGGCCGTATGTGTTTGTTTGCTTGAGGCCGCGGGCGGCTGGATGTGGCTTTTCAGACGGCCTGTATGTAAAGAATGGAATTATAGGCCGATTGGCGGCGTTTTAAAACATGAAACCTTTGCAAAACCCCCATCTGCGGCTGGCTGTTTTGTATCGGAAATAAGTTTTTTACCGTATCTATGGAAGGGCGGATAGGCAGAGGCCGTCTGAAAGGGCGGTTTAGATGGCGTTGCCGCTTTGGTCTGTGTGGATAAAGCGGCCATGCAGCAGAAAGGCGGCGGCTTGGGCGGCTACTTGGCGGTCGAACAGCATGGCGGTGTGCGAGGTCGGCAAAACGATATGGTCTTTCATACCCGTGCAGCAGGTTTCCCGTATCGTAACCGTGCCGTCGTGCCCGCCTTGAATGCCCAGCAAGCGGCCTACACCGACGGTTTTGCTGCCTGCCAAGCTGCCCAATTCGATGCCGTCGGGAAGGGCGGGAACGCAGCCGTCCAAAGCATCGCAATAAGATTCGCCCAAAGTAAAACGCGCCAACCCCAGCCGCTTCAATCGGGCGGCGGTAAAGCTGCCTTGGTGCGGCGTACCCAGAGTAACGATTCTGCCGCGTACATATTCGGGATAGGCCGCGGCAAAATGGCGCAATACCAAACCGCCCAAACTGTGGCCGACAAAATGCAGCGGCTCGTTGCAGCGCAAATAATAAGCGCCGACGTGTGCGCCCAGCGCGGCGGTGTGGGCGGAAATCGGATGCGTGAGGCTGCGGTAGCCGAAGGTGTCGGCCATAAAACCGTGCCGGCTTATCAGGCGGGCGAAAGGCTGCATCACCCAAGGGCGCATATACAGGCCGTGCAGCAGTAAAACGCGAAGAGACATATAGATTCTTTATCGGTAATTATTTTGCGGCGGAACGCCTTAATCAATGAGCGTATTATACAACCGCCAAACCGCATGGTTATCAATGCTTGTGCGGTGCTTGGAGAACGCGCCCGCTTTCATGCTGCGGCGGCATTCGGCACTTATCTTTGTTTTTACTTTCCCATGTGCTTTTAGTATGATGCGCCAACCGAATTTTTGATGAAAACACGCATGAATACCCGCCAAATCATTCTCGATACCGAAACCACCGGCCTTTACCCCAACAGCGGCGACAGGCTGGTGGAGTTTGCCGGTTTGGAGATGGTCAACCGCAAGATGACCGCCAACGCCCTGCACCTTTATGTCCACCCCGACCGCGACATCCCCGAAGACGCCGCGGCGATACACGGCATCACTTTAGCGCAGCTCGAAGAAAAAAACGCCCCCAAATTTGAAGAAGTGGGGCGGCAGATTGCCGAATTTTTGCGCGGCGCGGAGTTGATTATCCATAACGCCAAGTTCGACGTAGGTTTTCTCGATATGGAGTTCCGCCGCATGGGGCTGCCGACCATCGAAGAACTGGGCTGCCAAGTAACCGACACCCTCGGCATGGCGCGCGAGATGTTTCCGGGGCAGAAAGTGAGCCTGGATGCTTTGTGTACCCGCTTTGCCGTCGACCGCAGCAAGCGCGTGTTCCACGGTGCGTTAATCGACTGCGAGCTGCTGGGCGAAGTGTATTTGGCGATGACGCGCGGACAGTTCGACCTGATGGCCGACAGCCCGGCAGACGAACCGCAGGCCGTGGGTGCGTCGGTTGATTTCCAACGCCCGGCCTATTTGAAAGTGGTGGCGGCCGATGCCGAAGAGTTGGCGGCGCACGAGGCTTATTTGGACGGTTTGGACAAAACCGTAGGCGCAGCGTGTGTGTGGCGCGCGGAGAGGCAGGCATGAAACGCCATATCGCCTTGATTCCCGCCGCCGGTGTCGGCGAACGCTTCGGCGCGGGCAAACCCAAGCAGTATGTAGAAATCAACGGCCGCACCGTTTTGGCGCATACCCTCGATATTTTTACCGCTCACCCCGACATCAGCCTGACAGCGGTTGTGTTGTCGCCCAACGACACATATTTTAGCGAAACGCACCAAGCCTGTTTTCAGACGGCCTCAGATCAATTAATCGTGCTGCGCTGCGGCGGCGAGAGCCGAGCGGAAACCGTAAGAAACGGATTAAACGCCCTGCTGGAGCGCGGTTTGGCCGATGCGGGAGACAACATTCTCGTGCACGATGCCGCCCGTTGCTGCTTGCCCGCCGAAGCCCTCGGCCGTCTGATAAGCGAAGCGGGCGACGCCGAAGAAGGCGGCATTTTGGCCGTGCCGGTTGCCGATACCCTCAAGCAGGCCGACGAACACCGCCGCATTAACGCCACCGTGCCGCGCAACGCTTTGTGGCAGGCGCAAACGCCGCAGCTTTTTCGGGCGGATTTGTTGCAGCGGGCATTGGCAGAAGGCGATTTAAGCCGGATAACCGACGAAGCATCGGCGGTAGAAATGCTCGGCATCCGCCCCCGTTTGGTGCAGGGCGACAGCCGCAATTTAAAGCTCACTTTGCCGCAAGATGAATTTATCGTGCGTTTGTTGTTGAAATGAATGCAGGCCGTCTGAAATGATTTTTCAGACGGCCTTAATATGTTATTAATTCGATGATGCAACGGCAGGATGAGACCTTTGCAAAACCCTCAGATGTGGATGCAGTTCAAGGCGTAGCAGCACAGCGGGTGCAGACATATCATACAGATAGGCAAACGAGCGGGCAGCGCACAACGCAGAAATGCGCCGCAGATGGGGGTTTTGCAAAGGTTTCAGGATTTGGCTGCCGCATCAAGAAAACCAAGCTTCGGAGAAAAACATGTTTAGCTTTACCAAACCCCAATCCGCTTTGCGTGATGCCGTAACCGCCGCCTACCGCCGTAACGAGGCCGAAGCGGTGGCCGATATGCTGCAACGCGCCGAAATGAGCACGCAGGAAAAAGAAGAAGCGGCGAAACTGGCGCGGCGGCTGGTTACGCAGGTGCGCGCCAACCGCACCAAAGCCAGCGGCGTGGATGCGTTGATGCACGAGTTTTCACTGTCGAGCCAAGAAGGTGTGGCCTTGATGTGTTTGGCCGAAGCCTTGCTGCGGATTCCCGATAACGCCACCCGCAACAAGCTGATTCAAGACAAACTTTCGGGCGGCAATTGGAAAAAACACCTCAACAACAGCCCGTCGCTGTTTGTGAACGCCGCCGCGTGGGGGCTGCTGATTACCGGCAAACTCACCGCCGCCAACGACGACAAAACCTTGGGCATGGCCTTAACCCGCATCATCGGCAAAGGCGGCGAGCCGATGATACGCAAGGGCGTGGACTACGCCATGCGTTTGTTGGGCAAGCAGTTTGTTACCGGCCAAACCATAGGCGAAGCCCTGCAAAACGGCAAAGAGCGTGAAAAATCGGGCTACCGTTTTTCGTTCGACATGCTCGGCGAAGCGGCAATGACGCAGGCCGATGCCGACCGTTATTATCAGGATTATGTAAACGCCATCCACGCCATCGGCCAAGATGCGGCGGGTGCGGGCGTGTATGAAGGCAACGGCATTTCGGTAAAACTTTCCGCCATCCACCCGCGTTATGCGCGCGCCCAGCACGAACGTGTGATGAGCGAACTGCTGCCGCGTTTGAAAGAGCTGTTTGTGCTGGCGAAACAATACAATATCGGCCTGAACATCGATGCCGAAGAAGCCAACCGTTTGGAACTGTCGCTCGACCTGATGGAAGCATTGGTCGGCGATGCCGATTTGGCCGGCTTCAACGGCATCGGTTTTGTGGTGCAGGCTTATCAGAAACGCTGCCCGTTTGTGATTGATTATTTAATCGACCTCGCCCGCCGCCACAACCAAAAACTGATGATCCGCTTGGTGAAAGGTGCATATTGGGACAGCGAAATCAAATGGGCGCAGGTGGACGGTTTGAGCGGCTATCCCGTTTACACCCGCAAAGTCCACACCGACGTATCTTACCTCGCCTGCGCCCGCAAGCTGCTGGCCGCGCAAGATGCCGTGTTCCCGCAGTTTGCCACTCACAACGCTTACACCTTGTCGGCCGTTTACCAAATGGGGCAGGGCAAAGATTTTGAATTCCAATGCCTGCACGGTATGGGCGAAACGCTGTACGACCAAGTGGTCGGCGCACAAAATTTAGGCCGCCGCGTGCGCATTTACGCCCCCGTCGGCACGCACGAAACCCTGCTGGCTTATTTGGTGCGCCGCTTGTTGGAAAACGGTGCCAATTCGTCGTTTGTGAACCAAATCGTTGATGAAAATGTGAGCATAGACGACTTAATAAAATGCCCGCTCGATGTCGCCGCGCAAACACAAGGCAAAATGCACGCCGCGCTGCCGTTGCCGCGTAACCTTTACGGAGCAGGCCGTCTGAATTCGCAAGGTTTGGATTTGAGCAACGAGTTTGTGCTGCAACAACTGCAAGACGAGATGAACGCCGCCGCACGGCAAGATTTTCAGACGGCCTCCATCACTGCCGTGGCCGTAGCAAGCGGCGAACCGCAGCCCGTGCGCAATCCCGCCGACCACGGTGATATGGTCGGCACCGCCGCCTTTATTCAGACGGCCTCCGTCAGCGATGTGGTGGCCGCTGCCAAAGCCGCAGAACAGACATGGGCGACCAAGAGGCCGTCTGAAAGGGCGGAATGCCTGCGCCGTTTTGCCGACATGCTCGAAGCCCACATGCCCGCGCTGATGATGCTGGCGGTGCGCGAGGCGGGCAAAACGCTCAACAACGCCATTGCAGAAGTGCGCGAAGCAGTCGATTTCTGCCGCTATTACGCCGACGAAGCCGAAACCACCTGTGCCGAACGCGCGCCGGTCGGCACTATTGTCGCCATCAGCCCGTGGAATTTCCCGCTGGCGATTTTTGTCGGCGAAGTTGCGGCCGCGTTGGCCGTCGGCAATACCGTGATTGCCAAGCCCGCCGAGCAAACCAGCCTGATCGCCCATTACGCCGTGCGGCTGCTGCACGAAGCGGGCGTGCCGCAAGACGCGCTGCAACTGGTGTTGGGCGCGGGCGAAGCGGGCGCGGCATTAACGCAAGACCAACGCATCAACGGCGTGATTTTCACCGGCTCTACCGAAGTGGCCAAACTGATTAACCAAGCCCTGAGCCGCCGCGCCGACAACCTCGTGCTGATTGCCGAAACCGGCGGCATGAACGCAATGATTGTCGACAGCACCGCGCTGGCCGAGCAGGTGTGTACCGATGTGCTGGCTTCCGCGTTCGACAGCGCCGGCCAGCGTTGTTCCGCCCTACGGATTTTGTGCGTGCAGGAAGACGTGGCCGACCACATGATTCGGATGATTAAAGGCGCGATGAACGAGCTGAACGTCGGCAATCCGATACGCCTTGCCACCGACATCGGCCCCGTGATTGATGCCGAAGCGCAACAAAACCTGCTGGCGCACATCAACAAAATGAAAGGCGTAGCCAAGTCGTATCACGAAATCAGGCCGTCTGAAAACGAGCGGAGCGAGTTTCGCCAAAACGAGCGGAGCGAGTTTCGCCAAAACGGCGGCAATGCCACATTCGTTGCGCCGATATTGTTTGAATTGAACAACTTAAACGAACTGCAACGCGAAGTGTTCGGCCCCGTGCTGCATGTGGTGCGCTACCGTGCCGACGAACTCGACAGCCTGATCGATCAAATCAACAGCAAAGGCTACGCGCTCACCCACGGTATCCACAGCCGCATCGACGGCAGCATCGAACATATCTGCGGTCGCATCGAAGCGGGCAACATATATGTGAACCGCAACATCGTCGGTGCCGTCGTCGGCGTGCAGCCCTTCGGCGGGCACGGCTTGTCGGGCACCGGCCCCAAAGCGGGCGGCGCGTTTTACCTGCAAAAACTCAGCTGCGGCAAATGGCAGATGCCCGCGCTCACCCGCAACGGCAAAGCCGACGAAGCTGCGCTGGCCGTGTTGGAAAACCTGATGCAGCAGATGGGCTTCGACCACGAACAAAAAGTGCGCTTGGGCGGTTTGATGGGCGAAACGCGCATACACACCCTGCGACAAGCCGAAGCCCTGCTGCCGGGGCCGACAGGCGAGCGCAACAGTGTGGCATGGCGTGCGCCTGAAAAAGTATGGCTCTACGGCGGCAGCTTGGAAAACGCCTTTGCCGCGCTGATTCAACTGGTGGCGGCGGGTTCGGCGGCAGTCGTTACCCAAGAACACCCGCTGGCCATCTGGCGCGAACATTCAGACGGCCTGATTGAAGTGAGCAGCCGCAACGTGCCCGAAGGCATCAGCCATCTGGCCGCGCTGGAACCGCTCCCCGCCGAACTCAAACAGCAGGCCGCACAGCAAGACGGCGCAATCGTCAAAATACTCGATGCGGCAAACGGTGTGGATATTTTGCAGGTGTTTGAAGAAATCAGCGTCAGCGTCAATACCACCGCGGCAGGCGGTAACGCAAGCCTGATGGCGATGGCGGAAAGCTGATACCGTTTTAATCACAACCGAGGCCGTCTGAAAAAGTTTTCAGACGGCCTCGATACATGTGGATTAACCATAACAATCAATGTGCCACTTCCAGCAACAAATCGGGAATTTCATCCGTATGCTTTACAATCAGCGCACCGGCTTTTTCCATATTGCGGATGGCCTGCTGCTCTTCACGCTCGCTCAAGCTGCGGCAGGCATCTAAATTAACGATTACCCGCCATTTGCCGTACCAACACAGTTGCAGCACCGTAGCCTGAACACAGTATTCCGTAGTCAATCCGCCGATGATCAGGGTATCCGCGTTACGGCAAACCAGCCATTCAATCAAGCCGGTACTGATGTTTTCGGCCATATCGTGAAAACATGCGCCGAACGTATGCACATTGTTTTCCAACCCGATATGCACCAAAAAATGATAGTTTTCAGAGCGCGGCAGCCCCGGCAGATTGCCATAACCTTCCGTTCCCAACACGGCATGGCTGATCCATTGTTCGGCAGATTCCAAAGGAAGATAACCGTTTTGAGTGTCGGTAAGCCAAGATTCATGACCCGCATGGGCGTCTTTCGTCAACACCCGGTAATCCGCCCAAGCAGCTTGCCGGTTCAGGTGCGGCACAATCGAGAGCGCGCCGGGTACGGGCAGCTCGTCGGGGCAGAGTTCGGAAAAAGTTTTTTGCGGATGGATATCGATGGCAACAATACTCATAAGTTTCTCTTCAATAAACGAATAATGGTGTCGTATGTTTTTCGGAGGATGTGAAACGTATCCGGTAACTTGGCTATTCACACAAAGCAGCTTAATGTAAGCTTTCTTGATATTCGGTAGATATTACAGATAATCGGTAATTTTTGCAAAAAATATTGCATGTAACTATGTTGAATCAATAATCAGCCGGTAAACCGCATTCCCTTTATCGGCTCAACCTTGCCATGCCTTATTTAATTTCTATAAAAAATATGCTGTTACCTTTCGGGCTTGATATTTTTAAATCAAAACGCTTGCAGAGGCCGTCTGATTCTGTTTTAATACGCATCTCTTCTAGCACGGCCAGATAGCTCAGTCGGTAGAGCAACGGATTGAAAATCCGTGTGTCGGCGGTTCGATCCCGCCTCTGGCCACCATTTAACCGCACAGTGCGGTTATTTTTTTATCTGTTGTTTTTACGCCGAATAAATCTTAGATACAATAAATTTCAACATAGGCCGGGTAGGTTTGCCCGGCCTGTTCGCTTATAATGACATGGTTCTTGCGGGAAAAATATTTCCTGCGAATAAAATAACATTACGGGTTCATGCTGCAAGGGTATAGTTTTGCGCCTTGCACTGCATTTTATAATAATGATTAACACAACCGCACACGCGGCTGGTAAAGCAGGAAGTGGAAAAATGAGCGTCGGTATATTAAGAGTGTTGGTGCAAAGCCAAATCATTGACAATAATCAGGTCGAACGTTATCAAAACGTATTAAAAGCAAATAAATCAATTGTTCCTCTGTTGTTTGAAGAGGGCGTAATCACACCTAAAGCATTAGGCGAGTTGCTGGCAAGGGTTTTCAGCTACCCTCTCTTGGATTTAACCCATTATCCCCGCAGTAATATCCTCCCGGATGTGCTTTCCGAAGAACAAATGCTGCAAAACCGCTGTGTGCCGATTTTTCAAAGAGGCCGGAAAGTTTACTTCGCAGTATCCGATCCAACCCAAATTCAGAATTTCCAAAAAATAGCCTTTTCATCAGGCGTATCGGTCGATTTGGTCGTGGTACGCGACGACCAGTTGAGCACTTTGCTTGAATGGCTCGGCCAGCGTTCGACTTCGATTTTGAACGAAATGAGCAAAGAGCAGGAGGCTGCGGCTCCCGTTCAATCTCTGTATATCGATAACGAAGAAGCAGAAGACGGGCCGATTCCCCGTTTTATTCACAAAACACTTTCCGATGCCTTAAATGCGGGCGCTTCGGATATTCACTTCGAATTTTACGAGCAAATGGCGCGGGTTCGTTTCCGTGTGGACGGCCAGTTGAGAGAAGTCGTTCAGCCGCCCGTAGCCGTCCGAGGCCAGCTTGCATCGCGTATCAAAGTGATGGCCCGTTTGGATATCTCGGAAAAAAGAGTGCCTCAAGACGGCCGTATTCAAATCGCATTCCATAAGCACGGCCGCCCGATCGATTTCCGTGTCAGCACTTTGCCCACTTTGTTCGGCGAAAAAGTGGTTATGCGTATTCTGAATTCAGATGCAGGGTCTTTGAATATCGACCAATTGGGCTTCGAACCATTTCAAAAAGAATTGCTGCTGGAAGCCATCCACCGCCCCTACGGCATGGTATTGGTAACCGGCCCGACCGGTTCGGGTAAAACGGTTTCACTCTATACCTGTTTGAACATCTTGAATACAGAGAATGTCAATATCGCTACTGCCGAAGACCCTGCTGAGATTAACTTGCCCGGCATTAACCAGGTAAACGTAAACGATAAACAAGGCTTGACGTTTGCTGCCGCGCTGAAGGCGTTTCTCCGTCAAGATCCGGATATCATCATGGTGGGTGAGATTCGGGATTTGGAAACTGCCGACATCGCCATTAAAGCTGCTCAAACCGGCCATATGGTTTTCTCCACTTTGCATACTAATAACGCTCCTGCAACGCTGTCGCGTATGCTGAATATGGGTGTTGCTCCGTTTAATATTGCCAGCTCCGTGAGCCTGATTATGGCTCAACGGCTTCTGCGCCGCTTGTGCTCGAATTGTAAAACGCCGATGGAACGCCCGCCTGTTGCGGCTTTGAAAAAAGCGGGTTTTACTGATGAAGATTTGGCAAAAAACTGGACTATGTACCGTCCGGTAGGCTGCGACAGTTGCAGGGGGAAAGGCTATAAGGGGCGTGCCGGCGTATATGAGGTAATGCCGATAAGCGAAGAAATGCAGCGCGTAATCATGGAAAACGGTACGGAAGTCGATATCTTAAATATGGCCTATAAAGAAGGCATGGTCGATTTGCGCCGCGCAGGATTGTTGAAAGTCATGCAAGGCATTACTTCGTTGGAAGAAGTGCTCGCTCATACTAACGATTAACATACAAGTATTGGATTTTTAAAGGGGTCAAAATGAGCAAATCCACAGCAGGAAGCAGAAACGTTAAAAAAGAAAAAGGCATCCGTTTTAATTTTGAAGGTAGGAATATCGATACCGAACAAATGGTTCGGGGCGAAGTGGTTGCCAAAAACGAAGAAGAAGCACGCAAAAAGCTTCAACGGCGGGGCATTAAGCCGTTACGGGTCAGCAAAGTAAAGGCAGTGCGCAAGAAGAGGATTACGCAGGAAGACATTACGGTATTTACACGCCAACTGGCCACCATGATGAAAGCCGGCCTGCCTTTGATGCAGGCATTTGAAATCGTAGCCAAAGGGCATTCCAATCCGTCGATGACGCAAATGCTGATGCAGGTGCGGGCCGATGTGGAGCAAGGCAGTGCGCTGGGTAAAGCTTTTGCCAAACATCCCAAATATTTCGACCGTTTTTACTGCAATCTGATTGCGGCAGGTGAAGCGGGCGGTGTGTTGGAAAGCTTGTTGGATAAATTGGCGATTTATAAAGAAAAAACCCAAGCCATTAAGAAAAAAGTAAAAAGTGCGCTCACTTATCCGATTGCCATTGTGGTTGTGGCCATTGTTTTGGTATTCATTATGATGGTGTTTGTTTTACCGGCATTCGGTGAAGTGTACAGCAGCATGGGGGCGGAACTGCCGGGATTGACCCAAATCGTGATGAGTATTTCCGATTTCTTCGTCAAGTATGCTTGGGTTATCGTAATCGGAACGGTGGTGCTGTGTTTCGGTTTGTTCCAATGGTATAAAAAATCACCGATGCTGCAGAAACGCGTTGATGCAGTGATGCTTCGGCTGCCTATTTTCGGTGCCATTGTTAGAAAAGCCACCATTGCACGTTGGGCGCGCACAACTTCTACGCTGTTCGCTGCAGGCGTTCCTTTGGTAGAGGTGTTGGATTCCGTATCGGGTGCGGCGGGCAACATTCTTTACGAAGAAGCGACACACGATATCCGAGCCAAAGTAACTCAAGGTTTGTCGCTGACATCGAGTATGCAGGGTACGGATATGTTTCCGAATATGGTGCTGCAAATGGCGGCTATCGGTGAGGAATCGGGTTCGTTAGACGATATGCTGAACAAGGCCGCAGAGTTTTATGAAGATGAAGTTGATAATGCGGTTGCCCAACTATCGTCGTTAATGGAGCCGATTATTATGGTTGTGCTCGGTTCCATTATCGGTGTGATTTTGGTTGCCATGTATCTGCCGCTGTTTAACTTGGGTAACGTGGTAGGCTGATTATGTGGGCTTTATTCCAAGAGCTGGCACCTTTTGCGGTGCCGCTCTCTTTCTTGTTCGGCCTCTTGACCGGCAGTTTTCTGAATGTGGTGATTTATCGTGTTCCGGTAATGATGGAACGAAGCTGGACATTGTTTGCCAAAGATCATTTGGGTTTGGATATAACTGCTGAAGAATCTGAAACGTTTAATCTGATCAAGCCTGATTCGCGATGCCCGAAATGTCTTGCCCGCGTTAGACCGTGGCAAAATATACCCGTTATCAGTTATCTGTTGTTGGGCGGTAAATGCGGTTCATGTAAAACACCTATCAGCAAACGCTATCCGCTGGTGGAACTGTTGACCGGTTTGCTGTTTGCGGCGGTTGCTTGGCAATACGGGTGGAGCTGGATCACTTTTGGCGGTTTGGTATTCACGGCAATGCTGGTTGCGCTCGCATTTATTGATGCGGATACCCAGTATCTTCCCGACCAGTTGACCTTGCCGTTAATCTGGCTGGGCTTGATTTTTAATATAAACGGCTCGTTTGTACCGCTTAGTTCCGCAGTATGGGGGGCAGTATGCGGGTATATGAGTTTATGGTTGCTGTGTTATATTTATAAACTCTTAACGGGCAAAATCGGTATGGGCGGGGGTGATTTTAAATTATTGGCCGCCTTAGGTGCTTGGTTGGGAGTGGGGGTGTTGCCCGTATTGGTTTTTATGGCGGCACTTATCGGCATTATTGCGGCGTTGGTTATGAAAATTGCGAAAGGGCAGCAGTTTGCGTTCGGCCCCAGTTTGGCGGTTGCCGGCTGGCTTATTTTTATTGCCAATGAGCAGATATTATCGTTAACGGCATGGTGGTTGAATGCTTCGGGGTTTTAAACGATGGCTTTTTGGGTAGGGTTAACCGGAGGAATCGGCAGCGGCAAATCAAAGGCCGCTGCCGAATTTCTCCATTTAGGCGTTCCGGTTATTGATGCGGATGCCGTCAGTAGAGAGATAACGGCAGACAACGGTTCGGCCTTACCTGAAATACGCCGTGTATTCGGTGTGGATTTTTTTGATGATGAAGGCCGTCTGAAACGTGATGCTTTACGCGATTTGGTTTTCAGACGGCCTGAAGCCAAACAACAGCTTGAAGCATTGATGCATCCGCTGATTTTGAATGAAATCCGCTTACAGCAGCGCAATTATGAACATAAGGTGTACGGAATCATCGATATTCCTTTATTGATTGAAAAGCCGGTATTTTCTGTATTGGCTAAACGTGTTTTGGTTATTGATGCCGACGAAACGATTCAGATAGAACGGGTGCGGCAGCGTAGCGGTCTTGATCCGGTTGAAATCAAGCGCATCATGGCCACGCAGGCGAGCAGAAGGGAAAGATTGCTTGCGGCAGATGATGTTTTGTCAAATGAAGGTACAATTGAAGAATTAGCCGCTAAGGTGAACAGATTGCACCGGTTTTACCAAGCATATTTTTCATACTTATCCAGAGTAATGCCATGATTCGTTTCGAACATCCGCTTTCCGAGCGGTTACGCAGTTTTTTACGCATCGAATATTTGTTTAACCGTTTTCATTCCGAGAGCGAACGGCAGGACGACAGCCCGTGGGCACATCACTTGGCATTGTTTTCTCTGTTTGAAATTATGGAATGCGCAGGACGCGCGGAAGTAAAGTTGGATATTCTTCAAGAGCTTGAACGGCAGAAACAGATTTTGTCCGACAGCCGGTTTCAGGGGGAGGGCATAGTAGTCGGCCGAGACCGTTTGCAAGAGGTTGCCGATAATCTTCAAGGCGTTCAGCAAAAGTTCGGCCAGCATTTGCGTGAAAACGATTGGCTGATGGCGATTAAGCAGCGTATGTTGGTACCGGGAGGAACAAGCCCGTTTGATTTGTCGTCTTATTACTTTTGGCAGCAGCTGCCTTACGAGTGTCGCTTAAACGATTTAAAAAAGTGGATTGGCACATTGCTGCCTACGCGCGAAGCAATAACCGTGTTGTTGGATATTTTGCGCGCCAATACCAAGTCGGTTGATTGCGTGGCGCAAAAAGGTAATTATCAGAGCAACAGTCTGCCGCAAAATATTCATATGCTGACGATCGAGGTCGATATCGATAATCAGGCGTTACCCGAGGTTTCTGCCAACAAATACATTACCCATATACGTTTTTTAGAAGCTTCTCAAGAATATGCCCGAGGCAAACAATTGCAGGCTGATGTGCCGTTTAAATTGATTATGTGCAGTTTTGACCCGATTTTAGAATAAAGTTATGAATGACCCGAAACCGATAGTGCCTTGCCCGACCTGCCGTAAGCCTACCGAATGGACGCAAGAAAACAAGTTCCGCCCATTTTGCAGCGAACGCTGTAAATTGATTGATTTAGGTGCTTGGGCGAATGAAGATTATGCGATTGAATCAGAAGCTGACGATATTTATCGGGAAGAATAAGGAAGCGTTCAATATTTAATCGAAGCAGGGTTATTAATCTTGCTGCCGTTGTGAAAAATTAAGTAGTTTTGCAAAGGTATCAAGCCGTTTGCTGATAACGCGCCCTAAAATACGAAACACAATAAAAAACTGCTGCCGTCTGAAAACTATTTCAGACGGCAGCAGCGTTTTATGGGATGCGGATTATTTTTTATTCAAAGAATCGCGGATTTCGCGCAGCAGCAATACTTCTTCAGAAGGAGCTGCAGGTGCTTCTTCGGCAGCAGGTGCTTCGCGTTTCATTTTGTTGATCATTTTAATTACCACGAAAATAGCGGCAGCAATGATCAGGAAGCTGATGATGGTATTGATGAACAGACCTATGTTCAAAGTAACCGCGCCGGCGGCTTGGGCGGCAGCCAAAGTGGAGTAGCCGGCTTCAGGTGCAGGCGGCACGCCGTCTTTCAGGGTAATAAACAGGTTTGAAAAGTCTACGCCGCCGATCAAAATACCGATAGGGGGCATAATCACATCATCTACCAAAGATTTTACAATGCCGCTGAAGGCAGTACCGATAACCATACCGACCGCGAGATCGATAACATTACCACGCATAATAAACTCTTTAAATTCTTTTGCTAAAGACATCTTTTTTCCTTTCCAAAATATTAAATATAGATGTATGAAATTATTCAAACCACTGTCGGGCGAAAGACCGCGCATGGTACTTGATTTATTGTAAAAATATGTATCACATAGTTATGATTTGTGTTTTTGATAGAAAACGGCAGTTTTAGTTCCCGTTCAGGTGAAAAAAATGCCGTTTGAAAAGATTTGTAGCATTTATGCAAAAGAATGAATCGATAAAACGTGCCGATATTGCCCTGAATGGCGAAGTGAGAAAACATCAATTGGAATATATGTGATGTGATTACAACGCTGTTGATCGGATGTGAGTCGCAGCAGAGAGGAGCGGCCGCAAAATGCGTTAGAGACCGTTGCTTACCTCGATGACGTCAATTTTGGGCATATAGAGTAAATCGTAGGTGGGTTTGTTGACCAAGTCGGCAAGAGTAAATCCGTCGAGATAGTTGAGAAACGCGCGGATGCCGCCGCCTAAAATGCCGGCCATGCGGCAGTTGGGGGGAATGATGCATTGGTTGTTGTTGCCCATACATTCCACAAGCTGCATGGGTTCGAGATGGCGGATAACTGCGCCGATGTTGATTTTATCGGCGGGGCGCGACAGGCGCAGGCCGCCGCCTTTGCCGCGGATGCTGTCGAGAAAGCCGCCTTTAACCAATGCAGTAACCACTTTCATCAGGTGGCTTTTGGAGATGCCGTAGGTGTCGGCGATGGTGCTGATGTTGACTAAAGCATCGTCGTTGATGGCGGTGTAAATCAATACGCGCAGGCCGTAATCGGTGTGCTGGGTCAAATACATAATGGATGGCGGGGTGAGTTTGACTTTGTGTCGTTATAAGTTTCATAATATATGAAACTTATACAATAATCCAGTACGGGCACGACCATGAAACCTTTGAAACGCCATCCCGATTTAATCGAGCGTTCGCGCGATCACCATCATACTTTGGCATTATGTGTGCGGATTTTGCGCGATCCCAATCAGAACCACAGCGATGATATTGAAGCGCACCTACCTGATTTGTTTGCGCATTTTGCCGCGGAAGAAGCGCAGTTCGCTCCGTATTGGGATAAGGTGGATTCGGCTCTGCGGCAGCGTTTTGAGGCGGAACATGTTTTGCTGCGCGGAATGGCGGCGGCATCGCAATACGATGATGCTGAGTGGAACACTCGTTTTGCCACGACTTTGCGCGACCATGCGCGTTTTGAAGAGCGTGAACTGTTTCCGGCGCTTGAGCCGTTTTTGAATTGAACTGCTAAAGCCGGAGGGGAAAGTTTTCAGACGGCCTCGATTTGTATTTGAGGTATGGATTGAGCATTGGCTGCTGCTGATTAAGGCTGATACGCATTAAGACTTTTGTAGGATGGCCGTCTGAACAATATTTTGGCAAGGTGGGCGGCAATCTTTTAGACGCGGCTGCTTGGATGCTTGTCCGGCGTTTTGGTATGTGAAGATCACTGATATAAAACTGGAGACCTTTGCAAAACCCCCATCTGCGGCGCATTTCTGCGTTGTGCGCTGCCCGCTCGTTTGCCTATCTATATGATATGTCTGCACTCGCTGTGCTGCTACGCCTTGAACTGCATCCACATCTGGCGGCTTTGCAAAGGTCTCAAACTTATATAAAAGGAACTTACCATGAAAACCTTGTTTTCCCATCCTGTGTGGGCAATGGCTTTCCGCCCGTTTTATGCGCTGGCAGCTGTGTTTGGTGCCGTGTCGATATTGCTGTGGGGATTCGGTTATCAGGGTACGGCAGACATGCCTTCGTTTTTTTGGCACGCGCATGAAATGATTTGGGGTTATGCCGGTGCGGTGGTGGTAGGCTTTCTGCTGACGGCTGTGGCAACGTGGACCGGCCAGCCGCCTACGCGCGGGGCGGCTTTGTTTGGCTTGGCGGCTTGCTGGCTGCTGGCGCGTATTGCAATGTATTTTCCGCACGGCGCGGCAATCAGCGGGGTGTTGGGAACGCTGTTTTTGGGCGGCGCGGCGGTGTGCATGGCGATTCCGGTGGTCGAAAGCAAAAATTCGCGCAACTATATCGCCGTGGTGGCACTGGCGGTGTTCGGCTTAACCCATGCCGTGTTCCATTTTTACCTTCAATCCCATGAAACGGGCGTGCTGATGAACATGATATTGGCGGGCCTGATGATGGTGGCGGGGTTTATCGGCTTAGTGGGGATGCGGATTATGCCGTTTTTCACGGCCAAGCGTTTGGGTATTGAGCAGGTGTCTTCGCCGATGTGGGTGGCTTTGTCGGCTTTGGTGCTGCCTATGTTGGCGGCGGTGTTGATGCTTTTTCAGACGGCCTTTCTGCTGGTGGCATGGTGTGCGTTTGCTGCGGGTGTGATTAATCTGGTGCAGCTTTTCCGCTGGTGGCACAAGCAGGTGTTGCGCGAGCCGATGCTGTGGGTTTTGTTTGCAGGCTATCTGTTTACGGCGCTGGGCTTGATGGTGGTGGGTGTGGCGCAATGGTTTATCGCTTTTACGAGCTTGGGCGTGCACTTGATCGGCGTGGGCGGTATCGGCTTGCTGACGCTGGGCATGATGGCGCGGACGGCGCTCGGCCATACGGGGCATCCGATTTATCCTGCACCGTCGCCGATGACTTTGGCGTTTTGGCTGATGGTGGGAGCAACCCTGGTGCGTGTGCTGGCAGCTTTTGTGGGCAGCACGGCTTATACCCACAGCATCCGCTTGTCGGCCGCTTTGTTTGCGGTGTCGCTGCTGCTGTATGCGTGGCGTTATATTCCGTGGCTGATTGCGCCGCGAGCAGACGGCAAACCGGGTTAACGTATGCTTGAGTTCGGTTTGAACATGAGGCCGTCTGAAAAGATAAAACAGCCTGAACCAATCTTTTCAGACGGCCTGTTTGCGCTTAAACTGGCGGCTTGATAAAAACACCTTGGTTTAAGTAGAGGAACATCATGTCGCATCAAAAAATGAAAGCGGGTATTGTCGGCGCAACCGGTTACACAGGCGTGGAGCTGCTGCGCCTTTTGTCTGCTCATCCCCATGTTGATGTTTGTGCCGTAACCAGCCGCGGCGAGGCGGGTATTGCGGTGGCCGATTATTTTCCCAGCCTGCGCGGTGTGTATGACTTGGTGTTCCAAACGCCCGATGATGCCGATTTGGCATCGTGCGACGTGGTGTTTTTTGCCACGCCCAACGGCGTAGCCATGAAAGAAGCGCCGGAGCTGTTGGCTAAGGGCGTGCGCGTAGTCGATTTGTCGGCCGACTACCGCATCAAAGACATTCCCACTTGGGAAAAATGGTACGGCATGACGCACGCCAGCCCCGAAACGGTTGCCGAGGCGGTGTACGGTTTGAGTGAGATGAACCGTGCCGAAGTGGCAAAAGCGCGTTTGGTGGCCAACCCCGGCTGCTATCCGACCTGCGTTTCGCTGGCCTTGCTGCCTTTGTTGAAAGCAGGCCGTCTGAAAGAAAACATGCCGCTGATTGCCGACTGCAAATCCGGCGTATCGGGCGCGGGGCGCAAGGCTAATGTGGGCACGCTGCTGTGCGAGGCGGGCGACAACTTCAAAGCCTACGGCGTGGGCGGACACCGCCACCTGCCCGAAATCAAGCAAACCATCAGCGGCCTGCAAAACGGCGTGGCCGACGGGCTGGTGTTTGTGCCGCATCTCACGCCGATGATACGCGGCATGCAGGCCACCATGTATGTGCATCTGAAAGACGGCTCCGACCCGCATGAAATCTTAAGCGGTTTTTATGGCGACAGCGCGTTTGTGGACATCATGCCTGCGGGCAGCACACCGGAAACACGCAGCGTGCGCGGGGCAAACCTGTGCCGCATCAGTGTGCAGCAGGCGCCGCAAAGCGATGTGTGGATTGTGCTGTCGGTAATCGATAATCTGGTAAAAGGCGCGGCAGGGCAGGCGGTGCAGAACATGAATATTATGTTCGGCTTTAACGAAAACGCAGGCTTGGGCAACACGCCGCTGCTGCCGTAATCCGCATCATGTTTTGCTTAGTTTGATTTCCAGTCCGTTATGTCGAAACCTTCCCTGCTGAAAAACCTGCCGTTTCTGCTCACCCCGCCGCTGTTATGGGCGGGGAACGTGATTGTGGCGCGGGCGGTGCGTAACGATATTCCGCCGTTTACCTTGTCGTTCGGGCGATGGGTGATTTCGCTGCTGATTCTGCTGCCGTTTGCTTGGGCGGCGATGCGGCGCGATAAAGCGCTGTATTTCCAGCACAAAAAAATGGTGGCAGCCACGGCGCTCACAGGCATTGCCGCGTTTAACACGCTGGTGTATGCAGGCTTGCACACGACCACCGGCACCAACGCTTTGCTGCTCAATTCGTGCATTCCCGTGTTGATTATGCTGATCGGCGCGGTGTTTTACGGGCAGCGGCTGAACCGTTTTCAGATGGCCGGGTTGCTGCTATCGCTGTCGGGTGTGTTGGTTGTCGTGTTGCAAGGCAGCATGGACAATCTTGTGGCGCTGCGTTTCCACCCCGGCGATTTATGGGTGTTTGCTGCGGCGGTGTGTTGGGCGTTTTACACATTGTGGATGAAGAGAATACCGGCAGAAATCAACCGCACGGGTTTGACCGCCGTGCAGATTATGTTGGGCTTGCTGGTGCTGCTGCCTTTGTGGTGGTGGGAACAGGCCGGCGGTGCGGTGGTGAATTGGAACCTGCGTTCGCTGGCTGGCTTTGCCTATGTGGGCATTTTCCCTTCCGTGGTGGCTTATTTATGCTACACCGCCGCCATCGCCCGCTTGGGCGCGGTGGGTGCGGGCTTGAGCATTTATCTGATGCCCGTGTTCGGCACACTGCTGGCGGTAACGCTTTTGGGCGAGACTTTGCAGACCTACCATGTGGTGGGCATCGCAGCGATTTTCGGCGGGATTATGTTGAGCAACCGCAAATAAGCTTAATGTATCTTTTTTCAAACCGCGTATAATGCGGGCGTTTAATCGTTTTATTTTGAGAATCAGGAATTGAGATGAGTATTCAAGAACAAATCAAAGAAGTCGTAACCACCCACCGCGTAGTGCTGTTTATGAAAGGTACCAAGCAGTTTCCGCAATGCGGCTTTTCTTCGCGTGCGGTGCAGCTTCTTCAAGCTGCGGGTTGCGAAGATTTCGTTACCGTAAACGTGCTGGAAAATGATGCCGTGCGCCAAGGCATTAAAGAATACAGCAACTGGCCGACCATTCCGCAACTGTATGTAAACGGCGAGTTTCTCGGCGGTTCGGACATCATGATGGAAATGTATGAAGCCGGTGAGCTGCAAGAGGCATTGAAAGCGTAATGAACGCGCCGGTGTTTTGAATCATCGGTTTGGAGGCCGTCTGAAAAGTTTTTCAGACGGCTTCTTTGTATTCGGGCGTAGGGTGGCTTAATCCAGCAAAAACAGTTCGTTGCCGTGTTGTTTCAGCCATTGTTTGGCGGTATCGGTATGGGGCGTGTGGCGGTTGAGCAGCGCCCAAAAGCGCGGGCTGTGGTCGGGATGGGGAAGGTGGCAGAGTTCGTGGATGCACACATAATCAATCACGAAATCGGGCGCGCCGATCAAACGCCAGTTCAGGCGGATGCCGGTGCGCTGCCGGCATACACCCCAAAAGGTTTTGGCGTTGCTCAGGGCGGTGGCGGCGGGGAAGAGTTGCAGGGTGTGGGCGTGTTGCTGCAAGCGCGGCAGCAGGGTTTCGGCGGCGCGTTCGGTGAGAAAGCGGCGCAAATGCGTTTTTTGCTGCGCCCACGGTTGCTCCGGCAGCAGAAAGTACGGCGGTTGGTGGCTGATGTGGTGTTGCGCGTGGGTGCGGAGTTGGTGGGGTTGGCCGCGATACCAAATGTGTTCGGGTGCGGTGTGCGGCGTGGGCGCGGGCGGTGTGTGCCGCAGGGTGCGCAGAACGAGTGCTTCGTTGTGTTGCAGCCACAGACGCAGTTGCCGTTCGCTCAAAAAAGGCGGAATGTTGATGCGGATAGCGGCTGCCGACAGCGGGCGCAAAATGATGTTTTTCTTGGCGCTACGTTTCAGATGGAGCGTGATGTCGAGGCCGTCTGAAAGGGTGTGGGCAAGCTGCATGGTCAAATCAGGCCGAGATAATAGAGCACACAGCCGATAATCACGGCGGCTCCGACGGCGAGCAGGGCGGTGCGGGCGTTGGCCGGCACGCCTGCATCGCGCAGACTGCGGTTGAAATAAGCTCCGCCGATCAGGGTAACCAGCACGGCGAAGATGAGGGCGGAATAGGTGTCGCTGTTCATGGGTTGGTATGATGTTGTTGGGTGTGGAGGCCGTCTGAAATGTTCAGACGGCCTTTTTGGCGGCAAACGGCCCGGCACCGTCGATTTTTTCCTGTTGGCTTTCAATCCAGTTTTCGCATTGGGCCATCAACTCTTCGGGTGTGCCGCTGCTGTGGGCAACGGGTTTGCCGATGACTATGGTGATTTCGCCCGGGTATTTCAAAAACGAATTGCGCGGCCAGAATTCGCCGCTGTTGAGGGCAACGGGCACCAAATCCATCTCGAACATTTTCGCCATGCGTGCGGCGCCGAGTTTGTATTTGCCGCGTGTGCCGGGCGGCAGGCGTGTGCCTTCGGGGAAAATGGTAATCCAAAAGCCTTCTTTTTTACGCGCCAAGCCTTGCTCCATCAGCTGGCGGTTGGCTTGGGTGCGGTTGCTGCGGTCGATGCCGATGGTTTTGGCAAGTTTCAGCCCCCAGCCGAAGAAGGGCAGTTTGAACAGTTCTTTTTTGGCCACGAAAACGTGCAGGGGAAAGATTTCCTGAAAGGCGAGCGTTTCCCAGCCCGATTGGTGTTTGCTGCAAATAATCGAGGGGCGGTCGGGGATGTTTTCTGCTCCGACCACGCGGTATTTGAGGCCGATGATGTGCTTGAGCATCCACATCAGTATCAACGCCCAAGCGCGGCCGACGTGGTTTGCACCTTTGGGAATCAGGGCGATGGGAATGATAACGGTGAACATCGGCGGGGTAATCAATACCAATACCAGCCAGTAAATCAGGTTGCGGATATAGAGCATCGGGAGCTTTCTTTAACGGGTTTTCAGACGGCCTGATGTTCTGCCGCCTGCTGGCGAGCGTTTTCCTGCATCAGGTATTGCGAAAAAGCCAGCAGGTTGTCGAAGATTTGCGTGCGTTCGGGCAGGTCGTCGCCTTGGTTTTCGAGCGTTTTTTTGCCTTTGCCGGTCAGCACCAGCGCGGATTTGCCGCCGACTGCGTCAATCGCCTGCAAATCACGCAGGCTGTCGCCCACCAGCCAAGTTTCGGCGGCATCGGCGTTGAAACGCTCGATGATGTCGGTAATCATGCCGGGCTTGGGTTTGCGGCAGCCGCAGTTGTCGTCGGCCAGATGCGGGCAGAACCAGATGCCGTCGATTTTGCCGCCGGCCTGTTGTACCAAGCGGTGCATTTTGGTGTGCATTTCGGTAAGGTCTTGCAGGGTAAAGTATTTTCTGCCGATGCCGGATTGGTTGGTGGCCACGGCGATGGTGTAGCCTGCTTCGGTTAGGAAGGCAATGGCATCCATGCTGCCTTCGATGGGCACCCATTCGTCGCAGGATTTTACGAAGTCGTCGCGGTCGTGGTTAATCACGCCGTCGCGGTCGAGAATAATCAGTTTCATGCGTGCGATACCTTTCAGACGGCCTCAAGCATGGCTTGAAGCTCGGTAATGTGCTGTTCTAAAGAGGGATTGTAAGTTAATGCCTGTTGCGGGTCGGCCAGTTTGTGCGTGCCGCTCTGTTTGAGGGCGACGGCTTGTTCCACGGCGGCAGCCAGTGTTTCGGGGCGCGTGCGCGAGAAGAAGAAACCGGCCTTATCGTTCATCACTTCCGTGCAGGCCATGTTGTCGGACAACACCACGCGCGTGCCGCTCAACACCGATTCTACACCCACCAAGCCGAAAGGTTCGTACAACGAGGCCATGATGGTGAAATCGGCGGCGCGGTAAAGTTCGGGCATGTTTTTGCAGAAGCCGAGTTCCACTATATTTTTCATCGGGCGGGGCAGCGGCGAACCGGCCACGGCGAGCTTTACCGGCAGATCGGTATGCTCGAAAAAGGCGGCGAGCATGTCCAAGCCTTTGCGTTTGTGGCCGGTGGAAGGGAAGAGGAACACGGTTTCGTGTTCGCCGAAACCGTATTTTTGGCGCAGGGCGGCAATATCTTCCGGCCGGGCGGGGGAAAAGCGTGCGGTGTCGGCAGGCGGATACACCACGCGGATTTTGTCGGGGTTCACGCCGTAGAGTTCGACCAGCTCGTGCTGCATCAAAGCGGAATGCGCCATGATGGATTGGGCGGTGCGGTAATTGGTGCGGTTGCGGCGGATGGTGAGTTTGTCGAGCAGGGTAGGCTGTTGCTGCATACCGCGCAGATAGCCTAAATGCGTGCCGCCGCACACGAAAATATCGGCGTGGTCGCCGGGGTTGCAGGCGATCAGCCGTTCGCCGCTGCGGCGCAGTTTTTGAAGTTGGCGTGCAAAGAAAAACGGGCGCAGCTTTTTGGGAATGCGTTTCTGATTAACGGTTTGCGCGCCGATTTGCGCGTATTCGGGCAGGGAAGTGTCGAACCTTGAGGCATAAACGCGAACGGGTATGTTTTGTGCGGCCAGCGCGCGGACGATGTCGAAAGTATAGCTTTCCATGCCGCCGCCTCGGTTGAATCGGTTGATGCTGATGGCGATAGGGTTCATAAGGTTCACAATGATTCACATAAATGTTCAGACGGCCTTAGAGCGGATGAGGCCGTCTGAAAAGGAAATACCGACATTATTCAAAAACAACGGCTTGGGCAAGCGTTTTGCCGGCCGCATCTTTCGCCGACAGTTGCGGCTCGTCCGTGAGCGGCCAGCGGATGTTCACAGAAGGGTCGTTCCACAACAGGCAATGCTCGGCTTGCGGGTTGTAGTAATCGGTGCATTTATACACGAATTCCGCGCCGTCTCCCAGTACATAAAAGCCGTGGGCAAAGCCTTCCGGCACCCACAGTTGGCGTTTGTTGTCGGCAGATAAAACCGCGCCGACCCAACGGCCGAAAGTGGGCGATGAGCGGCGCAAGTCCACAGCCACATCAAACACGCTGCCGGAAATCACCCGCACCAGCTTGCCTTGGGTGTTTTCGGTTTGGTAGTGCAGGCCGCGCAAAACGCCGGCGGCGGATTTGGAGTGGTTTTCCTGCACAAAAGTGCGGTTGCAGACGTTTTCTCTAAACCATTGGTCGCGGAAGGTTTCCATAAAAAAACCGCGCTCGTCGCCGAATACTTTGGGTTCGAGAATTTTTACGTCGGGAATGGCGGTGGAGATGATGTTCATATCGGTGTGGTCGGGTAAAAGAATTTTTCAGACGGCATCGTTAAGGTGCAGGCATATATGGGCACAAATCATGCAGGGCAGCCTGCCAGTTACTGGGTTGAACGCCAAAGGCCGTCTGAATGTTATGGGTGTTCAGGCGGGAGCAGGCAGGGCGTTTTGCCGGTGTAGGGTAGGAAGCTGTGTCGATTTCGATGAGCTCCGGTATCCGATCGAGCAGACCCTGTGCTGCGGCCGCATCGAAAATAGCTTGGGCAAATTGATACCAGCTGACATAAGGGCTGCCCGAATAGTGGTATAAACCGTAACCGTGGTCTTGTTGGGATAAGCGGCGGCCGATGTGTATCAGGGTAGCGGCAATGTCGCCGGCGTAGGTGGGCGCACCGTATTGGTCGCCGACAATATTCAGGGTATCGCGTTCTTTTCCTAGCCGGAGCATGGTTTTAACGAAATTGTGGCCGTGTTCTCCGAACACCCATGAAGTGCGGATAATCACGGCGCGGGAACATGCGGCTTGAACGGCTTGTTCTCCGGCAAGTTTGCTTGCTCCGTAAACACTTTGGGGAGAGGGGGTATCCGTTTCGGAGTAGGGCTGCTGTTTTTGCCCGTCAAACACATAATCGGTCGAAAGGTGGATGATGGCCGCTCCGCACGCTTGGGCGGCTTCGGCCAAATATGCCGCACCGTTGCGGTTGACGGCAAACGCCCGATCACTGTCGCTTTCGGCTTTATCTACGGCAGTATAAGCTGCCGCATTGATAATAATGTCAGGGCGGAAGCTTAAGGCCGTCTGAAAAACAGCATCGCGGTCGGTAATGTCGAGCTGGGCGGAATGAAGAGCCGACACTTGGTCGGAACGCTGGGCGAGCAGGCGGGTAAGGCAATGGCCGACTTGACCGTTTTTGCCGGTAATCAAAAATTTAGCCATGTTCACGGGCTTTCAATAAACGCATCAGATAAAGGCCGTAATCGTTTTTGCACAACGGGGCTGCCAACGTTTCGAGTTGTTGGTCGGAAAGCCAACCGTTGCGCCACGCGATTTCTTCAAGGCAGGCCACTTGCAGGTTTTGCAGATGCTCGATGGTTTTGACGAACGAAGAAGCTTCATGCAGGCTGTCGTGCGTGCCGGTGTCGAGCCAGGCAAAACCACGGCCGAGTTGTTGCACGTTGAGCGAGCCGTCTTCGAGATACATTTGGTTGATGCTGGTGATTTCCAGTTCGCCCCTTTCAGACGGCCTAACCTGCTTGGCAAAATCGACTACACGATTGTCGTAGAAATAGAGGCCGGTTACCGCCCAATCCGATTTAGGTTTTTGCGGTTTCTCTTCGATAGACAGAGCTTTAAATGTCTTATCGAATTCCACAACGCCGAAGCGTTCCGGGTCTTTTACCTGATAAGCAAAAACCGTTGCCCCCGATTCGCGCGCGGCGGCCTGCTGCAAGGTTTGAGTAAACGATTGGCCGTAAAAAATATTGTCGCCCAACACCAAGCATACTTTATCGCTGCCGATAAAGGTTTCGCCGATGATGAAAGCCTGAGCCAAACCGTCGGGGCTGGGTTGCTCGGCATAATCGATGCGGATGCCGAAATCGGAACCGTTTCCCAAAAGGCGGCGGAAAGCAGCTTGGTCTTCGGGCGTGGTGATAACCAATATGTCGCGGATACCGGCCAGCATCAGCACCGACAAAGGGTAATAAATCATCGGTTTGTTATACACGGGCAGCAGTTGTTTGGAAACGCCGCGTGTGATCGGATAGAGCCGCGTACCCGAACCGCCTGCGAGAATAATGCCTTTCATTTTGCCACTCCCAAGCGTTCGAGCCGGTAGGAGCCGTCGAGCACACGTTGCCACCAGCCGCGGTTGTTCAAATACCATGCTACGGTTTTACGGATACCCGATTCAAAAGTTTCTTCGGGCTTCCAGCCAAGCTCGCGGTTGATTTTGGCCGCATCAATGGCATAACGCACATCGTGGCCGGGGCGGTCTGCGACAAACGTGATCAAATCTTCATAGGCTCGAACCCCGGCGGGTTTTTCGGGCATCAATTCTTCCAGCAGTTTGCAGACGGTTTGCACCACTTCGAGATTAGTTTTTTCGTTATGGCCGCCGATATTATAGGTTTCCCCTATTTTCCCTTGTGTGATCACGGCATATAAAGCCCGCGCATGATCTTCGACAAACAGCCAATCGCGTATCTGCAAGCCGTTACCGTAAACGGGCAAGGGTCTGCCGCCGATGGCATTGAGAATGATCAGAGGAATCAGTTTTTCAGGAAAATGATAAGGGCCGTAGTTGTTGGAACAATTGGTAATCAAAGTAGGCAAGCCGTAAGTGCGCCGCCATGCCCTTACTAAATGGTCGCTGGAGGCTTTGGAAGCGGAATAAGGGCTGCTGGGCGCATAAGGCGTGGTTTCGGTAAACAAATCGTCGGTACCGTGCAAATCGCCATACACTTCGTCGGTAGAAATATGATGAAAACGGAACGACGCCTGTTTTTCAGACGGCATGTTTTGCCAGTATGCCCGTGCTGCCTCCAACAAGGTATAAGTGCCGACGATATTGGTTTCAATAAACGCCGCCGGCCGGTCGATCGAGCGGTCGACATGGCTTTCCGCGGCCAAGTGCATAACGGCATCCGGTTGATGGTAAAAGAAAATCCGCTCAAGCGCAGAGCGGTCGCAAATATCTGCCTGTTCGAATGTATAACGCGGATTGTCTGCAATCGAAGCCAAAGATTCAAGATTGCCTGCGTAGGTCAACTTATCAAGGTTGACCACGCTGTCTTGAGTGTGGTTGATGATGTGACGGATAACTGCGGAGCCTATAAAGCCGGCTCCGCCGGTAATGAGGAGTTTCATGTTTCTTATCTCTTAATCATTTAGCTATGACTGATTTTTCCAAGTCGCAGATTCGTTTTTATTGAAATATTCTAATTTATCTTCGGCGCACATTATGTCGGATTCGGGAAACCAAGGCAGGTGAACAGCTGTGAATACCCCGGCTACTCTTACAGCATCTAAAAAATCATATTGGTAATTGCTTTTTCTGTATACGGCAAACGTGGTATCCAGTTTGGCGGCATAAATTTCCCATATTGGATGCTCGATCTTAAATCTCCAAAATTGTTTTTCCCATTGCACAGGTGTGAATGGTTTTTGCGGATAAGCAAATGGTTTTTTTTGTTTTCTATGGATGAATTGTGTAGCTTGATTATTATCGCTTGATTGGGGAGGCATAGATAAAGCGCAGCCTGCTTTATATACTGAAAATTCCTTGGTTAAATCTGCCAATATTTCCAGAAAATTATGCGGCAGATCGGGTGAAAGTTCTAAGTCGGGGTCGCTGTAAGCAAACACTTCGGGTAACGCTTCATAAATTCTTCCTATAAAACCGACCAAATGGCCGAAATTATAAGGGCTGAAAACAATATCTGCCTTTTGGTCATTTTGTAACTGACACAGAATTTGCAAAGATTTTTTATGTGTGGATTTATTATCTATAACAATAGGAATAATATCGAACCGGTTCATTTGGGATACTATGTTTTCAACATATGCCCCATTGTTGTATGACACAATGATTACAGGAATTTGTCTGTTGTTTTTGAGTAAAGTTCTTTTTAACTTTTGGGCTACTAAAGATTGCCAAAACTGTTGTTGAAGACGTTTTTTAAGCTTCATATTTTTTATCTAATCCATTAATAGCCATCATATCTAGATATGCTTTACGATTGGCAGCTGCGGAGAAATCCCTTTTAACCGATTGATAGGCATTCATTTGAAATATTTTCAATTGGGTACGGTTTTTTGCCGATTGCGCTATACATTCGATGAATTTATCCACACAAGGCATGAAATCGTTTAATGAAACCGTTTTTTTGTTGAGATACAGAGGGATGGAATCGTCTTGTATGATCCAGCCATTCTGGTTTTTATCATTGATGAATTCCGGCACTTCGCCCACGTTGGTTGAAACGGGTACGACACCATAAGCCATTCCTTCTAAAATAACCATTGGAAAACCTTCACGCCATGAAGTTATCAACAATAAGTCGCTTTCCAGATAATATTGGTTCAATTTCTCTTTTTCTTTGATGCTGCCCGCAATGTGAAGATTGGGGTAGGAAACATGCAACTTATCGAAATCGCCAATTAAAGTAAATTCCACCGGTAGTTGTAATGAATAGGATTTTTTTACAATCTCCAAAAATATTTCGGGACGCTTTTCGGATGAATTTCTGCCTACGAACAATACTTTTAGATTGGGGTTGTCGGGCTTTTGTGGAAAAGTATCGGGGGTATCGACTTTATTGGGAATAATCATAATCCTCGATAAGAGATTTTCGTCTTTTCCTTCTTCATGGTACTGTTGTTTGAAATCATCGAACGTTTTTTTTCCTAAAACAATACGCGTATCAATTTTTTCCAAAACCGGAAGGCTTAATTTTTCAGCAGCCCAGGGATATTCAAATGAAAAAGCATGAACTAAATCAACCACCTTTATATGGTTTTGCACATGAGGGAGCACTCTGTAAAAAAACGAGGAGTTGCAACCGAAAATAATGGCTTTTTTCTTACGGTTGATTAATCCGGCAACTTTTTTTGCATACCATTTGTATACTAAGCTGCGGAACGCGCCCAATTCGATAATATCGGTATATTGGTAAAAAGTTTCTTTTAGAAAATCATTTTTAGATTTTTCAGTAATGAAACAACAAGTTTTATATTGAGAAAATGTTTCCAAAATATCTGCGTGCACCCGCTCGGCACCACCTAAGTGATAAGCAGGGAAGAAAAAAATAATATCGGCTTGCTCGACATTTGAATGGATTTGTTTCAATAATTTTTTAAATTGAAACACTTCATATAAAAAAGCTATTTTTTTACTGCGCATAAAGGTTGCCGTTTAAAAAGTATCTGAGTTAAGCGTATGTATGATATATCAAACCATTATGGTTGTTTTTCGGTTTGGTTTTGCGTTTCATGGTGTAAAAGACGATCCAACCAATGCTTGAACCCGTATTTTTCTTTAATGCGATAATCAATTTCTTGATAGGGCCTATTTAAAAAGCTTTTGATTTCATCGCTGTTTCGAGTATCCCAAACAAAAATATTATCCGGATGGTAAAAGTCATATTCTGTTACCGTGGGATTGGTTGTGATTAATTTTTTATTGTAATTGAGAGCATCAAATATTCTGAAGGAGCATCCGTTATGGTCGGGGCTGACGAAATCGACTATTACTCCGCATGTGGCTGATTTTTTTAAGTTGTCTGTAAAGCTTAAGACGGTTTCACGGTTTAGGTAGTTGATGCCGTCTGATCCAAATAAGTTTTTAGCACGGTCATCTTTACAGTAAATATGAAACATCAAATCTTAGTTTCTTTTTGTAGTCGCTGTTTTGGGTAATGTGTTTATGATAAGCAGAGAGTAAGCGGCTTTTAAGCGTGGGATAATATGTATCCCTGTCGTCATAGCAAAGATTGATGACGTTGTATCCGTGATGGCGTAAATTTTTTTCTATACACTGATCAAGGCCGTAAAGGAATGGAACGGCAAGAATAACTGTTTTATTCATAAAAATAGCCAAAAGTGTTTTGTAGAGTATAAAAAAATGATTATTTTCGAGTTATTCGGAATGACGTGAAATAATCGCGATATCCACGGATAAAAGGTCGGGGGTTAATTGGAACCGCTGCACCCGTTAGCAAAGTTTTTTTGCCATTTCCAAGCATTTTGCATGATATCGTAGATGTTGCGCTTGGCTTTCCACCCTAATTCTCTTTCTGACTTTTTTGTGTCTGCATAACATTCTGTAACATCCCCTTCGCGCCTTTTGCAGACGGTATAGGGAATGGTGATACCTGAAACTTTTTCAAATGCTTTGATGACTTCCAGCACGGAATAGCCTCGGCCGGTACCTAAATTATAAATATGCAAACCCGGTTGGTTTTGCTTTGCCTGCATGGCTTTCAGATGGCCTTCTGCCAGGTCGACGACGTGAATATAATCGCGCACCCCGGTACCGTCCGAAGTTGGATAGTCGTTGCCGAAAATACTGAGTTGTTTGAGTTTTCCTGATGCGACTTGGCAGATATAAGGAAGAAGGTTGTTGGGTATTCCGTTTGGGTTTTCGCCTATCAATCCGCTTTCATGAGCTCCGGCAGGGTTAAAGTATCTCAATATAACGGCGCTCCAACGCGGGTCTGCCGCAGCCATGTCTTGAAGTATTTTTTCTACAATATGTTTTGTTTGACCGTATGGGTTGGTTGTGGCGCCTGTTGGCATGGCTTCTGTTACCGGCATTCGGGAAGGAATGCCGTAAACGGTCGCTGATGAGCTGAATATGATATTGAATATCCCGGCATTACTCATTTCTTCAAATAATACCAAGCTGCCGTACACATTGTTGTCGTAATATTCGAGTGGATTTTGTATGCTTTCATTTACGACTTTTAAGCCCGCGAAATGCATGACGGCTTCGATTTTATGGGTGTTGAAAATCTGTTTGAGCAGCGCTCTGTCTCGAATATCGCCATGATAAAAGCGAACAGGGCTGCCTATAATGTGTTCAAGGCGGGGCAGGATATTGGCAGACGAGTTAGACAAGTTATCGATGATGACAATTTCGTGGCCTGCCTCTCCAAGAGAAACTGCGGTGTGGGAGCCGATAAATCCAGTACCTCCTGTTACTAATATAGTCGCCATAATTATTCCGTCGGATAAATGAGTAATGTTTGTAATGAATGTTATTTTGTTATTTATATTAGGGGTTTAGGATTTTAGGCTGTCTTGCCATTCTTCAAAGGCCTTCTGAAAAACCCGGTTCAAAATCTGCTGATTCTCACGGGTGTTTTGGGTGTGATAAAAGTGTTCTTCTGTTTCAATGCCTAAAGCCAGAAAGTAGTCGATCATAAAATTGCCGTAACCTTCCTCTTCATCATGATAGTAGTATTGGGTGAAGCGGTTGCCCAGATCGTTGAAGCAGGTGGTGTCTATGCCGCCGCCCAGTTGGGTTAGAACGAACTCTGCGCCGGAAAATGTGCCGTTTTGCAGTTCTGTAAATCGGGGCAATGCTTCTGCTTCTGGGCTGTGGAGGTTTTGAGATACGGCCCATTTATAATAATAACCCATGTGATTTGCTGCATTTTCTTTCGGCAAATCAGATGGGTAGTTTTCTTCGGTATGGAAAGTTATATGGTCGTAGTGCATGTTGGAAATTTTACTATGAATGGCGGTAATGTTGTTGATTATTTTATGTAGTATCGGGGTTTATGTACTAAATGGCCGTCTGAAAAATGTTTTTCAGACGGCCTGATACACAGTTTAAGAATAGTGGGTTAGTGGATGGTGTAGCCGCGCAGATATTGGCTGCGTTCGCGCGTCATACGGGTGTCGCATTGCAGGCGCAGGTATTCTGCTTGCAAGGTGCTTTCGGCTTGGGCGGCTGCTTGGCGGCAGTTGTTGGTTTTGCTTTGAATCCAGCTGCGTTGTTCGCTTAGCAATTCTCTTTGAACGGGCTGCTCCATGTTGTTCCAAAGGCGGTTGATTTCATTGTTTGCCGCTTGGTTGTTTTGTTTGGCCTGCTCGAGTTCGTTGGCAGAGAATGTGATTTCTGTGCGCTTGGGTTCGGGGCTGAGTATCTCGGGCGGAGAGGCTTCTTCTTGGTTA
This sequence comes from Neisseria dumasiana, assembly GCF_022870885.1. Classification (NCBI taxonomy): domain Bacteria; kingdom Pseudomonadati; phylum Pseudomonadota; class Betaproteobacteria; order Neisseriales; family Neisseriaceae; genus Neisseria; species Neisseria dumasiana. Next base: position 1,817,860 of record NZ_CP091509.1, on the reverse strand, counting down.
TCGAAGGCGTTGCTGGCGGCATTGTTCTCGAGAATGTCTTCGGGGTCGGCTTGGGGCGGGTCGGAATAGGGTTGGTTGTTGGCATTGAGGGCATCTTTAAGCTGCACTGCTTTGCCGTCTATCATCAGGATGCTTTTGATACCGTAGGGAATGAGGGCGGTTGCGATGTTTTGGGCAGCTACGGTGATGCCGTTGTCTTCGTAATTAACGGTGGTTTGGCCGTCTGAATGGGCGAGTGTATAAGATAGGGGGCGTGAGAAGCCGCCTTTGTCGTCGTAAGTGAGTTGACCGCCGGTAAGCCGTTCTTGCATCAGTTGGCTGATGGTGCGGTTGCTGTACAGCAGCGGGCTGTTCGTTTGCGCGGTATTGAGAATATCGGTGGGAATGCGGATATTCAAGCCGGCGGTGCAAACGGTGTTGCCGTTGCGTTGTTCTGTGCGCGGATTATCCAGCGAAATATTCAGTTGGGTGGCGGCGGCGATGATTTTATCGGGGTCGATAAACTGGCGGCTGTCTTTGCGTGCGTAGGATTGAGCTTCTTGTTTGATGATTTCTTGGATGTTGGTGCGTATGTTGTGGGCAACGGCAGGGTTGCTGCATTCAAGTGTGTTGTTGGTTTGTTGAACGGGCGCGTCGTCGCTGCATGCGGCAAGTGCGGTGGCGAGCAGGGATAAAGTGAGTAGTTTTTTATACATTTTCAAACCTCATAAATTGGATTTCAGACGGCATCATAGCAAAAAGCACCTGCAACGGGTAAGGTTGTTGCAGGTGCTTTTTAGTTTGCTTTCAGTTTATTTGATGAAGTTTACAAAACCGGTAAGGATAATCACATTGATTAAGTCAACGAAGAAAGCACCTACCATCGGCACAATCAAAAATGCTTTGTGTGATGCGCCGAAGCGTTCTGTAATCGACTGCATATTGGCAACGGCCGTGGGGGTTGCACCCATACCGAAACCGCAATGACCTCCCGCCAATACGGCGGCGTCGTAGTTGCGACCCATCAAAACATAGGTAACGAAAGTGGCGTAAAGCACCATAACCAAGGTTTGTGCCAGCAGGATGATGGTTACGGGGCCTGCTAGACCGGTCAGTTCCCACAGCTTAAGGTTCAGCAGAGCCATGGCCAAGAATAACGACAGAGAGGCGTTACCGAACACGTCGATGGCACGGTCGAACATATTGAATTTGAATACGATGGTCAGGATGTTGCGCAAAATCACACCGCCGCCCAATGCCCAAACGAATTTGGGCAAATCGTAGAGATGCTCTTTGTCGATACTGTCCATGATTTCGGCAAAAGCCAAACATGCTGCAAACATGGCAAGGGTTTCGATTGCCGAGCTGGCGGTAATCAGACGGGTTTGCTCGGCATGCTCAAACAAATCTTCGGTGCTCTTGCCGGGATCGTCGTCGTCATAAGCGGCTTCTTGGGCTTTGATGCTGGCTTCGTCCAAAGGTTGGCGGCCCATTTTGTTGATCAGACGGCGGGATACAGGGCCGCCGATCAAGCCGCCGGCCACCAAGCCGAATGTTGCGGCGGCAAGGCCCAAGCCTGTTGCGCCGGTTAAGCCGAAGTTTTTCTCAAAATCAGGGCCCCATGCGCCGGCAGTTCCGTGACCGCCCGTGAGGGTAATGGAACCTGTCATCAAGCCGATCAAGGGGTCGAGACCGAGTGCGGTGGCCAAGCCGACGCCGACGGCGTTTTGAATGAAAATGAAAAAGCCGACAATGGCGGTAAAGATGATTAAAGGCAGGCCGCCTGCTTTAAGGCGGGAAAAGTCTGCACTCAAACCGATGGAGCTGAAGAAAATCAGCATAAAGGTATCTTGAAGCGGTTTTTCAAATTTGAAGCTGACACCGTAAAAAGAGTGTAAAGCGTATAGGATGATGGCGGCAACCAAGCCGCCGGCGACGGGTTCGGGGATGTTGAAATTTTGTAATACTTTGATTTTGTTTACCATTATTTTGCCAACCAGCAAAACAATGGTAGCGGCAATCAGTGTGTAATAACTGTTAAATACCCATTCCATAAATTTTTCTTTCCGGTAAAACCATAAAAATCAAACCACATACAAAAATTTGCCTGCGGGTTAGCTTGCTGATATTAGGGGAAGAGTTAAGGTTTGTCAAAGATAGGTTTACTTTTAACCGTTTGGTTTGAGGTGTATTTATAAAGAGAAATGTGGTGCGCGATGAAGCAGCGGCTAAAAATCGGAAGTATCGTATTTGCGTGAATAGCGCGGTGCAAGCAGATATTTTATGCTTATCGACTTATATTGAAATGTAGCCGTTATGGCGGCGTATGCAGGCCGATTAGTAAACTGAAAACCCGCCTTAATCGCCATCTGCTTTTTCCGCTATACTTGCGTGTTTTTACATTTTACGCATTTAAACCGCTTAAGTGCATTATTAGGGTTTTATGGTTCAAGAAACGGTTTCTCGATTTTCCCAACGCTGGGTGCTGATGCTGTCTTATAACGGCGAAGCTTTTTACGGCTGGCAGAAACAGGTGCAGGGTGTGCCTACGGTACAGGCATCCTTGGAATACGCCTTAAGTTGTATAGCCGGAGAGCCGATACACACGGTGGTGGCCGGACGGACGGATACGGGGGTTCATGCAACGGCGCAAGTTGTGCATTTCGATACGTCGGCAAAGCGCCCCGCCCAAGCATGGATACGGGGTGTGAATGCTCATTTGCCTAAGGGAGTGGCCGTGTGGCATGCCCAACCGGTAGATGCGCGTTTTCATGCCCGTTTCGATGCGTTCGGCCGCCGTTACCGTTATGTATTGCAGTCTTCGGCCGTGCGCAGCCCTTTATTGGAGGGAAGAGTGGGGTGGGTGTGCCGCCAACTTGATTTGGATAACATGCGCAAAGCTGCGGCTTTATTGGTGGGCGAGCATGATTTTTCCAGTTTTCGAGCGGCTGAGTGCCAAGCCAAATCGCCGGTTAAAACCATTTACAGTGCCGAACTCAAAGGCAGCCCTGCTTTGATGACTTTAGACTTGCACGGCAATGCCTTCCTTCATCATATGGTACGCAATATTATGGGCGCGCTGGTGTATGTGGGCGACGGGCGGTTGAGTGTGGAAGATTTTGCAGCGTTAATGGAAAAACGCAGCAGGCTTTATGCGCCGCCCACTCTGATGCCGGACGGTTTGTATCTGACCGGTGTGGACTATCCGCCGGAGTGGGGGGTGGCAACGCCGCAACCGCCCGAATGGTTGTGGTAAAGCACAGAGGCCGTCTGAATGATTTCAGACGGCCTCTGTGTTTAAAACAATATAAACAGTGTCACAGCAATTCCCACACAAAGAAAATTAAAGTGTGCAGGATAAACAGTGGTACAAGAATGCCGAAAGACCAAGCCATGTAGCCGAAGAAGCTGGGCATGTTGACTTTGCGCTGCTCGGCAATCGCTTTCACCATAAAGTTCGGCGCGTTACCGATATAGCTCAATGCGCCCATAAACACCGAACCCATTGAAATAGCCAATAAAGTGTGGAACAGCGGGCCGCTCATCAATGCTTGGGCGTCGCCACCGGCCATATTGAAGAATACCAAGTAGGTGGGCGCGTTATCCAAGAAGGCAGACAATATGCCGGTCATCCAGAAATACATGCTGTTGATAGGATCACCCGCTTCGTTGTGCACCAGCGAAATCAATCCGGCAAACGCTCCTTTTTCACCTGCCTGCAAAATAGCAATTACAGGCGCGATGGTAATGAAAATACCTAAGAACAGCTTGCCCACTTCGAGAATCGGATCCCAGTTGAATTCGTTACCTGCCCGTACTTGTTTGGCGGTGATGGCAAGCGAAATAAGAGCCAACACAACCAGAATAATATCGCGCAACAGGTTGGGCAGCAGGTAGGGAGTGCCCAAAACATTGATGCCGGGGTGGTCGGGTTTCCATAAGCCCGACATCAATACCGCACTCACTACGCCGGCCAGCAGCAGGAAATTCCATTTGCCGAAAATTTTCAGTTTGCTGTCGGGAGAAGGGTCTTTAGGCAGGATTTCGTCTTCTTTGGAGAAGAAATAGCTGTCTACAAGGTAGAACAGAATCAGCAGCAATACGGAGCTGATCAGCACCGGCACCATCATGTGTTGCACGGTCCAGCCGAAGTCGACGCCTTTCAAAAAGCCCAAAAACAGCGGCGGATCACCCAGCGGGGTCAAGCCGCCGCCGATATTGGCTACCAAGAAGATAAAGAAAACCACCACATGCACTTTATGTTTGCGGTTGTCGTTGGCTTTCAGAATTGGGCGGATCAGCAGCATCGCCGCACCGGTCGTACCCATAATCGATGCCAGCACCGTGCCGATGGCCAGAATGGTCGTATTCAGGCGGGGGCTGCCGTGCAGATTACCCCACACCAAAATGCCGCCTGAAATCGTGTAGAGGGCAAACAGCAGCACGATAAACGGAATATATTCGGCCACCAAAGCATGGGCAACGGTATGAACGGCCTCGCCGAAACCGAATACGAAAATAAACGGAATCAAAAACAGCAAAGTCCAAACGGCAGTGATTTTGCCGAAGTGGTGGTGCCAAGTATGTGAAAACAGCAAAGGCCCGGTGGCAATGGAAAGCAGAATCAGAACGAAAGGGATGCCCCACATCAGGCTGAGTGTGGCACCGTCGAGAGATGCTGCCATCGCAGGTGCCGGCGCAAGCAGCAGGGGAAGAAGTGCGGTGGATAATCGCATTATTTATTATTCCTTATGGTGGAGGGTCGTCGAAATACACGGCGGGAAAAAACTGCCGCGCACGGCCGAAACCTAAGGCTTCGATGAATCATAGCGGTAAGGCAACCGTTTGCCATATCGGTTTTGCCGCATGTTGATGGTTAAACACACTTTGAATGGTGTGTATCCACCGATTTTCCGGCTACGAAAGGGGCAAATTGTAAATGAAAGATGCGGGTGTGTCAGCTTTTGCCGCAGCGTGTTTTCAGACGGCCTGTTCAGCAATCAGGCCGTCTGAAAACAATCATGGCATAAAATGTCGGCAAGCCAGTGCGAATCCCTTGGTTGAATATACCTATTCAGGCATCGGGCAGACGCCACATCCAAACGGCTACGCAGAAGCAGAATACGGCCGAAACGGCGGCAACCCACCAGCGTTCGGGAAACTGATACAGCATCAGGCAGCAAGAAAAGGCCATCATACTGAATGCGAAATATTTGGCACGGCGCGGTACGGCGCGGCGTTCTTCCCAATCTTTGACCATCGGGCCGAAAAAGCGGTGTTGGTGAAGCCAGCGGTGGAAACGCGGTGAAGCACGCGCCCAGCAGGCGGCGGCCAGAATCACAAACGGGGTGGTGGGCAGAATCGGCAGAAAGATGCCGATAATGCCCAATAACAGCGCAATCGCACCGAAAAGCCAGAATAGAGGACGTAATATCATGTTTTTCTTGATGTTGTGTTGTGAGTGAGTAAAGGTTTCAGCGTTTGTGTTTGTTGTTATGCTTATCGAACGTGCAACGTGCAATGTTTAAATCGTTCCAGCCTTGATGCCCCATTTCTCGCAGCAAAGCCATATTGCGGCCGAAAATCGCTTCGGCATCGGGGAATGCTTCGGCTGCTTTGCTGATGCTGTCTTCGCGGATTAAATGCAGCGTAGGGTAAGGCGAGCGGTTGGTATAGTTGGTAATATCGTCTGCTTGAGTGCCTTCAAATTGAAATTCGGGGTGAAACGGAGCAATCTGGATAATCCCTTCCAAGCCGTTATCCGCCACCGCCTGCTCGGCAAAATCAAGCATATCGTTAAATAGCAGAAAATCGCCGAATAAATCGGGGTGCACCAGTAAAGTGGTTTCCAACTCTTCGGGCGGAGTGCTGCTCAATAATTGCAGTTCGCGGTCGAGATCTTCGAGAAAACCGTCGAGATGTTTGGCCCTGCTGACTTCAATCCTCACCAACCCTTTAACATAAGGGGCTTTGGCAAAAGGGCACAAGTTGAGACCGATAACGGCTTTTTCCAGCCATTGGCGGGTGTGCTCGATTACGGTTTGGTTGCAAATAGTCATATCGGTTAAAAACTGCATTATCTGAGAATAACTTGTAATGATAAGGTTTTTTACCCCGAATGAAAACAATAACGCCCGATTTATTGGGTGGTGGGGAAGGTGTCAAAACGGATTAACGGGTATTGTCGGAAGAGATGCAGCTTCGGGCGGGCAAAAAGCTGCTATTTTGCCGGATGCCAATGCGTGTAAGGTGGTGTTGTACAGATACAAGTAAGGCCGTCTGAACGGTTCAGACGGCCTTTATGGCGTTGGTTGTCTTAATCTTGATGTAAATGCCCCAAAGGCAGGGCGGTGGTGTTTTTAATTTCTTTCAATACGAAACTGGATTTCGCGTCCTGCACGCCGGGATGCGATAAAAGGGTATCCAACACAAAATGCGAAAACGCGTTCATATCGGTAAAAAACGCATGAAGCAGATAATCGGTTTCTCCCGTTAACGCAAAGCAGCTTAACACTTCCGGCCAGTTTTGAACCGCAGAAGAGAAGTCGTCTCGCGCCTCCACCGCTTTATCGATAGAAACGCGGATAAAAGCCTGCAACCCCAGTTTGACCGCCACCGGCGAGAGCAACGCCGCATATTGGCGGATGATGCCGGCATCTTCGAGCTGCTTCAAACGGCGCAGACACGGAGAGGGCGACAATGCCACCCGCTCGGAAAGCTCCACATTGGTCAGGCGGCCGTTTTCTTGTAATACCTGCAAGATTTTTAAATCGGTTTTATCCAGAGTGATTTGTGCCATTTTCTTGCCCTTTTTCTTATGGTTTTGGTTTGGTTTATATTCCGACTGCAAGCTTAATATAAAATAATTTAACTTAACGCACAATAGTCTAAAAAACATATTTTTTTAAAATATTATGTGATAATAAACACAGTTTTCAGCTTCATATTGTTTTGTATTTTTTCAGTATTTTTAATTTTCTCTGCTGTTCGGGAGTTTGGGTTGGCCGTTTGAGGGCATCGCACGCAATCAAAGACCTTTGAACCGCGTGCACATCTAGGTATTTTGCAAAGGTTACAATCCGTTTGAGCATGCGAGCGTTTTCGCCGTTTTTACCCTGTGTGTTCGCCCCCGATTCAAAACCTTTACCTTATAAATAAACGAAACTTGCCCGCAACCGAAAATCCCGCCATAATCAGGCGCAATGCAGGAGAGCGCGACACCGTATTGCACGGCAAGCCGCCGAAGGCGCAGACACCCTTAAATCGCTCAGGCAAAAGGACTGCATTTCATCACAATCATCTGGAGAGCGGCGCGGCTGCGCCCACCGAAGGGGAGAAGGCCGTCTGAAAACATTCGGGCGAACACGCAGGCATTCGATTCAGACGGCCTGTTGCCGAAAATCTCAGGTTCAAGGACAGATAGGGGCGCGTGAAAAGCATCGCAGCCCTTAAACTATGGAGAACCAGAGCAATGACTACCCTCAAAACCACCCCGTTCAACCAAGCCCATAAAGACGCAGGCGGCAAACTTGTTGATTTTGCTGGCTGGGAGCTGCCCGTCAACTACGGCTCGCAAATCCAAGAACACGAAGCCGTGCGCACCGACGCAGGCATGTTCGACGTATCCCACATGCTCGTTTCCGACATCAAAGGCAGCCAAGCCAAGCAATGGCTGCAAAAACTGCTCGCCAACGACGTAGCCAAACTTTCATTCGTCGGCAAAGCCCTTTATTCCGCCATGCTCAACGACAACGGCGGCGTGATGGACGACCTGATCGTTTACCGCACCAACGAAGCCGAAACCCAATACCGCATCGTATCCAACGCCGCCACCCGCGAAAAAGACTTGGCACAATTTGCCAAAGTAGGCGAAGCGTTCGGCATCGAAATCACCCCCCGCTACGATCTCGCCATGCTCGCCGTGCAAGGCCCCAAAGCCATTGAAAAACTGCTCGCCGTCAAACCCGAATGGGCCGAAACCGTGAACGCGCTCAAGCCCTTCCAAGGCGCAGATTTAGGCAACGACTGGTTTGTCGCCCGCACCGGCTACACCGGCGAAGACGGCGTAGAAGTGATTCTGCCCGGCACCGAAGCCACCGCCTTCTTTACCGCCTTGCGCGAAGCCGGCGTGCAACCTTGCGGCCTCGGCGCACGCGACACCCTGCGCATGGAAGCCGGCATGAACCTCTACGGCCACGACATGAACGACGAAACCAGCCCCCTGCAAGCCGGCATGGGCTGGACGGTGGACTTGAAAGACGAAAACCGCGACTTCATCGGCAAAACCGCCCTCGTCGCCCTCAAAGAAAAAGGCGTGGACGTGAAACAAGTCGGCCTGCTGCTGGCCAAAGGCGGCGTATTGCGCGAAGGCATGGAAGTCGTTACCGAACAAGGCAAAGGCATCACCACCAGCGGCGTGTTTTCCCCCAGCCTGAAACAATCCATCGCCATCGCCCGCGTGCCCAAAGCCTTTGAAGGCGACGCGGCCAAAGTGGCGATTCGCGGCAAGGAAGTGGATGTGCGCGTGTTGAAACTGCCGTTTGTGCGGAATGGGCAGAAGCAGTTTGATTGAGGTTTGGAGTTTTCAGACGGCCTTGAGTATGAAGAGGCCGTCTGAAAAGAAAAGTGGTTCAGCAAGTGTAGGTCGGATACTCGTATCCGACAAATCCTTCAAGGCTGTCTGAATTATTTTTCTTGAATAGGGCATTTCTCTATTTTGTCGGATTCAAGAATCCGACCTACATTTGGGCAGCGTAGCTTGCAAGTTGTTTGGTTCCCTGTGTTTGCTGTTCTGATTGGTTGGCCATACAGCGAGTAGGGTGCGTGCCACCGGCACACACGCGTTGGTTGGGAATGGTTGAGAACGCGTGCGCGGCTTGAGCCGCACACCCTACGCGAGGCAAGCAAGAATTGTTTTACCAACACTAAACTTTCAGACGGCCTCTTAACGAAACCTATATCCATCTGTTTCTACGATGCCGTCTGAAAATAGCTTGAATCACTTTACAAGCAAGCGTAGGTCGGATACTCGTATCCGACAAATCCTTCAAGGCTGTCTGAACTGTTTTTCTTGAACAAGGCATTTCCCCATTTTGTAGGATTCAAGAATCCGACCTACATTTGGGCAGCGTAGCTTGCAAGTTGTTTGGTTACCCGTGTTTGCTGTTGCTGACCGGTTGACCATACAGTTGCTATGCAGAGCTGGCAGGAGTTGTTTAACCTATACTTGCTAAACTTTCAGACGGCCTCTTAACGAAACCTATATCTATCTGTTTCTAAGATGCCGTCTGAGAAACAGCTTGAATCACTTTACAAGAAAAAGAGCCGTTTCCGCTTTACGCCCAAACCACACATACTTATAAAAATCATCCGACACTATAAAGGAAAAAGGAGTAACAGCATGAAACAATTGGCGATGTATATCAACGGTGCGTTTGTGTCTGATTTTGCAGGCAGCTACCGCGATGTGTTGAACCCGGCTACCGAAGCGGTGATTGCGCGGGAACCGAAGGGCAGCCGTGCCGATGTGGAAAAAGCGGTGGCGGCGGCTTATGCGGCGCAGCCTGCGTGGGAACGTGTGCCGGCAGTGGAGCGCGGTGCGTATCTGCGTAAAATCGCGGCGGGCATTCGCGAGCGTGCGGATGAGTTGACCGATACGATTGTGGCCGAAGGCGGCAAAACCAAAGATTTGGCGCGTATCGAAGTGATGTTTACCGCTGATTATCTGGATTATCAGGCGGAATGGGCGCGCCGTTATGAGGGCGAGATTATTCAGAGCGACCGTCCGAAAGAAAATATTTTCTTGTTTAAGCGTCCGTTGGGCGTGATCGGCGGTATTTTGCCGTGGAATTTCCCGTTTTTCCTGATTGCCCGCAAAATGGGGCCTGCGCTGGTTACGGGCAATACGATTGTGGTTAAGCCCAGCAGCGTTACGCCGATCAACTGTCATATTTTTGCGGAAATCGTGCACAGCGTCGGCCTGCCTGCGGGCGTGTTCAACGTGGTGAACGGCCCGGGTGCGGAAATCGGCAATGCGTTGGCATCGCATCCGCAAGTCGCAATGGTGAGCCTCACCGGTTCGGTGGAAGCCGGCCGCCAAGTGATGGAAGCGGCTTCGGCAAACATCACCAAAGTGTCGCTGGAATTGGGCGGCAAAGCACCCGCGCTGGTGTTGAAAGACGCCGATTTGGATTTGGCGGTGAAGTCGATAGTGGCTTCACGCGTGGGCAATACCGGCCAAATCTGTAACTGCGCCGAACGCGTGTATGTGCATAAGAGCATTAAAGATCAATTTATCGAGAAGATGACCGCAGCCATAAAAGCGGTGCGTTTCGGCAATCCTGCCGAAGCGGCTGAAGGCGCGCTGGAAATGGGCCCGCTGATTGAAGAGCGCGCGGTGAAGGAAGTGGCGGAAAAAGTTCAGCGCGCCGTTTCGCAAGGTGCGACGCTGGTGTGCGGCGGTAAACGCGCCGAGGGCAAAGGCTATTTCTTCGAGCCGACCGTGTTGACCGATGTCGATAACAGCATGGACATTATGAAAGAAGAAACCTTCGGCCCCGTGCTGCCGATTGCGACTTTTGAAACGCTGGACGAAGCCGTTTCGTTGGCGAACGATTGCGAATTCGGCCTCACCAGCTCGGTGTACACCACCAATCTGAACGAAGCCTTCTATGTAACCCGCCGCCTGCAATTCGGCGAAACCTACATCAACCGTGAAAACTTCGAGGCCATGCAGGGTTTCCATGCCGGTTGGAAAAAATCGGGTATCGGCGGTGCCGACGGCAAACACGGTTTGGAAGAGTATCTGCAAACGCAGATGGTTTATTTGGAAACCAATATTTAATCTGAAGCGCGCGGCACTTCGTTCCCTTTTGCAAGGAAGTGCCGCATTCAGACGGCCTGTTAGGTTGGTGCCGACAATATGCGTTTTATCGGATAAGCTATCCGGCTAAATAAAAAGCAGAAATGATGAAAACCTTTATGTGGAAAATACTCCCGTTTGTTTTATTGCCGTTTGCTTTGGCGGCTTGCTCCCAACAAAGCCGCGCCGCTGATGAGGCCAAGTTGGACTTAGTGAAAAAACTGTATACGCACTATACGGAAGGAGACGGAGCGGAAGAGATTAAGCCGGAGCAGTTTTTTACGCCCGATTTCCGCGCCGTACTTAATCGCGATTCCAAAGCGGCGGAAGCAGAAGGCGTGGCCTGCATGGATTATGATTATGTGATTCAGGGGCAGGATTTCGACAGGCAGGAAATCGCCCGCACGATTCAATACAAGCTGACGAAAAGCGGGCGGGTTTATGTTTCTTTTGAGAATTTCGGCGAGGCGCGGGTGTTGGATTACGTTTTATCCTGCAATCAGGGCGTTTGTTTGATAGACGACATTATCGAGCCGGACGGTTCGTTAAAGAAAAATACCGTGCAATGCTTGGATAAGTTGGCGCTTGCCGATAAACAGCTATAATCCTGCGTTTTCAGACGGCCTTTAAACCAAGAGGCCGTCTGAAAAAGATAAAACGGTATTTTCAGACAGGCTGACCATAAGGCCGAACACAAGAGGATTCACACGATGTGTAAGATATTATTTTTGGCTGCTGTTTTGTCGTCGCTGGCCCTAGCCGGCTGCGATGCGAAAGACGCTTGCTTGGATCAAGGCGGCAGCTATAATGAAACCACCAAGCAATGCGAGAAATAGTCAATCAACTTAACTTTTACTACGGCGTTGCTGCGCCTTGCTGCCTTAAAAATGTGTTAATTGACTAACGGCAGTGTTAATTTTGAAACCTATGGAGAACAAACCATGAGCAATATCCCCGCTGAATTGAAATATGTGTCCAGCCACGAATGGCTGCGTTTGGAAGCCGACGGCACCGTAACCGTGGGCATTACCGAACACGCGCAAGAGTTGTTGGGCGACATCGTATTTGTGGAACTGCCCGAGGTGGGTGCGAATCTGGCCGCCGAAGAGCAGGCCGGTGTGGTGGAATCGGTAAAAGCGGCTTCCGACGTTTACGCGCCGATTGCCGGTGAAGTGGTGGAAATCAACGAAGCTTTGGTTGATGCGCCCGAAACGGCCAACAGCGAGCCTTACGGCGCAGGTTGGTTCTTCAAAATCAAACCGGCCAATGCTGCCGATTTGGATGGTTTGCTGACTGCCGAGCAATACGCTGCCGAAATCGGCTAAACGGTTATTTGTTGCCCGAATCGGCTCAACCGATTTTCTAAGGCTTTAAGGCCGTCTGAAAAAATTCAGACGGCCTTTGTGTATAATGAGCGGCTTTAACCCTGATAACGGATATGTGATGCAAACAGAAGTGGAATTGAAGATTTTAAACCCCAAGATGGCCGACAAGCTGCCTGCTTACGCTACGCCCGGTTCGGCCGGTTTGGATTTGCGTGCCTGCCTCGACGAGGCCGTGGAGCTGCAACCGGGCGAGACGTTTCTTGTGCCGACGGGGCTGGCCGTTCATTTGGGCAATCCCGATTATGCTGCGGTATTGTTGCCCCGTTCAGGCTTGGGGCATAAGCACGGCGTTGTGCTGGGCAATTTGGTCGGTTTGATTGATTCGGATTACCAAGGCGAATTAAAAGTATCGGTTTGGAACCGCAGTAAAGAAGCATTTGTGATCCAACCGTTTGAGCGGATTGCCCAAATGGTGATTGTGCCTGTGGTTCAGGCTTCGTTTAAAGTGGTAGAAGAATTTGCCGCAAGCGAGCGCGGAGAGGGCGGTTTCGGCAGCACGGGCAAGGCTTGAACAAGTTTGCTGCCTTGTATTAAAAATGTGTTGATTAACTATATTTGTTGCGATGAGGCCGTCTGAAATTTTCAGACGGCCTCTGGCTTTTCAGATGGTTATTTTGTTTTATTCTTTAGGCAGGCGGATGATGGATACTAGGAATCCGCCCCAAATAATAACCAGTGTGATGATAAGCATCATGATTGCGGTGCTGCTCATTCTTGATCTCCTTTTTCTTCATCAGGATTGAAGGCTTCTTCTTTTCTCCAAGGCATTGCCGACAAAACCAAAGCCAATACAACCAGAGCCAGCGACATGCCCCAACCGAAGATGTTTAAGAACCAGTCGGGATAGCCTTCATAGTTTTTCTCCAGCAGTGCGGAAGTGTCTTTAAACAACATGTAGCCCAGTATAACGATGGTGATGCCGATGCAGGCATACCAAATCGGACCGACTTTGAAGGAAGAAACGGCATTGATGTGTCGGCGTAAAACCGGCAGGTTTTTGCTGGCGGCAATGGCCAAGACATATAAGAAACCTGCTGCCACGATGCCGTAAGTGTTAACGAATTTATCCATCACATCCAGCACCGGCAAGCCCGTGGTGGTGCCGAAGAGCAGGGTGGAAATGATCATCATGGGAATACACACGGTAAATGTTGCCGTTACCCGCCCCAGTTTCATTTTGTCTTGAATGGCCGCGATAATCACTTCTACAATCGAGATCATCGAAGTGATGCCTGCAAACACCAACGAGCCGAAAAAGAGCAATCCGATTAAAGCGCCGAAAGGGGCTTGGTTGATGATGGCCGGAAAAGCGATGAATGCCAAGCCGATGCCCGAAGAGGCAACTTCGCTCACTTCTTTGCCGTTGGCGGCCGCCATAAAGCCGAGAGCGGCGAATACGCCGATGCCGGCCAATACTTCAAAACTGCTGTTGGCAAAACCCACTACCAAACCGGTGCCGGTCAGGTCAGATTTCTTTTTCAGGTAAGACGAATAAGTAATCATGATGCCGAAACAGATAGAGAGCGAGAAGAAAATCTGGCCGTATGCGGCAACCCACACTCCGGGTTCGGACAATTTAGACCAATCAGGCGTAAACAGCGCGTTCAAGCCTTTTTCCGCGCCCGGCAAAGTGAGGGAAATTCCCACCATAATCAAAAACATCACCACCAATAAAGGCATGAAGAAACTGGAAGAGCGGGCCACGCCTTTTTGTACGCCCAATGCCAAAATCAGCAGGGTAAAAATCCAAACGCCCACCAGCGGCCCGGCGACTTTGGCGACAAAATCCAAACCTAACGATACGCCGTCGGCCATTTGAAGATAGTCTTTAAAAAAGAATGCCTGCGGGTCGGAACCCCATGCGCCGATAAGCGAGTAATAGGTATAGCTGGCCGCCCAGCCGATGATCACCGCGTAATAAATACAGATGATTACGTTGGTGAGTACGTTCCACCAGCCGAAAGGCTCGAAAGCTTTGTTAACGCGGCGGAAGGCCAAAGGTGCGGAACCGCGGTTGCGGTGGCCCAAAGCGTAATCCAAAAACAGCAGGGGGATGCCCGCAGTCAGCAATGCAACCAAATAAGGCACGATAAATGCACCGCCGCCGTTTTCATAAGTAACGTAAGGGAAACGCCAGATATTGCCCAAACCGACCGCCGAACCGATGGCGGCAAACATAAACGCCCGCCGGCTTGAGAAGGTTTCGCGCTTGGATTGATTTGAATCAGACACAATCGTACCTCGTGAATAATTTAAAGTATGTTTTACGCCGGATGTTTGATGAAACATTTATTCCGGCACGGCTGCTTCGCGGGCGTTTGAAAAGAAGCCGGCTTGAAAAAGGATGGCTCTAAACGCACCGAAGCAGGTTGTTTGCAGTCGGTAAAAAAACCGCCATGTACGGTATCATACTGATTTATGTAAAGTTGTGCGAGAAAAATTTAAATTTGCGGTGTGTTTTCAGGGCAAATAAACAGATGCGGTGCGAATAAATGTTTTTTCGACCGTTTGGCGGCTATCGGCAGAATATCGCCGGCATTTAAAACATGGCCGTCTGAAACTGACAGGTATCGGCAACAAAAAACAGCGGCTCTTGCCTGCCTTTCCCGTTTGGCGCATATATCGGCTTGGCAGCGATTCACGATATAATAAGCTTTTTTGTTAAGACCACTTATCATATGAAACACATACACATTATCGGTATCGGCGGAACCTTTATGGGCGGCGTGGCGGCGATTGCCAAAGAAGCAGGATTCAAAGTAACCGGATGCGATGCCAAGATGTATCCGCCGATGAGCACCCAACTCGAAGCACTCGGTATCGATGTGTACGAAGGCTTCGATGCCGAACAGCTTGATACCTTTCAAGCCGATGTGTATGTGATCGGCAACGTAGCCAAAAGGGGCATGGAAGTGGTAGAGGCGGTATTGAACCGCGGCCTGCCGTATATTTCCGGCCCGCAGTGGTTGGCCGAAAATGTATTGCACCGGCACTGGGTGTTGGCTGTGGCGGGAACGCACGGTAAAACCACCACGGCATCCATGCTGGCTTGGGTGTTGGAATATGCAGGGCTTGCTCCGGGCTTTCTCATCGGCGGCGTGCCCCAAAATTTCAGCGTGTCCGCCCGCCTGCCGCAATCTCCGCGTCAAGATCCGAACAGTAAGTCTCCGTTTTTTGTGGTTGAAGCCGACGAATACGACACGGCCTTTTTCGACAAACGCTCCAAGTTTGTCCACTACCGCCCGCGCACCTGTATTCTCAACAACTTAGAATTCGATCACGCCGATATTTTTGCCGATTTGGCCGCGATTCAAACCCAATTCCATCATCTTGTGCGTACCGTGCCGTCTGAAGGGCTGATCGCGTGCAACGGCACCGAACAGAGCTTGCGCGATACTTTAAACAAAGGCTGCTGGACACCCGTGGAATATTTCGGCGGAGAAAGCGGTTGGCAGATCGGCAATGTAGAGGCAGACGGCTCGTTTGACGTTTGGTTCGAAGACCGAAAAGCAGGACATGTTGCTTGGCAAATCATAGGAGAACACAACCGCATGAACGCTTTGGCCGTTATTGCCGCTGCGAGACATGCCGGTGTGGACATTCAGACGGCCTGCGAAGCATTGGGGCAGTTTAAAAACGTGAAGCGGCGCATGGAAACCAAAGGCGTGGCAAACGGCGTAACGGTTTATGATGATTTTGCCCATCACCCCACCGCCATCGCCACAACCGTTGCCGGTTTGCGGCAGAAAATCGGCAGCCGGCGGATTTTGGCCGTATTGGAGCCGCGTTCGAATACCATGAAACTCGGCACCATGAAAGAAGCGTTGCCGGAAAGCCTGCGTGAAGCCGATCAAGTGTTTTGCTATGCAGGCGGGTTGGATTGGGATGTTGCCGCCGCACTCGCTCCGCTCGGCAGCAAGCTTTACGTCGGCAAGGATTTTGATTCATTTGTGGCGGAAATTGTAAGGCAGGCGCAAAGCGGCGACCATGTGTTGGTTATGAGTAACGGCGGTTTCGGCGGTATTCATGAGAAACTGCTTTCGGAATTGGAAAAATAGCCTTCGGGCAGCTTTAAAAACATCAGGCCGTTCTGACTGTTTAGACGGCCTGATGTTTTTTTGATTGTTCGGCTTGGTTTGGTTTGACTGAAAAGCAAGAGTTTTGAAAAGGTATCGGCAAAAAAAAGGGGTGGCAGACCGCCACACCCAAACACACACACATCAAGAGGAAAGAGATGAAAAAAATCAGTTTCTAGGTTTGTCAGCTTGTTTTTTCACCCAGAAGAATAAAACCGTTGCAATCACAATCACAAAAAGAATCGTCAGCAGCGACATAATGCCCACAGGCGATTCAAATAATTCTTTGAGTAGTTCCATAATGTTCCCGGTGATATTTGTTATTAGATTTGAAACACATTATAGATAAAAATAATTATTTGGATTTGATTCAGGTCAACTTTTCTCAAAGTTGAGGTATCGGGCATGGAAAAGCGCGAAATACGGGCAGGTTAGGTTTTTTCATTTTGCCTGTTGCTGATACGTCATAGGCGGCCGACTTGTTTGAAACCCGATGGCAGGTGCTGAAATTTTCGCGCGTTGTGCCAAAGAGTGGGCGGCAGAATGCGTGTTCGTGTCGGGTTTGCACAATATGCGGGGGTGTTTCTGTCTTAAACGAGGCATTTATAAAATAATAATAAAAACAGATATTAATTATGTAAACTTGCCGCCCGAATCATCTGCGTGCGGATAGACGATTTGGCCGAGCGGAAGCAGGCGGTTAACGTGAAAATAGGTTGATGATATTTGCCGAACTTGTTTCGGCAAAAAAGATTCAGTAGGTTTTCAGACGGCCTAAAATATGAAACGTGTTAGGGCTTTATCGAACAGTAAAAAAAGCTGTGCTTGCTCACAGAACAGCAGGTTTAAGAGAAGAATATAAGATTTTTGGCAGATAAAAATTATTTATAATCAAAGTGATTACTTAAGTTGATTGTTTTCCGCTCGGTGAGATATGCAACCGTTTGAGTGATATTTGCTTGAGAATACGGCATCCGATTTATCCTTTTTTAAAGATGAAAAGTTGCTCCAAAAAAGAATCGAAAAAGGAGGGAATCATGCGTATTACTGTTTTTGTTGCAGCGGCGGCGTTATTGGGCGGCCTTTACTATGTTCAGGAAAGCCCTGAGGTCAAGCAGAAAATCAAACATACGTTCAGCCGTGAAAATCTGTTTGAAGTGAAATTCAAAAACCCTGAAAAGCAGAAAGAGTTTGAAAAAAACAAATCTTCGCTGTTTTACCCCGATTCCAAATCATAAGCCGCAATGAAAAGTACGATGCCGTCTGAAACGTTTCAGACGGCATCGTTTTGCATAAGGGTATCGGGTTGATGCTTCAGGTTTTGGGCAAGGTAACGCCTGTTTGCCCCATATATTTGCCGTTGCGGTCTTTATAAGAGGTTTCGCACACTTCGTCGCTTTCAAAAAACAATACCTGAGCCACGCCTTCTCCCGCGTAAATTTTGGCCGGCAGCGGGGTGGTGTTGGAAAATTCCAGCGTAACATAGCCTTCCCATTCAGGCTCGAACGGCGTTACGTTCACGATAATGCCGCAGCGGGCATAAGTGGATTTGCCCAGGCATACCGTCAGCACGTTACGCGGGATGCGGAAATATTCAACCGTGCGTGCCAGTGCGAAAGAGTTGGGCGGGATGATGCAGTAGTCGTCTTCAACCGTTACAAAATTGCGCGGATCGAAATTTTTGGGATCGACAATCGTGCTGTTGATGTTGGTAAAAATTTTAAATTCATTGGCGCAACGGATATCGTAACCGTAGCTTGAAGTGCCGTAGGAAATGATTTTTTTACCGTTGATTTCTTTAATCTGATTCGGCTCAAACGGCTCAATCATTCCGTGTTGCTCGCTCATACGGCGTATCCATTTGTCCGATTTGATGCTCATGTTTTTCCTTTTGATAAGCGGGTGGTTGCAGTAGAAATTCAATCTTTGTTCATGAAGGCCGATTGAGGCTGGGATTATAAGTTACCTCGCGCCGATTATACAGCTTTATCCCGTTTTCGGTTGCGCCGGCTCGGGGCGGTTTCTGCCGCAGGCGTTTGCGGATATGCTCGGTTCCGTTTGTCGGAAGCCTGATGCGCAATGCGGTTGAAACTGGTATGCTTCACACCGTTTTGCGCGCATCGGCTAAGAGATGCGTTTGATTACACACAGGAAAAACTATGTATCATAAAAAAGCGCGCGGCGCGAAGCCGTGGATTGTGATGACGGTGGTGTTGCTGCTGCTGGTGTGGCTGCTGTATGCACTCGGAAATATTCTGACGCCGTTTATTGTTGCAGCGGTGTTGGCGTATATTTTGAATCCGCTGGTGGAAAAGCTGCGTAACAAAGGTGTAAAACGCGGCCCGGCTTCGATGATGGTGATGGTTTTCGCGTTGATGCTGCTGCTGGCGTTGATGCTGATTATCGTGCCGATGCTGATCAGCCAGTTTAACAATATGATCGACCGTGTGCCGCAGATTATTAATTTTGTTCAGGGCAAACTGCTGCCTTGGCTCGATAAGCTGGCCGGCAAGCATGCAACTATTGATGTGCAGAGTATTACGCTGTGGATTCAATCGCATACGGGCGAGTTGAACAATGCTTTGCGCCGACTTGCGCCGACCTTGATGCGCCAAAGCAGCAATGTGGCGGTGGGGTTGACCAACCTGATGTTGTTGCCGTTTCTGCTGTATTATTTTCTGCTCGATTGGCAGCGGTGGTCGCACGGGATCAAGGCTTTGATTCCCAGACGCTTTATTGATACTTACACGCGCATTGCGGGCAATATGGACAAGGTATTGGGCGAGTTTTTGCGCGGTCAGCTGTTGGTCATGCTGATTATGGGCGTGATTTACGGCGTGGGTTTGATGCTCACGGGGCTGGATTCGGGTTTCGCCATCGGTATGATCGCCGGCATTTTGGTGTTTGTGCCGTATTTGGGCGCATTTACCGGCCTGCTGTTGGCAACGTTGGCAGCTTTGCTGCAATTCGGTTCGTGGCAGGGTTTGTTGATGGTGTGGGCGGTGTTCGGTGTCGGCCAGTTTTTGGAGAGCTTCTTCATTACGCCGAAAATCGTGGGCGACCGCATCGGTTTGTCGCCTTTCTGGGTGATTTTTTCGTTGATGGCCTTCGGCCAGTTGATGGGTTTCGTGGGCATGTTGATCGGCTTGCCGTTGGCGGCGGTAACGTTGGTGTTGCTGCGCGAAGGAGCGGATGTTTATTTCAAGAGTTTGTTCTATAAACACAAATAAATGGCATTGCCGATGGGAATGTTTTAGGCCGTCTGAAAAAGTTTTTCAGACGGCCTTTGTTACATGGACGGATGATTGTGAAACGAACGGTTAATCAATGGTTTTTTGTCTGCCGTTGCGGAGTTTCCATTTCACCGCATAGCCCAGCAGCACGGGGGCGAGGGCGATAATCCATTTGAATGTCCAAGTGGCATACCACGGTTTGGCAATCACGATGGTGTCGGCCGAAATCGTGCCGCCTGAAACGAGAATATCGCGTACGGCAACCCAGTCGAGATACGGCCACCAACAGGCGGTGAGCAGGCCGAGGAAAAACGGCCAAATGTTGCGGCTCAAATTGCGCTGCCATAATACGAAGCACACCACCGAACAAATTAACGTAAGCGCGCTGATCAGCAGTTTGGTCTGCATCGGCGCGCCGAAATAATTGGCAATCAGGTAAGTGAGTACAACCCACAGGGCGGCAAGTGTGGCTAAGATCAATTCTTCGGGGCGTTTGAACATGCGGAAATTCCTTTATGTTGCGGCTAAATAGCGTTAGGCCGTCTGAAAACAGGCGTTTAATATACCGCAAAATAAAAGCGCTGGATACGGCAGGCTGCGGAAACGCGGGTTTCGGGTGCTTGGAAAAGCCGCTAAAATAAAGCCGCCGGTGTCGTTTCGGCGGCAATCGGAGCCTGTTCAGAATCATTCAGCGGCGGAGCATTTATGGATACCGGAGTCATCATCAGCGGGCACAGCAGCGGCTTAGGGTTGGCGTTGGTCGAACATTATCTGTCGGCAGGCTGCCGCATATTGGGTTTGTCGCGACGGCAGGCAGCTTTGGGGCCGTCTGAAAATCTGTTGCAGCACAGTGTGGATTTAAGTCGGGCAGAAGCATTGGCTGCTTTGCTTTCAGACGGCCTGTTAGATGATTTTTCGGCGGGCGCGCGCGAAATCATTTTAATCAACAATGCGGCCGCCGTTGCTCCGAATGCCGTTGCGGGTATGCAGAGTGCCGGTGAAATTTCCACCGCCGTATCGTTAAACATTGCCGCACCGTTGCTGCTGACCAACCATCTGATCGCCTGCAAGCCTAAGCGCAGCGTGTTGAAAATCGTCCACATCAGCAGCGGGGCGGGACGCAATGCCTATCCCGGCTGGAGCGTGTATGGCGCAAGCAAAGCCGCGCTCGACCACCATGCCCGCTGTATCGCCGCCGAACAGCATGCCGGAGTTTACATCGCTTCTATTGCGCCCGGCGTGGTGGATACGCCGATGCAGGCCGAAATCCGTGCTTCGCATGACGGTGCTTTCCCGATGCGGCAGCGTTTTCTCGACCTGAAAGAGCAGGGCGGTTTGAGCAGTCCCGCCGATACCGCCGCCCGTATTGCCGCCATGATTGCATCTGCCGATTTCGGCAAAGAAGTTATAGACGATGTGCGCCGTTATGCAGGGCATAAAGGTAACTGAACTAAATCTGCTCGAAGACATTGAATACAGCACAAACCATTTTCAGACGGCCTGCCCCTATCAGGCCGTCTGAAAGACTCCATCGAAGGCCGAACCCATGAACAACGATTTCCAAGCCGCGCTCAAAGCGTTGGGCAAACAAGCCAAACAAGAAGCCCGAGAGCGGGAAGATGCCGAAGCAAAGGCGCGCAAACAGGCTGCCGAAGAGGTGGACTTTGCCAAAGAAATGGGCGGAGTCGTGCCGCTGAAAAACAGCAACCGCTATGCTCCCCCGCGCGACAAAAGCCCCATCAAGCCGCGTAAAACCGATGGAGCGTCATTGGCGGCGGAAGATTATTTTTATGTGGGCGACGGCGGATTTGACGAGCCGCCCACATCGTTCAGCAAAAACGGCCAAGGCAAAAACGACATCCGCCGTTTGCAAAGCGGCCATTGGCCGGTGGTGGCCGATGTGGATTTGCACGGCTACACCCAAGAGCAGGCGCAGGAAGTATTGAACGAGTTTATCGAATTTACCAAAAAGCGCGGCGTGTGCGGCGAAATCGTGCACGGCAGCGGCTTGGGGTCTTCAGGCTACAAGCCTGTGTTGAAAACGCTGGTGCGCCGTTGGCTGATGGCCCATCCCGATGTGTTGGCCTATGTGGAACCGCACAAAGGCAACGACGGCGCGGTGCGGATTTTGCTGAAACGCAATAAAGCATGGGATGCCGAATAAACAGGCAGCTGCTGTTTGCAAAAGTATCCGGCCGTCTGAAAACCTGTTCGGGCCGGTTTTCAGACGGCCTTAATAACACGTTATAGTTAGCAATCGTCGGCATGAAATTTCATATCGGATATTGTTTCTGCTCAATAAAATAGGTAAACCGCGTGCAATGTGGCAGAAAAAGGCGTACATTTAAACATGAAGCGGACTGTGTGCTAGGGCGTATCGTCAGAAGGCATTGCGGCGGTACACCCGGTGCGGGTACGCACCCCGAGACCTTTGCAAAACCCCCATCTGCGGCGCATTTCTGCGTTGTGCGCTGTTTGCTCGTTTGCCTATCTGTATGATATGTCTGCACTCGCTGTGCTGCTACGCCTTGAACTGCATCCACATCTGAGGGTTTTGCAAAGGTCTTACCCCATCTTTTCTGTTTGCCGAAGGAGCGTGTTATGAGGATTTTTCAGACGGCCCCGTTATTGTCTGCCGCATTATTGCTGGCGGCATGTGCCATTACTCCCGAACAGCGGGCTGCAAGGGACGCTGCACAGAAAAAATACGAACAGGATTTACAGGTATCGCTGGCTTCCCAATGCGACAAAGAAACCGCAGAGTTGATGCGCGAACAATTCGATTCGCCGCCCCGCAGCGAAAAAGAGCAAAAAGCGTTTCGTTTGCGCTACATAGATAAAGTGTCCGATCCGATGTTTCAGGCCTGCTACAAATTGGCTTGGCAAAACTATATTGCTCGCCAAGAACTCGAAAGAGCGCGTTATTACCACGATTGGGACGGTTTTTATTACCCCTTCCGGCGGTATTGCTATTATTGCTGGTAAGCGTATTTCAGACGGCTTCTCGGAGCCGTCTGAATTTTTTATCCTGACAAAGCGGATAAGTGTAGGTCAGAAAGCCCGCAATCAGGCATAATATCCGCCCGCCGTTTGCTGCGAAAGCACGGGGGGCTGTTTTATATTTTTGTTTATATTATTTCATGTTAAAGGTGTCGGGCACGGATAAGGCCCGCCCGTATGGTTGCAACAAAGGGAATGAATATGTCTGCTAAAAATCCGTCGCTGGTGGGCGGAGCATTGATTATTGCGGGTACGGTGATTGGGGCGGGTATGCTGGCCAATCCAACCGCTACGTCGGGTATCTGGTTTACCGGCTCGCTGCTGGTGTTGTTTTATACATGGTTTTCTATGTTGTCGAGCGGTTTGATGTTGCTGGAAGTGAATACCCATTACCCGCACGGTGCCAGTTTCGATACGATGGTAAAAGACTTGCTCGGCAAAGGTTGGAATGCGATAAACGGATTTGCCGTGGCGTTTGTGCTTTATCTGCTCACTTACGCCTATATTTTCGTAGGCGGCGATTTAACCGCCAAAGGCTTGAGCAGCCTGCTGAAAGGGCAGGTAGGCTTGCCTGCGGGGCAGCTGCTGTTTTTCTTTGTGTTGGCGTTTTGCGTGTGGGCATCGACCCGCTGGGTGGACCGGCTGACCAGTATTTTGATTGCCGGTATGGTAATCGCCTTTTTCTGGGCTACCGGCGGCTTAATCGGCAGTGTGCAGCTGCCGGTGCTGTTCGATACCGATGCCGCACCCGGTACGCAATATTGGATTTACGTTGCCGCCGCTTTGCCGGTGTGTTTGGCATCGTTCGGTTTCCACGGCAACGTATCGAGTTTGTTGAAATACTTTAACGGCGATGCCCCCAGAGTTGCGCGCGCCTTGTTTTGGGGTACGCTGATGGCCTTGGTGATCTACATCCTGTGGCAGTTGGCCATTCAAGGCAACCTGCCGCGCAGCGCATTCGGGCCGGTGATCGAAGTGAACGGGCAGGTTTCGGTGTTGATTGAAACTTTGTCTAAGTTTGTGCCCACGGGCAGCATGGCCGCAGTATTGTCGTTTTTTGCCTATATGGCGATTGCTACTTCCTTCTTAGGCGTAACATTGGGTTTGTTCGACTATTTGGCCGATATGTTCAAATGGGACAACAGCACGGCAGGCCGCACGAAAACAGCGGCACTCACGTTTTTGCCGCCTTTGGTGTGCTGTTTGCTGTTTCCTACCGGTTTTGTAAAAGTTATCGGATATGTCGGCTTGGCGGCTACGGTTTGGACGGCCTTGATTCCTTCGATGCTGCTTTACCGCTCGCGCAAAAAATTTAAAGAAAACAAAGGTTACCGCGTTTACGGCGGCATGTGGCTGATTGTGTGGGTATTTGCTTTCGGAGTGATTAATATCGCCGCCAAAATATTGCACGAATGGGAAGCCGTGCCGGTATTTAAAGGCTGAGCTTTCTTTTGCGGATGAATGGAACGCAGGCCGAGGCCGTCTGAAAAAACGTCAAGCGGGCAAAATCGGCAACATATGGCAAGGCCCCATTTGATAAACCTGTGCAAAATGCGGCGTGTTGTGGCATAATTGCCTGTCCGTTTACACGGGTTTAAGGAGTTTGCACGGGTTTAGGCTTGGCAAACTTGTCTGAACCGAAAGGTTCTTATTATTTATTCGGAGTTTATCCATCATGGCATTAAGCGTAGAACAAAAAGCCGAAATCGTTAAAGATTTCCAACGCAAAGAAGGCGATACCGGCTCTTCTGAAGTACAAGTTGCATTGTTGACTTTCCGTATCAACGATTTGACCCCCCACTTCAAAGCCAACCCCAAAGATCACCACAGCCGCCGCGGCCTGTTGAAAATGGTTAGCCAACGCCGCCGCCTGTTGTCTTACTTGCGTCGCACCAAGCCCGACACTTACCGTAATCTGATTACCCGTTTGGGCTTGCGTAAATAATCTTTTATATGTTCAAACGCCGCTTATATCAAGCGGCGTTTTTTTATGCGCGGCTGAATGCTGCAAAGCCAAAGCATATCTACGAAAAGCCGATCAGGCCGTCTGAAAGCGTTTTGGCGAAACCCGCACAGTCTATGTGAATCAACTTATTGAGCTAAGGCGCAGCAATGCCGTAGTAAATTAAGTTGATTGACTATAACTTTCAGACGGCATTAAGCTTTTTAAGGTTCTCTCCCGATTTTTATCTTAAATCACGCAAAAGATTCCGGGCTTTAAATGATGGTAAGTCGATTTAAAGCCCGTATCCGAATTCAGCCCGAGAAGGTTTCGTTAAAATAAAGCCTCCACCCTCAGCAATGCGCCGATATGGTGTTTGCGGTTTTCTTTGCGGTTGTTGAGATAATTGATTTCAGGTTGCACAAACAGCCATTCGCGCCAAACCGGTTGCCGCCAGCCTGCAAACGGGCCGTAGCTGTTGAGTTTTACCTTTTTGTTTTTGATGTCGCCGCCCGTGTAGATACCGTAGTTCAGACGTTTGTGATTGGGAAAATTGTGTTGGCGGTAGAGGCTGTTGCCCCATGTCCAATGTTCGTCTTGGTCTTTATGGTTGTATTCGATATTCAAATGGTTGGCGATAAACGGTTTGCCGGCTTTGCCGTGGCGCACTTCCCAAGTGGAGCGGGTGTGGTGTTCGCTTTTGAGGCCGTAGCGGTAAATCTGTTCGACGCGGGTGCTGAAATCGTTGCCCAAATCCCAATCTTTGCTGCCTTTCAAACGCACATATAAATCATCGCCGGAGCGGATACCGATATCGGCATCGGTGTCTATGCCGGTGTATTTGTTGATATCCGACCAACGCAAGGCCAGCGAAGAGTTGCTTTCTCTGGTTTCGGTTTTGCTGAAGGTTTTTTGGCGGTTTTGAACGGTTTCGTCGTACAGATGGCCGGTTTGCTGCGGTTCGCTGTCCAACGAATCGTCACCGAATACCACGTTCAAGCGTTTTTGCAGCACGGGCAGCTTCACTTTGCCGCGAACGCGGGGCTTCACGGAAAAATCGTCGTGCTTGTTCCATGAGGTATCAACAATCAGGCGCAGGTTGGCGGTAGCGGGGTTGTCGGGGTCGGGGTCGCCGAACCAGTCGTCCATATTATGCGCCCAGCCGCTCAGAGTGCTGCGGATATCTTTATGCCTTCTGTCTACCCAAGTATTGTGTTGTTCCTGCTCTTCGGCAGGGGCGGAGCGGGTAACCGGCACATAAACCGGTTGCTGTTCCGAGACGGCTTGCGCTTCTGCCGAAACCGGCTCTTCGGCCGGTGAGTGATCAGCCCGAGCGGCGAAAGATGCTGCACCGGCCAGCAGGCCGAGAGAAAAGCGGCGGATAGTGCTCATGGTCTGTTTCTCCTTCGTTATATACACGCGCTAGCATACTAAATTTACACCGCATTTACCATAAGGCCGGTTAAAAGTTTCAGACGGCCTTCTGTTATAATTACCGCCATTGTTTTACCTAGATTTTTACACACACCATGCAGCAGCCCGACTTCACCCAAACGCTCTCCCGCGACCGCCATTTTCTGCAAAACGCCTTCAAAAACCCCAAACGCTTTGGCGGCATCGAAGCCGTGCAGAAAAAATACCAAAAATCGCACGACGCATTTTTAAAACGCCAAGCCGCGCTGCCCAAGCCGCAGTATGACGGCACGCTGCCGGTGCACGAACGTTTGGACGACATCAAAACTGCCATTCAAAACAACCAAGTAACCATTATTTGCGGCGAAACCGGTTCGGGCAAAACCACCCAGCTGCCGAAAATCTGCTTGGAGCTCGGGCGCGGCACGGCGGGTTTGATCGGGCACACGCAGCCGCGGCGCTTGGCGGCGCGTTCGGTGGCAGAGCGGATTGCCGAAGAATTGGGCAGCAACATCGGCCAAACCGTCGGCTACAAAGTGCGCTTCAACGACAACACCTCGCGCGATGCCTATGTGAAGCTGATGACCGATGGTATTCTGCTCGCCGAAACGCAAACCGACCGCTTCCTCACCGCCTACGACACGATTATTATCGACGAAGCGCACGAACGCAGCCTCAACATCGATTTTCTGCTCGGCTACCTGAAACAGCTGCTGCCGCGCCGTCCCGATTTGAAAGTCATCATCACCTCGGCCACCATTGATGCCGAGCGCTTTTCCAAACATTTCAACAACGCGTCGGTGCTGGAAGTGAGCGGTCGCACGTTCCCCGTCGACATTCTCTACCGCCCGCTGCATTCGCAAGACGAAGACGAAGCGGAAATCGAGCTGACCGACGCGATTGTCGATGCCGCCGACGAACTGGCGCGGCTGGGAGACGGCGACATTCTGGTGTTCCTGCCCGGCGAGCGCGAAATCCGCGAAGCCGCCGAAGCCCTGCGCAAATCGCCGCTGCGCCGTGACGACGAAATCCTGCCGCTGTTTGCCCGTTTGTCGAACGCCGAACAGCACAAAATTTTCCACCCGAGCGGCAGCAAACGGCGCATCGTGCTGGCGACCAACGTGGCCGAAACCTCGCTCACCGTGCCGGGCATCAAATATGTGATCGACACCGGCTTGGCACGGGTCAAACGCTATTCCGCGCGCGCCAAAGTGGAGCAGCTTCATGTAGAAAAAATCTCCCAAGCCGCCGCGCGTCAACGCTCCGGCCGCTGCGGCCGCGTATCCGCCGGCGTAGCCGTGCGCCTGTATAGCGAAGAAGATTTCAACGAGCGTCCCGCCTTTACCGACCCCGAAATCATTCGCAGCAATCTGGCCGCAGTCATCCTGCGCATGGCCGCGCTGAAACTGGGCGATGTGACGGCTTTCCCGTTCCTCGAAGCGCCTGACCAGCGTTATATTAATGACGGGTTTCAGGTGTTGTTGGAACTGGGGGCGGTGGAAGAGGCCGTCTGAAAATGCTTCAGACAGTAAAATGTAGCATGGTTATATTTGTTATAGTAACGAAAAAAATTAAATCGTTATGAAAAGGATAACAGTATGGCGACTGCTAATATAAAGGTTACTCTTCTATGCCCAATTGAAAAAGTGTGGAATAAGGTAACTGATTTAAATGATTTTGCTTGGCGGAGTGATTTAATAAGTATAAGAATTATAGATGAGAATAAATTTGTGGAAATTTCTAAAGATGGAACTGAAACATATTTTAAAGTTACAGAATGTATTCAAAATCAAAGTTGGGCATTTGAAATAGAAAATGAAAATATCAAAGGAAATTGGACAGGGAAATTTTATTCTCATGGAGATAGAACAACTTTAGATTTTACCGAAAATATTGTGTCTAAAAAATTCATATTTAAGCTTTTTGTAGGGTTATATTTGAGGAAGCAACAGCAATTGTATTTTAAAGATTTAAAGAAAGCATTAAATTGTGAAGAAGCTAGCTCATAGTCGCGTGTAACTTGGGTTGCAAACCCAATAAAATTAGAGGCTGCCTGAAAGGTTGGGTTTTCAACCCAATCCACATACCGGAAATATCTGAGCCGGCACAACACATTACATAAGTCAGGCATTCATGTCCGACAACATTCAGAAATACAACGCAATGTGAGGCATAAATGCCCGATCTACGAATTATGCAAGATACGAAAGCCAACACAAAAAGCCTGCTTGAACCCCGCAACCGTTACCGCCTAACCAAACTCGGCGAACAAATGGCGCGGCTGCCCATCGACCCGAAGGTTGCCCGCATTCTGCTGGCGGCACAAAAGCACGACTGTATGGCGGAAATACTCGTCATCGTGTCCGCCCTGTCCATCCAAGACCCGCGCGAACGTCCGCTCGAAGCACGCGAAGCCGCCCAAAAAGCGCACGAACGCTTTACCGACAAACAGTCCGATTTTCTCGCCTACCTCAATATTTGGGACAGCTTCCAGCGCGAGCGCGACAAAGGTTTGTCCAACAAACAACTGGTGCAATGGTGCCGCCAATATTTCCTTTCCCACCTGCGGATGCGCGAGTGGCGCGAACTGCACCATCAGCTCGCCGACATTGCCGTGGAAATGGGTTTGACCACCAAAGAGCGGGCTTTCAGACGGCCTCCTGCACAAGAGCAACTGAGGCCGTCTGAAAACACCGGCGACCAAGATTTATCTGCCAAACTCAAACAAAAACAACTGGATAAAAAGCAGCACCGCGCCCATATCCGCACCGCTAAAGAAGCGAGCTACGAACAAATCCACCGCGCTCTGCTGACCGGCCTGATTGCCAACGTCGGCATGAAATCGCCCGACGGCCATGACTACACCGGCGCGCGCGGCTCGCACTTTCATTTGTTCCCCGCCTCCGCCCTGTTCAAGTCCAAACCCAAATGGGTGATGGCCGCCGAACTCACTGAAACCACCCGCCTTTATGCCCGCGATGTCGCCGCCATCCAGCCCGAATGGATTGAGCAGGAAGCCCCGCACCTCGTGCGCTACCACTATTTCGAGCCTCATTGGGAGCAGAAACGCGGCGAAGTCGTCGCCAGCGAGCGCGTTACCCTCTACGGGCTGACCATTCTGCCGCGCCGCCCGGTCGCCTACGGCAAAGTCGCCCCCGAAGAAGCCCGCGAAATCTTTATCCGCAGCGCACTGGTGGCGCAGGAATGCAATCTTCAGACGGCCTTTTTTATCCACAACAAAAAACTGATTAAAGAAATCAGTGAGTTGGAACACAAGTCGCGCAAGCAGGACGTGTTGGTGGACGAAGAAGCCTTGTTTGAGTTTTACAATCAGCGTTTACCGCAGTTTTACGAGCCGTCTGAAAAGGCAGGTCGGGCCTCCCTGCCCGACAACACAGGCCTGTCTGAAAGTGCAGAAAACGTAGGTCGGATTCTCGAATCCGACAACACAGCAGAAACAAAGGCAGTAAATAAGATGTCGGATACCAGTATCCGACCTACCCCAAATACCCCCGTTTCAGACGGCCTTTCAGGTAGCCCGCATCACACAGGCCGTCTGAAAAAACCATTGCCCCTTGCCGACATCCGCACCTTCCAAAGCTGGCTCAAAACTGCCGAGCGCGACAACCCGCGCCTGCTGTTCCTTACCCGCGAAGACCTTATGCAGCACGCCGCCGCGCACATCACTGAAGAGCAGTTTCCGCCACATTGGAAAAACGCCGACGGCAAATTCAAACTCAGCTACCGCTTCGAGCCGCACCACCCACTCGACGGCGTAACCCTCACCCTGCCGCTTACCGTGCTCAACCGCCTCCACGCCCCCGCGCTCGAATGGCTCGTGCCCGGCATGTTGCGCGAAAAACTGCAATTGCTTATCAAAGCCCTGCCCAAACAAATCCGCCGCATCTGCGTGCCCGTGCCCGACTTCATCACACAATTTTTAGAAAGCAACCCCAACCGCCAAGAGCCGATCATCCCCCAGCTTGCCCGCTTTATCGCCAAAACCGCCGGCAACATGCGCCTGCTCGAGCAAATCGACCAAGACGAATGGAGCGCATTCAAACTGCCCGAGCATTGCTATTTCAACCTGCGCATCATCGACGACGGCGGCCAAGAGCTTGCCACCGGCCGCGATTTAGCCAAACTCCAGCAAGAACTCGGCCAAGCCGCCGCCGTAACCTTCCGCGACAACACCCAAGAATTCGAGCGCGACAACCTCACCAATTGGGACATCGGCACGCTACCTGAAAACATCAAATTCGCCCGCGGCAAACAACAGCTCACCGGCTATCTCGGCCTGCAAAAAGAAAAAAACAACACCATCGCCCTGCGCCTGTTCGACACCCCCGAAGCCGCCCAACAAGCCCACCGCCAAGGCGTGATCGCCCTCATGCAGCTCCAGCTCAAAGAGCACATGAAAGACCTGGGCAAAGGCATCCAAGGCTTCACCCAAGCCGCCATGCTGCTCAAACACATCAGCGCCGACACCCTGCGCGACGACCTCACCGCCGCCATCTGCGACCGCGCCTTTATCGGCGACGACGAGCTACCCCGCAGCGAAAAAGCCTTCAAAGAACAAATCAAACGCGCCCGCAGCCGCCTGCCCGCCGTCAAAGAAGCCATGAGCCGCTACCTGCAAGACACCGCCGCCGCTTACGCCGAACTCAACAGCAAACTTGGCAAACACCCGCTCACCCACCTGCTGCGCGAACGCACCCAAACCCTGCTGTCCGCCGGATTCGCCGGCCGCACCCCCTGGAGCCAATGGCCGCGCCTACCCGTCTACCTCAAAGCCATGACCCTGCGCATGGAAAAATACAGCGCCAACCCCGCCCGCGATGCCGCACGCGAAGCCGATATTCAAGAGTTGGAACAGATGTGGCAAGACAAGGTACAATCACTTTTAAAACAAAACCAACCCGTTTCAGACGGCCTGAAGATGTTTAAATGGCAAATAGAAGAACTGCGCGTGTCGCTGTTTGCGCAGGAGTTGAAGACGCCGAGTCCGGTGTCGGTGAAGAGGTTGTTGAAGGAGTGGGAGGGGTTGAATAAACAAACTTAGTATAGTATTACTGCTATCCATTTTAATTTAACGTATAAATCTGATTACTGTTTGTCAGGATGAAATTTAAGCAAAAATTGAATTACTTTATGACATTGAATACAAATAGATTTTTATCTAATCTACAGGAAAATTCGATATGATTAAGAGCATTAAATTCACACAATACCGACGTTTAAAAGCTCCCTTAAAGCTAGATTTCTGCAATAATATTAATATTATTTCAGGACTGAATGGTACATGTAAGTCATCGATTCTGTATCTTATTAGTAATGCATTTCAAGCA
Source organism: Neisseria dumasiana (assembly GCF_022870885.1). Lineage (NCBI taxonomy): Bacteria > Pseudomonadati > Pseudomonadota > Betaproteobacteria > Neisseriales > Neisseriaceae > Neisseria > Neisseria dumasiana. Next base: position 1,786,623 of record NZ_CP091509.1, on the reverse strand, counting down.
GAAAAATCCACCAATACCAAACTAGAGCCTTCAAGCGAATTGAACGTAATCAACAATATTTCAGCTCAAGTCAATGCAAAAATCGAAATGTTAACCAAGGGTGATAAAGAATATAACGACCCTGCCCCTGGCCAATCAGGTGAACTTTTTGAAGTAGCATATACTAATAACCAATCTATTGGTTTTAGGCGGCATAATAAAAACTCAGCAGACGATGCACATTCACGCTTTCGGCTTATTCCCAAATATTCATCTTCTCAAAGCCAAAGTTTGCCGACTTTACGCACCGTTTATTTAAGTTTAGCTAGATTGCTACCTTTTGGAGAAATGAAAAACGATATCCCTGTGAAAGGGGTCAGAAAAGAGCTGCCTAAAGAATACAATGTAATTTTTCACAAGTTAGTAGAGCGTATAACTGGCATTAAGATAACCGAATCAACTCCTCAGATTATCGAAAATATCAAAACTCGAACAGAATATTTAACCGATACTGAGGGCATTGACTCCAATACCGCCTCTGTTGGTGAAGATAATGCGATTATTATCTTGAAAAATCTAGTATTGCTTCGCTATTACTACGAAAAAGCACCCAGTTTGCACAACCTTGATCAGCCAGCTTCCATATTGTTGATTGATGAAATGGACGCAACGCTTCATCCTGCTATGCAACTTCGCCTACTAAACACCCTAAAAGAATATTCAGAAAGCTACAAAATTCAAATTTTCTTTACTACGCATAGTCTATATTTATTAGATAAAGCATTAAGCCCCGCTTATCATAACCATATAAAATTAAATTATCTTACTCATCAAGATGATCATGTATCATTACTTCCTGATCCATCTATCCATAAAATTGAACGCCACTTACAGGAGATTCAAAAAGTAGGCTATAGTTCAGTGTCGAAAATTCCCGTATTTACCGAAGATAACGAGGCACGGGTAGTTTTAGATGCAATTTTCGGCTATTTCAGTAGCAGATGCCAGTACTTCAAACAATTAAGAGATAAATTTCATTTCGTACAGGCTAATATAGGCTGCACAGTGCTGAAAGCGATTTTCAAAGATCAATATTTAGATAAAAACATCATGAATGCAATTTGTGTATTGGATGGAGACAACACTGGACAAAAGGCAACCAAGCACAACATTATTCTATTGCCTGGTCAAAAAAGCCCTGAGCAATTGATTTTTGATTATTACGATGAATTGTTTAGTGACCTAAATTTTGAAATGTATCAAAACCAAAACTTTTGGAATACCGATGTTGCCCTAAACAACGCATTAACCAAGCACCATTACAAGACATCAATCAAGCCACAAATATCAGCGATTGAAGAAAAAATCAAACAATTAAATCAAAAGGGTGAATCTATTGCGGGAGTAAGACGAGAAGAAAATAAAAAGGTTTTTAATGACAATCTCGAAGAATTTAAAATAGTTTTCGATTTTTGGTTGGATAACCATTATAAAGAAATGGAAAAATTCTACGGAGACTTACGTCATTGCTTTCGTCAGGTAGCCTTGTTACATAAGCTAGATCCAGAACTTTGGCCAAAACATACTCTTTTAAGCGAAAAAAGAAAGTATGATGGTTATTGACGGGAAGCTAATTTTTTTTCGATATCAAATAACCCAAAGCTTGAAATTTAAATGCAGATAAAAATATGGCTGGCAATCCTAAACCCCTAACTCCTTTACGTTACCCAGGAGGAAAAGGAGCTTTTGCCCCTTTTGTAAAGTCAGTAATCGAAACCAACTACCTTAAGGGCGGGCATTACATGGAGCCATTTGCAGGTGGTGCTGGTGTGGCTTTAGATTTGCTTTTTAATGGCTATGTTTCCGACATCCATATTAATGATGCAGATTTGGCTATCTATAATTTTTGGCATGCCATTGTAACTAATACTGGTAATTTCTTGGCTCTACTCCAGCAAGTCCCTTTAACCATTGAAGAATGGGAAAAGCAAAAGCTGATTCTGAAGCATCCTGAAAACCATTCTGATCTGGAACATGGTTTTGCAACTTTCTATTTAAATCGCACCAATCGTTCTGGTATTTTGAAAGCTGGAGTAATCGGTGGCAAAGCCCAAAATGGGGCATACAAATTGGATGCTCGGTTTAATAAAGAACGTTTGTCCAACCTGATTAAACGCATTGCTGATTATGCCGCCAATATTCATGTCTATAACCTTGATGCGCTTGAGTTGCTGGGAAAAGTCGACCAGATATTGCCTCAGCCATCATTAATCTATCTCGACCCACCCTACTATATCAAAGGCCAAGGCTTATACCGTAACTTCTACAATCATGATGATCACGTACAGATTTGTGAAGCTTTAGGTAAAATCGAAACGCCGTGGATTGTTTCGTATGATAATTGTGATGAGATTAAATCTATTTACCAAAATTACCGTCAAGATGAATACTTCTTATCCTACTGTGCATACAACAAAACCAAAGGCTCTGAAGTCATGATTTACGGCAACAATATTTTGAGACCTGAGCCAACGTAGTTTTGCATATGTGTTTTGGATTTCCTGCAACCACGTGCGTGGCTTACACCACGTACTCCAGCCATGATACGGCAATTGATCTGTAAGAATTGGAGGCCGTCTGAAAAATGCTTATCATAAGTTTTTCAGACGGCTTTATCTTACCCGCAATCTAAGCACCGCAATCTGAGCAGATACAGCAGCCAAGATATAATTTTTCCTTTGTTTCATATTGCTTACGGTTATTTCAGCCTTTCAGGCAGCCTTGCTAGAATGGCCCTTTAATCGAAAAACCGGAGAGGAAAGTATGGCCCGTTTAACTGTGCATAGTGTGGCATCCGCACCTGAGGCGGCAAAAGGCCGTGTGGAAACGGCTTTGAAAAACAACGGCTTTTTGCCGAATCTGATCGGCGTGTTGGCCAATGCGCCGGCGGCCTTGGCGATGTATCAGGAAGTGGGTGCGTTAAATGCTACCACCAGCCTGACCGCAGGCGAGCGTGAGGTGGTGCAGATTACGGCGGCGGTGTTGAATGGGTGCGGTTTCTGTAAAGCGGGGCATACTGCGTTGAGTACGAAAAAGAATTTGCTCGACCCGCAAGCGATTGAGGCTTTACGCAACACGCAGGCGTTAGAAGACCCCAAACTCAACCGCTTGGCTTTGTTTACCCAAGCGGTGATGGCGAATAAAGGCAATGTGGGCGATGCCGAGTTGCAGGCGTTTTTTGATGCGGGGTATAACGAGCAACAGGCTTTGGAAGTGGTACTGGGTGTGGCGTTGGCCACTTTGTGCAATTATGCGAATAATCTGGCGCGCACGGCAATCAACGAGCAATTGCAGCCTTTTGCCTGATCAAGTTGTTGGGTTGGAAGAGGCCGTCTGAAAGATTTGTTTTCAGACGGCCTTTGTTATGCAGTATATGTTGCTGCGGATTGCAAGAAACTATTGATTTTCTTCTGGCATAATGGGTTCGATGTTGAATCTGTATTCAATAGTTTCATTGGTTTCGGCATCTTTCTCAGCTTGGGGTATAACCTTTAGATATTTTATTGTAGATGTCGCGCCGTCTGATAGTTTGGGAACAGTAACAGTAGTGCTAACCCTATCAATGAAGCGCATGTCGGGCCGGCTGAATAATAATGCGTTTAAGGTTACTGTTCGGTTTTGTTCCGGCTCTTCCGTATAGTCGGGATATCCATCGTTGGCAGGCGGGAGCAATATTGCATAGCTGGGCGAGCAAAATGATTGATATTGTTGAATTTTGGCATGTGATTCGGAATGCCGCTCAAGCCACATGAGTGTATTTTGCCACTTAAAAACATCGGGTACATTCATAACCTTTATGTTGTGGGTAATGGGGCAGCTGAGGCCGGCTGTTTCACTGGTATAGTGATTGAGTTGCTTGCTTGAGTCTTGTCGGTTGTTTAGCAATAAGTTATTGTAATCTATGAATAAATCTCTCAGGGCAGAGTCATGGTTCGGGTAAATGCCTGATGAGTAGTATGGGTCTTCCGTAATGATTGCGGGTGCTTTCCACAAGGTTTTAATCGGAGTGGAAAGTGAAAATTCTGCCTGATGTGTGCCGGGTTGGATGTGTAGGGTGTAATCGGCGATCTGTGAGCTTGGTTTTAAAAACCAAATACCATAACGTTTATTTTCCCAAATGTATTGGCCGTATTTGAAACGGTCGGGTAAATCTTGTTCACGTTGGATATGGCCGTTTTCATCAATGTAGATATTGAGTTTGCCGTTTGAGTTTAGCTCCCCCTTTATTTCAAATAAGGTATTTGCATGGATGGGTATGCTCTCCGGTTCAGGAAACGGGATATAGGGGATGCCGGATAGGGGTTTTGTATTAAATGCCGCACCAAATCGTAAGTAGCGCGCTTTTTCGTCGTTATTGGCACGTTGCCACAGGTTGTATTTCAAAATGCCCGCATTCAGCAAAATCAATACGGATACACTAAGCCAAAGGATGGTGTGTTGTTTTATAACGAGAGAAGAGTTTACATGTTGGGCAGCATACAGCAACATGATGGAGATACCCCAAATTATCGCTCCCCAGCCCCATGCAACTACTTCTTTTGGATTTCCTAAAGAGTTGACTTCAGTGAAGAAAGCGGTGCAGCCGGCTAAGAATATAAGGGCTATATTTGAAAACAATAATGGATGGGTGTGAGATTTTTTGCCTTTTATTAATTTATAAACAATACGGATATAAAATAAATTGGCATAAACAGCCAGCCCTCCGGGGCCAGATAACCAGCCGAAAAATAAGCCGGTTAGCAGGATTTTTAAACCATAGTAAGTTTCATAATGTGTGTAGAAGCCGGGTAATACTATGGATATGATCATGCAGCAGATGGAAAGCTTTAATAGCACAGGGGAGTAATGCAGTCGGGTTGGCTGATTGTTCATTTTGATATGCAGTGGATTTGCCGAATAAGTTTAGTCTGTTGATTATATGACGAACGGTTTTGAGTTGCCATTAAATAGTGATGCCGGCTGCGGTTGCATGTTTGTTTGTATTTGAAGCAAGAGGCCGTCTGAAACATTGCTTTCAGACGGCCTAGCGGGTATTTGACCAAACTGGCAGGTTAAATCAGCTCCAAATCCGGCCCCGCGTTTTGAGCGCGGCGGCTGCGCAATTGGATATCCAAGCGCAGGTCGTGGGCGGAGTCGGCATTTTTAATGGCATCTTGAAAGCTGATGTGGCCGTTTTCGTATAATTCGTATAAAGCTTGGTCGAAGGTTTGCATGCCTTGGCTTTGTGATTTTTTCATGATTTCTTTAATCGAATGCACATCGCCGTTGTGGATCAGTTCGGCAATCAGCGGCGAATTGAGCAGCACTTCTACGGCAGCCACACGGCCTTTGCCGCCTTCGCGCGGGATGAGGCGTTGCGAGATAAAGGCTTGCAGGTTGAGCGATAGGTCGGTCAGCAGCTGGGTGCGGCGCTCTTCGGGGAAGAAGTTGATGATGCGGTCGAGCGCTTGGTTGGTGCTGTTGGCGTGAAGGGTAGCCATACATAAGTGGCCGGTTTCGGCGAAGGCAATGGCGTAATCCATGGTTTCGCGATCGCGGATCTCACCGATTAAAATAACATCGGGGGCTTGGCGCAATGTGTTTTTCAAAGCAGCAAACCAGTTTTCGGTATCCACGCCGACCTCGCGCTGGGTAATGATGCAGTTTTTATGGCTGTGTACAAACTCAATCGGGTCTTCGATGGTGATGATATGATCGTGGCTGTTTTCGTTGCGGTAGTCGATCATGGAAGCCAAAGAGGTGGACTTGCCCGAACCGGTGCCGCCGACAAAAATCACCAAACCGCGCTTTTGCATGGCGATCTGTTTCAGCACAGGCGGCAGATTGAGGGTTTCAAATTTGGGAATGTTGCTGGTAATGGTACGGAACACCAATGCCGTTGCACCGCGTTGAACCATTGCATTTACACGGAAGCGGCTGGTATCGGGCAGGCTGATGGCGAAGTTGCATTCGTTGGTATTCATGAACTCATCCATCTGTTTGGGGGCCATAATGGAAAAGGCGATTTCCATGCACCGCTCGGGAGTGAGCGGGGTGTCGTTGATGCGGGTAATTTTGCCGTCGAGCTTCATGGCCGGCGGGAAATTGGCTGTGATAAAGAGATCGGAACCTTTGTATTTATTCAATGTTTTCAATAAAGAGTAGATTTCTTCTTTAGCGGGCAGAGGATTTTCAACCATTTTTCAGCCTGTATGATAATTTGATAAAATGGCCTAGATTATAGCAAGTTTGCCGTGGTATTTTAAGCATGTCGGCGGTGCTTTACAGAGTTAGTAGAAATTATACATATAAGGTATAATTTTGATATTTATTATCTGAATTGGAAAGATGAATGTTCGAGCATAAAACAAGCGGTACGGTGGCGGTTATCGGTGCGATGGAGCAAGAAATCGAATTGCTGAAAAGCAGCATGGAAAATGTGCAAACTGAATATTTCGGTAAATTTACCGTGCATTCGGGTTTTTTAAACGGAAAGCGCGTGGCGTTGGCGTTAAGCGGAATCGGTAAAGCCAATGCGGCGGCGGTAACTGCTTTAGTGGTAGGAAAATATTCGCCTGATTACGTGATCAATACCGGTAGTGCGGGCGGTGTCGGCAGTGGTTTGAAAGTAGGGGATGTGGTTATCGGCACGCGCGTGGCGCATCATGATGTGGATGTGACGGCATTCGGCTATGTGCCCGGCCAGATTCCCCAAATGCCTGCGGAATTTGAAAGCGACGGTGAGTTGGTGGCTAAAGCGGCGGTGGCTGCGGATGCGTTTGAGGGTGCAGATGTACATAAAGGATTGATTGTCAGCGGCGATCAGTTTATCCACAGTAGTGAAAAAGTGGATTTTATCCGCCGCAATTTCAACAATGTGTTGGCGGTAGAAATGGAGGCTGCGGCGATTGCCCAAATCTGTTTCCAACTCGATATGCCTTTCGTGACCGTGCGCGCGGTATCGGATGCGGCGGATGAGCAGGCCGAAATCAGTTTTGACGAATTTTTGAAAACGGCTTCGGTTAATTCTGCACGAATGGTGATGAATCTGATCTGAGCCGATCAGGGTTTTCAAATATTTCCAGTTGATCATAGCCAATCCGCTTAACTTTTACTCGGCGTTGCTGTGCCTTAGCTCCAAAGAGAGCGATTGTGTGAGCCGCTAAAGCGGCAACAGAATCGGTTCCGTATTACCTGTACTGTTTGCGGCTTGCTGGCTTGTATTAAAAATGTGTTGATTGGCGATATAAAGAAACCGGCTTAATCTGAAAGGTAGAGACAAAAAAACAGCCCGTTGTTGCGGGCTGTTTTTTGTAGGCCTTTGCACAAAGTTAACGCAGTTCCGTATGCAGTCGGCTCAACCAAGTGGATGCTTCGCGGCCTTGGTATGCGCTGCCGTCTTTGTTGAGCAGGCGAATGCGGGTGCCGTTGGCAACGGGTTCGGCGTACACGATCAATTTGGGTTGGGCGGTATTTGCGGCGGCATTGCTGTTTTTGCCTTTGCCGAAAATACGCTTGAAAATGCCGGGTTTTTTGTTGCTAACGGCTTCGCCTTCCTGCGGGGCAGGTTGCACAAGGAATGCGTGGCGTTCTATGTTTTGACCGAGTACGGTCAGGCCGATACGGTCGAGAGCAAGGGCGGTGCGGCGCCAGTTGCGGTTGTGTTCGCCGTTGAGCAGCAGGCTGTTGCCTTCAAGCGTGGCTAGGTCGCCGGAATTGCGGGCAACGGGCGTAACGCTTTTACCTAAAGCATTTTCTGCTTGTGCGGCATCTACGCCGAGATATTGCATGAAGCGTGCGAGAAAGGCGGCTTCAAGGTTGGGGTCGTTCGGGCGGGGCTGCCACATGGTGGTGTCTTTGTTTTTGTCGCCATAAACTTCTTTCATGCCTTTGTGGGCGAAGAAGACATCGGTGGTGCCGTTTTTGCCGCGTTCGAGACGGATGATGAATTTGTCGCGTTCGCTGGTGGAATAGATGCCGCCGAGACCGACTTTTTCAAACAGGCGGCGCAGGCTGTCTTGCGGAATTTTGGCACGGTTTTCCGCCCATTCGGTTTCCATTTGGCCGATGGCGGGTTCTTCCGATTTGATGTCGAAACCGTTTTCCTGCCAGAAAACTTTCAGCAGCGGCCAGATTTCGGCAGGCTGTTTGCCTTCGACTACCAGCCAGCGTTGGCTGCCGTCGCGCTCGAGGCGTACACCTTTTACGCCTTGCAATACGGCTTGGTTGGCGGGTTGCTGAACGGCCTTGTTGCGGTTAAGGTCGCTGGCGCGAACGGCTCCGGTGCCTGCGGGAATTTGATAGAGATTGCCTTGATCGGGGTTGGTCAGATCGGGCGGTACTTCCAAGTTAACGACTTTGCGGTTTTGGGTTTGATAGTCGAGTTTGGGTTGTTCTTTGTTGCCGGAGCAGGCGGCAAGGCCGATAAGGGCGAGGGTTAATGCTACCGGTTTCATTCGGTTCATATGGCGATTCCTGTGGTTAAATCAAATTGGCTTCTTTAAGCGCATTGCGTACTTTGTCTTGGCCGTCTGAAGAAAGTTCAATAATCGGCAGGCGTACATGCGGATTACACTTGCCCAATTCGGACAAGGCCCATTTGGGTGCGGCGGGGCTGGGCTCGCAGAACATAACGTTGTAAACGGGAACGAGCTGTTTGTTGAGGGCGCGTGCTGCAGGGATGTCGCCTTTGAGAGCGGCTTTGCACATGTCGGCGAAGGGTTTGGGGGCAACGTTGGCTGCCACGCTGATGACGCCGTCTCCGCCGCACAGCATGAAGGCCATGGCGGTAGGGTCGTCGCCGGAATAAACGGCAAAGCCTTCCGGTACGCGGTTGATCAGATCGGTTTCCCGGCCGATGTCACCGCTGGCTTCTTTAACGCCTACGATATTGGGAATGTTTGCCAAACGCAGAATGGTGTCGTCGCTCATGTTGACGACGGTGCGGCCGGGCACGTTGTAGATGATCATGGGAATGCTTGCGGCTTCGGCGATGGCTTTAAAGTGGCGGTAGATGCCTTCTTGCGAGGGCTTGTTGTAGTAGGGGACGACAGACAGGGTGTAATCCGCCCCCAAGCGTTGGGCGGCTTTGGAAAGCTCGATGGCCTCTACGGTGTTGTTGGCGCCTGTGCCCGCAACAACGGGAATGCGTTTGTTGACGTGTTTCACAGTGGCTTCAATCACGGCCAAATGTTCTTCTACGGGCAGGGTGGCACTTTCGCCTGTGGTGCCTACGGCCACAATGGCATCGGTGCCGTTTTCAATGTGCCAGTCGATAAGGGATTTGAGTTGGTCGAAATTTACGCTGCCGTCCTGATTCATGGGTGTAACCAGAGCGACCAAGCTGCCTTTTAACATGTTAAAACCTTTATTTCTCAAACGTTCTGTAAAGTTGGCTGATTGTAGCTTACTTTGGAATTGATGTGAAATGCTGATTTCAGACGGCCTGCAAAGGTTTGCAAAGGTTTGAGAGGCCGTCTGAAAAGGTTTTTATGTCCTGATTCATAACGGTTGTTATGCTTATATGCTGAAAAAAGCTGATTTTGAGGCACAAGTGGAGATGATGGAAATTGAAGTAGGGATGGAAATTGTTTACAATCCGCGCTTACAAAATTTATCGTTCGATTACATATAAGGAATCCGTGTTATGGCTCCCATGCCCCCGAAAACAGACGCGCCCGACTTGGTTTACCGTTTGGAAGACAAGCCGCCTTTTGCCAATGCTTTATTGAGTGCCATTACCCACTTGCTGGCGATTTTTGTGCCGATGATTACGCCGGCGTTGATCGTGGGCGGTGCGCTCAAACTGCCGCCTGAAATGACGGCTTATTTGGTGTCGATGGCGATGGTGGCCTCAGGTATCGGCACCTATTTGCAGGTAAACCGTTTCGGGCCGGTCGGTTCGGGTTTGCTGTCGATTCAATCGGTTAACTTTTCATTTGTCGGCGTGATGATTTCGCTGGGCTTGAGCATGAAAGAGCAGGGCTTGGACGAACATGCGATGGTATCCGCTTTATTGGGTGTGGCATTTGTCGGTGCATTTTTGGTGGCGGGTTCGGCTTGGTTGTTGCCCTACCTGAAAAAAATCATCACGCCTACGGTGAGCGGTGTGGTTGTGATGATGATCGGTTTGAGCTTAATCAGTGTGGCGATTACCGAATTCGGCGGCGGCTTTGCGGCGATGGGCAACAATACTTTCGGTGCATGGCAAAATATCGCACTGGCGGCGTTTGTGCTGGCGGTGGTGCTGTTTTTCAACAGCTTGAAAAACCCGCTGTTGCGCATGAGCGGTATTGCAGTGGGTATGATTGCCGGCTATATCGTGGCCTTGTTTTTGGGTATGGTTGATTTTTCGGTGCTGAAAGATCTGCCTTTGATTACCGTTCCCGTGCCGTTTAAATACGGTTTCGATTTTCAGTTTGTGCCGTTTTTGGTAGCCGGTTTGGTGTATTTGCTGAGTATTTTTGAGGCGGTGGGCGATTTGACGGCTACGGCCATGGTGTCCGGCGAAGACTACGAAGGCGACGAGTTTCAAAAACGTTTGCGCGGCGGGGTGTTGGCCGACGGTTTGGTTTCGGTGATTGCAACGGCACTCGGTTCGCTGCCTCTGACCACCTTTGCCCAAAACAACGGTGTGATTCAGATGACCGGCGTAGCTTCGCGCCATGTGGGTAAATATATTGCCGTGATTTTGGTGGTGTTGGGGCTGTTTCCGATTGTCGGCCGTGCCTTTACCACTATTCCCAGCCCGGTAATCGGCGGTGCGATGGTGTTGATGTTCGGCCTGATAGCCATTGCCGGTGTGCGCATTATCATGACTAACGGCATCAACCGCCGTGAAGCGGTGATTGCGGCAACGTCTATCGGCTTGGGTTTGGGTGTGAGCTTTAAGCCTGAAGTGTTTGCCTTGCTGCCGGTTAAAGAACTCTTCCAAAATCCGATCTGTATGGGCGGCGTGGCGGCTTTGGTTATGAACCTGATCATGCCGCAAGATACCGGTAATAAAGTTTATTTGAGCGATGAATTAGATGCTTAAAGAATATAGGTTAGTTGGATAACGTAATAAAATAAGGCAGGCCGTCTGAAAATTTTTCAGACGGCCTGCCTTATTTTATTGGACGTTCGGGCTGCTTAAACGGCGGAGCAGTTGGAATCAGTCGTCGTAGTCTATGCGGTTGGAGTAAACTTTTCCGGTGCGCGCATCAACTTTCAACTCATGCTTTTTACCGCGCGAAACAATATCTACGTCGTAGTGCGGGCGTCGCGAATCCCTGTCAAAATCAACATCGGTTACACGGCCTTTGACTTTCGCTTTGGCGGCGGCCACGGCTTGTTTGGACGTAATATATTGGGCTGCCGATGCAGGGGCGGTGAAAGCAAATAAGGTCAAGGCGGCGGTAGCGGCGGCAAATAATTTTTTCATGATATACATTCCTGTGTTTATTGGGTTGAATCACTGCAACGGAGCAAATAATAAAGCGGAACGATTAGGCAGGAATTAGGCCGGATGCCGGCTGTCGAACACCCCGGGGCGGAAGGCAAGGATACCTGTTTTATAGCCATCTCAATATATGCTATAATTTGCGACTGATTTTTATCTGAATGTTTCCCGTGTAGATACCTTCCGAAGCCTGCACGGGTGTTGAAAAACTGATTTTATAAATAATAGTAAGGGCTTACGATGAGCGTAACTGTAGAAAATTTGGAAAATCTGGAACGCAAAGTAGTGTTGTCTCTGCCGTGGAGCGAAATCAATGCGGAAACCGACAAACGCTTGCAGCAAACCCAGCGTCGCGTGAAGATCGACGGTTTCCGTCCCGGTAAAGCACCGTTGAAAATGGTTGCTTCTATGTATGGTGCCGGCGTACAAAACGATGTGTTGAACGAGATGGTTCAAAAAGCATTCTACGACGTTGCCGTAGCCCAAAACCTGAAAGTTGCCGGCTTTCCCCGTTTTGAAAATGTTGAAGAACAGGAAGACAAAGACGCGCTGAAAATCGCTGCTGTTTTCGAAGTGTTTCCCGAAGTTAAAGTAGGCGATTTATCCGCTCAGGAAGTGGAAAAAGTTACTGCCGAAGTGGGCGATGCCGAAGTGGACAAAACCATTGAAATCCTGCGCAAACAACGCACCAGCTTCAAACATGTAGAGCGCGAAGCGCAAAACAGCGACCGTGTGATTATTGACTTCGAAGGCAAAATCGACGGCGTGGCATTCGATGGCGGCAGCGCGCAAAACTATCCTTTCGTATTGGGCAACGGTCAAATGCTGCCTGAATTCGAAGCCGGCGTATTGGGCTTGAAAGAAGGCGAAAGCAAAGATGTGGAAGTCAACTTCCCCGAAGATTACCACGGTAAAGATGTGGCCGGTAAAACCGCCGTATTTACCATTACCCTGAAAAACGTATCCGAAGCAACTCTGCCCGAAGTGGACGAACAGTTTGCCAAAGCTTTGGGTATCGAAGACGGCGACGTAGCCAAAATGCGTGAAGAAGTGCGTAAAAACGTGGCGCGCGAAGTATCACGCCGCACTGAAAGCCAAACCAAAGATGCGGTTATGGAAGCTTTGTTGAAAGTAACCGATATCCAGTTGCCCAAAGCATTGGTAAACGATGAATCTGCACGTTTGGCCGATGAAATGAAACAAAACTTCATCAATCAAGGCATGGCTGATGCAGCCAATTTGGATCTGCCTGCCGATATGTTCAAAGAACAGGCTGAACGCCGCGTGGCTTTAGGTTTGATTCTGGCTCAATTGGTTGACGACCACAAACTGGAGCCGACTGAAGAGCAAGTGAAAGCCGTGGTTACCGACTTTGCGGAAAGCTACGAAGATCCGCAAGAAGTGATCGACTGGTATTTTGCCGACAAACAACGCCTGCAAGGCCCGACTTCTTTGGCGGTTGAAGCCAATGTAGTGGATTTTGTGTTGGGTAAAGCCAAAGTGAGCGAGAAAGTATTGTCGTTTGACGAAGTGATGGGCGCACAGGCTTAAGGTTTCTGTGGTTTAGAGTCTGTTCAAAGTCTGTTTGTAAGCGGTTTTTCGAGGTAAAAACCGCAGATGCTGGGAAAAGTGTATGCAAGCTTGGATATACTGCAAGCATCAGGATGCAGCATAGGCGGGCATTTTCATTGAAACCTTGCCGCAATGGATATGTTGAACAGGTTCAAAGGCCGTCTGAAACTTTTGGTTAATACAAACAAGCACCGAAGCAGCCTTCCGCGCTTTGGTGCTTTTTACTGAATATCCTGAAAAGGAGTGTAATGATGATCCCCGATATTCATAACGGCTATTTAGTGCCTACCGTGATCGAACAAAGCGGCCGAGGCGAGCGTGCGTTTGATATTTACTCGCGCCTGCTGAAAGAGCGCATTGTTTTTCTGGTCGGGCCTGTGAATGACGACACGGCCAATTTGGTAGTGGCTCAGCTGCTGTTTTTGGAAAGCGAAAATCCCGATAAAGATATTTTCTTCTATATCAATTCTCCCGGCGGTTCGGTTACGGCGGGCATGTCGATTTACGATACCATGAATTTCATTAAGCCCGACGTATCTACTTTATGTTTGGGGCAGGCAGCCAGCATGGGGGCATTTTTGCTTTCTGCCGGTGCGAAGGGTAAACGTTTTGCGCTGCCAAACAGCCGTGTGATGATTCACCAGCCTCTGATCAGCGGCGGTTTGGGCGGGCAGGCTTCGGATATCGAAATCCACGCCCGCGAACTGCTGAAGTTGAAAGAGAAATTGAACCGTTTGCTGGCAAAACATACCGGTCAGGATTTGGAGAAGGTGGAGCGCGATACCGACCGCGATAATTATATGTCGGCGGAAGAAGCGCAAAAATACGGCTTGATCGATCAAGTGCTCGAAGATCGGGCAAGCATCAAGCTGTAAGCTCAAAAGCATTTCAGTTTTTAATCAAACCTGATTGTCAGACGGCCAAGTATTATAGGCCGTCTGAAATATATCTTTCGGTTTGAAAATCAATAATAAAAATATTTTGGGGCATGTTGCTTTTCGGTACGGCTGTGCTGTTTTTAGTTGCCGACCAGTGGGCGCAATGATCGGAAACCGTGTTAAAGCGTGTTATCTTGCGGCCGTTTCCGTTTGGATGGGCTTTGTAGTACAAAGCGGTTCGTGCCGAATAAAAACATAGCCCGGAAAACGTCTTAAACACACTGTCGGAATCATGGGTTTTGCAGCCTAAGCAGAAAGAAGTATTTTGCGGTTGTGAACAACCGGATGATTCGGCGCGGCTCGGGCCGGGCAGGACGGTGGTCAATATGTTGAGCGGTATGCTGCCGTGTCTGTTCCGGCGCTGCGGTTTTTATATCGTTAGGCTCTTTATCTGTTTCATGCGCCGCTGCTCCGCTTTCCAGCGCCTGCAGTTGGGCGTGCTGACAAAAGGCGGTATGCCGTCTGAAAAGTTTTTCAGACGGCATAACGGCAATACGTTATTTTCTAAAGAATCAAACCATGAATTTACTCGGTGCGCTGGCGAAAGTCGGCAGTTTAACCATGGTGTCGCGATTGTTGGGATTTGTTCGCGATACGATTATTGCGCGCACTTTCGGTGCCGGCATGGCAACGGATGCTTTTTTCGTTGCGTTCAAATTGCCGAATTTATTACGGCGGATTTTTGCAGAAGGGGCATTTGCACAAGCCTTCGTGCCGATTTTGGCCGAATACCGGCAAACCCGTTCGGAAGAGGCGACGCGCGAATTTGTGCGCCATGTGGCGGGGATGCTGTCGTTTGTGTTGGTGGTGGTAACGGCCATCGGCATTTTGGCGGCACCGTGGGTGATTTACGCTTCTGCACCGGGGTTTGCGAAAGACCCCGATAAGTTCCGGCTTTCTGCCGAACTTCTGAGGGTAACTTTTCCTTATATCTTATTGATTTCCCTTTCTTCTTTTGTAAGCTCGATTCTCAATACTTACCATAAATTCAGTATTCCGGCCGTTACGCCGACTTTGCTGAACGTGTCGTTCATTGTTTTTGCATTGTTTCTCGTGCCTTATTTTGATCCTCCCGTAATGGCGCTCGCATGGGCGGTGTTTTTCGGCGGGCTTTTGCAGCTCGGTTTCCAGCTGCCGTGGCTGGCGAAATTGGGCTTTTTGAAACTGCCTAAGCTGAATGTGAAAGATGCTGCCGTCAACCGGGTGATGAAGCAGATGGCGCCGGCTATTTTGGGTGTGAGTGTGGCGCAGATTTCGTTGGTGATTAACACGATTTTTGCTTCGTTTCTGCAATCGGGCAGCGTATCGTGGATGTATTATGCCGACCGTTTGATGGAACTGCCGGCCGGTGTGCTGGGCGCGGCTTTGGGAACGATTCTGCTGCCTACTTTATCGAAACATGCCGCCGGCGGTAATCCGCAGGAATTTTCGTCGCTGCTCGATTGGGGTTTGAGGTTGTGCATGCTGTTGGCGATGCCTGCTGCCGTGGGGCTGGCGGTGTTGTCGTTTCCACTGGTGGCGACGCTGTTTATGTATAAAGAATTTACCCTGAACGATGCGCTGATGACGCAAAATGCTCTGATTGCCTATTCTTTCGGACTGTTGGGTTTGATTATGATTAAGGTGTTGGCTCCCGGTTTTTATGCGCGTCAAAACATTAAAACACCGGTCAAAATAGCTGTTTTCACGCTGGTATGCACGCAGTTGATGAACCTTGTGTTTATCGGCCCGCTCAAGCATGTGGGCTTGGCGTTGGCAATCGGTTTGGGTGCGTGCCTGAATGCCGGTTTGCTGTATTTTTTGTTGCGCAAACATAAAATCTATCAACCCGGCGCAGGTTGGAGGGCTTTCCTGTGCAAACTTTTGGCGGCCTTGATCATTATGGGAGCGGGTTTGTGGGCGGCTCAGGCTTACCTGTCGTTGCGGTGGGAGGCGGTGCCGGGTTGGCAGAGAGCGGCTCAGTTAATCGGTTTGGTGGCTTGGGGCGGTTTTCTGTATTTCGCTTCTTTGGGCGTATTCGGATTCCGTCCACGGGATTTCAAACGCTTGGAGAAGTAAACGGTATGTTTATCCTAACTGCTTCATTATGAATGGATAACATGGAAAAATTATGTTTAAAGCATAGTTTTTAAAAGGTATTTTTATGCTATATGCCTTTAAAAATAACATGTTATCTGCTTGTTGCTATACAATGTAATTTTCATTTTTTCTTATCGGCAAAATAATATGACCCAAATGACTCCAGAATCATTATTCCAGCAAGGGCATGAGTTATTGCTGCAAAACCCCGATAACTGCACCGCTGCTGTTCCGTTGCTGCTTGAGGCCGCCCAAGCGGGCCATACCGAAGCGGCGTTCCAATTGGCAGGTTGTTTGTTGAACGGAGCAGGCGCACGCCCCGACTATGCCGCCGCGCGTTATTGGTTGGAGCAGGCTGCGGATAAAGGCCATCTGTATGCCCGTTACAACCTGCTGCAAATACGGGCGGCCAACGGGGAGCCGTTTGAAGAGCAAGTTTCCGACTACGCACAATTGGCCGAACAGGGTATTCTTCATGCGCAGTTGAGAATGCTCGAATATTGTGCCGATAAAAAAGACCCGCAGGCGGTGCATTGGGCGGAACTGGCAGCGGCGCAAGACCATGCCGAAGCACAGCTTTATCTTGCCAAATATTACCAGCAAAGCCCGGAGCCGGATTTGGCGCGCGCGCACGAGTTGTTTACCCGTGCGGCAGAGCAGGGTTTGGTTGCCGCCCATTGGCTGTTGGGCAACCAATACCGCTACGGGCAATATGTGGAAAAAAACCTGCGCAAAGCCGTGGATCATTTCACGCCGGCCGCTTTGCAGGATGTGCCGCCCGCACAGTCTGCTTTAGGCGAAGTGCTGCTGGAATTGGGTGAGGCGGATGCTGTGGGCTGGCTGGAAAAAGCGGCTGCGGCGGGTGATGCCGATGCACAGGCGGCGTTGGCCGAGGTGTATTTGACGGGGCGTTTTGTGGAACGCGATTACGCCAAGGCGCGCAAGCATGCCTCTGCCGCCGCCCGCCGCAACCACCCGAAAGCACTGCGCCTGCTCGGCGATATTTTCCGTTACGGCTTGGGTATTGATGCCGACGGCGAAGTGGCGTTGCGGCAATACCGCCGTGCGGCCGAGTTGGGCGATATGGCGGCGCACCAAAAGCTGCTTGCCGATACGGCTTTGACCCGTGCGGGCGAATACGAAGAGGCCAAACAGGCGGCATTGATGTTTCAAAAGTCTGATCAGGCTTATCAAACCGCGTTTGCCTGCCATTACGGTTTGGATCGTCCGCAAGACTATATGCTTGCCCGCAAATATTATTTGCAGGCGGCCGAATTGGATCACCGCAAGGCGCAAACCAATTTGGGCATGATGTATTACAACGGGCAGGGTGTTGATGCCGATCCGGAGCAGGCGGCGTATTGGTTCGAGCAGGCCGCCAATCAGGGAGATGCCGTGGCACAATATAATTTAGCCTGCCTGTATTACCACGGACACGGCACGCCGAAAAGTGCGGAAACGGCTTGCCGGTTGCTGCAAAACGCAATTGATAACGGCCACGAACACGCTGCCCAGCTTCATCAGCTGCTCGCGCAATGGCGGCGCGAAACGCGGGTTCAAGGTTAATCGGGATGAATTTTCGGCTGTGCGAACCGGCTTTTCAGACGGCTGCAGGCATAAGGGTGCGGCTTGGCAGGGTCTTAATAAGTTGATCGACTATACATGGTGCACAACCAGTTTTCTGCCTTCGTGTTCCAGCATGGCCACATCCATACCGAACAGTTTTTTGATGTTTGCCTCGGTAAAAATTTCATTGGGATGCCCCTGCATCAGTATGCTGCCGTTTTGCATGGCGACAACGTGGTCGGCATAGGCCGCCGCTTGGTTGATGTCGTGTAAGACAACTACGGTGGTGCGCTTATGCTCGTGTGTGAGCCGGCGCAGCAGCTGCATCAGGCTGCGGGCGTAATACATGTCGAGATTGTTCAGCGGTTCGTCGAGCAGCACATATTCGGTGCTTTGGCAAAACACTATCGCAATCATTGCCCTTTGCCGCTGGCCGCCGGACAGTTCGGTTAGGTAGCGGCCTGCAAAGCTTTCGAGCTGAAATTCGTTCAGGGCATTTTCCACCACGGTTTTATCGTATTCAGACGGCCTGCCTTGATGATAGGGATAACGGCCGAACATCAGCAGGTCGCGCACGCTGATGCGGCTCATGATGCTGTTTTCCTGCGTGAGTATCGACAGCATTTTGGCCAGCTCGGCGTTGGGAGTGGCGGCAAGGTTGTGCCCGTTATAGGCCACATTGCCGCTTTGCAGGGGTTTGAGGCGCGCCATCAGCGACAACAGCGTCGATTTGCCCGCGCCGTTGGGGCCGATCAGCGCAGTAATACCGCCTTGAGGGATGGCTAAATTGATGTTGTTGAGAATCGTATTGCCGTCGATATGGTAGCCGACGTTTTGAATGGTAATCATAAAACATCCATAAACTTGATATTGCGGAAAGCGGCGGCGGGTTGCCGCCGTTGTGTTTTTTCAGACGGCATAAATATGCTTGTATGCCGTCTGAACCCAGTATTTCAGCCTTTTCAAACACCGTTTGCGGCGTGTTTCTGCGTTTTGGCATGCCTTGAACGGCATCTTTAAACGATAAGTTTGCAAAGGGTTTTGTTTATGTTTTCTTATGCCGCAGCACCAGCCATAAAAACACCAGCCCGCCTGCAAATTCGACCACAACACTCAATACCGCCTTCATGCCCAAAACATGCTCGAATACAGTTTGCCCTGCCATCAGCATCACAGCGGCGGGAAGAAAAGCCATCGGCAGGCGCAGGCTGTGGCGGATGCTGTGGGAAAAATGGTTGGACAACGCCACCGCCAGCAGGCCGAAAAAGCTGACGGGGCCGCCGAACGGGCCGACCGCAGCAACCGATACGGAAGTGAGCACCGCCACCCAAACCAATATCCACAAAGTGTGGCGGGTATAGTCGATACCGAGGTTCACGGCTTGGTCGCGCCCCAGCAGATGCACGTCGAGGCGGTGGCGTTCGCGCCAGATGAAAAACGAAGCCGCCAGCACCACCGTTGCGCCGATCATCAGAATGTCTTGGTTCACGGTATTGAACGAAGCAAACGTATAGGCTTGAGCCACGGCAAACTCTTCGGGATCAATCAGCCGTTGCAGCAGTGATGACAGGCTGCGGAAAAGAATGCCGAAAATCACGCCGATTAAAATCATCCGTGCCAAATCGCGCCCGCCTTGTTTGACCAGCACCCCCAACAAAAGCAGCGAGCCGCCTATCATGGCCGCCGTTTCAAAACCGAATTTGCCCAGTGGGGGCAAATGTGTGTAGCCTGTGCCGCCCAAAACGGCCACCAGCAGCGTTTGCAGAAAAATATACAGCGAGTCGAAGCCCAGCAGCGAAGGAGTGAGCACAGGGTTGTTGGTGAGCGTTTGAAACAGCAGCGTCGATACGCCGACCGCATACGCCACCAGCAGCAACGCGCCCAGCTTGGCGGCGCGCAGGGGCAAAACAAACCCCCAGTTGCCGTGTGTGTTGAGAGTAAGAAAGAGCAGGCACGATACCAATAACAGCGCAGAGGCAATCCAAACAGGGCGGGTGTTTTCAGACGGCATGGGCGGGCTTTCTCATCAGCAAATAGAGAAACAGCACTGTGCCGGCCACGCCGAACACCGTAGCCACGGGTATTTCAAACGGAAAGCGGATCAGGCGGCCGATAATGCCGTTATATCAATAGCCGTTATAGTCAATACATTTAACTTTGCTTGGGCGTTGCTATACCTTGCCGCGGCAAGTTGAATTTATTTGTAACACCCAATCTCTGCGTGTCCGCCAAATGGCTCGAGGCCGTCTGAAAATCTGTTTTCAGACGGCCTCGAGTTTGTTGGGTGGTATCAATCTTGATGGTATCAATGCTTGATAAATAATCTAAAACCTTTGCACAACTCCCAGCTGCGTTGTCCATTGTACGCTCGCTTGGCTATACATATTCAATCCACTTAACAATAGCACGTCCGTCATACTCACGTTGGTGCGGGTATGACGTTTGTATTATTCATATCAAGTGGATGTGCTATAAATAAGCGTGCGGTTTTAATGGCTTAGATTCAGTTTTTTCAGCAGGGCACGGCTGCCCAAAGAAACCAAGCGGAACGTTTCGTTGAAGTCGCCGGTGTACCAAGGATCGGGAACGTGATCATAGCCGCTTTCGGGAATCAGGTCGGTGAGTTTGAAGATTTTTTCCGGATTGCTGCCCAAAAGGCGGGTGAGTTCGGCGAGGTTGTTGTCGTCCATGGCGATGATGAAATCGTAATGTTCGGCATCGCTGTGTGCAACTTGGCTGCTGGTAAAGCCCGAGGGGTCAATACCTTGCTGCTTGAGTTTTTTCAATGTGCCTTCGTGCATATTTTCGCCGTTGTGCCAGCCGGATGTGCCTGAGCTTGATATGATGATGCGGTCGGCCACGCCGGCTTCACGGGCTTGGTGGCGTAAAACGTATTCTGCCATCGGCGAGCGGCAGATGTTGCCGAGGCAGACGAATAGAATTCGGTAGGTATTCATGATGAAGGCTGTTCGGAAAATAAGGGATTATGCCCAGGGAGCTTGAGCGCTTGGGCGTAAGTAGGCAGTTCGGTGTCTTCGGGCAGGGGATCGTGCAGCTGGCGTATGTTTTCTACTTGGCACTCTACCATCAGGTCTAAAAAGTTTTGCCGGATGGTTTCGATGCGGTCGGCAGGGGAGAGCGGCCAAGTGAAAACTTGGTTGGCCAATTCGAATACGCTGTCGGTGGCATTGAAGCCGAACAAGATTTTTCCGCCTTGCTGGGCAGCCATAACCACGCCGACGCGCGGGCTTTGCAGGCGGATGGCGCGGATGGCGTTGGCGGCAAATACGTCCATGGCCATGCGTGTGCGCATGTGGCTGCCTTCGGTCAATGCGTGCAGGGGGGAAGCGGGAGCCAACGGGTTGGCAAATAACGTCAAGCCCGGCCGGGTCAGGCTGGTTTGCCATACCTGCATCAGGGGCAGGGCGGCATCCCGCAGGTTGGGGGTAAGGGCCGTCTGAATGTTTTGCTTGCCATATCCCAATGCAAAAACAACGTGCACGGATTGGTTTTGCGGGATGTCTAAATCGGCTTGCGGAAATTGGGCGGCAAGTGCTTGTGCGGCGGCTTCGTTTTGTTTGGCTGCAAACCATTGCCCTGCGTTGACGGCGGCCAGATCAGAAGAGCGCACCAGTTTGGGCAGCCATGTAGCATGAATCAGTTCGCGCAGGTGGGGATAATCGGCCAAACAGGCACACAGTTCCAGCGAAGGGGTGTCGAGCGGCAGGGTTTGCGCCTGATTACAACCGGCAACCAATACCACGGGCAGGGCAAACCATTGGATTTCATTCTCGGATTTGGCTTGGAGCGCATCATCTAACGTGTTGAACAAAGCGAGGTAGCTTTCCGTGTCGGGTGCCATGCTCATGGCAACAGATAGGCCGAGGTAATGGTTTTGCTGCAACATCGTATAAATTTCGGCCTGTAGCGATTCGGAAGACAGTTTGCGTTGTGCTGATGATGTGCTGTGGGCGATTTGGCCGGCATAAGTCAGCAGGCTGTTTTTTACCGGGTCGGTGGGGTAGGGGCGGGTATCGGGCAGAGTGAACGGCATCATGGTTTTGCCTTTGGCGGATGAACGGGAAACGGCCTGCATTATATAGCAAATAAACTCAAGTTGAGGCGTTTGCCAAACCCCGTTTGCGGCGTATTTCTGCGCTGTTGCGTTTTACATCGGCACGCTCAATAAGGCACGGGTAATGTCGGGCGGCAGCCGCTTGAGTGTTTGCTCGCGGATAAGGGAAGGAACGCCGCCGTAATAAGCTTCGGCGATGCTGCCGGTGATGGCGGCCAAAGTATCACTGTCGCCGCCCAAAGAAACCGCCAAGCGGACGGCGTGTTCAAAGTGGTTGCTGTCGAAAAATGCGGCAAAGGCTTGCGGCACGCTGCCGGCGCAGCTCGCGTCAAATGTGTAGTCAGGTCGGATATCACGGCAACTTCGGTTGAGGCGGTAGCCGAACATATTGGTGATATTGTGTCGGATAAACGCTTTGTCGCAGCCGTGGCGGCTCCAGAAAATCGCAGCGGCAACGGCTTGCGCGCCTTTGATGCCTTCGGGGTGGTTGTGTGTGATGGCGGCGGAGGCTTCGGCGCAGGCTAAGGTTTCTTCTAATGTGTCGAATGCCCAGCCTACGGCAGAAACGCGCATGGCAGAGCCGTTGCCCCAGCTGCCGTAAGGTTGCGGAGGGTGTTGGTGTATCCAGCGTTGGAACGATGCACCGTAAGCCCCGCGGGGCGCGGGATAGCGGCGGCACCATTGTTGCATAAGCAGGGCCAAGTCGTTACGGCAGCCGCCGGCTACCCAGTCGGCTACGGCAGCCGTGCATACGGTATCGTCGGTAAAACCGCAGTCGTCTGTGAACAGTTCGAAATCGGTACTTTTATGGTTATCGAACTCAAAACGGGAACCGATAATATCTCCGGTGGCTGCACCCAGCATAATGGCCCTTGTCTGTTTTAAAGCGTGTCGCCTTTTAGCTGACCTAAAAAAACCGCTGCAATGAATGTTTATAGTTAAGTTGATTAACTATATAGATAAGAGCAAGGTGTGATTGTTGGCTTGAGGCCGTCTGAAACGTGTTTTCAGACGGCCTCAAGTTTGCCGAACCGTGCCCGTTTGATTAGCGGCCGGGTACTGTGCCCATACGCTGTTTCAGCGACGTATGCGGTTCGTTGAACAGACTCGCATAATAAGTGGCGTTGGTCATTACCTTTTTCACATAGTCGCGGGTTTCGTTGAACGGAATGGTTTCCGCATAAATGGCGCCTTCCAATGGGGCAGACGATTGCCAGTTGCGGGCGCGGCCGGGGCCGGCATTATAGCCCGCAGTTGCCATCACTTCGTTGTTTTGCAGGCGGCGTTTGGCATCGGCCATATACCATGTACCCATGCGGATATTGCCGTTCATGGTGTAAAGTTCGCTGCTGCTGATGCCGATTTTTCCGGCAATTTCACGGGCGGTAGCGGGCATCACCTGCATTAAGCCTTGTGCGCCTACGCTTGATTGTGCGCCGAGCATAAAACGGCTCTCTTGGCGGATAAGGCCGTACACCCATGCGGGGTCGATGCCGACTTCAGACGCATAACGCGCGGTAATTTCTTTAAACGGCGAGATATAGCGCAGATTGTAGTTCAGTTTTTTATCGGTTCGTTCGGCACTGTTGATAGCCATTTCGTAAAACTGGTGGTCGAATGCCAATTGTGCGGCGGTGAGCAGTAAGTTTTCATCTGCACCCCGCGTGGCAAAGCGCCATTCTGCCTGAGCTTGGCGGCGCATTTTCCAATCGCCGCCGTTTTGGCTGGCTTTAAACAAAGTCAGCGCACGGTCGATGGCACCGTCGCGGGCCAGCTGTTTGACATCGCTTTTCGATGCTTCGCCGACATTATTGCGCGTGTTGACGCGGCGACCGAGTTCTTCGCCCGATAATACCGCATAGAAGTTGCGACCCGATGCGGCGGCTTTCTCATACAGCCCGTTGGCGCGCGAGCGGTCGCCTTGTGCGGCATAGCTGCGGGCAAGCCAATATTGCCAGGTCGGATCGTTTTGCAGTTTGGCAGGCATACTTTCGATGATGCCGGACAACTCGTTCCAGCGTTGCAGGCGCAGGGCGGCGCGGGCATACCATTCGAACTGCTCGTTACTCAGCTGGCTGCGGTCGGCGCGGTTGAAATAGGCGAGTGCCGTCGACATGTTTTGGCGCAAAGCCTGAACGTGTCCCAGCACCGCCCAAGCATAGCCGCTTTGCTCGCGGGTCAAGCTGCCCGACATGCTTTCCAACAGGGCGGCCGAAGCAGGGTTCTTTTGCGCGCTGTTGCCGATAATGCTGATCAAGCGGGCTTCTTGCGCACCTTGTCCGTCGCCGTCGAACGGGCTGCCGAGTGCGGCGGCAAGATTGCGTGCATCTGTGATTTGATTGTTGCTGATGAGGCCGCGCACACGCCGCCAAGCATCTTTATCGTTCAGACGGCCTGCCGATGCGGCGTTCTCCACCAAACGGGTGCAGCCTTGTGGCAGACGTTTGATTTCTTTAACCAGCTCGACAGCCAAGCCGTCGAATCGGCCGCCGTTCAGTTCTGCGTAGCATTGCGCTTCTTGAGAGCGGCCTGCTTTGTCGAGTTGGGCGTATTGCCGGTTGAACTGCTGCCATGCCCCGCGGCGGCCCAAGCTTTTCAGCCATTCGTTGCGGACTTCTTCTGCCATTGCGCTGTTGGCGGCTTGGTTTAAAAACTGTTGCGGCAGAATATCGTCGTCTTGTTTGGCGGCGGCCAGAGCGTTTTGGTAGAGTTGATAATCCGACAGGATTTTTGCCGGAGCCTCGGCGGCGCGGGAAGAGGGGCGTGAGCCGTCGCGGATTGGTTCTACGGGTTGCTCGTGCGACGAACAGGCAGTCAGAACGGCTGCGGTAATGGCGGTAAGCGTCAAGGTGAGTGTGCGCTGGAAGGTCATAAGGCAGTCTTTCTTGGTGTTTGGAGAAAAGGTTTGATTTTAAACGATTCGCGGCGGAGTTTGAAACAGAAATGCGATATTTACATTACATAGCATTTGAATATGGATGTGAATGATGGCAAAACCATACTAAGGCCGTCTGAAAGTATGCAGCCTTTGCAAAACTGCCGTCTGCGGCGTATTTGTGCATTGTGCGCTGCTTGCTTGTCTATCTAATGCCTGCACTCGCTGCGTTGCTGTGCCTTGTCTTTACTGCCTGCCGTTAGCTGCCTTGTGTTAACAATGTGCTGATTGGCTGTATTTCAGACGGCCTCGAACAAAGCTTGGCGGCTTCGGATGGTTTGCAAGCAGGATTCAGCCTGCCGATGTATTAGATGTTTATTTGAAAACAGGTTTGCGGGCATCGCCGGCGGTTTGGGCAAGAGACAGCTTTTCACGCTGCTGCTGCGCGCGTTGCCGGCTCAGGCTGTTTTGCACATAATCCAAGTGCCGGTGGGCGGCTTGAGTGGCTCCTGCCGCATCTTGACGCCTGATGGCTTGATAAATGGCATCATGTTGTGCGGTCAGTTGGCTGTGGATGTCGGGAACGCCGAACATATTGGCAAGGTTGCGTTTGGTTTGGCCGGTCAACAGGCGCAGTAGGCCGTCTGAAAGGCGGGTAAACATGATATTGTGAGCGGCTTCGGCAACCGCTTGATGAAACCCTACGTCGGCGGCGGATTGCAGATCGAGATTGTTTTGCGCGTAGGCTTCGCGAAGCTTGTCGAGCCATCCGCGCATCCTGATCAAATCAGCTTCGGTGCGGCGTTGCGCGGCCAAAGCGGCAAGCATTCCTTCGATATGGCGGCGGAAGTCTAATACCTCGTTTTCCATATTCTCGTTTTTATCCAGCAGATCTTCCCAGCCGTATTGGAAATTTTTATCGACACGGCTGGAAACATAATGACCGTCGCCCTGCCGCGTATGCAGCATACCGTGTGCCGATAAAATACGCAGTGCCGAACGCAACGATTGCCGCGATACACCGAACTCTTCGGCAAGGGCGCGTTCGGGCGGCAGTTTGCTGCCAATTGGATACACGTTTTGTAAAATCCGTTCTTCTAAAATAGAAGCGATTTGTGCGCCTATTCCGGGCGTTCTGACCACGGCTGCGGTATTCGGCTGCATATTTCACACCTGAATCATTTGGGAGGGCGGTTGCTTGGGAAGGGCTGAAAAGCTATGTATTTTCAGATTTTATTCAAAACATTTATTTATTATCGAATTGACACCGGCCAGAAAATCTTCTGCGGTATTCTCAGGGCATTGTACCGTAAACTTTTTTGGCGGCGGTTAAAATTTCACTGCTATGAGACCCATTTATTTTGTTGCAGCTACTTGACCGGCTACACAGCATTACGTAAAGTAGAAAACAATTAACAAATTGGTCAGACCAATTAACCAAAAATAATATCAAAAATATCAAAAGCAAAATCTATCAAAGCAAAATGAACCACAACACTACCCATGCCGCCGTTTCAGGCGGCAAACCAACCGATATTTATTTTTTCGGCACCTGCCTGCTCGATATTTTCATGCCCCAAGCCGGTATGGATGCGATTACGCTGATTGAACAGCAGGGCATACGCGTGCATTTCCCGATGGAGCAGAGTTGCTGCGGCCAGCCCGCTTTTTCTTCGGGACACCCGAAAGATTCTTTTGAGGTGGCCAAAGCCCAGTTGGGCCTGTTTCCCGAGCCGTGGCCGGTGGTTGTGCCTTCCGGCTCTTGCGGTGGCATGATGAAACACCATTGGCCGACCTTGTTTAAAGGCAGCATTTACGAGCGTCAGGCCAATGAAATTTCAGAAAGGGTGGTCGAATTTACCCATTTTCTGTTGTCTATCGGCTATGAACCGCAAGACAAAGGCCGGCCGGCAAAAGTGGCCGTACACACTTCCTGCTCGGCACGCCGTGAAATGAATGTGCATGTATCCGGTTGGGCGCTGGTCGATAAATTATCCAACGTTGAGCGAGTGGTGCACGGCCATGAGAGCGAATGCTGCGGTTTCGGCGGTACGTTTTCCGTGAAACATCCCGATATTTCGGGCGCGATGGTAAGCGACAAAGTGGCTGCGCTTAAAGAAACGCAAGCCGTTGAAATCATCAGTGCCGATGCGGGCTGTATGCTGAACATCGGCGGCAAAATCGCCAAAGACGAACCGGGCATGCCCAAACCCAAACATATAGCTACGTTTTTATTGGAGCGTACGGGAGGCAAAGTATGAGTAACGCACGCGCCAATATTTTAGCCAAACTGCGTAAGGCTGCCGCATCGCCGATGAAAGAGCCGGACACCGCAGAATATTACGAAGAGATGTCGCCCCATTGGGATACGGAAGAAGGCCGTCTGAAACATTGGGCCAAAACCATGCGTGCGGTAAAAACCGAAATTTACTGGGTGCGCAGCAATGATTGGCAGCAGGCTTTGGTTAACGTGGCACGAGAAAAAGGTTTGCGCAATATCTTGTTGCCGTTGGCAACCGATCACGGCAGAGAAGCGGCAGCAGCCGTTCAAGCGGCAGGAATCGAAGTCAAAGCTTTCGACCGCCCGATTGAAGATTGGAAAGACAGCTTCTTCAACGATATAGATGCCGGTTTTACCGATGTCCGCTGCGGTATCGCCCAAACCGGTACGCTGCTGCTGTGGCCGTCTGAAGAACAGCCCCGCAGCCAAAGCCTTGTACCGCCGGTGCATATCTGCCTGTTCGATACGTCCAAAATGTACAACGATTTTTACAGTGCTATGCAGGGCGAAAATATGGCGGCGAATATGCCTACCAATGTAGTTTTGGTTTCCGGCCCTTCGAAAACGGCCGACATCCAGCTGACATTGGCTTACGGAGCCCACGGCCCCCGCGATATGGTCGTGCTGGCGGTATTGCCCGAGCACATCGATCCGTCTGATTTGGACGGGTAATGAATATCCCCGCGCTCAGGCCGTCTGAAAAAGCGGGCGTAGAAAAATAATATCTAACAATATGAACACACAAACCATACACTTCCATCCGAAACCGGAAACCTTCAAGCAGAATGCCGTTGGTGCGCTCGCCGATGCCCCGTTGCGAAAAAGCCTGCGTACGGCAATGGATATGTTGATGACAAAACGTAAAAACGTATTGTCCGACGAATACGAACTGCAAGCTCTGCGCACTTTGAGTGAGCACATCCGCCAGCGTTCCCTGTCGCGCCTGCCCGAGCTTTTGGAGCAGCTCGAGAGCAAGCTGACCGAGCTGGGTGTTAAAGTACATTGGGCCGAAACACCCGATGAAGCCTGTCAAATTATCCACGGCATCGTCGCAGCCAAAAACGGCAACCTGATGGTTAAGGGCAAATCAATGGTCAGCGAAGAAATCGAGTTGAACCATTATTTGGAAGACCGCGGTATGCGCGCCGTAGAAAGCGATTTGGGCGAATACATTGTTCAGATGGCCGGAGAGAAGCCCACGCATATCGTGATGCCGGCCATTCACAAAACCAAAGAGCAGGTAAGCGAACTGTTCCACAATAACCTGAATACCCCGCTTACCGACGACGTGGACGAACTGACCGGCATTGCCCGCCGCGCCTTGCGCGATATTTACCGCACTGCCGACGTAGGTTTGAGCGGCGTCAATTTCGCCGTAGCCGAAACCGGCACGCTGTGTTTGGTAGAAAACGAAGGCAACGGTCGTTTGACCACTACCGTGCCGCCCGTGCATATTGCCATTACCGGTATTGAAAAAGTGGTTGCCAAGTTATCGGATATTCCGCCGTTATACAGCCTGTTGCCGCGCAGTGCCATCGGTCAGAATATCACCACTTATTTCAATATGATTACCGGCCCGCGCCGCAGCGCCGAGTTGGACGGCCCTCAAGAAATGCATTTGGTGTTGTTGGATAACGGCCGCACCCAAGCGTATGCCGACGAACAGATGCGCCAAACACTGCAATGTATCCGTTGCGGTGCCTGTATGAACCATTGTCCGGTTTATACCCGCATCGGCGGCGCTGCTTACGGCACCACGTATCCCGGCCCCATCGGTGAAATTATTTCACCGCATCTGTTGGGCTTGGAATCCACCAAAGATTTGCCTACGGCATCTTCTTTGTGCGGAGCCTGTGCCGAAGTCTGTCCGGTACGCATTCCGATTACCGAGTTGTTGATGCGTTTGCGTACCGAAGCACAACGGTCACCCGGCGAAAAAGTGCCGAACCCGATTAAAGGGCAGGGTGCTTCACACAATTTGGGCGAGCAGATTGCATGGCGCACGTTTAACGGCATTTTCAGCGGCAGCAAAACTTACCGTGCTTTCGGTTGGGCGGCGACCAAATTCCGTTCGCTCACGCCGAGCAAGCAGATGGGTTGGACGCAAAACCGCATTCCGCTCAAACCTGCTGCGAAAACATTACACGAAATGATTGCCGAACGGCAGCAAGCACAATAACAGCGCATATTTTTCAGACGGCCCTCATGCTATGCAACATAACTGCTTTAAGCGGATGCCGTCTGAAAGTTTTTTCTACGGCTTGAGGCTTGAAGCCTGCGGGTCTAACGATAAGAGGCGGGAGAAATGCCGCATTCACACAACACTCATCTGAGGAGCTTTTAAAATGAGTATGCTTCATACTTTTTTGGCATTGCTGCCGATTCTGACAGTCTTTGTGCTGTTGGTCGTCATGCGCCTGCCTGCCAAAGTATCTATGCTGGCAGCGTATTTGGTTACCGCTGCATTGGCACTGTTTGCATGGGGAGCGGCGTTTAATACCGTAGCCGCCGCCACCGTAAACGGTGTGATTGTGGCTTTAACCATTCTTTACATTGTGTTCGGTGCCATTTTGATGCTGAACACGTTGAAAGAAAGTGGTGCGTTAAAGTCGATCCGGCAAGGATTTATGGATATTTCCCCCGACCGCCGCGTTCAAGTCATCATTGCGGCTTGGTTGTTCGGTTCTCTGATCGAAGGTTCTTCCGGCTTCGGTACGCCTTCCGCCGTGGTTGCCCCCTTATTGTTGGTTTTGGGTTTTCCCGCTATGGCGGCTGTTATGTCGGTATTGATTATTCAGTCGACTCCGGTATCGTTCGGTGCGGTTGGCACGCCGTTACTGTTGGGCGTTAACTCAGGTATCAGCAACAAGGCAGACGTAGCTGCTGCTATTGCACCTGCAACTGTTGAGCAATACCTATTTCAGATTACGGGTAACGTCGGCCTGCTGCACGCTTTGGTAGGTTTCCTGATTCCGTTGATTCTTTGCGGTATGTTAACCCGCTTCTTCGGTGAAAAACGCTCTTTTGTCGAAGGTTTGAAAGCATGGAAATTTGCTTTGTTTGCAGGCTTGGCCTTTACCGTGCCTTATTTCTTGGTTGCCCGTTTTATGGGGCCGGAGTTCCCTTCTTTGGTGGGCGGTTTCATAGGTTTGCTGCTGGTAGTGCCCGCAGCCAAACGCGGCCTGTTTGTGCCTAAAGAAGTATTTGATTTCCCTGTGCGCGATAAATGGGATTCGCATTGGAGCGGTTCGCTGACTGCGGAACAAGGAGATGACGGCAAACCCGCATTTTCAGTTTTTCGTGCATTTTCGCCTTATGTGATTGTAATAGCATTGTTGGTGCTGACCCGTGTTGTAGCTCCGCTTAAATCTTTCCTTACCGGCGAGTTGACTACCATCAAGCTGGCTAATCTGTTCGGCACTAAAATCAGCAGTTCCGTACAATTCGGCTACTCTCCCGGTACGATTTTGATTTTGGTTGCGATTGCATGTATTTTCATTTTCAAAATGGACATGAAAAATTTCAAACGCGGCTGGGGTGATGCGGGTAAAACACTGATTGCTGCCGCACCTGCGTTGTTCTTTGCAGTGCCGATGGTTCAAGTGTTTATCAATTCGCAGTCTGCCAATATGGATGTGGCCGGTGCACTACCTGCCATGCCTATGGTTTTGGCTCAAAGTGCCGCCCATGCTTTTGAAAGCTTTTGGCCGAATGTTTCGCCTTGGATCGGTGCATTGGGTGCTTTTATTGCAGGCTCCAATACCATCAGTAACATGATGTTCTCTTACTTCCAGTTTTCAACTGCGCAGCAAATTGGATTGAACGCCGATTTGTCTACGGTAGTGGTAGCAGCGCAAGCCATCGGTGGTGCGGCAGGTAATATGATTTCCGTGCATAACGTGGTAGCTGCCGCAGCTGTGGTAGGTTTGCTCAACCGCGAAGGTGAAGTGATCCGTAAAACTCTGTTGCCCATGCTGTATTATGTGGTTCAGGCAGGATTTATTGCCCAAGCATTGATTTCAGGAAGTATCGGCTGGTGGATTGCTGCTGTCGCTTTCCCGTTGGTATTCTTGGTTCTGATGTCTTCTTCAAAAGGCAAAGCCAAAGCCTGATGCTTTAAATGGAACAATAAAAAAAGGGGCTGAAGTAGATTAGCCCTAAACACCACACCAAAGCCGCAAAGTTTTTAAC
The DNA here is from genome assembly GCF_022870885.1 of Neisseria dumasiana. Taxonomy (NCBI): domain Bacteria; kingdom Pseudomonadati; phylum Pseudomonadota; class Betaproteobacteria; order Neisseriales; family Neisseriaceae; genus Neisseria; species Neisseria dumasiana. The sequence goes on along the minus strand of NZ_CP091509.1, from coordinate 1,755,588 downwards.
TGCTGCTTTGGTGTCCCGAAGTTAAAACGAAACTCACATTCTTTCAAGAACAGAGGAAAAGATTTTCGGTCGATTCCGTTGTATTTGCGCAAGACACGTTTCGCCTGATTCCAAAAATTCTCAATGCCGTTGATATGGTTGTGTCGGTCGGCAAACTTTTTGCTGTGATTAATCCTGTGATGGTGAAAACCGCTGACATCCAACACGTCGTAACTGCTCAGGCAGTCCGTATAAACTACGCTATCAGGTGTAATTTTCCTTGTAATAACAGGAAATAAACTTTCCTTTCGGGCATTATTCACTACAACCGTATAAACCTTACCTCCACGTTTAAGGATACCGAAAACCACCACTTTACCTGCTGCTCCCCTACCGCGCTTTCCTTTACGCTTACCGCCGAAATAGCTCTCATCCAATTCTATAGCGCCCTCAAAAACCTGATCTGCTTCCAAAGCCAAATGACGGCTGATAACAAGACGGATTTTACGGTAGAAGAGAATAGCCGTATTGGGCTGAATACCCAAGATATCGGCAGCAGAACGTGCGGTTACTTCCAATACAAAATATTCAAGCAGTTTTCTTTGCAGACTCTTCTTTAACTTACAGTGGGTTATCTTCATTTTGGCAGCCTATCATGACTGCTAATCTACGTCAGCCCCTAAAAAAAACCCGATCCGGTTGAAGATCGGGTTTTTTTATCGGGTATCTTTTATTACAGCAGGCATATTGATACAAAAGGTATAAAGTCAATCCACTTAAGTTTTGCTACGGTGTTGCGCCTTTGCATTAAAAATAAGTTAATTGACTATAATGAATACATTGTTTTTTAAGTTGGCTGAATTTATTAGCTGCTTTATTCTATCCGCACATATTCTACCGAAAGTATTTCGATTACTTCGCGACCTTCAGGGCCGTTCAGCACCACTTCGTCGCCCTCTCTGGCTTTGATTAAGCAGCGGGCGAGCGGAGAAATCCACGATATTTTGTTTTTTGCTGTGTCGATTTCATCGATACCGACAATTCTCACAATCTGTTCGCTGCCGTCGCCGCGCAAAAGTTCTACTGTTGCACCGAAAAACACCTGATCCGTCGCTTCGCGGGTTTCGGGGTCAACCACATGCGCTGCTTCCAAACGTTTGGTTAGAAAGCGGATGCGCCGGTCTATTTCGCGCATGCGGCGTTTACCGTAAAGGTAGTCGCCGTTTTCACTACGGTCGCCGTTGCCGGCCGCCCAGTTGACAATCTGTACGATTTCGGGGCGTTCTTTGTTAACGAGATTGTACAGCTCGTCTTTCAACGCCTGCCAACCTGTGGGGGTGATGTAGTTTTTTTGAGTATCCGTACTCATGGTTTAAGGCCGTCTGAATATCTGAAAGCGTTATTTTAACTCATCAGAAGGTTTTTCAGACGGCCTTTGCCATTCTTTTGATTGGTTTGAGCTAACCGACCGCCTGCCGACGGTTGCGTTGATAGCGTGTGTATTTGCGGTAGAGCCAAAATGCCACCATTAATACTACAAATACTGCCAAAATAGGTACAAACAGGCTTAATATGCTCATCACCACGGCAATGCCTGTTTCGATAATTGAAAATACCGGGTTGGCCAAGCCGCCGGTAGTGGCGGTACTGGCTGCACGGGTAACGGCATTGGTGCCTTTTATCGCCGCCGCAGCACCGCCGCCTGCAATGATGGCCAAAGCCCAAGTAACCGCCGGGCTTAAATCGGCGGCGGTTGATGCCATAACCGCCGTGCCCGCCAAACCGGCCAGAGGAACGGCAATGGTGTCGAGCAGGTTGTCTACAAAAGGAATCAGGTAGCTTAATGATTCAGTAATGGCAGCAATGCCTAAGATAATCAAAGCGTTGGTGCTGGCCAGCCATTGCCAGTTTTCATTGAGCGGCCATACGCCGAAATAGGCGGAAACACTAAGGGCAAATAAAGGAAGAAATACGCGGAAGCCTGTGCCGGCTGCTAAACCTATGCCGAGGGCAATGCTGAGAATGGTATCGAAGTTCATGATGTTCGCAGAGATATTAAAAAGAAATCGCACTTTACCATCACGTTATGATGGTGTGAAAGGCATGTTCAGATATGGTCGGCACAAAATAACCGGCCTGTTCATGTTGTTTAAGACGTTACAGGATAGTCTAAAAACACAGAAATACACATCAGATGGGAAAGGTTTCGGGCTGTTTTTGATAGCCGTATATCGTTGACCGAAGGCCGTCTGAAAAGTTTAACTGCTTATAGTCTCCCAACACATTCTTGCCGCGCCTTAGCTTAAAGAGAACGATTTTGCCGCCAAAGTAACGCGGCGACAGAATCCGTTTCGTTCTACCTGTGCCGTGTGCGGCTTGCTGCTTTGTGATGAAAATATATCAGGGGGCTATAAGCAATTAAACTTTTCAGACGGCCTCAACATGCCTTTTACCGTAACCATTACGGCCGCAGCCTGAACCGACAGCAGAACGCACACTACGCCCGTCCAGCCGTATCGTGAGTAAGCCAAACCGCACAGCCACGCGCCCAGGGTGCCGCCGCCGTAATAAGCCATGTAATACAATCCGGAGGCAAGCGAGCGGCCTTCCCTCACGTTGGCCGCAATATAGCTGATGGTGGCGGCCTGAGTAATAAATACGCCGGAAGACATCAAAACCAACGCGGCAATAATAACGGGAAGCGGGGCAAATAATGTGCCGGCTACACCCACCGCCGAGGCGGCAATGGCCAGCATAATCGTGCGGGCGCTGCCGAAACGGGTTATCAGTTTGGACGACAAAGGCGTAATCACCATGCCGATCAGATATACGGAAAAAAGATTGGCCAAGCCGCCGCTGTCAAGCGAATAGGGTGCTTCGGCAAGATACAGATTTATATAGGTAAAGCAGCCCACCAACGAGCACAATACGCACGCTCCGAGCAGGCATGCCGCAATCACATAGCGGTTTTTCAGGTGATTCGACAAGGTGTGTAAGGCCGTCTGAAAATGCGGCTTGGCTGTGAACTTTTGCGAGGCAGGCAATTGTTTGCCGATAAAAAACGCACTAAACACAGCCAGAAGCGCCATTACATAAAACGCTGCGCGCCATCCGATGATTTCGCTTAAATGGCCGAGAATAAAACGCCCGAGAAAGCCGCCTAATACCGTTCCCGCCACATAAAGCGACATCAGCCGTGTCATTGCTTTGCCGTCGAATTCCTCCCCGATGTAGGCGATCAGCACTACCGTAATGCCCGGAACAGCCACACCCTGTAAAAAGCGCAGCAACATCATTTGCTCGATTGTCTGCACGCCGGCCAAAAGTGCGGTGGGTATGGCAAGAAACAACAGAGAACCGACAATAAATATTTTTCGTCCGACCGCGTCCGACAACATCCCCATAAAAGGCGACATCATGGCCACGCCCAAAACGGTTGCTCCTACCGAAAGCCCGGCCTGCACTTCAGTTGCCGCCAAATCCCGAACCAATAAAGGCAAAATGGCTTGTAAGGAATAAACCTGTAAAAAAGCAGAAAGCCCGGTTACCGCAACCGCCAAGCGCAACAACAAAGGCACTTGCCGCGCTAATGTTTCCTCATCGCCTTGATTCTGCATCATGCAACACCCCGTTAAATTTTCTGGCCGGCTAATTTTTACCTAACTGTACCTGTTTAGAATGCCAAGCATAGGGAGCCGAGTTCCCCTGCTTAAATTAACTAAATCATTGAAAAGGATGCTTACTATGTTGAAATTAAATAAAACCATCGCTGCTTTGTTGGCCTCTGCCTTTATGATTGCCGCCGCACCTGCTATGGCCGATAGCGACGATTACTACCTGCAGCAAAATCCGGGTAAATACATCACGCACGATGCTGCCGCTAATGCCGCTTTGAAAAAATTTCCCGGTGCATTTATCAAAGAAGTTGATTTCGATATGAGCCGCCACCGCGGAGCACATTATGATGTCGAGCTGATCACCAAAGGCGGTCAAGAATACGACGTGGTAGTGGATGCCAAAAACGGCAGAATCCTCTCTTCGCGTATCGACTATTGATTTATTCCCTTCGTTTCACAACTGGTTTACGGCCTGAAAGTATAACGCTTTTCAGGCCGCTTTTTTGTTTATAGCAAATAAACTTTATTTCTGATACAGCGTTACTGCGCTTTATTGCCTTGTATCAAAAACAGGTTTATTTGCCATATTCTGCCCATTTGGGCTTTTGCGCCAAAACCTTACTGTAAATCGGGCAGTTCTCTTTATGAGCACCTTGCAGATAGCCCGTACTCATCAAAAATTCGTTTACGATTTCCCCGCCGACAAATTTGAAATGCTTTTTGAAAAGCTTCGTCCATTCGGGCAGACTTCTAGGGTGGTGCTGATCCAGCCAATTGCGGAAAGAACCGTATTTCTGCCGTAAGATTAACAGCTGCCGTGCATTATAAATGGCCGCATCAATTTTCAAACGGTTACGGATAATACCCACATCATTCAATAAGCGGGTACGGTCGGCATCGTCATAAGCGGCAACCGCAGAAATATCGAAACCTGAATAAGCCGTCTGAAAAGCTTTTTGTTTCTTTAAGATTAACGTCCAGTTCAGCCCCGCTTGATTGATTTCCAATACCAAACGTTCAAATAACTCGTTGTCACTGCAGACGGGAAAGCCGTAAACATGATCGTGGTAATGCTTGTTCGGATTGTCCGTATCATTCGGTAGCGTGTTGGAAAAATCACAATAATCCATATTCAGACGGCCTCGATAATAACTAACAGAGCAGCCGGGAAAAATATAGCAGAAATAGTTTCGGTAAGCTGCATTTTTTGTTATAGCTTGTTGAAGTAAAGATAAAATTTATAAGCCGGTTGTTAAAGTAACCATATTAGTGGGGATGTAAAAAAACAGCCCGAAAATCGGGCTGTTTTTTTGATGGTGCCGACATCGAGACTTGAACTCGAACGACCTAGGGTCACTACCCCCTCAAGATAGCGTGTCTACCAATTCCACCATGTCGGCATAAAACTTATAATTTTTTCAATTTAAATTTGTTGTATGGATTAACTAAAAGTTAACCAAACAAGTATTTATTTTGCAGGAGATGCAGGTGTTTGCTGTGTATTGTCAGTAGGAAGGGTTTGCACCGGAGCAGGAGTGCTTTGCTGTACCGTGCTGAAATCCAATCCGTGCTTGCTGCTATGGGTATTGGTGTAAACCATGGCCATGCAGGTGGCAAAGAAAATGGTTGCTGCTATGGCGGTGCTGCGGCTCAAAAAGTTGGCATTGCCGCCCGAACCGAATACGCCTTGTGCGCTACCGCTTCCAGAACCGAATGTGGCACCTGCGTCTGCGCCTTTGCCATGCTGCATCAAAACCAGCACGATAACTGCCAAGGCGGAGAAGATATTGATAATCCAAATAACGGTTTTAAAAGCTTCCATAATCTTTACGAATCTTGTGCGGCATCGATAATGGCGGTAAATGAATCGTATGATAACGAGGCTCCGCCTACTAATGCGCCGTCTACATAGGGCACGGCGAAAATGTCTGCTGCATTGTTTGCGTTGACGCTTCCGCCGTAAAGGATGCGAATATTAACATCGTTGCCGCACAATGACAAGATTTGTTTGTGAATAAATGCGTGCATGGCGGCAATTTGGTCGGTTGTGGCAACTTTGCCTGTGCCGATTGCCCACACGGGTTCGTAAGCTACGGCGATGTTTTTGGTGTCGAGCCCTTCTAAAATGGAAAGTTGGTGGGCGATGATTTCCTGTTCGCGGCCTGCTTCGCGCTCTTCCAAACTTTCGCCGACACACAAAAGGGGAGTCAAACCGACGTTTAATACGTTGACCATTTTTTGACGCTGGATTTCGTTCTTTTCACCGAAATACAGGCTTCGTTCGGAGTGCCCGATCAATACGATATCGACGCCGATGTCGGCCATCATGTCGGCGGATACTTCGCCGGTGTAGGCGCCGTTGTTGGGAAAGCGGCTGACATCTTGCGCGCAGGTAAGGATGCGGTTGTTCAGCACAATCTGCATGGCGTTGTGCAGCTGGAGCAGATATACGGTGGGAGCGGCCAAGCCGATGACGACCCGGTCTGCTGTGGGCATAATGCGGAAACGGTGCATTAAAGCATTATTGTTTTGCAGGCGGCCGTTCATTTTCCAGTTGCCGATAACCCATTTTTTATCCCACATGATTTGGTCCTTTATTTACTTCCAGAATGTTTTGATTTTAACGCACATTGACAGGGTGTGTGGCGGTTTAATATGTAGGGAAAATGAAAAGGATGTGTGTTTTTATTGAATTTTATAGAAATTTTATTTGGTATTTTGCGTAAGGGGGCGGCAGGCTTGACCGTGTAAACGGCTTGGCCTGACAATGCTGTTTGTTTTAATGGATTGGTATGGAATCAAACGACATGCACGAGCTTCATATAGAAAGTACGGATAAGGCGGAAATTTATCAGGAAATTCTGCCTCAGATTGAGAGCCTGATTGGGGATGAAACCGATTTGATTGCGAATTTGGCCAATATTGCTGCGGTATTGAAAGCGGCATTCGGTTGGTTGTGGGTGGGTTTTTATCTTGCAGATGACACAAAGCGCGAATTGGTACTCGGGCCGTTTCAGGGGCCGTTGGCGTGTACGCGTATTCCTTTCGGCAGGGGCGTGTGCGGTCAGGCTTGGGCGCAGGGGCAGACGATTGTGGTGGAAGACGTTAACCGGCATCCTGATCATATTGCCTGTTCGTCTTTGTCGCAGTCGGAAATTGTCGTGCCGGTGAAAAACCAATCGGGCAGGTTGATTGCGGTGTTGGATGCCGATGCGGAAACCACCGCCTGTTTCGACAGTACGGATGAATATTATTTGGGCAGGCTGGCGGAAATGATTGCAGCCAACCAAGCCTGAGGCCGTCTGAAAAATACTGTTATACTGTGGGGAAAACCATTATAATCATGCGCTGTATTTGATTGAGCTGTATATTTATATTTTTAGTCGATAAACCATGCTTTCTCGGGCGATGCGGCCGGGAGTGCAGTTAACCACACCGAATAAAATAATCACGGAGCACGGAATGAATTTTGATCAGGCACGTTTCAATATGGTAGAGCAACAAATCCGCCCTTGGGATGTGTTGGACTTCGATGTTTTGGATGCGTTGAGCGAAGTTCCGCGCGAATATTTTGTTGACCAATCGCAGCAGGCTTATGCTTATGCGGATAAAACGTTGCCGCTGCCCAACGGCGGCAGCATGTTGGAGCCTAAAATCGTGGCCCGCCTGATTCAGGGGCTGGCTTTGAAGGCGGACGACAAGGTGTTGGAAGTCGGTACGGGCTCCGGTTATGCGGCGGCCTTATTGAGCAAACTCAGTGCCAATGTGGTTACCGTGGATGTTGACGAACAGCAGCAGCAACGTGCCAAAGCGGTATTGGATAAATTGGGTTTCAATAAAATCATTTATCAGGTTGGCGACGGTTTGGCGGGCGTGTCGGGGCAATCGCCTTTTGATGCGGTATATATCGGCGGAGCCGTGCCCGAAGTGCCGGAAGCGTTGAAAAACCAGCTGAGTAACGGCGGACGCATGGTTGTGGTGGTGGGTGAAGCACCGGTTCAGCGTGCTTTGCTGATTACGCGCAACGGCGATTCGTTTAGTGAAGAAGTGCTGTTTGACACTTATATCCCCGGATTGAAAACGCCGACTTTATCGGCTTCTGCAAAATTTAATTTTTAAGCTTGACGATCAGGCCGTCTGAAAAAGCTTTTTCAGACGGCCTTATTATTTTGAGACGAAAGAAATCCGTAGAGCAAACGGGTGGAAAGTGAACCGAAAATGATTCCGCAAATTTCTCCTATCGAGTTAAAGCAATGGTTGGACGAGGGCATGCAGTTTGTGCTGCTCGATGTGCGTACCGACGAAGAAGTGGATTTGTGTGCTTTACCCGGCCATACCCATATTCCGATGAATCTGATTCCCATGCGTTATAACGAGTTGCCCGACGATGTGCCGATTGTGGTGTATTGCCATCACGGCATCCGCAGCCTGCATACGGCCATGTATTTGGCGGAAGCCGGGTTCGAGCAACTGTATAACCTGCAGGGCGGGATTGATGCTTGGTCGGTTTTGGTGGATTCGGAAATGCCGCGCTACTGACCGTGGGCGTCGGCACGCATCATTGACCGGCGTAATGTTTGATATCGGAATCCGAACCGAGAAACTCGGCCTGAGCCGAACAGATTTTTGCCGCTTAAGCGGCATTTTTTTCGTATTGCTTCCCTGCATCGGCCGATATCGTCGGGAAAAATTCTGTGAAGCTTGTGCCAAGCGATGTTTAATGTTGAAACGGTTTGCAGTTTTTTATCAATGAAATATGGGTTGCACGCCAAATAGGGAGGCCGTCTGAAAAAAAGCCATACGGTAAGGGCGGCGGTTCGGAAGGATGTTTCCGGCAGAGTGGTTTTATTTTTATGGCATTGAATCAACTTAATATTTTTTAACCGGCTGCCATCCGGCCCGATGAACTTTTCTTTGTCGATTCTTTCTCACAAGCACATGTTTTCGAACATGGTGTTTTATTGATTTTATAAGGATATACAGATGAAAAAGTTTGCTTTAATTGTATCGCTGGCTGCGATGTCTGCTGCTGTAACTGCTGCTCCGGCCGAACCAACCGTTAAAAAACCGGGTGAGGCCAAAGTATCTGCCTCAAAAGCAGCCAAAACCAAAAGTGCAGATAAAACCACAGCAACGGCTACTCCGTTGGATGCTTCCGGTGTGAATACCGCAAGCGGTGTTGTGAAGTAACAGCCGCGAAACAGGGGGCTTCGGAATAACGGTTCAAAGGCTTTAAGCCGACATTAAACTGTATGTGTGCCGTTTATTCGCAAGTTCCTTTGCTTGAAAACCAACCTGCCGTATTTGCGGCAGGTTTTTTTATTGTTTGGGGCTTTTGTAAAAACGCCGTTTGCGGTGCATGGTTGCTTTGTATGCCGCCCGCGCTTGTCTATCGTGGCGATAACCGCAAAGGTTTCTGACCGGGTTTGTTTCCTGAGCGTTGGAGCAGGCTTTCCTAAAGGCGGTTTCACGCATCATGTTGCTGCGTTGTATAATACATACGGCTAATTGATTGAAAAACCATGCGTGCCGCACTTGTGAGTGAAGCGGTTATCCCTTCTACCGATAACCGATGAGGTTGGCGGATATCGGGTGCAAGCGTGGTGCGCTCTCCTGTAACCAAGTGAATTTATTTGCCGCACGACTACCAAGCCGCCTTCGGGTGGCTTGGTTTATTATATTGATTTCTTGTTGGAAAGATTGTGTTATGCCCCTGACTCCTCCTGTGCTTAACGAAAGGCAGATGGCTTTTCTGTTGGCTTCGCTGGTGGCTCTGATGCCTTTGTCTATCGATACTTATCTGCCCGCGATTCCCGATATGGCGAAGAGTTTGGGGGCGGATATCCACCGTATCGAGCAGAGTTTGAGCGCTTTTTTGTTCGGTGTGGCAGCGGGGCAGATTGTGGGCGGTTCGCTTTCGGATATTAAAGGCCGCCGCATCATTGCATTGCTGGGTTTGGTGGTTTATTTAATCAGTGTTGCCGGGTTGGCGGCGGTTCAAACGGTGGAACAATTGCTGCTGCTGAGGTTGCTGCAAGCGTTTGGTGCGGGGATGGCTGTGGTGGTTGTGGGGGCGACGGTGCGCGATCATTACGAGGGCCGTCAGGCCGCGCAAATGTTTGCCTTGATCGGCATTATCATGATGGCCGCGCCTCTGTTGGCACCGATGCTGGGAGCGGCTTTGAAAAGTTTGGGCGGTTGGCGTGCTATTTTTGTTTTTTTAGGCGTTTATGCTGCGGCCGTGTGGTGTTTGCTTTATATCTGTTTGGCGAAGCCGAAAGAAACCGGCCGTATAGACGGACGTATTTTTCCGGTGGTGTTAGGGCGTTATAAAAGTGTGTTGTCCACCAAGCCAGCTTTGGGTTATCTGTTTTTCCAAGCCTTCAGTTTTTCTTCGATGTTTGTTTTTTTAACCGAATCATCGTTTGTTTATATGGAGCTGTATGGTGTTTCGGCACATGCTTATGCGTGGGTTTTCGGTATGAACATCATAACGATGGCGCTGTTTAACCGTGTTACGGCATGGCGCTTGAAGAACGGTACGCATGCTCAGGATATTTTGAAATGGGGTATTGCCGTGCAACTTACTGCCAATGCCTTGATGTTTGCATCGGTGTGGTGGTTGAAGCTGCCGCATATGTGGCTTTTGGTGGGATTCGTTGTGGTGTCGGTAGGTACGCAGGGGTTGATTACCGCCAACACCCAAGCATGCTTTATGGAGTATTTCCGAAAAGAGGGCGGCAGCGCCAATGCGGTGCTGGGGGTGTGCCAGTCGGTAATCGGAGCGGTTATGGGTATGCTTACGACTTGGCTGCACAACGGTACGGCGTTGGTTATGGCGGGGATGATGCTGGTGTGTACGATGATGGGCGTTATTCTGTTGTGGCTGTGCTCGCGTGATGCTTGGTTGGAAAACCGCGGCGGCAAGATGTTGTGATGAATGTTGCGGGCTTGAGGCCGTCTGAAAATATGGGTTGGCGTTGCCGCCGAACGATTTCGACAGCGGTGATCCGCTATTTTCAGACGGCCTGATAACTTATAGGCGAATAATGTTAAAATCAGCTTTCCATCATTTTGCCGATACGGATAAGAATAATGACTGCCGACGATAAACTGCTGCCGCACCGCAATGCGATTGATGAAATAGATGCCACCATTCTGCGCCTGCTCAACGAGCGCGCCGGACATGCCCGTGCGATTGGAGAATTAAAAGGAACGGGCACGGTGTACCGGCCGGAACGGGAAGCCGCGGTTTTGCGCCGGATTCAAGATTTAAACCAAGGGCCGCTGCCCGATGAAGCGGTTACGCGGCTGTTTCGCGAAGTAATGAGCGAATGTTTGGCGGTGGAACGTCCGCTAACCATCACTTATCTCGGCCCGGCGGGAACATTTACCCAACAGGCGGCGGTTAAACATTTCGGTCATGCCGCCCGCACGCAAGCCTGCACGACTATCGACGAAGGTTTCCGTTTGGTAGAAGCGCGTCAGGCCGATTATGTGGTTACGCCGGTTGAAAATTCGACCGAAGGCAGCGTGGGCCGTGCCTTGGATTTACTGTCGGTTACGCCGTTGAAAGCCTGCGGAGAAGTGGTTTTGCGCATCCACCACCACCTGTTGCGCAAAAACGGCAGCGATATCCGCGGCATCACCAAAGTGTATGCCCACGCCCAAGCATTGGCGCAATGCCATGAATGGTTGAACCGCAACCTTCCCGATGCGGTGCGCATTTCCGTATCCAGCAATGCCGAAGCCGCGCGCTTGGCTGCCGAAACGCAAGAGGAAGGTGTGGCCGCAATCGCCGGGCAAACCGCTGCCGAGATTTACCGCTTAACCAAAGTGGCCGACAGTATTGAAGACGAACCCAACAATACCACCCGCTTTCTGGTGTTAGGACACCAAACCACCACGCCGACGGGGCGCGACAAAACCTCGCTGGTGGTATCGACGCCCAATAAGGCCGGTGCGGTTAATGCGCTGCTCAAGCCTTTTACCGAATTGGGTATTTCCATGACCAAATTCGAAAGCCGTCCCAGCCGTTCGGGATTGTGGGATTACCTTTTCTTTATCGACATTGAAGGCCATAAAGACGACCCGAACGTTCAGACGGCCTTGGCTCAGTTGGCCGAACGGGCTTCGTTTGTGAAAGTGATCGGTGCGTATCCGTTGGCGGTTTTGTAGAAACACTTGCTCCGCAGCATAAAAAACCTAATCATTTCAGGCCGGATTGCGGCTTGGGATGATTAGGTTTCTTTTTTTGAGCGGGCAGAAATATCTGCACAATATGCGGGCAAAAGGTTTCGGGCGGTTATTTGAATAACAAGGTCAATACCAAAGCAACCGCTATCACCGCCAGCCACAGGCTTTGCCGCTGTTGGATTTTCACCAGATGGATATAGGCATCACGCATTTCCTGCTGGCGGTTTTCGTCCACCAGCATATTCAGTTTGCGCGGCAGGGCGGGTAGGATTTGCGCCCAATCCGGAGCTTCGTTTTTCAGATTGTTGAAAAAGGCTTTCGGCCCGACTTGCTCGGCCATCCATTGGGTGAGAAACGGCTTGGCGGTGGCCCACAAATCCAAATCGGGATCGAGTTGGCGGCCCAAGCCTTCGATGTTTAACAGGGTTTTTTGCAACAGCACAAGCTGGGGCTGGATTTCCACGTTGAAGCGGCGGCTGGTTTCAAACAGGCGCATCAACACCAAGCCGAAAGAAATTTGCGACAGCGGTTTGTTGAAAATCGGTTCGCACACCGCGCGCACGGCCGATTCCAGTTCTTCGGCGCGGGTATCGGGCGGAACCCAACCCGATTCGATGTGGGCGGTGGCCACGCGGTGGTAATCGCGGTTGAAAAACGCTAAAAAGTTGATGGCCAGATAGCGTTTGTCGTAGTCGGTAAGGCTGCCGACAATGCCGAAATCCAGCGCAATATAACGGCCGTCGTCGGCAACGAGAATATTGCCCGGGTGCATATCGGCATGGAAAAAGCCGTTGCGGAACACTTGGGTGAAGAAAATTTCCACGCCGTAGCGGGCAAGCTGTTTCAAGTCGATGCCTTTGGCTTTGAGCGCGGCAATGTCGGCAACGGGCGTGCCGTCCATCCATTCGATGGTGAGCACGTCGCGGCTGCAATAGTCGTAAAACACTTTCGGCACGATCAACATGCTGCTGTTTTGAAAGTTGCGGCCGAGTTGGCTGGCATTGGCCGCCTCGCGCATCAGGTCGAGTTCGTCGTGCAGGTATTTGTCGAATTCAGCCACCACTTCGCGCGGCTTCAGGCGTTTGCCGTCGGCGAACAGGCGTTCCACCCAACCGGCACCGAAGCGCAATAGGGCCAAATCCTGTTCGATAACCGGCAAGAGATTGGGGCGCAATACTTTTACCGCCACCTGTTCGCCACTGTGCAGGCGCGCTTTGTGAACTTGTGCAATCGAGGCGCTGGCTACGGGACGGGTTTCAAATTCGGCGTAAAGCGTTTCGATGGAATGGCCGAGCGAAGCCTCGATCTGGTGGCGCGAAAGTTCGGCATCAAAAGGCGGCACACGGTCTTGCAGCTTGGCCAGCTCTTGTGCATAAGCGGGAGGAATGAGGTCGGGGCGGGTGGAAAGTACTTGCCCGAATTTCACAAAAATCGGCCCCAAGTTTTCCAGTGCCAAGCGCAAGCGCACGGGCAGCGGTTCGTTTTTCGTTTCGGCAGACTGCGGTATTTTGTCGAACACCGCCCTCAGCCAGTTTTGGCGGACATGGCCGGAAACCAGCTCGGCAAGGCCGAAGCGGTAAACGGTTTGGGCGATGGTTTTGGTGCGTTTAAGCCATTTCATCATGGTTGTTCGGACGGCATAAAAAAAGAGATTATAAAGCATGAACGCTTCGGGTTATACACGCAATATGCCGAAATCCATTTGGAAGCGGGGCGGTTGTGCCGACGGGGGCTTAAAAGCGGGGAGGGGTTCAGACGACCGGCAGATTGGAAAGCTAACGGGATTTACGGTATATTCCCATCCGCGGTGCAACGGATAATATGCCTGCGCCGGCCGCCTCAAGCGGTTGATGCCGTGGTGTTTTAGACGCCGCTTTGAACGGACAGCTCACGAGGCCGTCTGAAAAAACGTTCAGACGGCCTCAAAGCGGAACAGACAATTCATTCAGGATGATTCAAAATGCGTACCATTTTTCTTGCTCTTTTGTTATCGGGTGTGCCGCTGGCAGCATCGGCTGCCGATAATATCGACAAACAACTGCTTGTAATGGCAAGCCATTACGAAATCGGCAAGCCCGAGCAGCGCATTAAAAAAATCACATACAGCATTGCCGAGCAAAACAATCAGGACGGCAATATCCAACTCAGCCGCCAAATCGACAAATTTTCCAACGTAAAAATGTTTTCATCGGCGCACAGCCATCTCAAAAACAAAACCAGTTCCGTTAAAGGCCGCCCCGATGCCAAAAGCCTGATTCTGCTCAACCACTGGGAGCTGCGTTGGCGTATGGACGAAGGCTCTTTCATTACTCAAAACATCGAAATCACGCCGCCGCCGGTGCAATGGAGCACTCAGGGGGGAGACTTTCAAAGTTCGGCGGTTTTGTTAGACAGCAACGGCCGGATATTCTTAAAAGAGCAATGCCGTTTGGGCGCTCTGCAACCCGCCCAAGCCCTGCATAGCGGATTAAAAGGCGGCGCACAGCACGCCCAATGCAGGCTTGCCATGAACAATGAAGCCGGCACGCTTGATATCGTTCAAGATTTCGACGGCCATTATCTGCCCGGCGCGCAAGTGTTTATTCCGCGCACCTTATTGGTTACCAACAACAGAAACGGCAGAGTGGATAAAATCAGCTATCAGATCGACAAAATCAATTAATCTGCTTAATTTTCCAGATATTTGCCGTGCCGGAACCATCGGTAGATCAGGCCGTCTGAAAACCGTTCAGACGGCTTTTGCTTTAATCGGGCCGTATCGTATAGTTAATCCGCTTAAATTTCATAACGAAGCCGTTATACCCGGGCTTGCCCCGGATATCTTGATTTTCAGCAAATTCAGGCGATACTCGGGTGAAGCCCGGGTATGACGAGTGTAGTATTTTTAAGTTGATCGACCGTATCTTTTTTATTAAGAGAAAACTGCCATGAAACCTGCTGCCGCCCCTTCTGCCGACCGCGAACGCTTGTTGAAGTCGGCCACCTATGCTTCTACTGCAACGGCGCTTGTGCTGGTGTTGTTGAAAGCTTCGGCATGGCTGCTCAGCGGGTCGGTGAGTATTTTGGCCGGTTTTACCGATTCGCTTACCGATTTGCTGGCCAGCGTGCTTAATCTGTTTGCCGTGCGTTTGGCTTTGCGGCCTGCCGACGAAAAGCACACGTTCGGGCACGGCAAGGCCGAAGGTTTGTCGGCATTGGCGCAAGCGGCCTTTATCGGCGGTTCGGCGGTATTTTTGCTGCTCAATGCGCTTAACCGGCTGATGAATCCCGAGCCTTTGCAGCATACGGCTTGGGGGATTGCCGTGATGGTGGTGTCGTTGGTGCTGACTTCGGCTTTGGTGCTGTTTCAGCGGTATGTGCTGCGGCGGCAGGCTTCACAGGCGATAGCGGCAGACAGGTTGCATTATGTAACCGATTTGTTGTCGAATGCGGTGGTGCTGGCAGGCTTGGTGCTGGCTGCCTACGGTTGGTATGCGGCAGACGGCTGGCCTGCCTTGCTGTTGTCGTTATGGATTTTGAAAAGTGCGTTCGACATCGGCAGGGAGGCGGTTAACACGCTGATGGATCACTCGCTTTCGGCGCAGGAAGTGCAAGCGGTGCGTTCGGCGGTGTTGTCCGTGCCCGAGATACAAGGGGTGCATGATTTGAAAACACGCCGTTCGGGCGGCATGGTTTTTGTGCAGCTGCATATTGATTTGGACGCGCACATGACGCTCTCGGCATCGCACGATATTGCCAAAGCGGCGGCGGCAAAAGTGAAGGCTTTATTTGCCGAAGCGGATGTGTTGGTGCATACCGACCCTGTTTAGGCAAGGTTTGCCCGATACTGAATCGGCATTCATGCAACAGAGGGCGGGGCGGTTGGGCAGGCCGTCTGAAAGGCATAGCGGTCAGCACATCTTTCCAACGATATTCTTCCTGACGATATTCTGATTTTTCTTTATCATACCTATCTTTATTATTTTTTAAAAAACCATCTTTATGCCCCGTTTCTGGCTGCCGCTTTGGGTAAGCGGCGTTGTTGTTTCGTTTGCGCTGCCCGCCGTACCGTCTTGGACGGTGCTGGCGGCGGTATGGCTGTGCCTGTTTGCAGCGGCGTGGCGGTTTCGGGCGGCGGCTTGGCTGCTGATCGCTTTTTCCGGTGCGTTATACGGCATCTGGCGCACGCAGTCTGCTTTGGAACAACAATGGCCTGCGGTTCAGACGGCCTCTGTGCCGCTCACGATAGAAGTGGCGGATTTGCCGCAGCGCGACGACAAACGGGTGCGTTTTACGGCGCGGGCGAGTGATGGTGCGGGGCGGGAATACCGTTTGCTGCTGTCGGATTACGGCCTGCGCGATTGGTCGGCCGGCAGCCGCTGGCAGGTTAAGGCAAGGGTTAGGCCGCCGGTGGGTGAGGTTAATCTGCGCGGTTTCAACCGTGAGGCGTGGGCGTTGGCCGACGGCATCAACGGGGTGGGTAGCATCGGCAAGGAAAGGCAGCCGTTGCCGGAAAACCGTGCCGGTGTGCTGTTGCGTGTGCGCGAAGCGGTGAGCCTGCGTTGGCAGCAAACCGATACCGGCGGGCGGGATTTTTCAGACGCCCTCGGTTTGATGCGGGCCTTGAGCATAGGCGAGCAGTCGGCTTTGAGCGCACAATCTTGGCAGGCATTCCGGCCTTTGGGCTTGAACCATTTGGTAAGTATTTCCGGCCTGCATGTAGGTATGGTGGCGGTGCTGGTGGGGTGGTTGATGAAGCAGTTGCTGCGTGTGCTGCCGCGCGTGCCGAAACGGCCGCGGGTGTGGATGTTGGCGGCGGGTTTGGCGGCGGCGTTGTTTTATGCGGGTTTGGCGGGGTTTTCGGTGCCGACGCAGCGCAGCGTGTTGATGCTGTGTGCGCTGGCGTGGGCTTGGTGGCGCGGCAGCGGCGCGTCGGTATGGGCGGGTTGGTGGCAGGCGCTGGCTTGGGTGCTGCTGTTTGACCCGTTGGCGGTTTTGGGGGCGGGGTTTTGGCTCTCGTTCGGCTTGGTGGGGGCTTTGCTGTGGGTGTCGGCAGGCCGTCTGAACGAGCGCGGTTGGTTGTTGGCGGTGCGCGGGCAATGGGCGGTGTCGCTGTTGTCGGTGGCGGCTTTGGGCAGCATGTTTGCTTCGCTGCCGCTCATCAGCCCGTTGGTGAATGCGTTGGCGATTCCGTGGTTTTCGTGGATGCTGGTGCCGCTGGCTCTGCTGGCTTCGCTGCTGCCGTTTGGCTGGCTGCAATGGCTGGCGGCTGCGGCGGGCGAATACACTATGCGCGTGTTGGTGTGGGTGGCGGAATATGCGCCCGAATATGCGGTGGCGGCTTCGCCGCCTTATCTGCTGCCGTTGGCGGTGCTGGCGGTATTGATAGTGTTGCTGCCGCGCGGCACGGGCTGGAAACCGCTTGCGTGGCTGGTGTTGGCGGGGTTTGTGCTGTACCGCCCGCCGCCTGTTGTGGAAGGCCGTCTGAAAGTAACGGTTTGGGATGCGGGGCAGGGTTTGTCGGTGTTGATGCAGACGAAAAACCATCACCTGTTGTTCGATACCGGCACGGAGCACATCGCCAACGCGCAGATTCTGCCTGCGCTGAATGCCGCCGGTGTGCGCCGTTTGGACGCACTGGTGCTGTCGCATCACGATGCCGACCACGACGGCGGTTTTGCCGAAATCCGCCGCTCGAAACAGCCGCGCCGAATCTGGGCGGGGCAGCCTGAGTTTTATCAGGGTGCGGAGTTTTGCAGGGAGCGGCAATGGCAATGGGACGGCGCGGTGTTTGAGTTTTTGAGGCCGTCTGAAAACCCGAAAACAGCCGACGACAACGAGCAAAGTTGCGTTCTGCGCGTGCTGGCGGGCGGGCAGTCGCTGCTGGTAACGGGCGATTTGGGCAAACGCGGCGAGCTGGCGTTGGTGGAAAAATACGGCGAAGGCTTGTACAGCCAAGTGTTGGTGCTGGGGCATCACGGCAGCGACACTTCGTCGGCGGGCGGTTTTCTGAACGCGGTTTCGCCGCAATACGCCGTGGCTTCGAGCGGTTATGCCAATGCTTACAAACACCCCACCACAGCGGTGCAAAACCGCGTGAAAGCCCACGGCATTACGCTGTTGCGTACCGATTTGTCGGGCGCGCTGGTGTTTGAACTGGGCGCGGGAGAAGAGGTGCGGGCAGGCCGTCTGAAAACAATTAAACCGTATTGGCAGAGAAAGCCGTTTGAATGATATTGAACGGTTGATGCGAATCGGCTGTATATAGTCAATTCACTTCAGTTTGATAACATAAACCGTTATGTTCGGGATTGCCCTGTGTATCTTGAGTTTCTGCAAATTTAGGAGATACTCGGGTCAAGCCCGAGTATGACGGATGTCCTATTTTTAAGTTGATTCACTCTACAAGCGCGATGGCGGGCAGGGATGCCCGCCCTACATGAATCAGGCCGCCTGAAATCTGTTCAGACGGCCTGATATCTTTGCTGATGGGCAAACCCGTTGTGCGCTTACTTGCGTTCTACCTGTGAAACGTCGCGCACCGCGCCGGTGTCGGCGGAAGTGGTCATGGCAGCATAAGCACGCAAGGCGGCGGAAACGTGGCGGTCGCGGTTTTCGGGTTTCCAGGCCTTAGCACCGCGGCTTTCCATCTCTTTGCGGCGGTTTGCCAATTCTTCATCGGAAACGGCCAAACGGATGCTGCGGTTGGGGATGTCGATTTCGATGGTGTCGCCTTCTTTCACCAAACCGATGGCACCGCCTTCCGCCGCTTCGGGCGAAACGTGGCCGATGCTCAAGCCGGAAGTGCCGCCTGAAAAACGGCCGTCGGTCAGCAGGGCGCAGGCTTTGCCCAAGCCTTTGGATTTCAGGTAAGAAGTCGGATACAGCATTTCCTGCATGCCCGGGCCGCCTTTCGGGCCTTCGTAGCGGATGATTACGATGTCGCCCGCAACGATTTGGTTGTCCAAAATGCCTGCCACGGCAGAATCTTGGCTTTCAAACACGCGCGCGCGGCCGGTGAATGTGAGAATGCTGTCGTCCACACCGGCGGTTTTCACCACGCAGCCGCGCTCGGCGATGTTGCCGAACAGCACCGCCAAGCCGCCGTCTTGCGAATAAGCGTGTGCTTTGCTGCGGATACAGCCGTTTTCGCGGTCGAGGTCGAGCGACGGCCATTGTCGGTTTTGCGAAAAGGCTTCGGTGGTACGCACGCCGCCCGGTGCGGCTTTGTAGCGCTGATGTGCGGTTTCGTTGGCGGGGTTGGTGATGTCCCATTTCGCCAGCGCGTCTTTCAAGGTTTTTTCGTGAACGGTGGAAACGTCGGTTTTCAGGCAGCCGGCGCGGTCGAGTTCGGCCAAAATGCCCATCACGCCGCCGGCGCGGTGTACGTCTTCCATATGGTATTTCTGCGTGGCAGGGGCGACTTTGCACAAACACGGCACTTGGCGGCTGATGCGGTCGATGTCGGCCATTTTGAAATCCACTTGCGCTTCGCTGGCAGCGGCCAACAGATGCAGCACGGTGTTGGTAGAACCGCCCATCGCCACATCCAAACTCATGGCGTTTTCAAACGCGGCTTTGGTGGCGATGCTGCGCGGCAATACGCTCTCGTCGTCTTGCTCGTAATAGCGTTTGGTAATTTCCACAATCAGACGGCCTGCTTCCAAAAACAATTCTTTACGGCCTGCGTGGGTGGCCAGCAGCGAGCCGTTGCCCGGCAGCGACAAGCCTAAGGCTTCGGTGAGGCAGTTCATTGAGTTGGCGGTAAACATGCCGGAGCAGGAGCCGCAGGTCGGGCAGGCAGAGCGTTCTACCGCCGCCACTTCTTCGTCGGATACGGCATCGTTGGCGGCATCCACCATTGCATCTACCAAATCGAGCTTGCGGGTATCGGTGATGTTGGCCACGCCGATCACCTTGCCCGCTTCCATCGGGCCGCCTGAAACAAACACGGTGGGAATGTTCAGGCGCATGGCGGCCATCAGCATGCCGGGGGTGATTTTGTCGCAGTTGGAAATGCACACCAGCGCATCGGCACAATGCGCGTTCACCATGTATTCCACCGAATCGGCAATCAAATCGCGGCTGGGCAGGCTGTAGAGCATACCGCTGTGGCCCATGGCAATGCCGTCGTCCACCGCGATGGTGTTGAATTCTTTGGCCAAACCGCCCGCTTTTTCGATTTCGCGCGCCACAAGCTGGCCCATATTGTGCAGATGCACATGGCCGGGCACGAATTGGGTGAACGAGTTGGCAATGGCGATAATCGGTTTGCCGAAATCTTCTTCGGCCACGCCGGTGGCACGCCATAAAGCGCGTGCGCCGGCCATATTGCGGCCGTGGGTGGAGGTTTTGGAGCGGTAAGCTGGCATGGTGTGTTCCTTAAAAAAGGGGAGTGTCGGATAAGTTTTCAGGTAGGGCAGGCCGTCTGAACCGTTCAGACGGCCTCAATCATTTTTCTGCGTCGGCACCGCAATCAAACCGCCTGCCGGTCAACGGCAGGCTTTCGGCGGTTTGGGCTGCAATTTGCCTTATAAAAACAGGCGCGTATTTTATACCATGTAGGCACGGGATTAAAAGCACCGCAGGCCGTCTGAACGCATGTATATACGGCCGGGCGCAAGTGGTTTTTCGGCTGCGGCCTTGCTTTGCCGCCGCCTGTTCGGTGGTGTTTGAGCAGGTTTAGATTAGATAACACTTTAACATTCATTCTTTCCAATTAGGCAACATTTCTTGACATATCCTAAATTACCCAACAATATTAAAAGACCTTTTCTCAAGGAGAATACATAAATGACTCAACAATCACACTATCACGACCCCTATGCGGGATACCGTGAGCTTACCCTGCGCGGTATGGTTTTGGGTGCGTTGATTACGGTGATCTTTACCGCATCCAACGTGTATCTCGGCCTGAAGGTCGGCCTGACTTTTGCTTCATCCATTCCGGCGGCCGTGATTTCTATGGCCATTCTGAAATTTGCCAAAGACAGCAATATTTTGGAAAACAATATGGTGCAGACCCAAGCTTCTGCCGCAGGCACGCTTTCCACCATTATTTTCGTGCTGCCCGGCCTGTTGATGGCGGGCTACTGGAACGGATTTCCTTTTTGGCAAACCTCGCTGCTGTGTATGGCGGGCGGTATTTTGGGGGTGATTTTCACCATTCCGCTGCGTTATGCCATGGTGGTGAAAAGCGACTTGCCTTATCCGGAAGGCGTGGCGGCGGCTGAAATTTTGAAAGTCGGCAGCGGCGAGCACGACGACAGCGGAGAAAAAGATTCCGGCGGCAGCGGCATCAAAGAAATTGCTGCGGGCGGTGTATTGGCCGGATTGTTCAGTTTTGCCAGCAACGGTTTGCGCGTGATGGCCGATCATGCCAGCTATTGGTTCAAATCGGGCAATGCCATTTTCCAACTGCCGATGGGTTTTTCTCTGGCCTTGTTGGGGGCGGGCTATTTGGTGGGCATCACCGGCGGTATCGCCATTTTGGTGGGTATTTTCATCGCTTGGGGTGTGGCCGTACCTTATTTTTCATCGGCCGTGCCGCAGCCTGCCGACATGGAAATGGCTGCCTATGGTATGCAGCTGTGGAAAGAAAAAGTGCGCTTTATCGGTGCGGGCACGATCGGTATCGCCGCAATTTGGACGCTGATTACCCTGTTCAAACCGATGATGGAAGGCATGCGCCTGTCTTTCCGTGCCTTCAGCGGCAAAGCCGATGTTTCCGCCCGTCGCACCGAACAGGATTTATCGCCCAAATCAATGATATTGTGGACTTTGGGCATGATGGTGTTGCTGGCTTTCAGTTTTTACCACTTTATCGAAGATGCCGGCATTCCTGCCGGTTTGGGCTGGCTGCTGGTGGTGGTGTGTACGCTGCTGACTTCGCTTATCGGCTTTCTGGTGGCGGCAGCCTGCGGTTACATGGCGGGCTTGGTAGGTTCGTCTTCCAGCCCCATTTCGGGTATCGGCATTATTTCCATCTTAACCATTTCCATCGTGTTGCTGATGATCGGCGAATCTACGGGATTGTTTGCGGATGAGGGAACGCGCCGTTTTATGCTTGCTTTAACGCTTTTCTGCGGCTCGGCGGTGATTTCGGTGGCATCGATTTCCAACGACAACCTACAGGATTTGAAAACCGGTTATTTGGTGCAGGCTACGCCGTGGCGTCAGCAAATCGCGCTGATTATCGGCTGTATCGTCGGCGCGGTGGTGATTGCCCCCGTGTTGGAAATCCTATATGAGGCTTACGGCTTCACCGGTGCGATGCCCCGCGAAGGCATGGACGCATCCCAAGCCCTTGCCGCTCCCCAAGCTACGTTGATGACCACCATTGCCCAAGGCATTTTCGCCCACAACCTGCAATGGACATACATTTTCACCGGCGTTGCCATCGGCGTGGCATTGATTATTGTGGATTTTGTGTTGAAGAAAAGCAGCGCTTCCAAACTAAGCCTGCCGGTTTTGGCCGTGGGCATGGGCATTTACCTGCCGCCTTCCATCAATATGCCGATTATCATCGGCGCGGTATTGGCGGCGGTGCTGAAAAATATCGTCCGCAAACGCTATCCGAACGACACGGAAAGCCGTCTGAAAAAAACCGAACGCGCCGGCACGCTGTTTGCCGCAGGCTTGATTGTGGGCGAAAGCCTGATCGGTGTGATGATGGCCTTTATCATCGCCGCTTCGGTAACCGGCGGCGGCTCGGACGCACCGCTGGCGCTCAACCTCGACAACTGGCAAGGCATTGCCGCTTGGCTGGGCTTGGCTGCATTTATTGCCGGAATATTGATTTTTGCCAAACGGGTTTTAAAATCGGTACGCTCATAAACACAGCAGCCTGACACGTCAGTTTTTGCAACAGGCCGTCTGAATATCCGCATCGGGTTTTCAGACGGCCTTTTTGCGTTATCAACAATGTAGAAGCAAATACCGTTTTAGCAAATGCATCAAGAATGGCCCTGCACATCTTCAAAAAGCTTTAAAAATGTAGCATTTCGTAATTTGACCTATATCAAGCACCTTTAAAGCCCGAAGTATAAAATGACTTTACCCAAACATTTATCTCCTATCCGACTTATCCAACTTATTGAAAGGAAAGCACATGATTAAAGGCATTCAAATTACCCAAAGTGCCGATGCCGATCTGCTCCATTCTTTCTGGCTGCTCGACGATGAAACGCAAGAAGTGCGTTGCCTGTGCGTTAAAGGCGGCAAATATCAGGAAGACGACGTAGTAGCCCTGTCTGCGTTGGGCGAAGTGGCCTACAAAGAAGTGCCGGTCGATATCCGTGCCCGCCCGAAAGTAGAAGGCGGCCAACACTTAAACGTTAACGTGCTAACCCGCGAAACGCTCGAAGATGCCGTAGCCAATCCCGACAAATATCCGCAGCTGACCATCCGCGTATCGGGCTACGCCGTCCGTTTCAACTCGCTCACGCCCGAACAGCAGCGCGACGTTATCGCCCGCACCTTTACCAATAGCTTATAATCGGCAGGTGAGCTTTACGGGGCCGTTTGAAACCGCGAATAAAGTTTCAGACGGCCTTGTTGTTCCGCCGCACCTTAAAACACCACTATATCGAAGGAAATCTTATGAATATCAAAAACATCATTCCCGCCACCCTGCTCGCGTCTGCGTTCGTTTTACCTGTTACCGCTTCGGCCGCGCCCGCAACCAAAGGCAAATTCCGTTACAGCATGGCCGAAATGCAGGATATCGCCAATCCGAAAAAACTTTCATGGCGCATTTTCTACGACAAACCTTCCGAAGGCCCCGATGCCGAATGGTTTGATGCTGTAAAACAAGGCAACTTGGCCAAAGTGAAAAAAATGGTGGCCAAAGGCCAAAATCTCGAAGCCAAAGACGAAGCCAGCTTGGGCCAAACCGCGCTCGGTTGGGCGGCATTTATCGGCTATGAAGATATGGTGGATTACCTGATCGCCCAAGGTGCCGATTTGAACGCCACCGACCGCGGCGACGTGTACAACGTGCTCAAATCCGCTGTATTGGGCAAAAACACCAAAATCGTGCGCAAGGTGTATGCCAAACTGAAAGACAAAACCGATCTGAACGACCAAACCGTAGAAAGCGACGGCGAAACGCTGCTGATGGTGGCTGCCAGCAACAACCGCATCGAAACGGTGAAATACCTGCTTTCACTCGGTGCAAACCCGAACTTGGTTACTACCCAAACCAACAAATCGGCCGGTTCGTACAACCAAAGCGCACTCTCTTACGCCTGCACCCGCGGGCATAAAGAAATGCAGGCTCTGCTGATTTCAAAAGGCGCAATCAACCACCGCACCGGCAAATCAAGCTGTGAGTGATATAGCGTTTTCATGAACAAAAGGCCGTCTGAAAAGTTTTCAGACGGCTTTTTTAATGGAAAGCCCGATTACGGAATAGGCTTTTGCAAAGGTCTCAAGCCGTTTGTTTTATCGGCTGCGTAATCAGCTATTTGCACACTGCTTCGGCGATTTTTTCCGTATAAGGTGTTCGGCTCCAGCTGTCGGGTTGGGGAATGCCGTTTTCGACATGTTTGACATTCGCCTGCAATTTTTTTCCGCAATCAACCAGCACCGGCCAAGTGTTGGCACTCATGCGCCGTTCGAAAAAGTATAGGTTGGCTTGAATGATTTGGTTGTCGCCGTTTACGGGTAGTGTTTTGGCGGTATCGACGGCAACGAATTTCAGCACTTGCGGTTTAAGATAGCTCCACGGTTTGTAAAAGGCGGTTTCGGGGATTTCGGCAACGATTTCGGTGCCTTGGGGGAGCAGGGAGCGGGTGTGGCCGTACCATGTGTATTCGCTATACACCTGAAACAGTATCATGCCCAAACCTGCACCTGCGGGAACCGCCCATTTCGGCATCTTTTTAATAAACAGTTTCAAGCCGAGTATGATGCCCGCTGCGCCCAAGCCGGCAAATAAAGTAGCGATCCATTCCCAAATCATGTTGAGTTCCTCTCAAGTGGTTCTTTGTTGTTCAACCTGTTTCCGATTATCGGCAGGCAGGTGCGGCCTATGCGTTTAACGGATGCCGGAAAGGTTTTTAAAGCGGTATTGTAAAATTTCGGGCTTCCCGAAGGAAGCCCAAATTCAACAAGATTTAGTGGTCAACTGCTTGGCCGGCGCCGCGCGGATAACGCACGCTTTCTACCAAATCCTGTACATCTTGCGGCGGAGCCTTACCTGCGGCAGAGACAATGAAGGCTACTGCGAAGTTGATCATCGCGCCTACCGCACCGAATGATAAGGGTGAAATACCGAACAACCAGTTGGCTTCAACGTTTTCAAAGGTGTTGGTGCCGGGGATGAAGAACCAGCCCATGTACAGGAAGATATACACACAGGTGGAAATCAAACCTGCCAACATACCTGCCGTTGCGCCTGCGCTGTTGATGCGTTTGGAGAAGATACCCATCATCAAAGCGGGGAAGATGGAAGCGGCGGCGATACCGAAGGCGAGTGCTACAACTTGTGCTGCGAATCCGGGAGGGTTGATGCCCAACCAAGTAGCGACAACGATAGCCAAAGTCATCGATACACGGGCTGCCATCAATTCGCCTTTTTCGGAAATATCGGGTTTCAATGTTTTCTTAATCAAGTCGTGCGATACGGCTGAAGAGATGGCCAACAACAAACCTGCTGCGGTAGAGAGGGCTGCCGCCAAACCGCCTGCTGCGATCAAGCCGATTACCCAGCTTGGCAGATTGGCAATTTCAGGGTTGGCCAGTACCAGAATGTCGTTGTTTACAGTCAGCTCGTTGCCTTTCCAGCCGCGTTCGGCAGCCGTGGCTTCAAACTCTTTGGATTTGTCGTTGTAGTATTGGATGTTACCGTCGCCGTTTTTGTCTTCAAACTTCAGCAAGCCGGTGGTTTCCCAGTTTTTCATCCATTGGGGGCGTGCTTCATAGCTCAAAGCCTGTTGTTCCGAGCCGTTCGGGTAAACGGTGTTGATTAAGTTGATGCGTGCCATTGAGCCTACTGCGGGTGCGGTGGTGTAGAGCAGTGCGATGAACACCAAAGCCCAACCGGCAGAAGAACGTGCATCAGATACTTTCGGAACGGTAAAGAAGCGGATGATGACGTGCGGCAGGCCGGCAGTACCGATCATTAACGACAAGGTAAACAGGAACATGTTCAGCTTGTTGGGCACGTCGGCGGTGTAGGCTTTAAAGCCCAAATCGGTAACCAGCAAATCCAGTTTTTGCAGCAGCGGCATGCCGGAAGCGGTGTCGGTGCCGAACAGGCCGATAGGGGGAATCGGGTTGCCGGTTAAGTTGAAGGAAATGAATACCGCCGGAATGGTGTAGGCAATAATCAACACCACATATTGAGCCACTTGCGTATAGGTAATGCCCTTCATACCGCCCAACACGGCGTAGAACAATACCACAACGGCGGCAATCAGCAGACCGGTGGTGTTGCTTACTTCCAAGAAGCGGGAGAAGGCTACACCGGCGCCAGTCATTTGGCCGATAACGTAAGTGGTTGATGCGATGATCAAACACGCTACGGCAACCAAACGGGCCGTGCGGCTGTAAAAGCGGTCGCCGATGAAGTCGGGCACGGTAAATTTACCGAATTTGCGCAGATAGGGGGCAAGCAGCAAAGCCAGCAATACATAGCCGCCGGTCCAGCCCATCAGGTAGGCGGAGGCGCCGTATCCGTTCATGGCCAGCAGGCCGGCCATAGAGATGAATGATGCGGCACTCATCCAGTCTGCCGCGGTTGCCATGCCGTTGAGTACGGGATGCACGCCACCGCCTGCTACATAGAATTCTTTCGTGGAGCCGGCACGCGCCCAAATGGCGATACCGAAATACAGGGCAAATGATGCGCCCACGAAAATCAGGTTAATGACAAATTGGCTCATAGTCTTACTCCTCGTGAACGCCAAACTCTGCATCGATCTTATTCATTCTCCACGAATAAAAGAAAATGATGGCGATGAAGGTCAAAATGGAACCTTGTTGGGCAAACCAGAAGCCCAAATCGGAACCGCCTACTTGAATGCTGGCGAGCAACGGCCGGAGCCAGATAGCAAAGCCGTATGAACAGATAGCCCAAACAATCAGGCAGGTGAAGATAAGTCGGACATTCGCTTTCCAGTAACCGGCAGCGTCATGTTTATCATTGGACATGATGGTTTCCTCCTTACGGTTTTAAGTTTCTTCTTTGAAAAACAGGGATATGTTGAAACACGCTGAGTGTTTTCTATATCCTTAAAAGGTTTGTGGACTGCAACATGGGCGCATAAGCAATGTGCAGCACTGGGGGCAGAATAGCATAGATTTAAGCTATTGCAATACATTGCTTTACAATTCGGGGGTTGATTTATTTAACTTTATGATTAATTTGATTTTTATTTATTAAAATTCATTAATTATGAAATAATCATTCAAAATTGACATAAATAAAAATTATCGAAGCAAGAAGATATGGTGATGGTTTTGCTTTAGTGTTTTGTTTTGCATGGTTTTATTGTTTGCCTGTGCTGCCTGTTTATTTAATGCGGATAAACAGAGTGTTAGCATGCATAATTTGAAAGATTAAACAGGCGGTAGATTGCAGCGACGGCTGGTGTGTGAAGTCGGGTTTATGGTGGGGTAAAAAGGCAACAACCGGCGGCTGCCGTTTGCAATAACGGAGCGCGTTTGGGAAAAGGTTTTGGGGTTTGAAGAGGCCGTCTGAAAAGCTGTTTGATGGCAAAATCCGATCAATGGCACGATAATTGCAAAAGTTTCAATCTGTATTTTTATCGGTTAAAACACTGACATGAGCGGACTGTGCAGGTTGGCTAAAAATAAAAATACCTTGTTTCGCGGGAGAGGCGGATGATATATCCGCCTTTGTGGAGATGTTATTAAATTAAGTTGAATATATAAACCAATAGGTTCGGATGATGAATGCTTTTTTTAACGGTTTGATGATTACAGGCGGCCTGATTGTTGCCATCGGCGCGCAGAATGCGTTTGTGTTGAGGCAGGGGTTGTTGAAACAGCATATCGGTGTGGTGGTGGCGTTGTGTTGGTTGTGCGATGTCGTATTGATGGCCGGAGGGGTGTTCGGTATTTCCGCGCTGTTGTCCGACAGCCCGTTGGCAGCGGCATGGCTGGCGGTGGCGGGCGGGGTGTTTTTGGTGTGTTACGGTGCGATGAATGCCAAACGCGCTTGGCGGGGCGGCGGGCATTTGTCGGTAAGCGCCGACCGCAAAGACCATGTATCCGCCGTGAAAATTGCTGCCACCACCCTTGCCCTCACGTTGCTGAATCCGCATGTTTACATTGATACCGTGGTTTTGATCGGCGGTAGTGCGGCGGCTTTGAGCCATCAAGATAAGGTGTGGTTTTTAAGCGGTGCGCTAACGGTATCGGCGCTGTGGTTTGTGGGATTGGGTTACGGGGCGAGGCTGTTGCTGCCGTTATTCCGGCGCGAGCGTGTGTGGCAGATACTCGACGGCCTGATTGCGGCAATGATGTTTTATCTTGCCTACGGTTTGTTGAAGCAGGCCGCCGGCGTGTTGCAGGGGTATTTTCAGACGGCCTGATACCTTGGCAAAACCCCGTCTGCGGCGCTTTTTGACTATATATCATGTATTGGTGCTGTTACCCCTCGAGCTGAATCCACATCCGAAGGTTTTTTATTTGAAAGGTCTTTTATTTGCGATACCGAATACTGCGGCAGCTTAAGGTTTGGTGGAGCTGAAACGCCATTGGCCGGTTTCCAAGCCCAAATCGAATATGTTCAGACGGCCTACTGCAATCCGCACCAAACGCAGGCAGGGATAGCCTGCTTTGGCCGTCATTCTGCGCACTTGGCGGTTTTTGCCTTCGCTGATGGTGATTTCCAGCCAAAAATCGGGCACGGTTTTGCGTTCTCTGATGGGCGGGATGCGCGGCCACAAGCGGTCGGTTTCGCCGGCGTCCAACACGCGCACTTGCGCGGGGAGGGTAACGAAGTCACCTAAGTCCACGCCGTTGCGCAACAGGTTTAATTTTGCTTCGTCGGGGCTGCCTTCCACTTGCGCCCAATAAGTTTTCTGCTTTCCGTGTTTCGGTTCGGCTATTTGCGCCTGCAGACGGCCGTTGTTGGTGAGCAGCAATAAGCCTTCGCTGTCGGTATCCAGCCGACCCGCAGGATAAAAACCGGGGGCGTTGATGTAGTCTTTCAGGCTTGGGTGCTTTTCGTGTGCCGAAAACTGGCAGATCACGCCGTAGGGTTTGTTGAATACGATCAAATCATTCATAACGCTATACCGTTTGATGTAAAAAATCGACGGCTTGTGCCGTTGCCGGGAGGGGCGGTTGCGTGCGGCACGCAGCTTGATGCCTTGAACGGCATCCGCTTTTGTGAGTCCGGCAGAGATATCAGCCTGTATTGTAACGTGATGCGCTATGCAAACGCACGGATTGACTATATGCGTGTGCCGGCAGGCTATATAACCAAACCGTATGTGGATAAAACCAAGCATTCTTTCACTTTTTCAGACGGCCTGTGTAGAGTAGGTTTATTCTTTATGATCAATCAGGAACCAATCATGACCGCAAACCGCACTCTTTCTTTTGCCGCATTGTTCGGCGCAGTTTTGGCATTGTCTGCCTGCTCGCCGAAAACCGAAGAAAAAACCGCTGCCGCCACCGCATCGTCGGAAAGCGCAGCAGCAGCCGATGCAGGCAGTATCAAGCTTTTGAACGTATCTTACGATGTGGCCCGTGATTTTTATAAAGAATACAATCCGTTGTTTATTCAAGAATACAAAGCCAAACACCCGGGGGCAGACATCAGCGTGCAGCAGTCGCACGGCGGTTCCAGCAAACAGGCTTTGGCCGTGGCCAACGGTTTGCAGGCCGACGTGGCAACCATGAACCAAACTTCCGACATCGAACTCTTGGAGAAAAAAGGCTTGGTGAAATCCGACTGGCGCACCCGTTTGCCCGATAATGCCGTGCCCTTTACCGGAACCACCGTTTTTCTGGTGCGTAAAGGCAACCCCAAGCAGATTCGCGATTGGTCGGACTTAGCCAAAGACAACCTGCAAATCGTGCTGGCCAACCCCAAAACCACCGGCAACGGCCGTTATGCTTTTCTCGGCGCGTTCGGCTACGCCTTGAAAGCGAACAATGGCGATGAAGCCAAAGCCAAAGAGTTTACCGCCAAGCTGCTTAAAAACACCCCTGTTTTTGAAAACGGCGGCCGTGCGGCCACCACCACATTTACCCAGCGCAATATCGGCGATGTGTTGGTTACTTTTGAAAACGAAGCCAACCACGTCAGCCGCAACCTTGCGCCCGACCAATTTGAAATCGTGTATCCGAGCTACACCATCCTGTCGGAAAGCCCCGTTGCCGTGGTGGACAGCGTGGCAGAGAAAAAAGGCTCGCAGGCGGCTGCCGAAGAGTATTTGAAATATTTGTGGAGCGAACCGGCGCAAGCATTGGCCGCCAAGCTCTATCTGCGCCCGCGCAATCCCGAAGTGCTGGCAAAACACAAGTCGGAATTTCCCGAAATGGAAACCTTCAGCCCCAACCAAGTGTTCGGCTCTTGGGATGAAATCATGAAAAAATATTTTGCCGACGGCGGATTGTTCGACCAGTTGGCTCAAAAGCAGTAAAGGGCAGATTGAAGCATTGGAGGCCGTCTGAAAATATTTTCAGACGGCCTCGGGCTTTGTTGATACGGCCAAGCGGTAGTTAGATGATGCTTACATTGCCGGCTGTTTCTTCCGGCATGTTCATCGCAGCATGGTTGCCCGAATAAGCCGGTGCGTGGTCGGCGGTATCGGCAAACAGCGGCTTGAGATCAAAGCTGCGGGTATCGGCCAATTTGTTGAGCGCTTCTTCAAAACGGCTGTTGTTTTCCAGCAAGCCTTCGAGATTCGCAAAACCTTTGTTGAGCCGCAACAATGAGGCGAGGGCATTTTGATTGACTTTGGCTAAAACATCCTTCACGGCGCCCTCGCGCACGGTGTCGCTGCCCAGCGTATCCCACGGCAATACGCGGTCTGCTTCCTCGCTATGGTGTGCACCGGTAAGCGGCGTGACAGCCGCCGAGCCGGTTACCAAAGCTTGGAATTGATCTGCCGTATATTTGCCCGAATCGAATTCAAAAAATTCGACGTTCTTGTCGCCATTCGAACGGGATTGCCATTGGATAGTCAGGGTGTCTTGAGAGCCTTTGATGCCGATTACCCAGTCGGTGCCACCGTCGCCCTTCGGCTTGATTGACAGCGTCAAATCTTGCGGCTTCAGCCCGTCACTGAAACGGACGGTGTCCTCATTGCCTTTATAATGCGGATCATACCCGTCAATGGTGTCTTGCCCGCTTCCTCTGCCGAATAGGAAAGTATCCAGGTACTCGCTGCCGACCAGCGTGTCGTCTCCCGAGCCACCGTCAAGCACATTGGTGCCATAATATCCTCCTCTGAGTTGGTCATTACCTTCACCGCCGTATAAGAAGTTTTTGCTGCCGCGCTCTCCTATAATCACATCGTCGCCATCGCCACCGTGAATCGTGTTTTTGCTACCGGAGGCGTAAACCAACTCATTTTTGCTGTCGCCGTTATATTGGAAGTGGCCTCCGGCATTGCCGATGACAATACGGCTGTTACCTTCTTCGACAACAGTATAATTTTTCATATTCTGAGCGGCTTGAACGTCGAATTTCAAAATCTGCTGATAATCTTTGGTGGTATATGCCGAATACGAATCGGGCGTGATGTGATATTTCACATAGGCATCGGGTGTGCCGTGATACGGAATGAATATTATTCTGGATTCATTCATATATTTCGAATAATACTCTTTGACGTGCAAAGCCTCATGCAGAGGAACATGCTCTAAGTTATCAGGTGCTGCGCGGAAATTAGTGGGTAATTTTATCAGCCGGCCTTTGGAAACTTCGTCAAACGTAATCCAGTCATCTGAACTCAAATCCCCGTCTTTCGGCCTGAGCATGATGTATCCTTGGCGCTCATATATTTCCCGTGTTTGGGTACGGGTGTCCAATTCCATAATTTCAGCCATCCTGCGCGAAGAGAGCCAATAGTTGTCGAAAACAAACTCATTAATCGCGGCTCCGTCACCGTTGTGCTGGTTGAGAATGGTTAAAGTATCGTCGGTACCCTTGATGCGGATAACCCAAGTATCTCCGCTGAGGTCGGGAATTTGGTTGGTTTCGCCGATTTTTCCTTTGATAAGCGATTCATCATAACCTTCGATACGGGTAATTTCCAAATCACGCGGAGTAATGCCGGGACCGAAACGCACAGCATTGTCGGCAGATTCGAAAGGTGGCATATCGTCTTGGGGTCTCCATACCTTGCCAAAATCGAAAATTACATCCTTGCCCGAACCCCTGCCGAAATAATAAGTGTCGGAACCGCGATTGCCTTCAATATGGTCGTTGCCTGCGCCGCCGTTGAAGTAGTCGTTGCCTTCGCTGCCGAGAATCACATCATCACCATCGGTACCTTTTTGAGTAAAACCGGTACGGTTGATAAATTCCTCGTGGGTATAAGTAACTGTTTTATCGCCTTGACCGAGTATGAACTTGTCGACAGCAGGTTTGCCCGAGCTGTTTATCTGGTTTTTTATGGTTATGCTATGACCGGTTGAATAGCTGGAAATAACCCAGTCAACGTCGCCTGATTGATTGGCGACAACATGCACGTCGAAATCATCAAAATCTGATGAGTTTTCGATGTGGGTAAATTTAACCGTATTGATACCGAATGAATCGACAATGGTGTCTTTCCCTTGCTCGGTTAGATCAATCAGATAAGTATCGTCCCCCGTATCACCATACAGCATATCGTTGCCGAGGCCGCCGCTGAGGGTATCGTTACCGTCGCCGCCATGCAGGGTGTCGTTACCCAAGTCTCCCGTTAAACTGTCTGCGCCGGTACCGCCGTCCAAGTAGTCATCGCCGGCATTACCGATCAGCGTATCTTGGCCGCCCAAACCGTATATCTGGTCATTTAAATCCGAACCGGCCAGACGATTGTCGCCATCATCTCCTTTTATGGTCAAGCCCTTGTTTTTATCAGGGAAAGGCGGCTCAACGCCTGCCAGATTAGCCAGATCTTTGGCACTCAGCGTACGGGAATCAAACACAAAATAGTCGATGGCCAGCTTTGTGTTGTCGTCAAAATATTGGCTGGGAATGGTTAGTGATGAATTTTGGTCGACCTTGATCACCCAATCGGTTGTTCCTTCACCTTTGGTCACGGCTTCAATCACCAATTGCTCCGGCTTGATGCCGGGGCCGAAACGCACAAGGTCGGTGCCTTCCAAGTCTCTGATGGTATCGTGTCCATCGCCGGCACGGAAAACGTAGGTATCGCTGTGCGCGCCGCCGTACAGCTCATCGTTGCCTGCACCGCCATGAAGCGTGTCTCTGCCGCTGCCGCCGTACAAGGTATCGTTGCCTTCGTCGCCGTTGACGGTATCGTCATGCGCACCGCCGAAAAGCGTGTCGTTACCCTTGCCGCCGAAAAGCGTATCGTTACCGCTGTTGCCGTATAAGACATCATCGCCGCCGTTGCCGTTTAAACGGTTATTGCCGATGTTGCCGTTTATCAGGTTATCGGAATCGTTGCCTGAACCATGTAGGTGAGCGTTACCTGAAAGAAAAAGGTCTTCGACATTATTCGGCAGGCTGTATGAAACGCTGCTGTAAACGCGGTCTCTGCCTCCGTTGGGTTGTTCGATGATTTTGTCGTCGATGTGGTTGACGTAATAGATGTCGTTACCGGGCGTGCCGGTAAATGTTTTGGGATCAGACATATCGAGTTTCTCCTATATTTTTATTGAATAATCAGAACAACTTACAACACGCATAAGCACTGTAAACAGTGCATTATTAAGACTGTTTGCGTGAAAAATGGTTCTGATGTTAACAAATATGATGAGAAACTAATACGTTTTTGAAAGTTTCATGCCGTATGTTTAATTAAATCCGCATACGGCATGATTTATTTCCAAGCCGCGCAAAATTCCGACCAGTGCGCTTTTTCTGCGGCTTGTGATTTTAAGTAGTTGTGTAGGCGTTTGATTTCCATTTCGTATTCGTCTGCATCCAGTGCGCCGCTCATCATGCGGAAGCGCAGATACATTAAATAGGTGTTGGCGGCATCGGTTTCGCAATAGTCGCGGATGTCTTTCAGACGGCCTGAATGGTAAGCTTCCCACACTTTGCTGCCGTCCATGCCCAGTTTGCCGGGAAAGCCGCACAGTTTGGCCATGTCGTCGAGCGGCACGCTGGCGCGGGGCTGGTAGAGGGCGAGCAGATCCATGAGGTCGCAATGGCGGTTGTGGTAGCGGCTGATGTAGTTGTTCCATTTGAAATCGCGGCTGTCGCCGAAATCGCCTTCGCCGGTGTCCCAATAGCGGGCGGCGGGTATGCCGTGGATGAGGGCGCGGTAGTGCAGCACGGGCAGGTCGAAACCGCCGCCGTTCCAGCTCACCAGTTGCGGCGTGTGGGTTTCGATAAGGTCGAAAAACTTGGCGATCATGGTTTCTTCGTCGTCGCTGACTTCGCCTATGGTGCCGACGTGGATTTTATCCTGCCCCCAGCGCATACAGCATGAAATGGCCACCACTTGGTGCAGGTGGTGCTGCATAAAGTCGCTGCCGGTTTGGGCGCGGCGTTTTTGTTGGGCAAACATGACAACGTCGGTATCGGGCACGTCGGCGGGCATATCGTAAAGCGTGCGTATGCCTTTTACGTCGGGCACGGTTTCAATGTCGAAAGCGAGAATCGGGGTCATAGCGTAGCTCCTCGGAGATGGCCGCATTGTGGCATGAAGCGGGCGGTGCGCCAAGTGTGGTAAAAATCACCGCGCGCCCGGCCGTTATGGTGCAAAAATATCACTTTATCGTGCAAAACAATCATTCTTTCGGTGCAAAAACATGATTTAACGGTATCGGCACAAGAGTTTGGTACAATGCCCGCTTGCGTTATTAAAGAGGCCGTCTGAAAAAACAGCGGCCACCCACGGAACTACGGAAAGATTATGAAACAAAAGCTGATATACATGATGCTGCCGTTTATGCTGCCTTTGGCCGCTTGCGGGCAGACGCCTTCCAATAAAGCCGAACATGCACAGCCTGCATCGGAAAATGCCGCTTCGGCCATTACCGCCAACCTTGAAAAAGCTTACGCTTCGCAAAAGCTGAAGGTGCAAAGCGTAAATAAAACACCGATTAACGGCCTGTATGAAGTGGTGGTATCGGGCAACCAGATTATCTATACCGATGATAAGGCCAAGTATATTCTGCAAGGCAGCCTGCTTGACGTGGAAAAACGCCGCGACCTTACCGAAGAGCGCATGGCGGATTTGAGCACGGTTGATTTTGCTTCGCTGCCTTTGGATAAGGCCATCAAAGAAGTGCGCGGAAAAGGCACGTTGAAAGTGGCGGTGTTTTCCGACCCCGATTGCCCGTTCTGCAAACGTTTGGAACGCGAATTTACCAAAATGAACGACATCACGATTTACAGCTTTATGATGCCGCTGGCCAGCCTGCACCCTGATGCGGCGCGTAAGGCCGAACAGATTTGGTGTCAGCCCAACCGCACGGCTGCATGGACGGCTTGGATGCGCGAAGGCAAAATGCCGCCGCAAGTGAAAGTGTGCGACAACCCGGTGGAAGAAACCACTTCGCTGGGCGAGCAGCTCGGTTTTCACGGCACGCCGGCGATTGTGTTCCCCAACGGCAAAACCCAAAGCGGTTACAGCCCGATGCCGCAGCTTGAGCAGATCATCAAACAAAACCAGTAATACGGATAAGGCTCAGGCGGTAATATCGCGGTTTGCGCCGGGCCGGTACCAATGGATTGAAACGATAAAGCCGTAACCGCACCGTTGCCGGTTTAAAAAACGTGAGGCCGTCTGAAAAAATTTTTTCAGACGGCCTCACGTTTTATCGGCAGCCGTTACGGTTTACTTTTCCGCCGTGAGCAAATCCAACGCTTCCTGATATTTGGCAACCGTTTTTTCGATCACGTCGGCAGGCACTTTGGGGGCGGGGGCTTGTTTGTTCCAGCCGCTTTGCTCCAGCCAGTCGCGCACGAACTGTTTGTCGAAAGAGGGCGGGTTGGTGCCGACTTGGTATTGGTCGGCAGGCCAGAAACGACTGGAATCGGGTGTCAGCACTTCGTCCATCAGAGTGAGTGTGCCGTTTTCATCCAAGCCGAACTCGAATTTGGTGTCGCAAATGATGATGCCGCGGGTTTTGGCGTATTCGGCGGCTTCGGTGTAAAGCCGAATGGCTTTACTGCGTACTTCGGCGGCGAGTTCTTTGCCGATGATGTTTTCGCATTCTTCAAAGCTGATGTTTTCGTCGTGGTCGCCGACGGCGGCTTTGGTGGACGGGGTAAAAATCACTTCGGGCAACTGTTGGGCTTCTTGCAGACCTTCGGGCAGTTTGATGCCGCATACCGTGCCGGTTTTCTGATAATCCTTCCAGCCGCTGCCGGCCAGATAGCCGCGCACGATGGCTTCGACTTTCACCGGCGTGAGTTTTTTGGCGACGACGGCGCGGTTTTCCAGTTTTTTGGCTTCGGCTTCGGGCAATACGTCGCGCACGCTGTCGCCGGTGAAGTGGTTGGGCATGATGTGGGCGAGTTTGTTAAACCAGAAATTGGAAATGCGGGTGAGGATTTCGCCCTTGCCGGGAATGGGGTCGTCGAGGATGACGTCGAAGGCGGAGAGGCGGTCGGAGGCGACCATAAGCATGCGTTTGTCGTCGATTTCGTAAAGATCGCGTACTTTGCCGGAATAGATTTTTTTTAGGCTGATGGCAGACATGGTCGTTCCTTGGGGTCGTCAATTTTTGGGAACGGTATTTTAGCTCAAATCGCTGCCGAAAGGGGCGGATTGTTGGCAATTCGGGTTGTTTGCCGCCGGTGTTGCAATGGGGCTTTTATGATGGTTCGAGGCCGTCTGAAAACCGGTTTTGCTGGTTTTCAGACGGCCTCGTAACGGTTTGCGTTTAAGGAAACGCTTTATTTCATGGCGTCGGTTAATACGCGCACGTTGTAGCGGTACATGCCGATGTAGGTGTTGGCAGGCGCGTTGCCCAGCGCGTCGGAGTAGAGCCTGCCGCTCACTTTCACGCCGGTTTCTTTGGCAATGCGTTCAACCATGCGGGCATCTTTGATGTTTTCGGCAAACACGGCCTTGATGCCTTCGCGTTTGATTTGGCGGATGATGGAAGCCACTTGTTTGGCAGACGGCTCGGCGGCAGTGCTCACGCCTTGCGGGGCGGTAAAGCGGATGTTGTAGCGTTTGCCCATATAGGCAAAAGCGTCGTGGCCGGTCAGCACTTTACGCTGCGCCTGCGGAATGGCGGCGAACGATTTTTGCGCGTCGGCATGGAGTTTTTTCAGCTCGTTTTGATAGGCGTTCAAACGCTGCTGATAGTAGGTTTTGCCTTGCGGGTCGGCTTTGATCAGGGCGTTGGCGACGTTTTGGGCGTAGGTCTGCATCAGTACGGGGTCGGTCCAGACGTGCGGATCGAATTCGCCGTGATCGTGATGGTGGTGGCCGTGATCATGGCTGTGGTCGTGGCCGTGATGGTGGCCGCCTTCGGGGGCTTTAAGGGGTTTGATGCCTGCGGTGGCTTCGGCGTAGGGCACTTTGCTTTGTTTCACGGCACGTTGCACGTCGCCGCCTTCCAAGCCGAGGCCGTTGAGCAGAACCAATTTGGCTTCGCGGATTTTTTTCACATCGCCGCTGGTGATGTGGTAGGCGTGTGAATCTTGGTTGGCACCCACTAAGTTTTGCACGCTCACGCGTTCGCCGCCGACTTGTTTGGTTACGTCGCCCAAAATGCTGAAGCTGGTCACAACGGGCATGGGGGCGGCGTAGAGGCTGCCGGAGACGAGGGCGGCAATGATGCCGGTTTTCCAATGTTTCATATCGATTCCTTTGATATAACGTAACAATTCTAATGAGGTGAAAAATTTTTTCAGACGGCCGGATATTTGGAAAAGAGGCCGTCTGAAAAGTTCCGATGCTTAAGCGCGGAGGTGTTTTTTGTGGCGCAGCCACTTGGGCAGGATACCGCCTTCCCAGCCGAATATTACCGAAAACAGGTAAAACGCACCGCACCATAAAATGATGGCAGGGCCGGAGGGGATTTCGACATGGTAAGAAAACAGCAGGCCGCCCAAACCGCAGGCCAAAGCGGTCAGCACCGACAGCAACAGCAGCATGCCCATGTTTTTCGCCCACAGGCGGGCGGAAATCGCCGGCAGCATCATCAACCCCACCGACATCAACGTGCCCAATGCCTGAAAACCGGCCACCAAGTTCATCACCACCAGCACCAAAAACAGAATGTGCCACAGCCCGCCTTTGCCGTTAACGGCCTGCAAAAACAGCGGGTCGATGCTTTCCAAAACCAACGGGCGGTAGATCACGGCCAAGGCGGTAATGGTTATGCTTGCCGACACGGCAATCAGTTGCAGCGCGGGCAAATCCACGGCCAGCACGGAGCCGAACAGCAGGTGCAGCAAATCGACGCTGCTGCCGTTTTTGCTGACCAATATCACGCCGATGGCCAAGCTGCTGAGGTAAAACGCGGCGAAGTTGGCGTCTTCTTTCAAGCTGGTAAAGCGGCTCACCAATCCCGCCAGCAGCGCCATCAGCATACCGGCGGCAAACCCGCCCGCACTCATGGCGGGCATACTGAGGCCGGCCAGCATATAGCCGATTGCCGCACCGGGCAAAACCGCGTGGCTGAGGGCGTCGCCGATCAGGCTCATGCGGCGCATCACCAAAAATACGCCGACGGGTGCCGCGCTCAAGGCAAGGCACACAATCGAAGCCAGCGCATAGCGCATAAAGTCGAATTCGGCAAAGGGTTCGATTAATAATTCGTAAATATTCATGAGATTACTTGCAGGCCGTCTGAAAAGGTTTAAACGGCAGATAAACAGGGCAGGGCGTTTTTTCAGACGGCCTGTAACAATGGGCAATCGGTAGCGGGGCGGCAATGCCGGTTTTGTCAAATAAAGGCATTTTCAAGCGTGTTGCCGTCAGCTTGTTGACGGCACGCCCTGAAAATCAGACGGTTTCGCACCATTCTTCCGATTCGTGCCGCTGCATGGCGGCGTTGGCTTCTTGCAGATAAGTGTCGGTAAGCACCGTTTCGGTTGCGCCTTGGGCGATTTTGCGGCGGGCAACCAACAGGGTTTGAGGGAAATACGCCCGCACCTGTTCATAATCGTGCAGCACCGCCACAATCGACTGGCCGTCGCGGTGGCAGCCGCGCAAAACGTCGAGCAAAGCGTAAGTAGTGCGTGCGTCCACGGCGTTGAACGGTTCGTCGAGCAGCAGGAATTTGGCGTTCTGCGCCAACATGCGCGCAAACAATACGCGCTGAAACTGGCCGTTGGAAAGGTGGGCAATCTGGCGGTGGGCGAAATCGGCCATATCCACACGTTCCAAAGCCTGCATCACCCGCTCGCGCTGCTGTGCGTTCACGCGCCCGAAAAAGCCGATTTCATACCACAGCCCCATAGCCGTGAGCTCGAACACACTGATGGGCTGGCTGCGGTCAACGTCGGATTGCTGCGGCAGATAGGCGATGTCTTTTCTCTCCAAACCGTGCGTATGCACCGAGCCGGTGTCGGTTTTAAGCAGACCCATCACGGCTTTGAGCAGCGTGGATTTGCCCGCACCGTTGGGGCCGAAAACGGCGCACATGCAGCCTTCGGCAAATTCGGCATTCAGATGGTGTACCGCAGGGCGGCGGCGGTAGCTGACGGTAAGGTTTTCTAGCGTGATACTCATGTTGCCGTCGCCCAAAAATAAACGCCCCACAGCAGCGCCAGTGCGGCAAGGGCAAGCAGCAGGCGCTGAAAGAGGCCGGTCAGTAAAATCGAATTCATGTGTTGTGCCAAATGGTTCAGACGGCCTTAAGCCTTGCAAAAGCCCAACGAGGCCGTCTGAAAAACTGAAAAACGTTGCATGATACTGTATAACATTATTATTGTAAAACAGTGAGATGCGCGGGGCCGTCTGAAAAAGGCAGGGCAGTCTGCCCGCCCGGCCTGCCATCGGCTACAATACCGCCTTTATTATCTCGACGGAAAACAGACAATGCCCGACCATCTGCTCAACGACAAACTCAATCTCGAAACCGCCCGTATTTCGTGGCATGAACTCCAAACCCATTTTGCACGCGGCGCGGCGGTGTATGTGAGTGCCGAACTCGACCTCATCGAAACCGCCCGCATGATGGCCGACGATAATGCCGAAGGATTAGGCAAATTGATGCAAAACGGCCTGTTCGGTTTGGTTAGCGAAGAACAGGCGCGCCGTTTTCTTGCCGACAATCAGCAAATGTGGGCAGTGGTGGTGGCGCCGTGGGTGTTGGTGCAGCCTTGTGTCGACGGCGAACCGGCCGGCCGAAAGAACTAATACCGGCGGATTAAATCCTGCCCGCCGCAGATGCCCTATAATGCCCATGCCTGCGGAATGAATCCGCGCGGCACGAACATGCCCTAAGGCGTACAACAATAACCGCATGATTATCTAAAAGTGAGAAAAGCCCGATGAAACCGTTTAGCTGCCTGACGGCCGCCGTGTTGGTTGCCGCTTCGCCTTTTGCAGTGGCCGAAGAAATCACCGTTTCTGCCGCCGCCAGCCTGAGCAATGCGTTTAAAGACATTGCCGCGCAATACGAAAAACAGTATCCGCACAGCAAAATCAAGCTCAACACCGCCGGTTCGGGCACGCTGCTCCAGCAGGTGTTGCAGGGCGCACCGGTGGACGTGTTGGCCTTTGCCGATCAGGAAACGATGGATAAGGCCGCCGGGCAAGGCGTGATTGATGAGAAAACCCGCCGCAATTTTGCCAAAAATGCTTTGGTGATTGCCGCGCCTGTTGCCGGCAAATCAAGCGTGAACAGTCTGAAAGATCTCACCCACAGCCGCTTCGAGCGCATTGCCGTGAGCAATCCCGCCAGCGTGCCGGTAGGGCGGTATGCCAAAGCCGCATTGGAAAAGGCGGGCGTGTGGCAAACGCTGCAACCTAAGATTATCAACACCCAGCATGTCCGCCAGTCGCTCGATTATGTGGCGCGCGGTGAAGTGGATGCCGGTTTTGTGTACAACACCGATGCGGCGTTGATGAAAGACAAAGTGAAAGTGTTGAAACAAGTGCCCACCGACAAACCCGTGTCTTATCCGATTGCCGTTACCAAACAAAGCGCGGCACAGGCCGAAGCCAAACGGTTTGTGCAATATGTGCTGTCGGCTCAGGGCCAAACGGTGTTGAACCGTTACGGTTTTCAGAAACCTTAAAATACGCCTAGCGAGGCCGTCTGAAACATTGTTCAGACGGCCTCGATATTGTGATACCCCTGTTCAAATACTCCGCCCATCATGTCTGAAGCCGTATCCGTTACCTTACTGCTGTCTCTGAAAGTAGCCGGGCTGGCCACTTTGCTGAACATCGTCTTCGGCACCGCCGCAGGCTATGCTTTGGCGCACAGCCGTTTTATCGGGCGCAACCTGCTCGACAGCGTGCTGACCCTGCCGATGGTGATGCCGCCGACCGTGTTGGGCTATTACCTGCTGGTGCTGCTGGGGCGCAACAGCGCGTTGGGCGGCTGGCTGAAAGACACGTTCAACATCAACCTGATTTTCACTTGGCAAGGGGCGGTGATTGCCGCTACCGTGGTTACGTTTCCTTTGGTGTTCAAGCCCGCGCGCGCCGCGTTTGAAAGCGTGAATCCGCAGCTTGAGCAGGCCGCGCGGATTTCGGGTTTGAATGCTGCCGCCGTGTTTTTCCGCGTGAGCCTGCCTTTGGCGTGGCGCGGCATTCTCGCCGGCGTGCTGCTGGCGTTTGCCCGCGCTTTGGGCGAATTCGGTGCCACGTTGATGATTGCGGGCAGCATTCCCGGCCAAACGCAAACGCTGTCGATTGCCGTGTATGAAGCCGTTCAGGCCGGAGACGATGCGCTGGCAAACAGTTTGGTGGTTTTGATTTCGGCGGTGTGCATCGTGATTTTGCTGAGTGTGAGCCATCTTGCCCGCGCACGCGACGGGAGGAAATGATGCTGTTTGACATTGAAATCCGCAAAAAACTGCCGTCGTTTGAATTGGACGTGCGCTTACAATCGGATGCACAAAAGCTGGTGTTAATCGGCGCGTCGGGTTCAGGAAAAAGCCTTACCCTTCAAATGATTGCCGGTTTGCTCAAGCCCGATGCAGGCCATATCAGGGTAAACGGAGAAACGTGGTTCGACAAAGGCTGCCATGTGCCCGCGCGCGAACGCAGGGCAGGGCTGATGTTTCAGGATTACGCGCTGTTTCCGCATTTAACGGTGGCGCAA
The DNA here is from genome assembly GCF_022870885.1 of Neisseria dumasiana. Lineage (NCBI taxonomy): Bacteria > Pseudomonadati > Pseudomonadota > Betaproteobacteria > Neisseriales > Neisseriaceae > Neisseria > Neisseria dumasiana. The sequence goes on along the minus strand of NZ_CP091509.1, from coordinate 1,713,457 downwards.
AACATCGCGTTCGGTTTGAAGTGCGGATGGTTAAATCCGCCGAAAAGGCCGTCTGAAAACGTGCAGTATTGGCTGGAACTGTTGCAGCTCGAAACCGTTGCCTATTATTATCCGCACCACATTTCAGGCGGCCAAAAACAGCGCACCGCATTGGCACGCACCTTGATTACCTGCCCCAAACTGCTGCTGCTCGACGAACCCTTTTCCGCGCTCGACACCGATTTGCGCCGGCACACCCGCGCCGAATTGCTGCAATTACAGCAAAAAAGCGGCGTGCCGATGATTTTGATTACCCACGACCAAGCCGATGCCGACAGCCTCGCCGATGAAATTTGGCGTATGGAGAATGGCCGTTTGGCGAAGGAATAGGGCTTGGGTTTAGGTTTAGTTTGAACCACCATGCCCGTTTCAGACGGCATGGGAGCAGAAGCCCGAATAGCGTGTGCGTACCGCACACATCTTAAGCATGGGGTCTAGGTTTTATGTAGGTTACACTTGCTAAGATTGTTCAAATGTAGGTCGGATTCTTGAATCCGACAAATGACAAATAGAGAATGTGCTGTAAAGAAAAATATTTCAGGCAGCTTTAAATTGGTTTTGTCGGATACGAGTATCCGACCTACGGCTGGCTACGTTTGAAACAGCAAACGTAAAATTATCGGTAGGGTGTGTGGCGCAGCCACGCACGCGGTTTTGAATGGAACCGCGCATATCGGCTGCAAAGATTTTAAAATCACGCCACATTATTTATGTTCAAAACAATGCCGTCTGAAAAGAAAGTTTCAGACGGCATTGGAACAGAAGCCCGAACAATGCGTGCGTACCGCACACACCCTACACATGGGATTTAGGTTTTATGCAGGCTATGGCTTGCTATTTCACAAACTGTTCATATGAAGAGCGAACACCATTCGGAACACTTGCAGAGTCAATCAATTTTAAAGCTTGTACAAATCTCTTTCTTTCAGAGCTAACTTTTCTTCCAATTCTAGAAGTATCTACTTGTGTATGACGAATCATCAGTGCAATTTCTTGTGGGGAAAAATTCTTGATAATTTTTTCATAAAATGGGATAGCTGCCCATGAAACTCCATAACCATTCCCTAAATAGCAAGAAACAACCGTATCAACAAAATCACTTTGAGCTGTCTCAGGAACGGCTGTATTTTGAGACAATTCTGCTAATCTTTCAGCGTATGGAGGCTCATTGTAAAAGTTGTTCATTCCATCATGGGCAATTTGTAACCTTTGAATAGCAGTAGAAAAAATTGCATGCTGTTGCGGAGCTGAAAGTAATCCTAGCAAACCTAATTTTTCAAAAAATTGGCTAGATGCCGTTAACCTTTGTTCATCTCCTTTTGTAATATATTCAGAGTGTTTATCAATCAATGCGGATCGTAAAGAAGCAGAGAAGCTGTCTTTAAATAAATCACAGATATCTAAGGCATTTAATCTTGTAGGTTCTTGCGAATTTGGGTCACAATAGACACCATGCGCCATAACAATCAACAATTGTTTCTGTGCCTCATGAGTTTCAGATAATCTATGAAACCATAATTCACGCTGAGCATCATTAAATCGCCCACTTTTAATTGATTGAATAAAATCACTAATATTCACTCCCTTAGGAGAAGAAGAATCACCTAAAGCATACTTTATGCAACGGTTTAGGAAAGTTATAAATTCTCTATCATTTAAATTACCAAGTGATGGATGAGCCGCAGAAAAATTATTACGAATGTTTCTGCACTGTCCTAAAAAAAGAGCGCCTTCCTCATTAAGAATGTTTAATTGCAAGCATAAATCTAATAACTGGCTATCTTGTAATGCTATTAAATCGCTATCTTCAAAATCCTTTTCTAATATCTGAGAGACGATTGGAAGACCAAAGGTTCTAACTTTATCGCGCAATCTCAAAATAGCAGCGTTCCATATATAATTGATTGCGCCATCAAATAATCCTGAGCTAATCGCAATACACATACGAGCAATAAGCTCGGGGTTAACATTCTGAACTGGGATATTTCTTAACTCTCGTGGTAAGTCGTTCCATGCGTATCTAATCTCATCATCACTTGCTAACACTTCTCTTGGAAAACCAAGTACAGAAACAAGTTGATTGATTGCAGGAATTGTATTAGCAGACAAATCAGGTAACTGTTGATTGAAAGTAGTTAGTGAGTTATTTGATGACATAAAGTTTTCTCCTATATAGGTAAATTAAGACTTTAGCTATGGAAAAGTAAATCTAACATGGTTTTTAAGTATTTTCTAGTGTAACTATTTTTAATCTTCACCACTTCCTCCGGACTACCCTTAGCAATAATCCGCCCCCCCACCATCGCCCCCTTACGGCCCCAAGTCGACAATATAATCCGCAGTCTTAATCACATCCAGATTATGCTCAATAATCACAATCAAATTGCTTTTGTCTTTCAGACGGCCGATGACTTCTAGCAGCAAGGCGATGTCAGCAAAGTATAGCAAGCGTAGCCTGTGTGTGTAGGATGTGTGCCATCGGCACGCACGCGTTGTCGGAATCTTTAAAACTGCGTGGAAACCGCGTGCGTGGCTTGCGTCACATACCCTCGTAAGTAAACAAGAGGCCGTCTGAATTTTCAGACGGCCTCAATCTTTACATGTATATGTGAGGTTTTATAAAGATCGGCAGGTTATTAAACCGTGGTATCCAACGCGGCGGAGATGTCTGCCCAAATATCGTCGATGTCTTCCACGCCCACGGAGAAGCGCAATAAGCCGATTTTGATGCCGGCGGCGGTTTTGATGTCGTGCGGCACGCCGCTGTGTGATTGCGAGTAGCAGTGGTTTACCAAGCTTTCTACGCCGCCGAGGCTGGAGGCCATCTGAACCAACTTCATGTTTTTAATCACGCTGTTGGCGGCTTCTTTGCTGTCGTTTTTCAGCCAAACCGTAACCACGCCGCCGAAGCCGCGCATCTGCTTTTTCGCCAGTTCGTGATGTTCGTGGGAGGGCAGGCCGGGGTAAAACACTTTGTCGACGGCGGGGTGTTGTTCCAGCCGTTTGGCCAGTTCCAAAGCGTTTTCGCAATGTTGGCGCATACGCAGTGCCAGTGTTTTGATGCCGCGCAGCACCAAAGCGCAATCCATAGGCCCTGCCACGCCGCCGGTGTTGACCATGGTTTTACGCATCGGCCGCGCCAATTCTTCGGTTTTGACCACCACCACGCCCATTAATACGTCGGAGTGGCCGCACAGGTATTTGGTGGCGGAGTGGAACACGATGTCGCAGCCCATATCGAGCGGATTTTGCAGATAGGGTGTGGCAAAGGTGTTGTCGATGCCGACCAAGGCTCCGGCGGCTTTGGCTTTTGCGGCGAGAGTTTGAATATCCACCAAGCGCAGCAGCGGGTTGGAGGGGGTTTCCAGCCAAACCATTTTCACGTTGGCGTGTTCGGCCAGCGCGCGGTCGAGATTGGCGGGATCGGCCAAGTCTGCAAACACGACGTTCACGCCCCATTCTGCATACACTTCCGTCAGCAGATCGTAGCTGCCGCCGTAAATATCGCTCACGGCTACGATGGTGTCGCCTGGGCGCAGAAAAGTGCGGTACACGCAGTCGATGCCGGCCATGCCGCTGCCGAACGCAAAGCCCGCCGCACCGTGCTCCAGCGCGGCCACGGTGTTTTCCAGCACTTCGCGGGTGGGGTTGCTCAAGCGGGCATAGCGGAAGGGGATGTGTTCGCCGATTTCTTTCATCTGAAACATACTGTTTTGATAAATCGGCGGCATAATCGCGCGGTTGTGGTCGTCGGGATCGTAGCTGCTGTGGATGGCTTCGGTGGCGAATTTCATGGTTGGCTCTTTCGGATGGTGTTGGGTAAGCAGATAAAAAGATGGGGAATTTTATCACTATCCTAAAAATAGAAACAATCAATGCCCGGCAGGGGGCTAAGTGATATAATCTCGCATTTGCAGCAGACGGCGGCATTCGGCAAAAGTGTTTGCAGGCCGTCTGAAGCCTGTTTTCAGACGGCCTGTTTGAAGCAGATATATTTTATAAAAGTAGCGGCCTTGTATTTTGAGCCGCAGCACACACATAGGGCTTCCCAGCCCGATTAGATTTTAAGGAATTTAACAGCATGAACGCTATTGCAGACGTGCAGTCCACCCGAGATTTACGCAATCTGCCGATCAATCAGGTCGGCATCAAAGACTTACGTTTCCCTATTACCCTCAACACCGCCGAAGGCACGCAGGCCACCGTTGCCCGCTTGACCATGACGGTATATCTGCCGGCCGACCAAAAAGGCACGCACATGTCGCGCTTTGTGGCGTTGATGGAGCGTCAAACCGAGGCGTTGAGCTTCGAGCGTTTGAAACATTTGGTGGAAGAAATGGTTTCGCTGCTGGATTCGCATTCCGGCAAAATCAGCGTGTCGTTTCCCTTTTTCCGCAAGAAAACCGCACCGATTTCCGGTATTCAGTCGCTTTTGGATTACGACGTTACGCTTACCGGCGAAATCAAAAACGGCGAATACAGCCACACCCTGAAAGTGTTGGTGCCGGTAACCAGCCTGTGCCCGTGTTCCAAAGAAATTTCCCAATACGGCGCGCACAACCAGCGTTCGCATGTTACCGTAACACTCACTTGCAGCAGCGAAATCGGTATCGAAGAAGTAATCGATTGTGTGGAGTCGCAGGCCTCTTGCCAGCTTTACGGTTTGCTCAAACGCCCCGACGAAAAATATGTTACCGAGCAGGCGTATGAAAACCCGAAATTTGTGGAAGACATGGTGCGCGATGTCGCCACCCGCCTGATTGCCGACGGCCGCGTGTGCGGGTTTGTGGTGGAAAGTGAAAACTTCGAATCTATCCACAATCATTCGGCGTATGCCTATATTGCTTACCCTTAAGCGGGATATATAGTCAATCCATTTAAAAATAGGACATCCGTCATATTCGGGCTTGACCCGGGTATGACGGTTTTGTTATTCAACTTAAGTGGATTGGCTGTAACAAATTGACGGGCATCTGCCCCAAGTGAACACAAAGCCGTCTGAAAAAGGTTTTCAGACGGCTTTGTTGTATATGGTTGCCGGATTGACGATACCGATTAACGAAACCAGCCGCGCACGGCTTCCAAACCGCCGAAGCGGATACAGGCATCGGCATGTGCCTGTGCTTTGGGCTTGGCACGGTAGGCAATCCCGATACCGGCTTCAAGCAGCATCGGAATATCGTTGGCACCGTCGCCCATGGCCAATACCTGATGCGGTTGCAGGCCGAGTTTGGCACGGTATTCGGCCAGCAGATCGGCTTTGGTTTGGGCGTCGACGATTTTGCCGACGAGTTTGCCGGTGAGCTTGCCGTCTGAAATTTCCAGCACATTGGCGTGTTGGTATTCAAAGCCGAGCCGCTGTTGCAGCCGTTCGGTAAAGAATGTGAAACCGCCCGAAACGAGCATAAATTTCACACCGTGTTTTTTGCATTCGTTCAGCAGGTATTCGGCTCCGGGCGAAAGCTGCAAGATGTGGTCGTACACTTGTTGCAACACTTGCTCGTCCAAGCCTTCCAGCAGGGCAACACGGCGGCGCAGCGATTGTTCGAAATCCAACTCGCCGCGCATGGCTTGCTCGGTAATTTCGGTAACTTGTTCTTTCAGGCCGACTCCGGCGGCGATTTCGTCCACGCATTCGATGGTAATCAGCGTCGAATCCATGTCGCTCACAATCAGGCCCAAGTCGGAAAACGCCATGTCGGGCAGCACGGCATAATCGATAGACTGCTCTTGAAGCGCGTGTGAAAGGGTTTCGCTGACTTGGAAATCATCTGCCACGGGAATCCGCAGGGTGCGGCCGGATGGTGTTGCTTCAGGCAGATTGAGACCGTTTAAAACGTTTAGGTTGCATTGGTTGAGAGACGGATGCTGGAGAATGAGTACGCGTTGCATGGTGAAGTGGAAAGTCGTATCAAAGATGCAGGATTATAAAAGAAATTACTGAAGGCCGTCTGAAAAGTATGGAGACTGAAAATTGCGGATGTTGGCTTAAATGGGGTGGGTGATGAAATGAGGCCGTCTGAATAAAATGATTCAGACGGCCTCGTCATACAGCCGGGTTTTAGATTATTTGAACGGCGTTACTTCCAAACCGAACATGGCACGGGCGGTGTTGAGCATTTGGCAGCTGAAGCCCCATTCGTTATCGTACCAAGAGAATACTTTTACCATATTGCCGGCGGTTACTTTGGTCAGCGTGCTGTCGAAGTTGCTGGCTTGGGTGGTGTGGTTGAAATCCATAGAAACCAAAGGCAGGGTGTTGTAGCCCAATACGCCTTTCATTTCGTTTTCGGATGCGGCTTTCAGGATGCTGTTGATTTCTTCTACGGTGGTGTCGCGGGCAGCTTCAAAGCTTAAGTCAACCAATGAAACGTTTACGGTCGGCACGCGGATGGCCAAGCCGTCCAAGCGGCCTTTGAGCTCGGGCAATACCAAGCCCACGGCTTTGGCGGCACCGGTTTTGGTCGGAATCATGTTTTCCACACCGCTGCGGGCACGGCGCAAGTCTTTATGGCGCACGTCGGTAACGGTTTGGTCGTTGGTGAGGGCGTGGATGGTGGTCATCAAACCTTTGTTGATGCCGATGCCTTCGTGCAGGGCTTTGGCAACGGGTGCCAAGCAGTTGGTGGTGCACGATGCGTTGGATACGACGGTCATTTCGGGGGTCAGCACATCGTGGTTAACGCCGTACACGATGGTGGCATCTACATCGTCGCCGCCGGGTGCGGAAATCAGCACTTTTTTCGCGCCTGATTCCAAATGTACTTTGGCTGCGGCTTTGCTGGTGAATGCGCCGGTACATTCCATCACCAAGTCAACGCCCAAAAGCTCCCACGGAAGCTCGGCGGGATTGCGGGTGGAGAAGAAGGGGATTTTTTTGCCGTTGATAATCAGGTGGTTTTCATCGTGAGAAACATCGGCATCGAAACGGCCGTGTACGGTATCGAATTTGGTTAGATGGGCATTGGTTTCGAGACTGCCGCTGGCGTTTACCGCCACGACTTCGAGTTGTTTGTCCAATTTGTAATCGTAGATTGCGCGTAATACCTGACGTCCGATACGGCCATAACCGTTAATGGCAATCTTAATGCCCATGTTGGTTTCCTTTGTGGTTTGAGTGGTATGTGGAGAAACAGGCCGTCTGAAACGGCGGCTTGCGTACAGGCAGAATTATACCGTGTTGTAGTGTGATGTAGTCAAGGTTAAATTACATGCGGCTACATTTTGTTTTGATGTTAATAAAAGGATTTCGGCTGCGGTTTTGATGCTGGCCGGTCGGGTTGGGCGGCAGATAAAAATACCCGATAGCTGTCGCAGCTGTCGGGTATTTCGATATGAGGCTTTGTGTGACGGGCCGCTTAGCGGATTTCTACATACGAGCCTTGATGCAGGTCTTTCAAAAGATTGGCCGTTGCCTGTTCCGCTTTTTGGCCGGAAAGGTATTGGCGCACCGCTTCGCGTTGGCGTTCTTCGGCCGTGCCGGCATCCCGCACATCGGTGAGTTTGATGATGTGCCAGCCGAACTGGGTGCGGACGGGGCGGCTGATTTGGCCGGGCGTTAAACCGTGTACGGCGTTTTCAAATTCAGGCACCATTTGGCCGTCTGAAAACCAGCCCAAATCTCCGCCGTTGTTTGCGCTGCCGTCTTGCGAATATTGGCGGGCCAAGCTGGAAAAATCTATGCCGCTGCGGGCTTGTTTGTGGATATTGCGGATGCTGCTTTCCGCAGCTTTAACGGCATTTTCGCTATCGGCTTTAATCAGGATGTGTTGGGCGCGGTATTGGCGCAGCGGCTGGCCTTCGGGCAGGTTAACGCCTTGCTGGGCGGCACGTTGGAGAAAGGCGTCTATTTCGGCATCGCTCACGCGGGTGTGCTGCATCACGGCTTGCTGCTGTACTTTTTGGGTGATGATGCTGTCGGCAATGCTGCGGCGCATGGCGGCTTTGCTCACGCCGATTTTGGCGTTTTGGGCATACAGGCCTTCAACGGTGGTTTTGCGCGATTGGGCGATGTCGGCCAGTGCGTTGTCGATTTCGGCTTCGCTTGCGGTAATGTTACGGCGTTTGCCTGCCTGCACTATCAGCGATTGATTGATCAGTTGTTGCAAAACCTGTGTGCGCAGTTCGTTTTCGGAAATATTGTTTTTACCGAGAAAGCTGCGGGCTTCGGCCATGCCTTGGCGCACGTCGCGGTGGGTAATGACTTCGTTGCCGGCAACGGCGGCGATACCGTCAACCTGTCTGATTTCGGCTGCTTGGGCGGTGTGCAGGGTCAGGCCGGTGGCGGCAGCGAGTATCAGGGTTTTGAAATTCATGGTTTGACTACCTCGTTGGTTTTGCTGTAGCCGGGGATGGCCAAGCGGAGTTTCTCGAATGGGTTGCTGCCGATGTTGCTTAAATCTTTCAGTTGAAGATTGAAGAAGACGGCATTTTTCTTGCTGTGAAGGCCGGTCACATAGCGTTGGCCGACTATGCTGGCGCTCCAGCAGCCGCAGCCGCTTTTGTATTCTAATCCCGCCAGCATTTCAAGCGGTTTTTTGGCTTTGATTTCGTAGTTGTAGCGGGCAATGGCGTATAGATTGGGGGAAACCGGCCATTGTGCGGCCAAATCTATCTGGTTGAGTTTGTCGTAGTGGTATTCGCCGTTGCTTTGCAGGTAAATTTTTTCGTTGCGCCCGTATTTGTAGCGGGCACTTAATGTTTTTCCGGGTGCCGGATTATAGCGGATGCCGGCGGAATAGCTTTCGGCACGCTTTTCGTTTTGGTTGTAGTGCACATCCAAATCTATGCGCACGCTGTCGCTTACGTTGCCGTTGGCAAAGGCGACGATGTCGGAGCGGTTGCGGGTGTAGCGGCCGATGCTGCCGTCGGGCTGCACGTTATCGTTTTTCAGATAAAATTTTTGCCCGATACCCGCGCGGAAAAGCTCGGCACCGTTGTCGGGGTTGAGCAGGCGGCTTTGTACGGCGGCTGAGATGCTGTTGGCCGAATTGATGCGGTCGTTGCCCGAGTAAAGGTTTTCACGGAACAGCTGTGCGTAGGTGAAGCTGTTTTCGGAAGTGTCGAAGTTGGGCAGGTCGTTTTGCGATTTGGACGGGATGTAGTTGTAAAACAGGCGCGGTTCCAGGGTTTGCAGGTAACGGTCGCTCCAGAGGGAAATGTTGCGCTCCATGGTCATGCCGCTGTCGATATTGATAATGGGCAGGGTGCGTGAAACGGTGCGTGCGGAACGGCCGCCTGCGCTGTCGAGATCGTAATAAGTGCTGTGCACGCCGATTTTGGGGCGTATGTAACCCCATGAATTATGGAAGTCCCATTTTACAGCGGGGTAGAGTACCACGCGGTTGCCCGATTGTTTGGTGTCGTGGTCGAAACGGGTAAACTGGCCGAATACGTTGATTTGTGCGTTGCCGGTATTGTGCTCCCAATGGGTTGAGAGGCGCGGCATGATGCTGTACGGCTCGTCTTTATAGCCGTCTGAATTGGCAAGGGTTTGGTATTTCTGTGCGCCCAAATAGCTGTTCAGACGGCCTCCCCACAATTCGCGGTCGTAGTTCAGCCAGATTTGGCGGTTGAGGTTGACATTGCGGGCAATGTCTTCGCGGCCGTAGAAGTCGCGGTAGTAGTCGTTGTCGGAAACCTGATGGTATTCCACGCCGCCGCGCAGTTGATCGTTGAAGCGGTGACGGTGGTCGAGTTTGACCTGATAGCGGTTGTTGTGCACGCTTTTTTTGTCGTCCGGCATCCAAGTGCCTTCGGCGGTGCCGGCAAAACGCTCGTTCAGGTAGCGGAATTGCCCGCCCAAACGTGCGCCGCGTCGGGCGATAAAGCCGGGTGCAATGGTGGCATCGTAGTTGGGGGCGAGATTCATATAGTAGGGGAGATCCAACTCGAGGCCGTCTGAACCTATGCTCAGGTTGGGCACGAGCAGGCCGCTTTTGCGGTTGCCGTTGAGCGGGAAATCCACCCAAGGTGTGTACAGTATGGGCACGCCGCCGAATACCAAAGAAGCATTTTTGGCTACGCCGATACCGCTGCTTTGGTCGGCTTCGATACTCTGCGCCTTAATAAACCAGCTGGCATCGCCGGGGGAGCATGTGTTGAAACGCGTATTGGTGAGTTTGTAGCGGCCGTTGCCCTGTATTTCCGCCTGTTCGCTGACGCTTTGCAGACGGCGGCCGTCGTGTTCCGCTTCCAGTCGGGCATTACGGGAAACGCCGGTGCCGTCTGAAAGGTTGTATTGCAGATTGCTGCCGCTGACGGTGGAGCCGTTTTGATACAGCACAAAACGGTCGCCGGCGGTAACGGTTTCATTGGTTTGGTCGTAATCCACCCACTGCGCATTGAGCACCTGATCGTTACGTTCGATGATCACATCGCCTTCGGCCCGAACCTTTATATTGGTTTTGCCTTCAACTTTATCGGCGGTAATGCGGGTGTAGTCGGTAGGTAAGGGGGCTTCTCCGCTGCGCTTGATCGCAGGATCGGCATGTGAAGGAGCGTGTTTCTGCAATTTTTCCGGCGAGCAGTTCAGGCAGGTGCTGCCCAGAGACAAGTCGTCTGCGGCTTGTGCGGCGGCAGTTGCTCCGAAGCCGACACTCAGTGCCAGAGCCAGCGGTTTTAATGAAAATAAACGAACCAAAGTCTCACCTTAAATCGGTTTTGCCAGTTAGAATAGCGGCTATTGTAACCTGAAAAAACACAAAACGACTATGCAACGACAATCTGAACTGAAAAACTGGCTTGAAGCACTTTACCCGCAGCAGGCGTTCAATCTGGAATTTGCCGCCGCCGATGCCGATTTCCGCCGTTATTTCCGTGCCGTATTTTCAGACGGCCAAACCGTTGTGTGTATGGACGCACCGCCCGACAAGATGAGCGTGGCGCCTTATTTGAAAGTACAAAAGCTGTTTGATATGGTTAACGTGCCGCAAGTTCGGCATGTTGACGAAGCAAAAGGCTTTATGGTGTTGAACGATTTGGGCAATACCACGTTTCTCACCGCCATGCAGCACGAACCCAGCGAAATCGCCCATAAAGCCTTGCTGCTGGAAGCCATTGACGAACTGATTGTTTTGCAGAAAAACAGTCAAGCCGGCGTATTGCCCGAATATAACCGCGAAGTGATGTTGCGCGAAATTAACCTGTTCCCCGAATGGTTTGTGGCCAAAGAACTGGGCAAACCTTTGAACTTCAAGCAAAAGCAGCTTTGGCAGCAAACTGTGGACGTTTTGCTGCCGCCATTGCTGGCGCAACCGCAAGTGTATGTGCATCGCGATTTCATCGTCCGTAACCTGATGCTGCAAAAAGACCGCCCCGGCGTGCTGGATTTCCAAGACGCTTTATACGGCCCGATTTCTTACGATTTGGTATCGCTGCTGCGCGATGCGTTTATCGAATGGGAAGAAGAGTTTGTGTTGGATTTGGTGATCCGCTATTGGGAAAAAGCGCGCGCGGCCGGTTTGCCCGTGCCTGAAAATTTCGACGAATTTTATCGCTGGTTCGAATGGATGGGCGTTCAACGCCATCTGAAAGTGGCTGGCATCTTCGCACGGCTTTATTATCGCGACGGCAAAGACAAATACCGCCCCGAAATCCCGCGTTTCTTAAATTACCTGCGCCGCGCCACCCGCCGTTATCATGATTTGGCGCCGCTGTATGCTTTATTGGTGGAGCTGGTAGGCGATGATGAATTGGAAACCGGATATACCTTTTAATTAATAAAGTATGAACATAGCAGGTTTATGTGAAGAATGATTCAGACGGCCTCGAAGCATGGATGAGGCCGTCTGAAATGTTTTGATGGAACGAATAATGTAAAAACAATAGTTTGTTGCTTTAAGCTGCTAAAAATGTGAAGAAAATGTATCGGTTTACAACATTATTCGGTAAAAAAAATCCCATAACTTGCAGTAGAAAGCATTTGCCCCTATTCTACATACACCGGTGCATGTATTGCACCATTATTAAGGAAACACATCCATGAAAAAAACCAAATTCTTTGCCCTGTATGCTGCCGCTGCTTTGTTGGCGACTGCAAATGTTTATGCAGCCAAAGAAATCAAAGTAGCATCCAATAACACATCTTACACACAAGATAACGTACAAAAGCTTGCTTCTACTGCCGTGAGCATGGGCGTGAAAGAGCCGGTTAACCTTAATCTGTCCGGCGGTAATCTGACCGTTTCGGGCAGCTCTTCAACCAAGTGCGTATTTAAAGTAGGCAACGGCGATACCCCGAAAATTCAAGGCGTAAACTGTAAGTAATTGGTTTTGCCGTTTATCAGCCGCCCTTTGAGTCGAAACGATTTAAAGGGCGGTTTTGTTATGGAGAAGTTTTGTTATACATATTTGACCAATCTATGAAAAAAACGCACACTCCGTATTTTACCATAACCATTGAATATAAGAGAACATCATGCACGCAACCCGGTTATTACAAACGCTCACTGAAATTGTCGGTCAGCAATACATCATTACCGACCCCGCCAAAACCGAACCTTACCGCCAAGGCTACCGTTTCGGCGAAGGCAAAGCGTTGGCGGTGGTGCGGCCGGGCACGCTGCTGGAACAATGGAAAATTCTGCAAGCCTGTGTGGAAGCCGATGTGATTGTGCTGACGCAGGCGGCCAATACGGGGCTGACCGGCGGTTCTACGCCCGACGGCAACGATTACGACCGCGACATTGTGATTGTGAACACCATGCGCATGGACATCATCCGCCCCATCAACAACAACGAGCAAGTCGTGTGCCTGCCCGGAGCAACACTCAACCAGCTTGAATTACTGCTCAAACCGCTTGGCCGTGAACCGCATTCGGTGATCGGTTCGTCTTGCATCGGCGCATCGGTGCTGGGCGGCGTGTGCAACAATTCGGGCGGCGCACTGGTACAACGCGGACCTGCTTATACCGAAATGGCGTTGTTCGCACAAATAGACGAACAGGGAAAGCTGCATTTAATCAACCATCTGGGCATTGATTTGGGCGAAACCCCCGAAGAAATCCTCACCAATCTGCAAGGCCACCATTATCAGCAGAAAGACATTACCCGCGATGCCGGCAAAGGCCACGATCACGCCTACTGCAATCATGTGCGCCAAGTGGACGAACCTACCGCCGCCCGTTTCAACGCCGACCCCGCGCGCCATTACGAAGCATCGGGCTGTGCGGGCAAGCTGATGGTGTTTGCCGTGCGTTTGGACACCTTTCCTTTGGAAAAACATACTGCCGTTTTCTATATCGGCACCAACGATACTGCCGAACTCACCGACATCCGCCGTGCCGTGCTGGGCGGTTTCAAAAATCTGCCCGTTTCCGGCGAATACATTCACCGCGATGCTTTTGATATGGCTGCCGAATACGGCAAAGACACGTTTTGGGTGATTAAACAATTCGGCACACACCAACTGCCCAAGTTGTTCGGTTTTAAAGCGAAAGTGGATAGATTGGGCAAGAAGTTCAAGCTGTTACCGGCGCATTTTTCCGATAAAGCGTTGCAATTTATCAGCAAATATCTGCCCGAACATTTGCCGCAGTCTTTACGCGACTACCGCAGCCGTTTCGAGCATCATCTGATTTTGAAAATGGGCGGCGAGGGTGTTGAAGAAGCGCGGGCGTTTTTGAAAACTTATTTTGCTGAAAAATCGGGCGCTTATTTTGAATGCAGCCCCGAAGAAACCCAAGCTGCAATGCTGCACCGTTTCGCAGTAGCGTCTGCCGCCGTGCGTTACCGTGCCGTTCACGATCAAGAAGTGGAAGATATTGTTGCCCTCGATATCGCCCTGCGACGCAATGATGATGATTGGTTTGAACGGCTGCCGTCTGAAATCGACAGTAAAATCAGCCACAAACTCTACTACGGCCATTTCATGTGCCATGTGTTCCACCAAGACTATATCGTGAAAAAAGGCAATGACTGCATGGACTTGGAACACCAAATGCTGGAGCTGCTCGACCAACGCGGCGCACAATATCCGGCAGAGCACAATGTCGGCCATCTGTATGAAGCCAAGCCCGCATTGAAACAGTTTTACCGCAAGCTCGATCCGACCAACAGTTTTAACCCGGGTATCGGCAAAACGTCTAAAAAGAAACATTGGGCGGCTTAAGGGTTCGTTTAACGGATTTAAGCAGAGGCCGTCTGAAAACTGTTTTTCAGACGGCCTATAACCCTATTGCTCCGGCAGGTTTAAATCATGATAAAGCTAATAGAAGAGCCGAAGTTGATCTGTTTGCTTGCCGCCCCACGCTGTGCCGGCCTGTATCGTGAAGAAGGTTTGGACGAACAGGATAAAAAGCGCGTGATTCAAACGCCCTCTTTAACGCGCCGTGCCGATTGGCGGGTGAGCCGTTATTTGAAACAACAGGCCGTTTTGCCCGTGTTGTCTCTTTCTCACAGCCACGGCTCGGCTGCCGTTTTAACCGGCTACGGTGTGGAGCGTGCCGGAGTGGACATAGAATACATGCGCCTTCGCGATTTTCCGGCATTGGCAGAGTGGGTGGCTTCTCCGCAAGAGCGGGAGTATTTGGCGCAGAGAGGCTGGCAGCGTGAAGATTTTTACGAACTGTGGACACTAAAAGAATCTTTGCTCAAAGCGGAAAACCTGAATTTCCCGTCCGACATGCAGAAAGTAGGGTATGCGTTCGCTTCAGACGGCCAAAGATATTTGCATGCCAAGCAAGAAGGCGGTTGGCAGGGCAGGGTGCTGAGATTGGAAAAACATATGTTGGCCTGTGTTTGGCAAGGAACGGCGGAATTTTCAGTCAACGCACAGCCTGACATGCATATTAACGATTACGGCTCACCGTTTTGACTTGTACACGCTGAGACCAAAGGTCTGATACTGATTTCTTTCAAAAGTGAAACAGGCCGCTTTAAGGTAGAATAACCCCCGAAAGCCCGCATTTAAAATCATCATTCACCCGCTTATTCACCGTATCCGGTGCTTGCATGAATGTTCACTTTTCACTTCCACTATTTATCTTCTCTTAAACGATAAGAGGCCGTCTGAAAGCATTTTCCATGACCGACATCACTTCATTTGCCAACCGTTTGGGTAAAAACATCAAACACTATTTGAAATGGGCGCGCCGCAACAATATCGAAGCATGGCGCATGTATGACCGCGATATCCCCCAATTTCCTTTTGCAATAGATATTTACGGCGACCAAATCCATCTTCAGGAATACGATACCGGCTGGCTGATGCAGCCCGAAGAATACGAAGCATGGTTGGCAGAAGTGCTGGAAGCCGTTTCGTTTACCACCGGCTTCAGTGCAGACAACATTCATTTCAAACGCCGGGAACGTCAAAAGGGCATACAGCAATACGAAAAAACCGGAAAGCAGGGCGAAGATTTTATCGTGCATGAAAACGGCAGAAAATTTTGGGTTAATCTCGACAAATATCTCGACACTGGCCTCTTTCTCGACCACCGAAACACCCGCAAAAAAGTAGGCGGGCATGCGGGCGGCAAACGCTTTCTCAACCTGTTTTCCTACACCGGCAGCTTTACCGTGTATGCAGCCACAGGCGGCGCGGTAAGCAGCGAAACCGTTGATCTTTCCAACACTTATTTGGATTGGGCGCGCCGCAATTTTGAGCTGAACCATATTGATGAAACCGCACACCGAATCGTGCGTGCCGATGTTTTCCAATATCTTCAGACGGCCTGTCAAGAAGGCAGACAATTCGATTTAATCGTGATGGATCCGCCCAGTTTCTCCAACAGCAAAAAAATGCTCGATATCCTCGACATCCAGCGTGACCACGTCAAATTGATAAACGCTGCCATGCAACTGCTTGCTCCAAACGGCTTGATGTATTTTTCAAACAACCTGCGCAGCTTCGAACTGGACGAAAGCATTGAAGAACGCTATGCCGTTAAAAACATTTCCAAGCATTCTGTGCCGGAAGATTTCCGCAATAAAAAAATCCACCAGTGTTGGGAAATCAAACATAAGTAACAACCATCTCGGTTAATTTGGCAGCCACTCGCCCGAAATAAACACCGTTGGAAGGAAATCAATATGCGTAAAGCATTTGTTGTGATAAACCTGTTTATAGTCTGCGGTTGCATTTACACAGAAACCCCCTACGGAACAACAGCCGTAATCGATTTGCCTGCCCAAAACCACACCACCATTAATAAAAACATCACCATTCATGCGCCGCCCGGTTCTACCGTTATCTACCAAGAGGCACAACCTGTGCAGCCGGTATACCGTTGCTGTCGCCATTAAATGCTTTCAGACGGCCCGAAAACTTTTTTACAGTAAATAAACTTAACTTGCTAAGGCACAGAAACCACGCAGCAAGTTAAGTTTATTTGCGGTATTTCTGTAATGTTTGGGTATGAAGGCCGTCTGAATCCCTGTACTCACAACATCAATAAAAGGAAACTTCATGAAACTGTCAGCCCTTTTGATGCTTTCTGCCATTTTATTAAGCGGTTGCGCCAACACACCGGTAGCCAAAAAAAATCCCAACAAAGCACGTCTCGAAGCCTACGACTACCGCATCAAAACCGCAAAAGGCAAATGCCTTCAACACAACGGCGCGAAACACACACTCACCGCCGCGGCCTGTACTCAAGAAAAAAACCAACGCTTTGCCGTTGCCGGTAACGATATACGCGTTAACGGACTGTGTTTGCAGGCAGGCTCAAGCCAAACCCGCAAAAATACCGCTGCGCTTACCGCCGTACGCTGCACCGGCCAACCCAATCAAAATTGGTACCGCGACGGCCAAACCATCCGCAGCAGTTTAAACGGCTTATGTTTGGATACAGGTAAAGGAAGCACCGTCCGCCTGTTGCGCTGCAACGGCAACCAAGCACAACAACTGTTGTTTTCACGTTGAAGCATAACCGTTAAAAAGCCGGAAACATGGTTTCCGGCAAAATTATTTTTCAGACGGCCTAAACAAGATATACGGCATAAGTGCCATAAAATATCCCAATCTCCCCCACCTTGCCAAATCCGCAGGCAAACACTAAAGTAGAAAATATTTCCTATTATCAAAGGCACATCCATGCTGTTCGTACTTTCACCCGCCAAGAATCTCAACGAAAAAGACCCTTCACCTACCCAACGGCACACACAACCCGCCCTGCTCGGAGAAGCAGAAAAACTGATGGCCGAACTGCGCCTGCTAGCCCCCCAGCAGCTTGCCGAACTGATGCACGTTTCCGACAAAATCGCCCTGCTCAACGCCGAACGCAACAGCGTATGGCACACCCCGTTCACCCCCGAAAACGCCAAACAAGCAGTCTATATGTTTAACGGCGACGTATACGAAGGTTTGGATGCCGCATCACTAAACGAAACCGCCGTCGATTACCTGCAAAACCATGTACGCCTGCTTTCCGGTTTATACGGCGTATTGCGCCCGCTCGACCTGATGCAGCCCTACCGTTTGGAAATGGGCACTCCTTTCGCCAATTCGCGCGGCAAAAACCTTTACGAATTTTGGGGCGGAAAAATCACCGGCAACCTCAACCAAACCCTTGCCGAAAAAGGCAGCGACACTTTGATCAACCTCGCATCGCAGGAATACTTCAAAGCCGTCGACACAAAAAATTTAAACGCCAATATCATTGCCCCCGTGTTTAAAGACGAAAAAAACGGCCAATACAAAATCATCAGCTTCTACGCCAAACGCGCCCGCGGCCTGATGGTGCGCTACGCAGCCGAGCATGCCCTTACCGAACCGGAACAGCTCAAAAACTTCGATTACGAAGGCTATACGTTCAATGCCGCCGCATCAAACGAGAAAGAATGGGTTTTCCTGCGCAAAGAACAAATTAAATAAAAACAAAAAACTAATCTGCAATATAAGCAAAACACTTGGCAATGCGGCAGATTTCCGATAATATCCCCGTTTTCAAGAAACGGAAGCGTGGCAGAGCGGTTTAATGCAACGGTCTTGAAAACCGTCGAGGGTTGATAGCCCTCCGTGAGTTCGAATCTCACCGCTTCCGCCAATCTTGAAACACAATAAACCGGAGGTGTGGCAGAGCGGTTTAATGCAACGGTCTTGAAAACCGTCGAGGGTTGATAGCCCTCCGTGAGTTCGAATCTCACCGCCTCCGCCAGATGTTAAAACCCGCTGATTTATCAGCGGGTTATTTGTTTTTAAAGCTGACGCTTTTACTCACGTTTGTTCTGACAATCAGCAATGGCACATTTTCAGACGGCCTCATTCTTTTTTCGCAGAAACCCTTCCGACAGTATTACCTTAACACTAGCGTAATCATTAAAAATCAAGCATAATCGGCAGGCATTATGCGTTAGAAACTGTTTACGAAAAGCAAATCAAGTAAACCTCCTTTCAACCGCAAAGAAAAAAATATCCACAGAACAGGAGACACCATGAGTCATATCAAAGTACCCGCAGAAGGCCAAAAAATCATTCCCGGCCAAGCCATTCCCAACAATCCGATTATTCCCTTTATCGAAGGCGACGGCATCGGTGTAGACATTACCCCGGTTATGAAAGCTGTGATTGATGCTGCCGTTGAAAAAGCTTATGGTGGTGAGAAAAAAATCCATTGGATGGAAGTTTACGCCGGTGAAAAAGCCACCCGGGTATACGGCGACAACGTTTGGCTGCCCGAAGAAACCTTGGAAGCCCTGAAAGAATACTCCGTATCTATCAAAGGCCCGATGACCACTCCCGTAGGCGGCGGCATCCGTTCGTTAAACGTAGCTTTGCGCCAAGAATTAGACTTATACCAATGCGTACGCCCCGTGCGCTACTTTAACGGCGTACCCTCTCCGCTGAAAGACCCCAGCAAAACCGACATGGTGATTTTCCGTGAAAACACCGAAGACATCTACGCCGGTATCGAATGGGAAGCTGAAAGCGACAATGCTAAAAAAATCATCAACTTCCTGCAAAACGAAATGGGCGTGAAAAAAATCCGCTTCCCTGAAACATCAGGCATCGGCATCAAGCCCGTTTCAAAAGAAGGTACTACCCGTTTGGTTCGCGCCGCCATCCAATACGCGATCGACAACGACCGCGACAGCGTAACGCTGGTTCATAAAGGCAACATCATGAAGTTTACCGAAGGCGGTTTCCGTGATTGGGGTTACGAACTGGCTCAAAAAGAATTCGGCGCAGAACTGATTGACGGCGGCCCGTGGTGTAAATTCAAAAACCCGAAAACCGGCAAAGAAATCATCGTAAAAGATGCGATTGCCGATGCGTTCCTCCAGCAAATCGTATTGCGTCCCGCCGAATATGATGTCATCGCTACTCTGAACCTGAACGGCGACTACATTTCCGACGCACTGGCCGCCCAAGTAGGCGGTATCGGTATCGCTCCGGGTGCCAACATTTCCGACAAATACGCTGTATTTGAAGCCACTCACGGTACTGCGCCCAAATACGCCGGCCAAGACAAAGTAAACCCCGGCTCTCTGATTCTCTCCGCCGAAATGATGTTGCGCCATCTCGGTTGGAAAGAAGCGGCTGATTTGGTTATCGAATCCATGGAAAAAGCCATCGGCGACAAACAAGTAACCTACGACTTTGCCCGCTTGATGGAAGGTGCCAATGAAGTATCATGTTCCGCATTCGGCAAAGCCATGATTGAGCGTATGTAACAGTTTGTTTGAATCATTCAAACCCACTACTGAAAGGTAGTGGGTTTTATTTGATGATACTTCAATCAGTTAAAAAACATATGGTATTAAACTGTTGACAGTATTTTTTGAAACCTTTATATTTTCGACTTCTCTGAGTGGAGTAGTGGCTGAGAGGCTGAAGGCACACCCCTGCTAAGGGTGCATCTGGGCTAAAACCTGGATCGAGGGTTCGAATCCCTCCTACTCCGCCAAATTTTATTATAACCTGATGATTAAAATAGATAATTTTAGGTTATATTTATTTTATGTACCATATTGTGTACCCAATAAAAAGCCGGTGAACATTACCGGCTTTTCTCATGTGTAGTTATTTACCTATCAATATGTCAGGCACTTCGGTATGGTTGCCTTGGTAAATCAAATACCATTCTTACCTTAGTCTGGTTATTAGATCTTTGCCAGAGAAAGCTGTATTCATGGCACACCAACACTCTACCAACCGTAACCAACCTTATGAAAAAATAAGCATCGTTATGACCAACTATTTGCTTTTGCGAATTAGCAAAATGTTCATGAGTAAAACATAATTGATGCTACCAAGGCTTACTTTAGCAATTTGCTGATACTTGGCTTATACAATTCAAAGCCTGCTGTCTTTGGATGTCAATTCCATTCCAAAACTGAGCCACAGTTGTAGTCTAAAATTGAGCAACCCTATGAGCGGTGTTTCATCTGGGTAAGAATCATTGCCCAGCGGATTCAAATTTGAAATACAACTTTCCACAATAGAAAAAGGTGAACTGCACCCCAAAAGGAAGAGAACGCCGCCAAAGCTGCGAAACCGTTCAAAAGTTGAGGGCGAAACACCTGCTGAAATATCTGCTGCATAGTGCCGGCATCCCCAAAAGCAGTTTCCATTACCCTATCGGCAAACCCGACCCCGATGCTGCGGCCAAAACCGCAGTGGGCGAAGTATACCGCCAATACAAAGGCCGCTACGGCCAACGGCGGATTGCCGCCGTATTGTCGTGGAACAAAAAGAAAGCCAGGCGCATTATGGGTTTATTGGGGTTGAAAGCCAAAGTCCGCAGCAAAAGAACCTGCCGCCCGCAGGCCATAGGGGAGGCTGCGGCAAACATTCTCAATCGTGAATTCAGTGCCGTCAAATCGCGAGATAAGTGGTTGACCGATGTGACCGAGTTTAAATGCACAGACGGCAAACTGTACTTATCGCCGATATTGGATGTGTTCAATCGCGAGATTGTGGCTTATTCTTTAAGCCGCAGAGCAAACGGTGACATGGTAACGCAAATGCTGGATAACGCATTCGGCCGTCTGAAAGGGGCAACACCGCTGCTGCATTCCGACCAAGGCGTACTGTATCGCACCTGTGCTTATCGGGCGAAATTGGCTGAGAACGGGATTGTGCAAAGTATGTCGCGCAAAGGCAACTGCTGGGACAATGGCCGATGGAAAGTTTCTTCGGCACATTGAAAACGGAAAGCTTCCATGAAGAAGGTACGCTATCGGTGGCCGAGCTGACAACGGTGATCAATGATTACATCCATTACTACAATCATGAACGTATTAGTTTAAACTTAAAAAAGCTGAGACCTTTGCAAAACCCCACGCCAACAAACAGCCGGAACATGCTTCATCATGTTCCGGCTTTTTTTGCGTAAAAAGTAGACAAGCTACCCCTAAATTCCCCTTAAAGTGCCTCATTATGAGGCACTGCCTGCCTGTTCAGGCAGCAACAGGCACACCTATCCTGTTGGCCGCCTTCAACAGGTTCACACACATCGCCTTCAGGTGGCTTTGCGCTCTCACTTTGCCCAACCCAAAATAGGCTGCCCGGCCATAGCGGAATTTGCGGTGCAACGTACCAAAGCTTTGTTCCACCACATAGCGCACTTTCGCCAGCCGGCTGTTGCGGATTTTCTGCTCTTGGCTTAATGGGCAGCCACGGTGTGCTTTTTGCATGATGCCGTCTTTCAAGCCGCACGCTGCCAAATGTTGTCGGTTCTCCCGGCTGTCGTAGCCTTTATCCGCATAGACGGTGCTGCCTTCTGCGATGTCCGCCAGTAATTGCAGCAGGTGTTTGCACTCATGAGCATTGGCCGGGGTGATGTGCAGTTTCTCGATATAGCCGTCCGCATCGGTGCGGGTGTGTTGTTTGTAGCCCAGATGGAAGCGGCCGTCTTTTTTGATCCACCTGGCATCCGGGTCTTTGCCGGGGGTGGTTTCGCCACAGACAACGCCTTCGTCATCCACTTCGATGGCCTGACGCTGTTTGCCGCCGGCCGTCTGAATAATGGTGGCGTCAACGATGGCGGCGGATGCTTTTTCTACTTTTAAGCCCTTGTCAGTCAGTTGGCGGTTAATCAGATCCAGTAGTTCGGCCAAGGTGTTGTCTTGCGCCAGCCAGTTGCGGAAACGGCAGAGGGTGCTGTGGTCGGGAATGCAAAAGTCGTCGAAGCGGCAGAAGAGTTGGAAATCGATGCGGGTGATGAGGCTGTATTCGAGTTCAGGGTCGGAGAGGCTGTGCCATTGGCCGAGCAGGACGGCTTTGAACATGGATAACAGGGGATAGGCGGGACGGCCGCCGTTGTCGCGCACGTAGCGGGTTTTGCGGCCGGTGAGGTATTGTTCGATGGGTGTCCGGTCAAGAATACGGTCGAGTTTGATGAGTGGGAAGCGGTCGAGATGTTTTTCGATGTGGTTGAGGGCGTCGGTGTGTAAAAAGCTGCTCATGAACAAAATCCTCTAAATTCTCGGAGTTTGATGTGAGTGGGAATTTAGAGGATTTTTGAGGGTTTTGCAAAGGTCTCAGGCTGATTTCGCTGTCGCAATATTGGTTCTGCAACCTGAACGGCTGGTGCGCGCTTCCCGTTACGTTGGTTTCTTTAACTAGTTTGCCCCAAGCGTCGTATTCGCCGAACCAAAGCAGTTTACCGTTTTTATCGGTCATTTCTCTCGGAATACCGATTTGGTCGCAATGGAAGTAGTTGGTCTGCTGTTGGTTTTTGCCTTCTGCATCCATCCAATCACGGATTTGCGCCAGCGGTTCATAACTGTCTTGGTCGGTGTAGATGTAAGTATATAGGCCCTTAGATTCTAATTTCAAGTGCAACACTCAGGCAGTAGTGGTTGGAACAGATTCAAGAATAGAACACTTGGCGTTTCATAGCCAAGTGTTTTTCTTGGCCGGTGGTTCAGCTCATCCTGAACCCTACGTATTTCCCGCTCACTAATGTTGCGGAAATCCGTTTGTTTGGGGAAGTATTGGCGGATGAGTCCGTTGGTGTTTTCATTCAGCGCCTTTTCCCAAGAACGGTAAGGACGGCAGAAATAGGTTTCAGCCGCCAATGCTTTGGCTATTCGGGTGTGGCGGTAGAATTCCTTGCCGTTATCCATGGTGATGGTGTGCACCCTGTCTTTATGCGCCCTCAGCGCCCGAATGACGGCATTGGCCGTATCTTGGGCTTTGAAGTTCTTCAATTTGCAGATAATGGTGTAGCGGGTAACCCGTTCGACCAGTGTCAATAATGCGCTTTTCTGATCTTTGCCGACGATGGTGTCGGCTTCCCAGTCGCCTATACGGGATTTTTCGTCGACGATGGCGGGTCGGTTTTCAATGCCTATGCGGTCGGGTACTTTGCCTCTGCTCCATGTGCTGCCGTAGCGTTTACGGTAGGATTTGCTGCATATTCTGAGATGCTGCCACAAAGTGCCGCCGTTGCTTTTGTCGTCGCGCAGATAGTTATAGACGGTGCTGTGGTGGAGTGTGATTTGGTGGTGTTTGTGCAAATAGGCGCACACTTGCTCGGGGCTGAGTTTGCGGCGGATGAGGGTAGCGATGTGTTGGATCAGCTGCGAATGGAGCTTATAGGGCTTTCTTTTGCGCTGCTTGGTAAGCCGGCTTTGCTGTTGGGCTTTTTCGGCACTGTATTGCTGCCCTTGCGGGCAGTGCCGTTTGATTTCGCGGCTGATGGTGCTTTTATGGCGGTTAAGCCGTTTGGCGATTTCGCTGATGCTGTGGTGGCGGGACAGGTATTGGATGTGGTATCGTTCGTCTTGGGTCAGTTGTGTGTAGCTCATATGCAATCTTTCTTGCAGGAAAGGCCGTATGCTACCGCATACTGGCCTTTTTCTGTTGTGGAAAGTTGCACTTCAAATTTGAATCCGCTGCCGTCTGAATTGTGTTCCTGTAACAGATGGCTGCCGTCCCATAGGAAGGTAATTTCGCTGTCTAGAATATCTTTACTGTTCTCGGCTTTCAGATAGGCATGGTCTGTTGAATGCCTGTCTGAAACTTCGTTAGCGTTCTCCGTTTTCAGACGGCCTTTACTGACCCTTCTGCCCAACGCGTCGTAGGTATAACCCCAAGTTTCTTTGCGCCAATTGCCGTCGGCATCTTTGCGTTGGATTTCCACTTTAACCAGTTGGTCGTGCAAATCGTAGAAATAGTTCTGCACCTCGCCGTTTGGCAGTTCTCTATGAATCAGGTTGCCGAGGTCGTCGTAATAATAGCTGATGCCGTTGTAGTGTTTCAGGCGGTTGTCGGTAACGGGGTTGAGGCCGTCTGAAACGGTTTGGCCGTTGGTGGACAGGATATTGTGCGCGGGGTCGAAGGCGAAGCGTTCGTTGCCCGCTTGGGTAATTCTGCCCAGTTTGTCGTACTCGAAATGTTTCGTTCCCGTCCGCTGGTCGGTGCTGTGGAGCAGGTTACCGGTTTTGTCGTAGCCGTAGCTGCGTTTGACCGCGGTTTGGCCGTGCATGCGGGCGGGTATGTAACCCGCCCCTATGGCTGTTTTGCCGCTTTCAGACAGGCTGTCGAGCGCGGCAATCTGTTTTTTCAGACGGCCTAGCGGATCCAATTCGTAGCGGCTGGTTAAGGCACCCTGTGTCCTTTGGATTTCGCGGTGCAGTTTATCGCGTTCGATGTCGCTGACGACTTCGCCGTCGAGGTTGATTTGGTGCAGGTGGCCGCTGCCGTAATACAGGTAGTTGATCTGGCGGCCGTCGGGCAATACGGTGGTGGTGCGGTTGCCGTTGAAATCGTAATGGTAACGGATACTTTGGGTCTGCGGTAAAAACAGCATATCGTACTGCGGGTCACGCCAGTCGGTTTCCGGCAGGCCGTTTTGCTCGTTCTCTTCTTTAGTCGGTACCTCCCATTGGTGCTGGCCGATAAGTTGGCCTCCTGCGTTGTAGTCGAAACAGGTAATGCCGTGCCGGTTGGCGGCACGGACGAGGTTGCCGTTAAGGTCGTAATGATAGGCGGTTTCCTGAGTGTTGCCTGTGTTGTCGTGGGCAAGGGTGTGTTTCAGACGGCCTAAGATGTCGCGTTGGAACTCGGTGATTCTGAGCGGGGTTTTATCTTTAAGGCCGTCTGAAAGCGGTGTTCTGTCTGTGCTTTTAACGGGTTGGCCGCCGTATTGCGCCATCAGTTTGGCGGCTACGGAGGCATCGTCGCCGTATTCGTTTTGCTGCACCAGTTCGTTACCGGCGTTGTAGTGGTAGGCGGTCAGTTTATGGTCGAAACCGCTTTCGGCCACCAAACGGTCGAGCACGTCGTAGGCGAAGCGGTAGCGGGCGCCGTTTTCGTTGGTGAGGCCGATGAGCCTTCTTGCTTGGTCGTAGTGGTAGCCGAAGGTGTGGCCCAGCGCATTGGTACGCTGTGTCGGCAGACCGTCTTGGCCGTATTCGTATGCGGTGGTGTGGCCTTCGCCGTCGGTATGGGCGGTCAGGCGGTCGGCAGCATCATAACGGAAGGTTTCTTTGCTGCCGTCGGGATAAAGGGCGAGGGTGAGGTTTCGGTTGGCGTCGTAATGGTATTCGGTGTGTTGGCCCAAGGCATCGGTGATGCGCGCCAACTGCCCTTCGGGGGTGTAGGCCAGTTTGGTTTGGTAGCCGGAGCAGTCGGTAATCAGGTCGGGCTGGTTGTTATGGTCGTAGTGATATTCGGTGGTGCTGCCTTTGGGGTCGGTAACGCTCAACAGCAAACCGTTGCCGGCATATTCGAAGCGGGTGGTGTGTTTGAGCGGGTCGGTATGGGTGAGCAGATTGCCGGCTTCGTCGTAGGTGTAGCTGTCGTAATGGCCTTCGGCATCGCTTTTGCGGATCAGGCGGTAGCTGTCGTCGTAGTCGAAATGCAGCATGGCGCCGTCGGGGCGGACGATGGTCTCGATTTGGCCTTCGTTGCTGTATTGGTAACGGGTAACGCGGCCCATTGCGTCGGTGTGGCTGAGCAGACGGCCCAAGCTGTCGCGTTCCATGATATTGGTACTGCCGTCGGCGAACACCCGTTTGGTCAACTCGTTGTTATAGTCGTAATGGTATTGTTCGGTGCGCCCCAAGACATCGGTTACCTCGGTGTAGCCGTCGTGATAGGTGAAACGCCATTCTTCGCCCAACGAAGTCCAGTTGCGCAGTACTTTGCCGGTGGGGGTGTAATGGCTGTATTCGTAATAGGCGGTTAAGCCCGCCGCATCGGTGTGCGACACCATCAGGTTGTTTTGATAGGTGAAACTGCGTTTGACCACACCGTCGCGACCGATAACGCGCAGCAAATCGCCGCTGCTGCTGTATTCGTAGCGCACCAACGCCGCGCCGACCTGCGCGGCTGCGCCGACAGCGGGCAGGGCATCGAGCAGCGATACCGACAACAAGCGCAATTTGGGCGAGTTCTCGTCGGCCACATTGCCGAAGTGCAGGTAGAACACCCGTCCGTTGCCGTCGATAATATATTGCGGCAGTCCGGTGAGCGGGTGGTAGATAAAGCGCTGATGGTTACCGTTGGCATCTTCCACCGCCACCAATGGCAGTTCGGCACAGTTGTCGCCGTTCGGATCGTCTTCCGACACCGCCAGCGGCGCGAAACGCAACGACACCGAACCGTTTAACGACGCAATCACATAATGGCCGTCTGAATTCTTGCTGAACCAGATTTGTTCGCTCTCGAACAACACCGGTTCTTCATCGTCTTCATCTACTTCCGGCAATGGGAACAGCCGCCCCTGATCGTCGATATAGGCCAAGCCCGCCGCATCGCGGATGATGCGTCGGCTGCCGGGTATGCTCCAGCCCTCGCCGAGCCAGCCGGTGCCGTCTTGGTCGGAATAATAACTGCGGTTCCACACCAAAGGCATCAAGCCTTCGAAGGCGAAGTCGGTTTCGTTCTCCAGAAACTTCAACCCGTGAATCGGATTGACCGGGCGGCCGACTGCCGCCGCAGCCTTACAGGAAATACACGGCTTGGGCGGCAGTTTCTTCTTATACTTGTTGTTCATGTGGAACATATCGCCGGCACGGACGATATAGCGTTTGCGGATTTTAACCGAAGAAGAATGCATGATCGGCCAGGCCGGTTTGGTGGCGGTGCGCGACAACACCCCTTTGCGGCCGGGCAGGGCGATTTCGTCGCCGTAAGTGCGGTTGGTTTTACTGGCTTTGAAGACGAAGGCGGGTTTGCGGTTGATTTTAACGTCTTTGGCAACGGTTTTAGCGCCGCCCAAATCGGCGAACAGTGGGAAAGGAATCGGCGGCACTTGCGGCGGAGCGGGCGGGGGCGGCCAACAGAAATCGGGCACCATAAACACCACGCGGAACTTGCTGCTCTTACGGGCGATTTTGTTGATGGCCATGAATATGCTCCTGTTTCGGTAATCTGCTTAAAGCGGTTTGCGGTCGGAAATCAATCGGTTTATGCGTGTGCCGTTAGTGATGGCGGTATGGGGATAAATTCGGTTTGCGAATCGCGGCAGGCTTGGGCGGCTGCGATTTGGTCTCCCCGTTCGTGCCGCGCGATAAACCTGAGTTGGCACGAGGCGATTTCCAGCTCTTCCGCAAAAGAGGTTCGGTAGTTACAGTTAATCCGCCGTTTTTCCACATCCACAAACACGGTATCCAGCACCATATCTTTGCACAAAGACTGATTGGCCGCGGTATAGGCATGGACGAACACGGTTTCTACCGGCAGTTCGACGGTAAAGTGCTGGTTGGGCGCTTGGAAGGAATGCACCATGCCGGTGAAACCGAGTTCATAAATATGATTGGGTTTCAGATGGGGCAGTTGCAGCGAGGGATGCGCGCCGTTCCAATACGCCATAGAAAAATCTTCAGGCAGCAGCGGGGCGCGGTTTTCAATCCATTGGGCGTCGGCGGTGCCGGTATGTTTGGCGCGTTGGGCGAAGTAGCGCGGCATAAAGCCGAAGCCTTCGGGGGCGGCTTTTTCGGCAGGATCGCGCACAGGTTTGGGTAGAAAATGGGAAGGCTGTCTGAAAAATTCTCAGACGACCTTAAATTACAAAATCTTTATAGGGTAAGATTAAATTCCTGTAAATTTAAAACTGAATAAAATTTAAATAGGCTCATATTTTTTTAATATCGCTATGCTTTTCCCGTCTTTGCTCGTAGTGGAATCAGTAACAAAAAAACAGTATGAAAATTGTTTATCAAAAATATAGGAATATTCATAAAAATTTATTGAGTCTACGTCTTCCAAGTCCAATTGAATCTTGCTGCTTAACTCTAAAAATAAAGGTTCGTTATTGTCTTTATAGCGATAATGCCTAAGTACATACAGTTCATCTTGTGGGAAAATCTTATGTAATTCATCAGGACTACTTAGTTTCCCGTCATCAGAACTAAAAGGTCTTTTAAAAGAGAAAAAAGTTTTATCTTGTAATTTCCCTTCCATCATAATCTTCTTTTTATAAATATTTCCTTTAAAAAAAGTATATATTAATCGGCGAATAATTTTTTTAGCTTGACCTTCATCTATAATTTTTTCATAAATAAATTCTTTCATAACTTAATCCTCAAAAAATATGTGCCCTTGTCCTTGCTTGCCAGGCTTTTTCCATTTTATATGGGGTAAATCATTTCCTACTTCCGATTCTCCTTTTTCCCAACGTTCTTTAGCCTTGCAATAATTTCCCTGCCTGTCTTTTCCAGGTTGAGGTTTATGAACTTCATACCCTTTTTCATAAGGTGTAGATGTGTACATCTTTCTTCTATCCATCCTCAGTTCTGCATCTTTCATCAGTTTTTTTGCGTCTTCCATGTTTGCAACTCTAACATCACCTCTTCCATCTTTTCTAAGAGCTTCTATTGCTTGCTGCCAACCTCGTGTACCAGGACGGACTATTGGTAATTGGCTTGCCTTTTGTACAGCTTGTCCAGTAATTCGATTAACTGGGTTTAATCCATATGGGTCGATCCATACTTGAGTATTAGATGCAAACTGATAAAAATTATCTCCACCCCACAACCCAATCGGATCCTGATTAACAAACCGACCCGCATCAGGCTCATAGTATCGGAAGAAGTTGTAATGCAACCCCGTCTCTTGGTCGCAATACTGATTCTGTAACCTAAACGGCTGATGCGCTGTTTCCGTTATGTTGGTTTCGCTCTTCAGCTTACCCCAACCGTAATAATCCCCGAACCACAACAAATTACCGTTTTTATCGGTCATCTCTCTTGGTATGCCGATTTGGTCGCAGTGGAAATAATGGATGCTTTGTTCGGTTTCTTCTTCGTTTGTCCAATCACGGATTTGCGCCAGCGGTTCGTAAGAATCTTGGTCGGTGTAGATGTAAGTGTAGAGGCCGTCTGAATTTTGTTCCTGCAACAAGTGGCTGCCGTCCCACAGGAAGGCAATTTCGCTGTCTAAAATATCTTTGCTGTTCTCTGTTTTCAGACAGGCATGATCTGTTGAATGCCTGTCTGAAACTTCGTTACTGCTCTCCGTTTTGATACGGCCTTTGCTTACCCGTCTGCCCAAAGCATCGTAAGTATAAACCCACGTTTCTTTACTGCCGTCTTTCTTAAAGATTTCCACCTTAACCAGTTGGTCGTGCAAATCGTAGAAATAGTTCTGCACCTCGCCGTTTGGCAGTTCTCTATGAATCAGGTTGCCGAGGTCGTCGTAATAATAGCTGATGCCGTTGTAGTGTTTCAGGCGGTTGTCGGTAACGGGGTTGAGGCCGTCTGAAACGGTTTGGCCGTTGGTGGACAGGATATTGTGCGCGGGGTCGAAGGCGAAGCGTTCGTTGCCCGCTTGGGTAATTCTGCCCAGTTTGTCGTACTCGAAATGTTTCGTTCCCGTCCGCTGGTCGGTGCTGTGGAGCAGGTTACCGGTTTTGTCGTAGCCGTAGCTGCGTTTGACCGCGGTTTGGCCGTGCATGCGGGCGGGTATGTAACCCGCCCCTATGGCTGTTTTGCCGCTTTCAGACAGGCTGTCGAGCGCGGCAATCTGTTTTTTCAGACGGCCTAGCGGATCCAATTCGTAGCGGCTGGTTAAGGCACCCTGTGTCCTTTGGATTTCGCGGTGCAGTTTATCGCGTTCGATGTCGCTGACGACTTCGCCGTCGAGGTTGATTTGGTGCAGGTGGCCGCTGCCGTAATACAGGTAGTTGATCTGGCGGCCGTCGGGCAATACGGTGGTGGTGCGGTTGCCGTTGAAATCGTAATGGTAACGGATACTTTGGGTCTGCGGTAAAAACAGCATATCGTACTGCGGGTCACGCCAGTCGGTTTCCGGCAGGCCGTTTTGCTCGTTCTCTTCTTTAGTCGGTACCTCCCATTGGTGCTGGCCGATAAGTTGGCCTCCTGCGTTGTAGTCGAAACAGGTAATGCCGTGCCGGTTGGCGGCACGGACGAGGTTGCCGTTAAGGTCGTAATGATAGGCGGTTTCCTGAGTGTTGCCTGTGTTGTCGTGGGCAAGGGTGTGTTTCAGACGGCCTAAGATGTCGCGTTGGAACTCGGTGATTCTGAGCGGGGTTTTATCTTTAAGGCCGTCTGAAAGCGGTGTTCTGTCTGTGCTTTTAACGGGTTGGCCGCCGTATTGCGCCATCAGTTTGGCGGCTACGGAGGCATCGTCGCCGTATTCGTTTTGCTGCACCAGTTCGTTACCGGCGTTGTAGTGGTAGGCGGTCAGTTTATGGTCGAAACCGCTTTCGGCCACCAAACGGTCGAGCACGTCGTAGGCGAAGCGGTAGCGGGCGCCGTTTTCGTTGGTGAGGCCGATGAGCCTTCTTGCTTGGTCGTAGTGGTAGCCGAAGGTGTGGCCCAGCGCATTGGTACGCTGTGTCGGCAGACCGTCTTGGCCGTATTCGTATGCGGTGGTGTGGCCTTCGCCGTCGGTATGGGCGGTCAGGCGGTCGGCAGCATCATAACGGAAGGTTTCTTTGCTGCCGTCGGGATAAAGGGCGAGGGTGAGGTTTCGGTTGGCGTCGTAATGGTATTCGGTGTGTTGGCCCAAGGCATCGGTGATGCGCGCCAACTGCCCTTCGGGGGTGTAGGCCAGTTTGGTTTGGTAGCCGGAGCAGTCGGTAATCAGGTCGGGCTGGTTGTTATGGTCGTAGTGATATTCGGTGGTGCTGCCTTTGGGGTCGGTAACGCTCAACAGCAAACCGTTGCCGGCATATTCGAAGCGGGTGGTGTGTTTGAGCGGGTCGGTATGGGTGAGCAGATTGCCGGCTTCGTCGTAGGTGTAGCTGTCGTAATGGCCTTCGGCATCGCTTTTGCGGATCAGGCGGTAGCTGTCGTCGTAGTCGAAATGCAGCATGGCGCCGTCGGGGCGGACGATGGTCTCGATTTGGCCTTCGTTGCTGTATTGGTAACGGGTAACGCGGCCCATTGCGTCGGTGTGGCTGAGCAGACGGCCCAAGCTGTCGCGTTCCATGATATTGGTACTGCCGTCGGCGAACACCCGTTTGGTCAACTCGTTGTTATAGTCGTAATGGTATTGTTCGGTGCGCCCCAAGACATCGGTTACCTCGGTGTAGCCGTCGTGATAGGTGAAACGCCATTCTTCGCCCAACGAAGTCCAGTTGCGCAGTACTTTGCCGGTGGGGGTGTAATGGCTGTATTCGTAATAGGCGGTTAAGCCCGCCGCATCGGTGTGCGACACCATCAGGTTGTTTTGATAGGTGAAACTGCGTTTGACCACACCGTCGCGACCGATAACGCGCAGCAAATCGCCGCTGCTGCTGTATTCGTAGCGCACCAACGCCGCGCCGACCTGCGCGGCTGCGCCGACAGCGGGCAGGGCATCGAGCAGCGATACCGACAACAAGCGCAATTTGGGCGAGTTCTCGTCGGCCACATTGCCGAAGTGCAGGTAGAACACCCGTCCGTTGCCGTCGATAATATATTGCGGCAGTCCGGTGAGCGGGTGGTAGATAAAGCGCTGATGGTTACCGTTGGCATCTTCCACCGCCACCAATGGCAGTTCGGCACAGTTGTCGCCGTTCGGATCGTCTTCCGACACCGCCAGCGGCGCGAAACGCAACGACACCGAACCGTTTAACGACGCAATCACATAATGGCCGTCTGAATTCTTGCTGAACCAGATTTGTTCGCTCTCGAACAACACCGGTTCTTCATCGTCTTCATCTACTTCCGGCAATGGGAACAGCCGCCCCTGATCGTCGATATAGGCCAAGCCCGCCGCATCGCGGATGATGCGTCGGCTGCCGGGTATGCTCCAGCCCTCGCCGAGCCAGCCGGTGCCGTCTTGGTCGGAATAATAACTGCGGTTCCACACCAAAGGCATCAAGCCTTCGAAGGCGAAGTCGGTTTCGTTCTCCAGAAACTTCAACCCGTGAATCGGATTGACCGGGCGGCCGACTGCCGCCGCAGCCTTACAGGAAATACACGGCTTGGGCGGCAGTTTCTTCTTATACTTGTTGTTCATGTGGAACATATCGCCGGCACGGACGATATAGCGTTTGCGGATTTTAACCGAAGAAGAATGCATGATCGGCCAGGCCGGTTTGGTGGCGGTGCGCGACAACACCCCTTTGCGGCCGGGCAGGGCGATTTCGTCGCCGTAAGTGCGGTTGGTTTTACTGGCTTTGAAGACGAAGGCGGGTTTGCGGTTGATTTTAACGTCTTTGGCAACGGTTTTAGCGCCGCCCAAATCGGCGAACAGTGGGAAAGGAATCGGCGGCACTTGCGGCGGAGCGGGCGGGGGCGGCCAACAGAAATCGGGCACCATAAACACCACGCGGAACTTGCTGCTCTTACGGGCGATTTTGTTGATGGCCATGAATATGCTCCTGTTTCGGTAATCTGCTTAAAGCGGTTTGCGGTCGGAAATCAATCGGTTTATGCGTGTGCCGTTAGTGATGGCGGTATGGGGATAAATTCGGTTTGCGAATCGCGGCAGGCTTGGGCGGCTGCGATTTGGTCTCCCCGTTCGTGCCGCGCGATAAACCTGAGTTGGCACGAGGCGATTTCCAGCTCTTCCGCAAAAGAGGTTCGGTAGTTACAGTTAATCCGCCGTTTTTCCACATCCACAAACACGGTATCCAGCACCATATCTTTGCACAAAGACTGATTGGCCGCGGTATAGGCATGGACGAACACGGTTTCTACCGGCAGTTCGACGGTAAAGTGCTGGTTGGGCGCTTGGAAGGAATGCACCATGCCGGTGAAACCGAGTTCATAAATATGATTGGGTTTCAGATGGGGCAGTTGCAGCGAGGGATGCGCGCCGTTCCAATACGCCATAGAAAAATCTTCAGGCAGCAGCGGGGCGCGGTTTTCAATCCATTGGGCGTCGGCGGTGCCGGTATGTTTGGCGCGTTGGGCGAAGTAGCGCGGCATAAAGCCGAAGCCTTCGGGGGCGGCTTTTTCGGCAGGATCGCGCACAGGTTTGGGTAGAAAATGGGAAGGCTGTCTGAAAAATTCTCAGACGACCTTAAATTACAAAATCTTTATAGGGTAAGATTAAATTCCTGTAAATTTAAAACTGAATAAAATTTAAATAGGCTCATATTTTTTTAATATCGCTATGCTTTTCCCGTCTTTGCTCGTAGTGGAATCAGTAACAAAAAAACAGTATGAAAATTGTTTATCAAAAATATAGGAATATTCATAAAAATTTATTGAGTCTACGTCTTCCAAGTCCAATTGAATCTTGCTGCTTAACTCTAAAAATAAAGGTTCGTTATTGTCTTTATAGCGATAATGCCTAAGTACATACAGTTCATCTTGTGGGAAAATCTTATGTAATTCATCAGGACTACTTAGTTTCCCGTCATCAGAACTAAAAGGTCTTTTAAAAGAGAAAAAAGTTTTATCTTGTAATTTCCCTTCCATCATAATCTTCTTTTTATAAATATTTCCTTTAAAAAAAGTATATATTAATCGGCGAATAATTTTTTTAGCTTGACCTTCATCTATAATTTTTTCATAAATAAATTCTTTCATAACTTAATCCTCAAAAAATATGTGCCCTTGTCCTTGCTTGCCAGGCTTTTTCCATTTTATATGGGGTAAATCATTTCCTACTTCCGATTCTCCTTTTTCCCAACGTTCTTTAGCCTTGCAATAATTTCCCTGCCTGTCTTTTCCAGGTTGAGGTTTATGAACTTCATACCCTTTTTCATAAGGTGTAGATGTGTACATCTTTCTTCTATCCATCCTCAGTTCTGCATCTTTCATCAGTTTTTTTGCGTCTTCCATGTTTGCAACTCTAACATCACCTCTTCCATCTTTTCTAAGAGCTTCTATTGCTTGCTGCCAACCTCGTGTACCAGGACGGACTATTGGTAATTGGCTTGCCTTTTGTACAGCTTGTCCAGTAATTCGATTAACTGGGTTTAATCCATATGGGTCGATCCATACTTGAGTATTAGATGCAAACTGATAAAAATTATCTCCACCCCACAACCCAATCGGATCCTGATTAACAAACCGACCCGCATCAGGCTCATAGTATCGGAAGAAGTTGTAATGCAACCCCGTCTCTTGGTCGCAATACTGATTCTGTAACCTAAACGGCTGATGCGCTGTTTCCGTTATGTTGGTTTCGCTCTTCAGCTTACCCCAACCGTAATAATCCCCGAACCACAACAAATTACCGTTTTTATCGGTCATCTCTCTTGGTATGCCGATTTGGTCGCAGTGGAAATAATGGATGCTTTGTTCGGTTTCTTCTTCGTTTGTCCAATCACGGATTTGCGCCAGCGGTTCGTAAGAATCTTGGTCGGTGTAGATGTAAGT
Source organism: Neisseria dumasiana (assembly GCF_022870885.1). Classification (NCBI taxonomy): domain Bacteria; kingdom Pseudomonadati; phylum Pseudomonadota; class Betaproteobacteria; order Neisseriales; family Neisseriaceae; genus Neisseria; species Neisseria dumasiana. Next base: position 1,678,798 of record NZ_CP091509.1, on the reverse strand, counting down.
GTAGAGGCCGTCTGAATTTTGTTCCTGCAACAAGTGGCTGCCGTCCCACAGGAAGGCAATTTCGCTGTCTAAAATATCTTTGCTGTTCTCTGTTTTCAGACAGGCATGATCTGTTGAATGCCTGTCTGAAACTTCGTTACTGCTCTCCGTTTTGATACGGCCTTTGCTTACCCGTCTGCCCAAAGCATCGTAAGTATAAACCCACGTTTCTTTACTGCCGTCTTTCTTAAAGATTTCCACCTTAACCAGTTGGTCGTGCAAATCGTAGAAATAGTTCTGCACCTCGCCGTTTGGCAGTTCTCTATGAATCAGGTTGCCGAGGTCGTCGTAATAATAGCTGATGCCGTTGTAGTGTTTCAGGCGGTTGTCGGTAACGGGGTTGAGGCCGTCTGAAACGGTTTGGCCGTTGGTGGACAGGATATTGTGCGCGGGGTCGAAGGCGAAGCGTTCGTTGCCCGCTTGGGTAATTCTGCCCAGTTTGTCGTACTCGAAATGTTTCGTTCCCGTCCGCTGGTCGGTGCTGTGGAGCAGGTTACCGGTTTTGTCGTAGCCGTAGCTGCGTTTGACCGCGGTTTGGCCGTGCATGCGGGCGGGTATGTAACCCGCCCCTATGGCTGTTTTGCCGCTTTCAGACAGGCTGTCGAGCGCGGCAATCTGTTTTTTCAGACGGCCTAGCGGATCCAATTCGTAGCGGCTGGTTAAGGCACCCTGTGTCCTTTGGATTTCGCGGTGCAGTTTATCGCGTTCGATGTCGCTGACGACTTCGCCGTCGAGGTTGATTTGGTGCAGGTGGCCGCTGCCGTAATACAGGTAGTTGATCTGGCGGCCGTCGGGCAATACGGTGGTGGTGCGGTTGCCGTTGAAATCGTAATGGTAACGGATACTTTGGGTCTGCGGTAAAAACAGCATATCGTACTGCGGGTCACGCCAGTCGGTTTCCGGCAGGCCGTTTTGCTCGTTCTCTTCTTTAGTCGGTACCTCCCATTGGTGCTGGCCGATAAGTTGGCCTCCTGCGTTGTAGTCGAAACAGGTAATGCCGTGCCGGTTGGCGGCACGGACGAGGTTGCCGTTAAGGTCGTAATGATAGGCGGTTTCCTGAGTGTTGCCTGTGTTGTCGTGGGCAAGGGTGTGTTTCAGACGGCCTAAGATGTCGCGTTGGAACTCGGTGATTCTGAGCGGGGTTTTATCTTTAAGGCCGTCTGAAAGCGGTGTTCTGTCTGTGCTTTTAACGGGTTGGCCGCCGTATTGCGCCATCAGTTTGGCGGCTACGGAGGCATCGTCGCCGTATTCGTTTTGCTGCACCAGTTCGTTACCGGCGTTGTAGTGGTAGGCGGTCAGTTTATGGTCGAAACCGCTTTCGGCCACCAAACGGTCGAGCACGTCGTAGGCGAAGCGGTAGCGGGCGCCGTTTTCGTTGGTGAGGCCGATGAGCCTTCTTGCTTGGTCGTAGTGGTAGCCGAAGGTGTGGCCCAGCGCATTGGTACGCTGTGTCGGCAGACCGTCTTGGCCGTATTCGTATGCGGTGGTGTGGCCTTCGCCGTCGGTATGGGCGGTCAGGCGGTCGGCAGCATCATAACGGAAGGTTTCTTTGCTGCCGTCGGGATAAAGGGCGAGGGTGAGGTTTCGGTTGGCGTCGTAATGGTATTCGGTGTGTTGGCCCAAGGCATCGGTGATGCGCGCCAACTGCCCTTCGGGGGTGTAGGCCAGTTTGGTTTGGTAGCCGGAGCAGTCGGTAATCAGGTCGGGCTGGTTGTTATGGTCGTAGTGATATTCGGTGGTGCTGCCTTTGGGGTCGGTAACGCTCAACAGCAAACCGTTGCCGGCATATTCGAAGCGGGTGGTGTGTTTGAGCGGGTCGGTATGGGTGAGCAGATTGCCGGCTTCGTCGTAGGTGTAGCTGTCGTAATGGCCTTCGGCATCGCTTTTGCGGATCAGGCGGTAGCTGTCGTCGTAGTCGAAATGCAGCATGGCGCCGTCGGGGCGGACGATGGTCTCGATTTGGCCTTCGTTGCTGTATTGGTAACGGGTAACGCGGCCCATTGCGTCGGTGTGGCTGAGCAGACGGCCCAAGCTGTCGCGTTCCATGATATTGGTACTGCCGTCGGCGAACACCCGTTTGGTCAACTCGTTGTTATAGTCGTAATGGTATTGTTCGGTGCGCCCCAAGACATCGGTTACCTCGGTGTAGCCGTCGTGATAGGTGAAACGCCATTCTTCGCCCAACGAAGTCCAGTTGCGCAGTACTTTGCCGGTGGGGGTGTAATGGCTGTATTCGTAATAGGCGGTTAAGCCCGCCGCATCGGTGTGCGACACCATCAGGTTGTTTTGATAGGTGAAACTGCGTTTGACCACACCGTCGCGACCGATAACGCGCAGCAAATCGCCGCTGCTGCTGTATTCGTAGCGCACCAACGCCGCGCCGACCTGCGCGGCTGCGCCGACAGCGGGCAGGGCATCGAGCAGCGATACCGACAACAAGCGCAATTTGGGCGAGTTCTCGTCGGCCACATTGCCGAAGTGCAGGTAGAACACCCGTCCGTTGCCGTCGATAATATATTGCGGCAGTCCGGTGAGCGGGTGGTAGATAAAGCGCTGATGGTTACCGTTGGCATCTTCCACCGCCACCAATGGCAGTTCGGCACAGTTGTCGCCGTTCGGATCGTCTTCCGACACCGCCAGCGGCGCGAAACGCAACGACACCGAACCGTTTAACGACGCAATCACATAATGGCCGTCTGAATTCTTGCTGAACCAGATTTGTTCGCTCTCGAACAACACCGGTTCTTCATCGTCTTCATCTACTTCCGGCAATGGGAACAGCCGCCCCTGATCGTCGATATAGGCCAAGCCCGCCGCATCGCGGATGATGCGTCGGCTGCCGGGTATGCTCCAGCCCTCGCCGAGCCAGCCGGTGCCGTCTTGGTCGGAATAATAACTGCGGTTCCACACCAAAGGCATCAAGCCTTCGAAGGCGAAGTCGGTTTCGTTCTCCAGAAACTTCAACCCGTGAATCGGATTGACCGGGCGGCCGACTGCCGCCGCAGCCTTACAGGAAATACACGGCTTGGGCGGCAGTTTCTTCTTATACTTGTTGTTCATGTGGAACATATCGCCGGCACGGACGATATAGCGTTTGCGGATTTTAACCGAAGAAGAATGCATGATCGGCCAGGCCGGTTTGGTGGCGGTGCGCGACAACACCCCTTTGCGGCCGGGCAGGGCGATTTCGTCGCCGTAAGTGCGGTTGGTTTTACTGGCTTTGAAGACGAAGGCGGGTTTGCGGTTGATTTTAACGTCTTTGGCAACGGTTTTAGCGCCGCCCAAATCGGCGAACAGTGGGAAAGGAATCGGCGGCACTTGCGGCGGAGCGGGCGGGGGCGGCCAACAGAAATCGGGCACCATAAACACCACGCGGAACTTGCTGCTCTTACGGGCGATTTTGTTGATGGCCATGAATATGCTCCTGTTTCGGTAATCTGCTTAAAGCGGTTTGCGGTCGGAAATCAATCGGTTTATGCGTGTGCCGTTAGTGATGGCGGTATGGGGATAAATTCGGTTTGCGAATCGCGGCAGGCTTGGGCGGCTGCGATTTGGTCTCCCCGTTCGTGCCGCGCGATAAACCTGAGTTGGCACGAGGCGATTTCCAGCTCTTCCGCAAAAGAGGTTCGGTAGTTACAGTTAATCCGCCGTTTTTCCACATCCACAAACACGGTATCCAGCACCATATCTTTGCACAAAGACTGATTGGCCGCGGTATAGGCATGGACGAACACGGTTTCTACCGGCAGTTCGACGGTAAAGTGCTGGTTGGGCGCTTGGAAGGAATGCACCATGCCGGTGAAACCGAGTTCATAAATATGATTGGGTTTCAGATGGGGCAGTTGCAGCGAGGGATGCGCGCCGTTCCAATACGCCATAGAAAAATCTTCAGGCAGCAGCGGGGCGCGGTTTTCAATCCATTGGGCGTCGGCGGTGCCGGTATGTTTGGCGCGTTGGGCGAAGTAGCGCGGCATGAAACCGAAGCCTTCGGGGGCGGCTTTTTCGGCAGGATCGCGCACAGGCTTGGCCGGATCGTAAATCTGATGGGCTCTCAGCATCCGCTTGAAGCTGTTTTTTTGCAGGAAAGATTTCGGATAATAGCCGATGCCGATGGCGTTTTCCTGATAGCCTGTGTGGTCGTCTTCAACTTCGCTGCCGCCGAAAGCAAATTCATAGCGGATGGGCAGGGAAAGGATAGGGGAGGGTTCGCCGACAGACCAGCCCACGGCTTCGCGTATCCAATAGCGCTCTCCCGTAACGGCAAGGGTTTTGCGGTAATCGCCGATGCTGACCGAGGCGGCGAATTGCCGGGCGGGCAGATCGTCGGGCGCGTAGGCTACCGCATTGATCACAAAATCCGTTTTAGGCTTATAGAGGCAGAAATCGCTTTCCAACTCGGTGGCGGTTTGCGACGGCTCGCCGTAAAAGGTATCGGCAAACGTGAGCGGCGTTTGCGTGCGGGCAAACTGTAATTCCGTCTTGCCGGTTGCCGAGTCGATTTCAAACTCATAGCTGACTTTGGCTACTACAACATCATACGTTCGATCCAATTGGTCGACGTTTTTAAATTGCTGTGTGTGGAAACAGGTAAAGTTTTCCAGCTCAAACATAGCGGTTCTTCTTCGGTTTTAGTTGATGTCCACTTTTTTACCGGCGATATCTATTTCTTTGGTGCCGACGATTTTGATTTGTTTGCTGACAATCGCAATCTTGTTTTTGTCCATCACAATCATGGAATTGCCGACTTGCAGGGTGATTTTGGAATTGGCCGACAAAGTAATGTTGCGCCCGGCATTGAGGCCGATGTTCATACCGGCATTGATGCTCATGATCAGGCCGACACTGTGCATTTCCGCCGCGCCGACGTTGGTCATCCAGCCGCCACCGACGTTCAGCATATAGCCCGCACCGATATTGGTCATCTGGCCGATGCCGACATTGTTCATACCGTTTTGGCTTACCGTTTCCTGCTTGTTACCGCCGATGTTGCTGACTTCGTTAGAAACCACGGTTTTATTGCGGTTGGCTCCGACGGTAAACGCTTGGTTTTGGCCGACAGTAACGTTTTGATCCTGCCCCACCGTCAACGCCTGGCTTTGGCCGATGGTTACATTCTCGTTTTGACCGACCGAGCGGCTGCAGTTCATCGCCACGTTGACGCTTTGGTCCTTACCCACGCTGGTACTTTGGTTTTGGCCTACACTGGTGCTTTGGTTTTGGCCTACACTGATGTTTTGGTTTTGGGTAATGCTCGCCGTTTCGTCCTGACCGACCGATTTAGTACGATTTTGGGTAATCGAAGCCGTTTCGTTTTTTTGGACGGTTTTAGTCCTATCTCCTACCACTGTTACCGTTTCGTTGTTACCGATGGTGGTGGTGCGATCGTTATTGACGTTGCGGGTTTCGTTGTTTTTAACCAGCGATGTCAAATCCTTCTGCGCCTGAAAATTCACCATTTCAGAGCCTGCAGTATCGTTGAACATCAGCTCGTTAAAGTTGGAAAGCGGCGAGTTGAAACTTTTACTCTTAATACCGGATTGCTTGGCGGCGGCGGGGAAGCCCCACGGCGGCGACATCGCGCTGTTATACAGACGGCCCAATACGATCGGCCGGTCGGCATCGCCGTTAATGAAGTCGACCAACACTTCTTCGCCGATACGCGGCGTATTGATGGAACCGTATCCTGCACCGGCCGAGCCTTGCGTTACACGAACCCAGTTAGAACTATTCTCATCCATTTTACCGTAGCGGTCCCAATGGAATTGGACTTTAATATCGCCGTATTCGTTGGTATGAACTTCCTCTCCGGCCGGACCGGTAACCGTTGCAGCCTGCGTACCCAATACTTTCGGTTTGGGTGTTTTCAGCGGCGGGCGGTATTGGTACGACTTCGGCAATACGCGGAATGAAATTCTGAATTTGCCGATACGGGTGCCAGTAGTATAACCAGCTTCTTCAAAATCGTAGTTTGCATTCAAAATTGTATATTCTGTATTGGATGATGAATGCGGGTGCCTGCTAAGGGTAAATGCATAACCCGGAGCAATCGTCAACGCCGTGCCGGAGCCGGTGATGACTTTGGTTTGGCTTTTTAAATCTTCACTGCGTACTTGGCTGTAATTCTGCGCTTCGGAAACATCGCTGAAGCCGGTATAGAAATCATAATGTTCCATAGAAACCGAGCTGAAATCGTGGACGGAATCCGAAGACTTCATCGGCACTTTGGCGTTTTTATAATTGTATTCTTGTGTAACAAACTGGCTGGATTTCAGAGAGTCCCGCTCTTCCCAGATGTCGATATAAGCGGTGCTGGGCGCGCCCGGCGCGGTTTGGCGGGAGTGATAAGGAATGTTGGAAGAAGGAATCGCCTGCAAAATGCCGACATCGTCTGCAATAACCAACTCGTGCGAGCCGTTGCTGTGGGTAAAATAATAGTAAATGCCTTCTTGTTCAAACAAGCGGTTTAGGAAATCGAAACTGGTTTCCTGATATTGAACGCAAAAGCCTCTTGTCCGATACCCTTTTTGGCATTTCACTTGATATGGGAATCCGAACGGCGATAAAACTTCATTGGCGATATCCAACACCGATTTATCAACAAACACCCTGCTGTCTACATTTTGAGTGAGATACCACATAAACGGGCGGGCGGTACAAGCATAAGCATGGTAGCCCTCTTCGTCTTCATCTTCGCCGATGTAGCCGAAATCGGTAACCAAGCCGTTCAGGTAGCGCGGGCTGCCCGCTTCGGTATCGATTTCCAGCGTTACGGGCTGGCCGATGATATCTTTGCCTTGTAAATTGGAATCTTTAGAAACAAATGTGATATTGAATTCAAAAAGGTTGGAAACGGATTCTGTTCCCAGCATTTTTTTGAATAACAGTTGTGGTCCCAAAGGTGTATGGGCAACGATTGTTCTATTCATTTCGGGAAATTCCTTATTCACATTAAAACCAACATTCCGTTATTTTTAATCATTTTCCGGTTTGGGTCGGTAACATTTCGGAATGTATTATTTCAGACGGCCTGATTACATCCCTGTTAGACGCTTAAACGCACTGAAAATTCCTTAATTTATTTAAATTAAAAGGGTTCGAAGCAGTAGAAGTGGTAAATTCAACCACAACGTTTTTGCCTTGGATGTTGTATTCAACCACGGTGGTGTTCCCTGTTTGGCGGACAATTTGTCCTTTTTCAATCAGGCGGAAGATTGACCACGGCCCGGTTGCGCTGATGCCTGAGCTGTTGATTTGAGGGGAAGAGACGTCTATTTTGGCCAAAGCGTTTTCATTTTTAGACGGCCAAGTAAAGGTGGCAGGGTTAACAGGCCCGTGGCTGTATACATAGCTTTTGCCGTCATATGAAATATTCACGCTTTCCAAGGCAGCATCCAGAATCAAAACCTTAACCGAAAAATCAAACGTTGGTGTTTCCGAACCCTTATCAAAATAGCCTTGCCGGATAGCCGCTATGTCGTCCAATTTCGAAAAGCGGTCTTTAAATGTGCTGTTTTTGGCCGTTAATGTTTCCAGTTTGTCCGAACGGGCCAATACGGCGGCTTCGCCTGATAAGTTGGTAAACTTGCTGTAAGTGCCGTTGGGGCCGAAGATGTTGGAAAAGCTTTCCAAGGCAACATTGTTTTCAGACCCTCTTTCGAAAGGGTAGCCCTGTTGGCGGGTTTCTTGGCAACTGTCGGTTAAGGTGGCCAATTGTTTTTCCAAAGTAGACATGAGTTTTTCATCAACAATCTTATCGGTATTTTTCAAGATAATCTCAGAAAAATTGTCCAGCATTTGGCGGAAAGGTGAGGGCAGTCGGTTTACTTCGGCCTTGTATTTCACAAAAGGATCGTCGGGAGGCAGATCCACCCCTTTTTCTACCGCAACGTTAACGGCAACCAAATAAACATACAAATCGTTGATGGCTTCGGTAATGCCGTTAATGGCGGGAGGCTGATCATTTGTGGTTTCGGTCAGTATATGGAAGTCTGCAAAAGCATCATCAACAGGCGTTGCCTGTTTTAAAGCGGCCAATTCGTTTTTCACATTGGCTTCACCTTCAGCACTTAAAAGCTTGGAGAGGCCGGCTCTGTTTAACCAATCGGCAATTTTGCTGCCTGCTCTTTCTGTAACCCGATTATCAATGGTTAGCGTCGTGTTATCGCTAATTCCTTTGATGATATTAGCCAAAGGTGAATTTTTTTCAGACAGCAGTTTGGCAATCTGAATGCTCTCGCGCGATGATTTCGGCGTAACCAATGACAAGTCGGCTAAATAATGATTCCATACTCTGATGTAGTTGCTGAAATAGAGCCTCTGGGCATCGGAAAGAACGGAAGCCTTGCTTTGGCTTAAAGAGGCGTAATTAGCCAGCACCCAGTTATCTTCGTTAAAAAACTGTTCCGCAGATTTAACCATGGCAGGTAATACTTTGGTGATGTATGCCTCTTTGGTATAGATGAAGTTAATCGGTTCTTTTAAAGCCCCGCCTGTTTTCCGACGGAACAACAAGTGGCTTTGCACACCGCCCATGCTGGAAAAGGAAACAGGCGTCACCCCTTCTTTTCCTGAGCGGGCAACCGTATTCACGGTATCTTCCAATACCATGGTGGCAATATCCCTTTGGGCAATTTCCTGACGGCGGCGTTCTACCAATGCTTCGTCATAGGGTACGCTGGGCGTGATGCTTTGCTTGGAAAGGATTTGGTTTAACGCTTTCTCGACAGATTTTTTCTGCTGCTCGCTCATGCCTGAAGATTCTGCTTTAGACAGATTAGACATCAGCCAGTTTTGCATAAAAGCCGCATCGAAATGTTCTTTATTAAACATCATCAGATAGGCTTTTAAAGCGTTATAGCCATTGATGCCGTCTGAACCGCTGGTTGTGCGCAGAAGCTCGTCCAGCTTATAGCTGATTAAAGGCATTACGTTGTCTTGGAGAATTCTGCGGTAGGCAGATTCACCCACGTCCTCCATTTGAGCGCCTTGATACAGACCCATGCGGTAGCCGAGGGGAGGGGACGAGAGATCGGGAATTTCGCTGCTTCTGGTGGTGTCTCTAACGTGTTCTGCAAACGTTACCGCTTTAAGCAAATCGGGCGCATCCGCATATTTTTTTGCATCCATGCCCAATTTCGTTGCTTTGCTGCCGACCTGTTCCAAATAGGAACGGTTATTGGAGTAGCTGTTCAACATCATGGTCAAGCAGGTAATTACGGTAGCCGCAATCGCGCCGACGCCGAGCCAATACAGCATTTGGTTTTTGACGAACCAAGATTTATTTTCCCCGGCTAAGTTTGCTTCGCTGAGAATAACGTCGGAAAACAATCTGTTCAGGAAGAAGCTGCGATCAGAGGTCTGAGCTGCGGTTCTCTCCGAATCCAAGTATTTTCTTGATAATTGGAAATCGCTTTGCAAACCTTCCAAGATGGGATTGAGATGCTGCCCGGTTTGAGTACCGCTTGAAAAGTAAACACCTCTCCATGCAATCGGTTGCTCAAATTTAGAAGATTTGGATAGCTCTTTAAAGAGGGAAAGCACGGCTTGGTTCAGACGTTCAAACTCCTCAGGGAAAGCAAAAGCAGCAGCTTTGTCTTCAGAAGATTCCAATTGATGGATGGTACCCAACATAGACGAGCGCAATTTATCCACAATCTCCGATAAGGCATTGGATGCGGTGGCAATCGGCGTTTCCATTCCTTCTGTGTCAGACAGAGATATACCTAAATATTGATTTCTTTGCTCTTCCGTTAAATGAGCAAAGAATTTATCAAAGCCATGCAGTAAATCCAGTTTGGTAATCATGAGATAGACAGGGAAATGAATACCTAATTTAGTATGCATTTCGTGGATTCTTTTGCGCAGCTCCGCCGATATTTCCGTGATATTGGTTTTACCGCCTAATAAATCATCCACACCCACGGTAACCAATACACCGTTAATCGGTTGTTTTGGGCGGTAGCGCTTCAGCAACGATACAAATTCTTCCCAGTCGCTGGAATCTTTATTGCTGTGGTTGTCGTGTAGAGACAGTCTGCCGGCAGTATCCAGCAATACGATTTCATCAGATAAAAACCAATCGCAATCCCGTGTGCCCGCCAAGCCGCTGACAGACGTTCCCAAAGTGCTTTCCAGCGGGAAATTAAGGCCGGAGCGTTTCAGAGCTGTGGTTTTACCGGAGCCGGCTGCGCCTAAAACGACATACCACGGCATTTGGTAAAGGTATTGGCCTTCTTCCAATCTCGCCAATAAGCTGTTTTTCGATTTGGAAAACTTGGCGTTTTTCAGCACTTTGTCCATTTCGGCAAACTGGCGGCTCATAGAGCTGATATCGCTCGCACTTTTCAAAATGGGTTCTTGTGCAGCTTTGATTTCTTTAAGTAATGCAGCATTCCGGCGCGACTCGCGGTATTGACGGAATACGGCTTTAGCGAACCAGATACCGACAATGGCGGCGCACACGGCAAAGCGCACGAATTTGCTCGCTAAAGGACGGATTTCTCCTATTGAAATCAGCGGGCCGATAAACCATACCAATATAATCAGACCGGCGATACCCAACATTACCCATAAAGAACGGGAACCTAGAAAATAAAGAATTTTTTTCATGTTTGTTTTTCCGTATCAATCCAATTTCAGATTATTGACCTGCACTGACACCGCTGCTCGGTTGGGCAGTCGGAGCGTCGGTTTGTACTTCCACTGCGCTGCCCAATTTGGGGCCGCTGCCGGTCGTGAACAGGGTGATTTCAACCCGTCGGTTTTTGGCTCTGTTTTCCACCGTATCATTCGGTACAACAGGGTTGGTCGAACCGCGTCCTTCCGAACGGATACGCGTTCCGCCGTTTTTAACGTAAGTTAAGAGAATTTCTTTTACCGCATCAGCCCGACCTTGAGAAAGATGCCAGTTAGACGGGAAGGTCAAACTTTGGATAGGCTTGTCATCGGTATAGCCTGTAACGACAATTTGCCCCTCGACGCTGTCCAAAGCCTGACCGACCGTTGCCAAAACGGGGTAGTATTGGTCTTGAATCTGTGCGGAACCGGATTCAAACAAACCGTCGCCTAAAATGGTTACCGTGCTTCTGTCTTGAGAATCTTCAACAGAAACCAGTTTTCTGGCAATTTCGTTTTCCAGTAAAGGCCGCAGACGGATGGTATTTCTGGTTTCTTGCTGTTTAGGTGCGACAGCGGGAAGCTTAAGGCTGTTTACCTTTGTGCTGGCTGTATCGAAGTCATCGCCCAGCGACCATTGCATCGCGAAATAGCCTATTCCCAAAGCAACAGCGCCTAATACGCCTACCACCCATAAAGGAATGGTAAGCCGTTGTTTCCGCTGGATAGTATGGGTAACAATCGGATCATGCTTGAATAGATTAACGGTTTGATCCGGCCGTTTGCTGTGGATCAAAGCGAGCAAGTCTCTTTTGATTTTGTCGATTTCCAGCTCGCCGCTGTTTAAAACTTGGTATTTGCCTTTGTAGCCGAATTGCAGGCACAAATACATAAATTCCAATAAATCAATGTTTTTATCAGGGTCTTGCTTCAAATTTTGAATAATTTCAAAAAAGCGCTCGCCGCCCCATGTTTCATCGTAAAAAGACACCAGCAGGCTGTTTTTCGACCACGTTTCATCTGCCCAGCCTGCACGGACGGCCAATTCGTCTACGAAGGTACACAAGCAGTATTTCGCAGCTTGAATAGCATCGTATTTCGCTCCGTTTTTCTCAGCATTCTCTTCAAAGTTATTGATTAAAAGAGAAAACTTATTAATCAAGCTGTCGGTAGACAGTTGACTGGTGGTTTGCTGCATGGCATTCACCAAGATAAAAACGGGTTTGGCAGCTTCAATCAAGGGGTTGTAGATATTTACTGCGCTATGTGCTGCATTATTCTGGTTATTCATAATGAAATTCCAAATTAAACCAAATTAACTCAAAGACTTAATTGCCCAAAATTCAACATCTAAATTCGGAAAATTACCGGCTAAATGGAAGGCCATGCCTGAAGAAGTGTCAAACATGTCCCACATCTCGTGTTTTTTATCCAACTCGAAATAAACATAGCCGCTATGATAGGGCAATTCTCTCGGTGCAACGGATAAGGCGTGTACTCTGATTCCGGGCAGGTGGTAGGCGACCAATTCTTTTACTTTTTCCACAGTGCCTATCTTCACTACGCTAGGAATTTTTTGGCGCAATGCTTCGTTCGGCATATCGGCTTTGATGGCGAGAACGAATGAAGCTTTATCCAGCAGGCTTTGATCAGGCGTTTGCGCAACGTGCGTTGCCTCGTCGCGCATATCGAGAGGAATTCTGATCGCTCTTTGTTCAAGCACGATAGAAAGTGATTTACGCAGATTGAAAAATAATTTGCCGAAGCATGAGGCCAAGTCGTTGTGCTGATACACAGGAATTTCGCCCACTTTGCGGGCAGGTAAGAAAGTCATCAAATCGGCACACAACTTCGACAGATTAACGAATAACTGTTCCGGATGGGTTTGGCGGGCACCTTCATTTTCATGGTGTAAATAGGCCAAATATCTGTTGATGGTTTGCAGCATCATAAAATCCATCACTTCAACTGAGCCCCCGGTATTGGGATCATTTACAGCATTGGCCAAGCTATTGCTTTTCTGCATCAGCAGGCCGTATATCTCTGAAATATAAGCCTTTAAATGCAGTTGCTTTTGGCTGCCGAGACAGGGCGGGATATAAGATTCGTCTAAGACCACCTCGAAGTCTGCCGAGCTGGAATGGATAATCGCTATGGGGAGGGCAGTTTGTCCGCTGGTAACATCGCTTTCTAAAACCAGCATGGGGTTAAGTTCTGCCAACGTAACTTGGCGGCCGTCTAATTCGGTATTGGTGGTATCTGCAAGTGTTTTATCAAATGCTTTATAGCGGTGGGAGGCAGTTGAATCTTGATCCGGAAAGCCAATCTCATTATTTACAGAAGAGGGCAAGTTAACAGCCAAACAGATTTTGGTGTCCTTGATATTGGCAGGAACTTGTAAGCTGAGATTTTCGAGTTGTTTTTGAGAAAGCAAAAATGCCGAGCCGTCGGGAAAAACGCCTTCAGCCTCACGAATACCGATTACCCCGCGCTTGAGGCCGTCTGAATCCAAAACCAGTGAAGAAAATCCCCAAAAATAGCCTTCACGGGAAACGGCTAATTGACGTAAACCGGATTCTATGTAACGTTCGAACTGTTGGAAATGCTGGGGGGTAATGAATATCCCTTCTGACCAGACTACTTTTGCTTCTATCGCCATGTTTTCAACCTAAATCTGATTAATATTAAAGTTATTATTTTTTATTTTTCTTCACGGAAAACGCCTTTACTAAGGTCGCTGTCGTGTTTGCGGACTTTGCCGCTTTCTTTAATGCGTTTATTGTCGGGGTGCCGTTCTTTGTATTCTTGAAGCATGTTTCTCATTTCAGCCTTTGACAATTGGCTTAATTTGTTTTTGCCGAGATTTAAATAGAAATAATGTTTGCCGAATTGATACCAGCGTTTTTTCTGTTTCAACAGTATCAGTTGCCATTGACTGTTATCCAAATCGCGATAACTGGCTACCACACCTAAATATTTCAGGTGGGAATCCATTTTTATCGGCAATATCGTAACCGTATCCGGGTGCAGCATGAATTGGTTTTGCTGGATTAATTTATCGCCTAAATTCTCTTTGGCATTGTTGGTAAGCTCGAAATAGTTTGCTTTCTTAAATTCGCCATCGGAAGACAATTGATATAAATCCAAGCGGATAGGTGAGGGGCGGCCGACCAAATCGGGATTTACATCAGGCGAAACAAGGATTTGGACATCAATCTTTTCACCGCTTTCATCGGATTCTTTCGGCGGTTTATGATTGGAAGCACATGCGCTCAATACTAAAGGTATTGCCAAGAATAATGTATATTTCATTAATTTTTTATGCATTTTAAGTGCCTAATCTTGGTTGGTAATTTATTACATTATTTATCATGCAATAAATCTCATCATTTATATATTATGCCGTTTGATAACTTGTATTTACATCGTGCAAATTGTAAGCATTAAGTGTTAGAAAGGCTAAACATATTTTAGTTTTTTCTTTTTACTTAACATTATCTTTTTTCTTGAATTTATATTTGTATATAAAGTCATGGTCTTTCACGCCGATGCTCACCGCCGAAACCTGTTTGCCTTGCGTTGCACAAGTGAGCAGTTCGCGGCTGATTTGCGGCAGAACGGTATTGGTGAGAATCGCATCGATCATGCGGCCGCCCGATTCGATTTCGGTGCAGCGCGAGGTAATCAGCTTCAGCACTTCGGGCGAGTAAGTGAGGTCAATGTTGTGGTTGTCTTTGATCCGTTTCACGATGCGGCCCAATTGCAACTCGACGATTTTCGCGAGCATATCGTCGGATAGCGGATAGTAGGGGATAACCTGCATGCGGCCCAGCAGGGCGGCGGGGAAAACTTTCAGCATGGGCGTGCGCAAGGCTTTGGCCAAGCCTTCCGGAGTCGGCAGCATGTCGGGGTCGTCGCACATGTCCATAATCAAATCCGTACCGACGTTGGTGGTGAGGATGATGATGGTGTTTTTGAAGTCGATGTAGCGGCCTTCGCCGTCTTCCATCCAGCCTTTATCGAATACTTGGAAAAAGATTTCATGCACGTCGGGGTGCGCTTTTTCCACTTCGTCGAGCAGGATAACGCTATACGGTTTGCGGCGCACGGCTTCGGTCAGTACGCCGCCTTCGCCGTAACCGACATATCCCGGCGGTGCGCCTTTCAGGGTGGATACGGTGTGCGCTTCCTGATATTCGCTCATGTTGATGGTAATCACGTTTTGCTCGCCGCCGTACAGGGTGTCGGCCAGAGCCAGCGCGGTTTCGGTTTTACCCACACCGGAAGGGCCGGCCAGCATGAAAACGCCGATGGGTTTGTCGGGGTTGTCGAGATTGGCGCGCGAGGTTTGAATGCGGCGGGCAATCGCATCCAAGCCGTGGCGTTGGCCGATGATGCGTTTGTTTAAAGTATCGGCCAGTTGCAATACGGCCTCGACTTCGTCTTTCATCATTTTGCCGACGGGAATGCCTGTCCAGTCGGCCACCACGTCGGCAATCGTGCGGCTATTGACCAACGGCATCACCAGCGGTTGGATACCTTGCAGTTCTTTCAGTTTATCGACCAGTTCTTTTTGGTGTGCGTACAACTGCTCGCTTTCATCATCGGCGGTTTCTTGCCCCACCTGCATGATTTGTTCGCGTACGGCCAACAGCTCGGTAACCAAGCCGGTTTCTGTTTGCCATCTTTCTTCCAATTCTTTCAGACGGCCTTCAACTTCAGCCAGTTCTTTGCCGATATTCGCCATCCGTTCTTCGGAATCGAAACTGAGTTTTTTCTCACGTTCCAGATTGGCTTGTTCGAGCTTTAATGCTTCGGATTTTTTTTGCAGATACTCGATGCTGCCCGGTACGGCGTGCTGGCTGACGGCAACGCGCGCGCAGGCGGTATCGATCAGGCCGACGGCTTTATCGGGCAGTTGGCGTGCGGGAATATAGCGGTGGGAGAGTTTCACGGCCGCCTGAATCGCTTCGTCGAGAATAATCACATTGTGGTGTTCTTCCAGTGAGGCGTTCAACGCTCTGAGCATGTTGACGGCTTTTTCTTCATCGGGTTCGTCTACCTGCACGACTTGGAAACGGCGGGTGAGGGCGGGGTCTTTTTCAAAATATTTTTTGTGTTCCGCCCATGTTGTTGCGCCGATGGTGCGCAGTTTGCCGCGGGCCAAAGCGGGTTTGAGCAGGTTGGCGGCATCGCCCGTGCCGGCTGCACCGCCCGCACCGATTAAGGTGTGGATTTCGTCAATAAACAGCACAATCGGCGTGGGGCTGGATTCGACTTCGTCCATCACCGCTCTGAGCCGCGATTCAAATTCGCCGCTGATGCTGGCACCGGCTTTGAGCAGGCCGATGTCCAGCAGGATTAACTGCACGTCTTGCAATCCGGGCGGCACGTCGCCTGCGGCCAAGCGCAAGGCCAATGCTTCGACCACGGCGGTTTTGCCGACACCGGCTTCGCCCGTGAGAATCGGATTGTTTTGGCGGCGGCGCATCAGGATGTCGATGATTTGTCTGATTTCGGCATCACGGCCTGTTAGCGGGTCTATTTCGCCGTTTTTGGCTTTTTCGGTAAGGTTGCTGCCGTATTTGGCCAACGCGCTTTCTTTATGGGTGGCGGTAGGTTCCGAAGACAAGGCGTTTTTAGCGGCATCGAGATTTTCTTCCGAACCGGCGGTAATGGCGATGATGTCGTCTGCCAGCGTTTCGGGTTTGATTTTGAGGAATTCCGATGAAATGTTGGCCAAGATGCCCTGCAAAGTTTTATTTTGCAGCATGGTGTAGAAAATATGCGCCGTGCGGATTTTGTCGGTGCCGAATTTCAGCGAGCTGTATGTCCAAGTTTGTTCGACAAGGGTTTGGATATGTTCGGAAAAATCGATAACGGCAGTGGCACCGGCAGGCAGTTTTTCCACGGCGGCCAATACGTCTTTGCGTACTTTCGCTTCGTCTAAATTGAAACGGTTTATCAGGCAGAAAATGTCGGTTTTTTCGGTTTGCAGCAGGGAATGGAGCCAGTGCACCAGCTCGACATAGCTGTTTTCCCGAAGGCGGCAGAATGTGTAGGCATTTTCCAGAGTTTTGTATAAGGTAGTATTCAACTTACCAAATAATACGCTGCGGCTGATGTCTGACATAAGATTTCCTTAAATAATCCAACATGTCCAAAACGGTTTGTAAGAGGCTTTTATCAGGATGAGGCCGTCTGAAAAAAGCCGTTTAACGGTTGCTGACGATTAAGTCTTCAGCGTCGCGGGAAACATTGCCCAGCCAAGTCGACAAGCCGAGCTGGGTTTGCCCGCCCAAATCCATCGGGGGAACTTCTTTTTGCATCAAAACGGGCTGTATGTCCCATTCGTATTCGTCTGCGGCAAACAGGCGCACCCATTCCCGCAGGCGGGCGGTGTTGGTGCCGTCTTTAAAAAACGACCGGTAGGCCGGCAGAGTCAGCGGGCCGATGATGATGCGGAATTTGCTTTGAACATCGTAAAGTTTGTCGCCCAGCAGCAAACCTTCTCCCAGCGTATAGCCGCCCGTTGCGCCGATTTGCGTTTTTTCCTCGGTAACTTCAACCCAGTATCCGACATTGGTTTGAATGGTAACGGGCGCTTTGAAATAGCGGTTGAGCAACTGTTGCAGGTTGGCGGCGGAGCGGCTTTGCTTCATCAGCAAACCGGCAAAATAACGCTTGGCAAATTCGTGAATCAGGCCTTCGTTGTGTATGGGCGGGGTATTCAGGCCGTTGAAGCTGGCGATGTATCTGCCGAAGCGGTCGTCGGCGTTTTTGTCTAAAGAAGTAATGCTCTGCGCGTTGGCCCATGCCCGATAAAACAAGACCGCTAAACGGTGTTGCAGCATATTGGCAAAGCCCGTCCATGTGCGGTCGCCGTGCTGATGTTGGCGCTCGTAGGCATATTCAGTCAAATGCAGGGGCAAGGGGCCGGAAGGGCCGAACAAACCGAAGCCGTTGATGGAAATTTCCGCATAATGGGGCGATAACGTTACTGATTGGATGTTGCGCGGGGAAAAAATAAGTGAAGGCTCTTGGCGGATTCTGATTTTTTCCATTTTCGGGCTGACGGCTTTGCCCAACATTTTGCCGCCGGTAATAAACTTAACCGACTCAAGCTGGCGCAAGAGTGCAAAGTAGTCATATTTATACGGTTGGGAGGCGACTTTGTTTAAAAAGCCGGTGAGTTTTTCATCCCAAGCATCGTCCAGCGGGTCGCCGAAATCCGTTTGCACGTTAACCGGATTCATATGACCACCCTTTCTCCAACCGCGGTCGGCCACGTGGCCACATGCCCTTGTTGGAGCGTGTCGATTTGCAGTTGTATAAATGAGTTGATCGACACCAAGCGCCGGAAATAATGGTTTAAAACCGAGCCGAACAGAAAGGGATGGATGCCGCCCAATTGTGCGTCGTCGAGCGTAACGGTGATTTTGATGCCGCGCACGGGAGCGGCGGTGCCGTGATGGCGAACCACCTTATTCACGACGGTGGTGTCCACCCGCGTGATCGATTCAATCTGTTTCTTCAGCAAATCGTTTTCGGAAGAAACAAACACCATCAATAATTCTTTCAAGGTAACGGGGGCATCTTCTTGGTCGGTGTTCAGCAGCGACAGATAGTTCAGGCTCAATTGGTTTAAAAACGGCCAAAGCGTTCTGTCTTCGCTCACCGCCGCAAGAGGCCGTGTCAGTTTAGAAATCAGTTTGATCGAGCTGACCGGCAAAAAGCCTTCGATTAGGAAATCCGACTCGCCATCACGCGGCATCATCAGCGGTAAATCCCTGCTGGTACACCAAGCATCGACGGAAAGGTGCTGGATGCCTGAATTGAAGGCGTAGTCTTTATTGTCGGCCAGCGACAAAAACACTTCGCTGCCCAGATAGGAAGAGCGGAAACCGTTTTTAACGGCGTTTTCAGACGGCATCCTGTCTGCCCGCCGTGCCGAAAAATAAGCGTGTTGGGTTTGCGTTTCGGGAAACAAACCCATATCCGGCGCTTTGTACATCGGCGAAAAAACCACGGTTTGGCGGTTGTTGGTGTCGAAGCCTTTTACCTGCTCGATAGAGTGGACTTCGTAATTCAGCGGCTGGGTGCGGTCGATAACGACATGGTGTTCCCGATCTTGGATGTTCACGGGGAAGCGCGCGCTCTTTTTTCTGAATAGATTCACAACCGGCACGGCGTTTACGGAAAAATCTTCCACGCCGACCAGCTCCGTCAGTTCGGATATTTTGTGGCTGAACAAAAATGAAAGGCTGAAATAGCGTTTGCGGTAAGTGATGATTTTTTTATTGATGCCCTTATCGCTCACGATTTCTTCCAACTGTTCGGGCACTTTGGGCAGATGGCCTTCTTTTTCGGCCTGCTGGACAGCTTGCTTGATATCTTTTTGGGCAATAAACAGGAATTTTTCCGGCAACCGCGCATATTCCTGAAGAATCCGAAACGCGCTGACCGATTTGTCCAGATTGAAAGACAAGGCTTCGTCTTCGCTAAATCCGCTGTGTTCCGGTTTGGACGGCAGCAGGAAGTGCCATTGTTTGGGGTTTTCATAACTGTGGCAGACTACGCCCACGCATTCGGAAGCCAGCAGGAACAGCAAAGAAGACGACTTGGAAAGCTCCGTGCCTAAAAATACAGGCAATGTGTCCGGCAGCATTTGCGAACACGCCCCGGGCACGCTGAGCGAAAAATCCAAGCGCAGGGCGGATTGCACTTTTTTGCCGGAAGAGAGTTTGAGCATGGGAAGCGCACCCGGCAAATAGCCGAGCGAATCGGTATATTTGGCTTTTTCTATACGCAGCGGCAGGATTTCGGTGGTTTTGGTTACCGAAAACGGGCAGCTTACCTTGAATTCGTCAATCGGCAGCGACCTCAATATTCTGCCTCGCTCCAGCAGATTGATAACATCGGCGTTGTATTGGCCGGCGGGCTCTAAATTGACAATGGCTGCCGCCGGTTTTTGGTTGATGAAGTCGGGGTAAACGACTTCTAAAATTCTTTGCACGAAACGGGGATATTCCGCATCCAGTTTAAGCTGGGTGCGGGCGGTGAGAAAGCTCACGCCTTCCAGCAGCCGTTCGACGTAAGGGTCGGGAATGTCGGAAGTATCTAAGGCCAGTCGGGAAGCCACTTTGGGATATTTGAGCGCAAACTCCCTGCCCATTTCTTTCAGGAAGGCCAGTTCTTTATTGTAATAAGACAGTAATTTGTTATTCACGGCCCGTTCCCCCTTCTAATAAATTAAACAGCCCGGTTTCGATATCCATGCTGGTTCGCAGCAGGAATTCTTTTGGATAAGGGTTGAGTTTCAGATGGCCTTTGATTTCAATAATCAGTTTGTTGTGCAAGGCATCGTCGTCATCGTCTTCGGTGTTCACAATCACTTGCAGCGATTTGTTGTCGAGCCGCGGTTCGAAATCGAGAATGGCTTGCTTGATGTTTTGCTCCACGTCCTGCCATTCTATGTCGGAAAAATTAACGCCGGAAAGGGGCGGAATGCCGTAGTTGAGCGTGGAAGAACGCACGTTTGCGGGCAGGTGTTGCTCCATGGTTTCCGCTTGCAGGTTGCAGGTGTTCAGCAGGTAAAGAATATCGCGCAGCACGGCTTGCCGATATTGGTCAAGATTGATGGCCTGATCGGGTCGTGCTTCTTTTTTTTTGCGCGGCTCTTCGTCGGTGAGTCTGTCGAACAAAGAGGGCAGCAGTTGGTTTTTGAATGGCGACATGATTAATTGCCGTGGCTGACGGATGGGTGGGTTTAACGGTGTTGCCCGAATTTAATGCTGCGAATATCCAACAGGCCGAAATCGTGGTTGTCGGTGTACAGCATCTTCTGGCCGATGCCGGTGAAAAGCTGGTCTGCCGCTTCAACCCAGTCGGTTTGCGCGCATTGCAGCAGCAGATCCGACCATTCCGATTCTGCCTCGGGTAAAACGGCATAGCGGGCGGGGCTGGTGCATTGGATGCATTCGCCGTGGCTGAATGTGATTTCAGACGGCCTCCAAATCACGTCGAGCAAGGAGGCGGGTGCTTTGAAAGAAATGCTTTCGATGGAGCCCCAAGTTTGCCAGTAGTATTGACCGCGGTAGAAGTATTCGTAAACGAAAGCGGTGCGCACGTCGCCGTCTATGATCCAGCTGCCGGATGCATCGGCAACCGATTTGTCTGTCAGAAGATAGGTAATGTTTACCGGTGTTTCGTCGATGTCGTCGGATAAAGCGGCATAGCCGTCGGCAAGGGCCGCGCCTTTTTGTTCTGCCACATGGGCGACCAAAGAGAGTTGTTTTTGCAGAATATCGAGCTTGCCGGCGTGCTGTTCCAGCGTTTTCGGCTTTTGCTGTGCCGCTAAAACGGCTTGGCGGCGCATTTCTGCTTCGATGTTTTCAATGAGGTAGAGCATCAGGGGCTTTTGGGTGTTGGGGAAGAGCTTTTGGTATTGCCCGATCTGTTTCAGCGCCTGATCCCATTTTGCGCACAGGCAGAGATATTGAATCAATGCCAAACGGTGTTCCTGATTGTCGGGATTTGAACGCACCAGTTCAATCATGTCCGATAATTTAGTTTTCAAATCCATCTCAGCAACTCCTTGTTTATTTTTGTAGAAAGTGCAGTAAGAGCGAAAGCCCGAATCAACTTTTCAAGAAGGGTAGAGGCCGTCTGAAAAGTGTATATATGTAAAGCCTGACTTAAAACGCCTTTTAAGCCAGGCTTCTCCAACTAAACGTACATAAAGATTATGCAGATTTATTTTCTTTGATGTTGAAGGCCATCTGAACTTCGGCGCCTTTGGAACCTTTATCGGTTTGTTCCCAATATTGGTTTTTCACTTTGGCAGCTTGGAATGAGTAACGCATTTTCAGCGCGTCATTGCCTTGTACGCCGATGAATTTCACACCGGTTACCAAAACGTCTTCCAATGTGGTGCGCGAATATTCGATTTGCTCGCCGCCGGCTTTGCACACGGAGATTTCTACTTTGCTCAAGTGTTGGCCGGTAGCACAGTTTTTCAGAATGGTCGGAGCGGCTTTGTCGATGGCGGCCACTACGGTCAAGTCGTTAAAATTCACTTTGCCGGCACCGCCGCCGCCGCCGCTGGTCATCGAACCGGGTTGTTCGGCACCCCAGTCGAAACTTTCGATATTGGTCCAGTCTTTGTGGTTGGCATCTTTTGATTCGCCGTTTACACCTTCAACTTTCATGAACATATCAATAGCCATGTTTTACTCTCCTTGTTAAGAAATTTAAGCGATCAGACAACAGGGCACGAGTATGCCCGACTAAATAAACCAAACCCGACTATTCCTGTTTAGCCGAAGGCAGTTTGGAAACCAAGCGCAATGAAACGGTAAGCCCCTCAAGTTGGTAGTGCGGACGCAGGAAGAATTTGGAAGTGTAGTATCCGGGGTTGTCTTCCACTTCTTCAACCACTACTTCCGCCGCCGCCAACGGTTTGCGGGCTTTTGTTTCTTGGGTAGAGTTAATCGGGTCGCCGTCTACATAATTCATAATCCATTCGTTAAGCCAGCGTTCCATGTCTTCGCGTTCGCGGAAAGAGCCGACTTTGTCGCGCACGATACATTTCAGATAGTGGGCGAAGCGGCAGCATGCAAACAGATAAGGCAGGCGGGCGGACAAACGGGCATTGGCCGTAGCATCGGGATCATAATATTCGGCAGGCTTGTGCAGGGATTGTGCGCCGATAAACGCTGCCAAATCGGTATTTTTGCGGTGGATCAGCGGCATAAAGCCCAATGCTGCCAGCTCGGCTTCGCGACGGTCGCTGATGGCGATTTCTGTCGGGCATTTCATGTCCACGCCGCCGTCGTCGGTCGGGAAGGTGTGACAGGGCAGGTTTTCAACGATACCGCCGGATTCCACGCCGCGGATAGAAGTACACCAACCGTAGTATTTGAACGAGCGGTTGATGTTTACCGCCATCGCATAGGCTGCGTTGGCCCAAGTGTATTTGTTGTGATCCGCGCCTTCGGTTTCTTCTTCAAAATCGAATTCGTCCACAGGATTGGTGCCGGCACCATAAGGCAGGCGCGACAAGAAACGCGGTAAGGCCAAGCCGATGTAGCGTGAATCTTCGGAATCACGCAAGCTGCGCCACGGTGCGTATTCGGCGTTTTGGAAGATTTTGCTTAAGTCGCGCGGATTGGCCAATTCCTGCCAAGATTCCATCTGCATCAGTTTGGGCGATGCGCCGGCGATAAACGGGCAGTGTGCGGCTGCGGCAATTTTTTCGAGACTGCTGAGCATTTCCACATCGGGTGCGGAATGGTCGAAATAATAGTCGCCAACCAAGCAGCCGAAAGGTTCGCCGCCGAACTGGCCGTATTCTTCTTCGTAAATGCGTTTGAACAGCGGGCTTTGATCCCAAGCCGTGCCTTTAAAGCGCTTCAGGTTGCGGGCGACTTCTTTTTTAGAAATCGGCAATACTTTGATTTTCAGCAGGGTGTCGGTTTCGGTATTGGTAACCAAATGATGCAAACCGCGCCATTCGCCTTCCAGCTTTTGAAAATCTTCGTGGTGCAGAATCAGATTGATTTGTTCGGAAAGTTTTCTGTCGAGTTCGGCAATGATTGCTTCGATGGTTTGATAAGTGTCGTCTGAAATCGTAACGACATTTTGCAAGGCTTGTTGCGCCAATGTTGCTACGGCATTGGTTACGGCACTTTTGGCTTCTTCGGTTTTGGGTTTGAATTCTTTTTGCAGCAGCTGTTCAAATTCGCTCGCTGCAAACGCGGTTTGCGCGCCGCCGCCCCCTTGGATATCTAATTGCTTTTCAGCCATGATTCACTCTCGCTTTATTGGTTTTCATCCGAAATTACTGCCCGTCTTTGGGTGTTGCTTTGGGTGCGGCCGCAAGGCTTTTCAGCAGCTCGCTGTCGCCCAAGACTTTTCCGATCAATTCCTCCGCACCGCTCTTGCCGTCCATGTATGAGAGCAGGTTGGAAAGCTCCGTGCGCGCTTGCAAAAGCTCGTTTAGAGGTTCTACTTTTTTGGCTACTGCGGCGGGTGAGAAATCGTCCATGCTTTCAAATTCGAGTTCTACGTTCAAATTGCCTTCGCCGGTAAGCGTGTTTTTCACGTTGAAGGCCACGCGCGGTTTGAGGGCTTTCATACGCTCGTCGAAATTATCTACGTCGATTTCCAAAAACTTGCGTTCTGCCAAATCGGGAAGCGGTTCGACAGGTTTGCCGACCAAATCAGCCATCACGCCCATTACAAACGGCAGTTCGATTTTTTTCTCAGAACCATACAGCTCTACGTCGTACTCGATTTGTACGCGCGGTGCCCGGTTGCGGGCGATAAACTTTTGACCAGATGATTTGTTTCGTGACATTTTCGCTAACCTCTAAAATTGTTAAAGTTGTTTTCCAACAAACTTTAGTGCATTAATCCTAGACCGTTTCAGTCGTCGGAAGTTCCTGTTTCTTCGTCCGGCTTGCCGATTAAAACTTCGAGATTGGCAATGCTTTCCGGACTGATGTCTTTCATGATGTCGTAGAAATCCATGTTCATCAGGCGTTGCACCCTGCGGATAAACAGCGGGGCAGGGTGGCTGGGCTCAAGGGTTTCAAAATAGACGCAGATTTTCTCCAAAGCCAAATCGACATCGGCGCGGTTTTTGATATTCAGACGGCGCCACGCATCGGCATCTTGGAAAGCCGTTTGCTCTTGTGTGCCGGTTGGGGCAGAAGTTTCGGCTGTGTGGTCTGTTTGCTCTACCTGTTGCGGCTGCGGTGTGCTGCCGTCGTTGTAATTGACGGCTTTATGAATCAGGGTGAGCGGCTTTTGAATGACCTCGAAATTGAGGGAATGCTCGTCTTGCAGCTTGGTTGAGAAAGTATTTTGGATGTCTTTCAGATGGCCTAATGCTTGGATCAAAGCCACCAATTCCGGCTTGCCGGTGTCGGCACTTACCCTGATGTCGAGCATCAGCCGGTCTTTTCCGCCCGGATAGCTTTGCGGATCATTGCCTTGTAACACCGAAACCGCTTCTTTGACGGTAACCGGTTGCTGGGTCAGCCCGTTTACCAGCAGTTTGGACGGAAAAATTTCTTTAACGATGCCGTCGAGCGTAGTAAAAGAACTGAGCGCATTGATGCGGTAAAACGGGTCGTATTCACCGTCTTCATCTTCGAGCTTAGGGAAAACCGAATCCCAATATGAATCAATATTGGCTTTAACGGCTTCGCAGCCGGCGCAGAATCCGACAAGCCCATGTTTGGCAGTGAGAGCTTGCGTGTAATAAGCCAAGACGCGCAGGTCTTTCGATTCGGCCAGTAATTGGTTGCATAATTTCTCTACCGTTGCCCAATCCGGTTCTTCCGCAGGAATAATGGTGTCGCCGTATTGTTGCTCGGGCTTGCCTTCGGCAGCACTTTGCAGCTCCAGAAAGCGGCTGTCGTATTCGATATTCACCCCTTCAGGAGCATCGGCGGAAATAGGTTCGTCCCATCGGGAAAATGTTTTCATCAGTTTACGATCCAAATAATTTATTAAACAGAGAACACGAGAGCTCGCCTTCGTGTTCTATATGGCGGCCGCTTTCGCTTTCCTGCCAAAAACTGCCGGTATCGCCTGAATGAGATAAATAGTTTCGGAAAGGTTCGGATAAAAGAACGGGGCTATGGCTTGTGCCGGCGTTAAAGCAATTTTCGATAACACACTTGCCGTTGTTTAAGGTGTTGCGGAAGAAATCTGTTTTTTCAGCAATAAAGCTGACGGAATCTGATAAGTCGGAATGAGAGTCGGGTTTGCAGAATAATACGAAAGGATATTGCCTGCCGGTTTGGTCGGCGCTGAGAGCGGTGATGCCCGTATAAGCCATACCGTCGGATAGTTTGATGCAAAACAGCCAAATTCGCGGCGCGGCAAATGTTTTTCGGGTAAACGGGATTAATCTGTCTTGGCTGGTGCAACGGCCAAACCAGCCGTCCCAAAAATGTTTATCGTCGGCTTGAAGATTATCGGAAACAATAAAATCGCGAGATTGGCTTAGTTTGCCGAAAAAATAGACTTCTCTTTGTAGCATTAATCGTAATCCCAACAATATGGATGAAATGACGATTATTCCCCTACAGATATTTTTGTTTTTAATTTTTCGGCTACTTTACCATAATTTTGATTGGTGCATTAACACTATTTATTTTCAGACGGCCTAATCATTTACCTAAGTTATTCTTATTCAAAGGAACAAATGTCGAGTTTTGATGTCTGAGCTAAGATTGCTTTTGGTTGCTGTCAACGCAATGCAGCATGTTCAAATGCACAGAAGCGATTTAAAATTTATTTCAGAAATCTGCGGTCGCTCTATTTTTAATTTTAAAAACAACGGAATTTTGACGGAGTAATCTCATGGCATCTTTCGGCAACACCATAGGCATTCTCATTCCCCAGCCTTCTGCGCCGGCCATGGTGTCCCAAGGCTCCGCCAATCCGCCCGAACCGCTGACCAATGCCGCCGGCCCCGTTGAAGTAATCGAGATGGTGGCCGATGTCGCTTCTACCGCTTTATCAATTGTTTCCCCCGATTCCGCCGTATCTGCGGCTGTTGATGTCGCTTCTACGGTGATTTCTTTAGCCTCAATGATTCCCGGTGTGCCGGGGCCGAAGCCGCCTACCAAAAAGACCGTGAGCGGTTTCAGTGGCGGCAGCGGTGCGGGGTTTGACGGTGGGTTGGTTACAGGTTCGGGAACCTGTATTGCCTGTAAGGTGGCCGCCGCAGTCGGCCCTCCGGTTAATGCCGTTCTCGGTATCAAGATCTTGTTTGACGAAACCGAAGCGGATTTTGCATTTGACGGGCCGCTTCCGTTTGTATGGCAGCGTAGCTACTATTCCGACCAACTCGGTAACGGCTGGCTGGGGCAGGGCTGGTCGCTGCCTTTCTCGATGCGTTTGGAACGCCGCGCAAACGGCTTTCTTTATATTGACGAACAAGGCCGGGAAATTCCGCTGCCGGATATTGATGACGAGCAAGACGAACCGCAATATGCCGACGATGATGAAGACGGTTTGGATATAGAAGATGCCGATCCGTTACCTGAATCTGCGGAAGAAGATCCCTACGGTTTGGAATCGGCTTATTTCGATCCTTACGAGCAAATCTATTTCTCGCAAATTTCAGACGGCCTCTACCAAATCGCCTCACCTGACGGCGGTGCCCGCTTATGGTTCGCCGAAGTCGACGAAGGCGACGGCATTTACCAACTGATTGCCCAACTCAACCGCAACCATCACCACATCCGCCTTTGCTACGGCGACAACGGACTGCCGCACAGCGTTTACGACAGCAACGGCAGGCAGTTCCAATTACATTTCTCCTCCATCCGCCTAAACGACAGCGACGAAGTATTCGATGCCGCTGCCGAATACGGCGTATTTGTCGGCAAAGACAACAATCTTTACGTCAACCGCCTAACCTCGGTTACCTTCAACAGCCGCGAACTGGTGCGCTACGGCTACGACGGCTACGGCGATTTGACCGCCGTTTACGGCCGCGACGGTAAACGTCTGCGCGGTTTCGCCTACCGCAACCATATTATGATCGAGCACAACCAGCCCGACGGATTGGTATCGCGTTACGAATACGACCGTTACGACATCAACGGCAAAGTGCTCAAAAGCCATACCAATCTCGGCGAAGCATGGACGTTCGACTACCGCGAGGGCTACACCCGCGTTACCGACGCATTGGGCAGGGAAGAAATTTACGGTTTCGACGAGAACTACGAAGAGATTTACCACATCGATGCCGACGGCCATCGTACCGATACGGAACGCGACGACTGGGGGCGGATTACCGTCCAACGCGACGAACTCGGCCGCGAAACCCGTTTCAGTTATGACACCTTCGGCAACGTGATCAGCATCACCGCGCCCGACGGCAGCCGCACCCAAATCGATTACCACGACAGCTTAAACCTGCCGGTTGCCGTCAA
Source organism: Neisseria dumasiana (assembly GCF_022870885.1). Lineage (NCBI taxonomy): Bacteria > Pseudomonadati > Pseudomonadota > Betaproteobacteria > Neisseriales > Neisseriaceae > Neisseria > Neisseria dumasiana. Next base: position 1,651,184 of record NZ_CP091509.1, on the reverse strand, counting down.
CGATCCCGCCGGCAGAATCACCGAATACGCCTACGACGGGCGCGGCAACCTGATTCACATCACCGACCCCGCCGGCCACAGCACCGGGTACACCTACAACGAACAATGGCTGCCCGCCACCATTACCGACGCACTGGGCAAAACCAAACAGCTCGAATACGATTCAGACGGCCGACTGATCCGCTATACCGATTGCTCAGGCGAATCCACCCGTTTCAGCTACACCGAATACGGCGACTTAGAAACCGTTACCGATGCCCTCGGCCATACCACCCGCCATCATTACGACGCAGCCGGCAACCACATCCGCAGCGACTACCCCGACGGCAGCCATGAGGCTTTCGAATACGACCGCATCAACCGTCTGATTGCCCACATCGACGGCCTCGGTGCCAAAACCGAATACGAACTGGCGGTAGACGGCTTACCGGTCAAACGCACCAATGCGCTGGGCCATAGCTTCGGCTACCGCTACGACCAAGCCCGCAGATTAACCGTCCTTACCAACGAAAACGGCGACAGCTACCGCCTCGATTACGACAACACCGACAACCTGATTCAAGAAACCGGCTGGGACGGCAAAATCACCGGCTACGCCTACGATGCCGCCGGCCAACTGACCGAACAAACCGAATACGGCCTTTCGGACGGCCTAAACGCCGACCACCCCGAAATTTGGCATATCCACCGCTTCAAACGCAATATCCTCGGCCAGCTGGTAGAAAAAACCAGCCGCCGCATCGACGGCGCTCCCGTTCCCGCCGAAGAGGGCAAACACTACAGCCGCATCCGCTTCGACTACGACCCGCTGACCGGCAATCTGGTCAAAGCCCGCAACCGCCACAGCAGCGTCGAACTCGTTTACGACGTACTCGACCAACTCGTCAGCGAAACCACCGTCCACAACGGCCAAAGCGCAACGGTGGGCTATCAATACGACCCGCTCGGCAACCGTATTCAAACCGTTCTGCCCGACGGCCGCAGCATCAACTACCTCTACTACGGCAGCGGCCACCTGCACCAAATCAACCTTGACGGCGAAACCATCAGCGACATCGAACGCGATAAACTGCATCAGGAAATCCAAAGAACCCAAGGCACTTTAACCAGCCGCTACGATTACGACCCGATGGGCCGTCTGAAACACCAAACCGCCACCGCCAACCGCACCTTGCAGCACAACGGCAAACTCAATACCCTGGTCGGCGGTGCAGTGCGCCGAAGCTACCGCTACGACAAAGCCGGCAACCTGATTCAGACCGCCGACCAACGCAGCGGCGTATTGGATTACGTGTACGACAAACTCGGGCGGATTGAAAGCGCCGTCAACAAACAAACCGGCAGCCGCGAAAAGTTCGCCTTCGACCCCGCACACAATATTCTGTCGGACAAAGTTTCAGACGGCCTCAAAGACACCAAAGGCCTGTCTGAACACCTTTCAGACAGGCCTCACACAGGCCGTCTGAAAAGCCGCAACATCGGCAAAGGCAACCGCCTCGAGGAATACAACGGCACCGAATACACCTACGATGCCTTGGGCAATATGATTTACCGCCAGCTGCCCGACGGCGAGAGCCAGTTGTTCCAATACGATACCGAAAACCAACTCGTACTGGCCGAAATCAAAAAGAACAGCGGCGAAAGCCAAACATGGGAATATGCCTACGACCCGTTCGGCAGACGCTTGAGCAAAGAACGAACCGATAAAGGCGCCTTAACCGCTACCGCGCCGAAGCAAACCCATTTCGTTTGGGACGGCAGCCGCCTGCTGCAAGAATATAACTACCGCGGCAGTTACAGCTATATTTACACCGACCAAGACAGCTACGAACCGCTGGCGCAAATCTTCGACAACGCCAAAGACGGCAAACAATACCTAAGCTACTTCCACACCGACCAAATCGGCATCCCGCGCGAGATGACCGACCAGCTCGGCAATCTGCTGTGGTACGGCGAATATACCGCTTGGGGCCGTCTGAAAACAGACGAGCGGGTTTATCAGCATGCGCACCAGCCGTTTAGGTTGCAAAACCAGTATTGCGATGAAGAGACGGGGCTGCATTACAACCTGATGCGGTATTACGAGCCTGATTGTGGCCGTTTTGTGAATCAGGATCCGATTGGGTTGTGGGGTGGGGATAATCTTTACTGGTTTGCACCTAATTCACAAGCTTGGATAGATGTTTGGGGATTATGTAGATATGGAAAAAGAAGAAAAGACGGGAATTGCCCTAAGAAGCGTGGTCGTAAGCGCAAGCGCAAGCCTAAATCAGGCGAGCACGGCAATAGTCATGCGTGCACTAGAAGGACTCAAGGTTATACATTAAGAAGCAAAGATAATCATGAGGAAATTCTGAAATATGGAGAAACAACCAGAGGTACACTAAGATATACAAAAGCATATATGGAAGAAATTAATGCAGAGATGGTATTTGAAGCAAGTGGAACAAAAAAAGCTATGCATCAATGGCAACATGAGAAAATATTAGCTTATAAAGAAAAACATGGTAGAAGACCTAAATTAAATTTATCAGATTATTAGTTTTGGAGTGAGTTATGAAATTTTGGGCATCACAAGAGTCAGATTTTACTGTTGCTGAACATATTAGTATTATCAGGAAATTAGTTGAGCCACTATTAAATCAACAAATCTCTGGAGTTAAACTCAATAATTCTCAATATGAAGAGTGGGAATGGGCATTTATAGCTATTTGTTTAGGCCCAAGCTCTCCAAGAGAAGAAGAGTATAAGGAAATTATCCGCCGTAGCCTGAAAAATAAAACCTTGGAATTTCGTCTGTACATTAAATACGAAGATTTCCTAAATGCAGATTTTGAAAAACAATTGAATTTATACTGTCAAGCATTGCACCGTTGCTTAGATGTTCCTGAAATGGATAAATGGAAATTTGCTAAAGAAGATAGGGAATTATTGCATAATATATTGAATCAAGTCGAAAAACAGATACTTGAAGGGCGTAATTCTGTCTAATGTTTTTCAATCTGTATAGATGCACTAAGCATAGATTGCGTTGCAAAGCCCAACACAAGCCGCAGACTTAGCCAAAACCTTTCAGCAAGCCGTAGCCTGTATAAAATGTCTCTTTTGCAGGTAGGGTGTGTGCCTTAGGCACGCACGCATTCCTATTTCTTAGCTTTCAAGGCCGTCTGAAAAAAACTAGCTAAAATCTTTTTCAGACGGTCTTCTGTTCTTTAACAATTTAAACTTGCTCATGGCGGTGCCCGTTTATGGTTCGCCGAAGTCGACGAGGGCGACGGCATTTACCAGCTCATCGCCCAACTCGACCGCAACCATCACCACATCCGCCTTTGCTACGGCGACAACGGACTGCCGCACAGCGTCTACGACAGCAACGGCAGGCAGTTTCAACTACACTTCTCCTCCATCCGCCTAAACGACAGCGACAAAGTATTCGATGCCGCTGCCGAACACGGCGTATTTGTCGGCAAAGACGACAATCTTTACGTCAACCGCCTAACCTCGGTTACCTTCAACAGCCGCGAACTGGTGCGCTACGGCTACGACGGCTACGGCGATTTGACCGCCGTTTACGGCCGCGACGGCAAACGTCTGCGCGGTTTCGCCTACCGCAACCACATCATGATCGAGCACAACCAGCCCGACGGGTTGGTATCGCGTTACGAATACGACCGTTACGACACCGACGGCAAGGTATTGAAGAGCAGCAACAACAGCGGACGGGAGTGGCATTTCGATTACCGCCAAGGCCATACCCGCGTTACCGACGTACTCGGCCGCGTCGAAATCTACGGTTTCGATGAAAACAACGAAATGGTGTACCACATCGATGCCGACGGCCACCGCACCGATAGCGAACGTGACGACTGGGGGCGGATTACCGTCCAACGCGACGAACTCGGCCGCGAAACCCGTTTCAGTTATGACACCTTCGGCAACGTGATCAGCATCACCGCGCCCGACGGCAGCCGCACCCAAATCGATTACCACGACACTTTAAACCTGCCGGTTGCCGTCAACGATCCCGCCGGCAGAATCACCGAATACGCCTACGACGGGCGCGGCAACCTGATTCACATCACCGACCCCGCCGGCCACAGCACCGGGTACACCTACAACGAACAATGGCTGCCCGCCACCATTACCGACGCACTGGGCAAAACCAAACAGCTCGAATACGATTCAGACGGCCGACTGATCCGCTATACCGATTGCTCCGGCCAAGCCACCCGTTTCAGCTACACCGAATACGGCGACCTCGAAACCGTTACCGATGCCCTCGGCCATACCACCCGCCACCATTACGACGCAGCCGGCAACCACATCCGCACCGACTACCCCGACGGCAGCAGCGAAAGTTTCGAATACGACCGCATCAACCGTCTGATTGCCCATATCGACGGCCTCGGTGCCAAAACCGAATACGAACTGGCGGTAGACGGTTTACCGGTCAAACGCACCAACGCCCTCGGCCATAGCTTCGGCTACCGCTACGACCAAGCCCGCAGATTAACCACCCTTACCAACGAAAACGGCGACAGCTACCGCCTCGATTACGACAACACCGACAACCTGATTCAAGAAACCGGTTGGGACGGCAAAATCACCGGCTACGCCTACGATGCCGCCGGCCAACTGACCGAACAAACCGAATACGGCCTTTCAGACGGCCTCAAAGCCGACCGCCCCGAAATTTGGCACATCCACCGCTTCAAACGCAATATCCTCGGCCAGCTGGTGGAAAAAACCAGCCGCCGCATCGACGGCACCCCCGTTCCCGCCGAAGAAGGCAAACACTACCGCCGCACCCGCTTCGACTACGATCCGCTGACCGGCAACCTGATAAAGGCGAGAAACCGCCACAGCAGCGTCGAACTCGTTTACGACGTACTCGACCGACTCGTCAGCGAAACCACCGTGCACAACGGCCAAAGCGCAACGGTAGGCTATCAATACGACCCGCTCGGCAACCGTACCCAAACCGTTCTCCCCGACGGCCGCAGCATCAACTACCTCTACTACGGCAGCGGCCACCTGCACCAAATCAACCTCGACGGCGAAGTCATCAGCGATATCGAACGCGACCGGCTGCATCAGGAAATCCGAAGAACCCAAGGCGCTTTAACCAGCCGCTACGACTACGACCCGATGGGCCGTCTGAAACACCAAACCGCCACCGCCAACCGCACCTTGCAGCACAACGGCAAACTCAATACCCTGGTCGGCGGCGCAGTGCGCCGAAGCTACCGCTACGACCAAGCCGGCAACCTGATTCAGACCGCCGACCAACGCAGCGGCGTATTGGATTATGTGTACGACAAACTCGGGCGGATTGAAAGCGCCGTCAACAAACAAACCGGCCGCAGCGAAAAGTTCGCCTTCGACCCCGCGCACAATATCCTGTCGGATAAAGTTTCAGACGGCCTCAAAGACACCCAAGGCCTGTCTGAACACCTTTCAGACAGGCCTCACACAGGCCGTCTGAAAGGCCGCAACATCGGCAAAGGCAACCGCCTCGAAGCATACAACGGTATCGAATATACCTACGATGCCTTGGGCAATATGATTTACCGCCAGCTGTCCAACGGTGAAAGCCAGTTGTTCCAATACGATACCGAGAACCAACTCGTATTGGCCGAAATCAAAAAGAACAGCGGCGAAAGCCAAACGTGGGAATATGCCTACGACCCGTTCGGCAGACGCTTGAGCAAAGAACGAACCGACAAAGGTGCCCTAACCGCCACGGATCCGAAACAAACCCATTTCGTATGGGACGGCAGCCGCCTGCTGCAAGAATATAACTACCGCGGCAGCTACAGCTATATTTACACCGACCAAGACAGCTACGAACCGCTGGCGCAAATCTTCGACAACGCCAAAGACGGCAAACAATACCTAAGCTACTTCCACACCGACCAAATCGGCATCCCGCGCGAAATGACTGACCAGCTCGGTAATCTGCTGTGGTACGGTGAATATAGCGCTTGGGGCCGTCTGAAAAAAGACGAGCGGGTTTATCAGCATGCGCACCAGCCGTTTAGGTTACAGAACCAGTATTGTGATGAAGAGACGGGGTTGCATTACAACTACTTCCGCTACTATGAGCCGGATACTGGTCGATTTATTAATCAAGACCCGATTCGTTTAGTGGGAGGAGATAACCTTTACTGGTTTGCTCCAAATGGACAAGGGTGGCATGATTTTTTGGGCTTGAGAAGCACAAATAGACTAAAATATTTGGGAAAAACTCCATCAAAAGTTTCTGCGACAGGTCGTGCAGTGATGAAACGTATGCTCGATGAAGGTTTAATTACCGGTATTACAAAAGAACAAATTGATAAACTAACTAGTGCGTCCGATATTCACGAGAAGCACCCAGATGCAAAATTTACCGATGTAAACGGTAAGGAATATCCTCTAAGGGACGCACATATGGGACATAATCCGGAAGATGCCGTGGACTATTGGAATAGGTGTGGTCGTTATCATGGGGCTAAATCACAACCTGTTAGAGCTTGGATGTTAAATTCTGATAATTATAGGTTGGAATATGGACCAGGAAATTGTTCACGTGGAGGAAAAAGCACATCACGGTATAAAAAACCACGAAAACCAAGAAACGGGAAAGTACCTAAAGGTTGTTAACTATATAAAAATTTAAAGGAGTAGCGATGTACCTGCAAAACCAAAATCCAGATTTAGCCAATGAAATTAATGAGCTAATTTGTTCATCAAATGATTTGACAGACATTGAAGATAAATTAGCTACCAAATTAAAAGCATGGGATTTAATTCCTGAACCTAAAACAAGTTGGGTTGAGCCAACTTCTTCCGTTGCCAACGGTATTTCTAGGGTTTATGAGAAAAAAGGTAATTACAAAACAGCATTGGATTGGATATTACTCTCACTCAAGGCTAGAGAAACAGAACCTGCTGCAAGTGTATTCTGCGATGCGGGTGTGATTTATTTCGAACTTGACGACATGGAAAATGCCTATAAATATTTTCAATTGGCTTATGATGAATTACGTTATCAACCATTTTCTTATCGAGACAAAAAATACTGGCAGTTTTATAAGCAACGGAAAGAAGAGTTAAATCCCAAGAAGAAAACGAAAAAGTAAGTTTATGCTTTAGACAGCATCAGGTAATTAAGATTGTCTGAACCTCGTTCTTTAACAACCCGAACCTATCAAATACCAAAATAAATACGGGTAAGATTGGTTACCTGTAATCATTTGCTTTTTCAGATGGCCTCGTTAAGTAACGTCATCTGAAAAAATTCTTGCTAACTCACTCATTACCCAAATCGACTACCACGACACTTTAAACCTGCCGGTTGCCGTCAACGATCCTGCCGGCAAAATCACCGGCTACGCCTACGATGCCGCCGGCCAACTGACCGAACAAACCGAATACGGCCTTTCAGACGGCCTCAAAGCCGACCGCCCCGAAATTTGGCACATCCACCGCTTCAAACGCAATATCCTCGGCCAGCTGGTGGAAAAAACCAGCCGCCGCATCGACGGCACCCCCGTTCCCGCCGAAGAAGGCAAACACTACCGCCGCACCCGCTTCGACTACGACCCGCTGACCGGCAATCTGGTTAAAGCCCGCAACCGCCACAGCAGCGTCGAACTCGTTTACGACGTACTCGACCGGCTCGTCAGCGAAACCACCGTCCACAACGGCCAAAGCGCAACGGTAGGCTATCAATACGACCCGCTCGGCAACCGTATTCAAACCGTTTTCCCCGACGGCCGCAGCATCAACTACCTCTACTACGGCAGCGGCCACCTGCACCAAATCAACCTCGACGGCGAAGTCATCAGCGACATCGAACGCGACCGGCTGCATCAGGAAATCCAAAGAACCCAAGGCGCTTTAACCAGCCGCTACGACTACGACCCGATGGGCCGTCTGAAACGCCAAACCGCCACCGCCAACCGCACTTTGCAGCACAACGGCAAACTCAATACCCTGGTCGGCGGTGCAGTGCGCCGAAGCTACCGCTACGACCAAGCCGGCAACCTGATTCAGACCGCCGACCAACGCAGCGGCGTATTGGATTACGTGTACGACAAACTCGGGCGGATTGAAAGCGCCGTCAACAAACAAACCGGCCACAGCGAAAAGTTCGCTTTCGACCCTGCGCACAATATCCTGTCGGATAAGGTTTCAGACGGCCTGAATACCCCCTCTCCCGCAGCGGCGGGGGAGGGTCGGGGAGGGGGCGGAGAGCGCAAGCGTAAAGGCCGCAACATCGGCAAAGGCAACCGCCTCGAAGCATACAACGGCAGCGAATACACCTACGATGCCTTGGGCAATATGATTTACCGCCAACTGCCCAATGGTGAAAGCCAGTTGTTCCAATACGACAGCGAAAACCAACTCGTACTGGCCGAGATTAAAAAGAACAGCGGCGAAAGCCAAACATGGGAATATGCCTACGACCCGTTCGGCAGACGCTTGAGCAAAGAACGAACCGACAAAGGTGCCCTAACCACCACGGATCCGAAACAAACCCATTTCGTATGGGACGGCAGCCGCCTGCTGCAAGAATATAACTACCGCGGCAGCTACAGCTATATTTACACCGACCAAGACAGCTACGAACCGCTGGCGCAAATCTTCGACAACGCCAAAGACGGCAAACAATACCTAAGCTACTTCCACACCGACCAAATCGGCATCCCGCGCGAAATGACCGATCAGCTCGGTAATCTGCTGTGGTACGGCGAATATACCGCTTGGGGCCGTCTGAAAACAGACGAGCGGGTGTATCAGCATGCGCACCAGCCGTTTAGATTGCAAAACCAGTATTGTGATGAAGAGACGGGGTTGCATTACAACTACTTCCGCTACTATGAGCCTGATTGTGGTCGGTTTGTGAATCAGGATCCGATTGGGTTGGCAGGCGGTAATAACCTTTATTGGTTTGCACCAAATGTCTTTAGCTGGTTGGACATACTTGGCTTAAATAGGAATCCTATATTATTTACAAGCTCCACAGGTTTAACTTTATCCGTTACAGGCTATACAGGATTGCAACATTTATCAGATTCTCAGGTAAAAAGTCTTGCTTTTTTAAATAGCCCTGAAAATAACAGGCCTTTTGGTAAATCTCCTGTTGATAAAAAAGGAAATACAATTATTCTTCATCATTATAGGCAACAAAGTGATGGGCCTATTATTGCTATGCCTGAACGATGTCATCGTGAAAATTCAAAAGCATTACATCCGCTAGGTAATAAGGGAGGTATTGATAATAGAGAGAAATTTAATCAGTGGAAGAGAGAGTTTTGGTATGACCAAGCATTAAAAGAATTATCAAGAAGAGGTATAAAATTATGAGAATAGAAATAATGAATTTATTACATGAATATTTTCGAGATAATCCAGATTTTAGAGGTTCTCCCGCTAAAAATGATGAAATTAAAAATGCTGAAAATATTTTAGATGTGAAATTTAATGATGATTATGTTGAGTTCATTAAAACTTTTGGAGGAGCATGTGTAGGAATAGACGTTCATGCTTTTGATAACCCTATAATTATTGGTAAAGAAACGGTTATTGAACTAACACAAGGGTTTCAAAAGCTTTTGAAGCTACATGGGAAGTCCATGAATAAATTTTATGCTATATCCGATGATGGCTCTGGAAACCCTATTATTATGAATGAAGAGGGTAAAATTGCTATCTATTATCATGATTCATCGGATTTTGAGATTTTATACGAATCATTTGAAGATATGCTAAAAGAGACATTATTGTCGTAATCAGTAAGTATTATAATTTAGTTGAAATAAAACAGAAAATCACTCAAGGCCGTCTGAAAAAAGTAGTTCAATATCAGAGAATCAACTTGCACTAAGCAAAACCGCCCAAAGAGATTTTATTGGCTTAAAAAAGCTATAATCGCCTTATTTTTCAGACGGTCAATTCGCCCCTTTTACCAATTTAATTCAAACCATTAACCGTCATGGCATCTTTCGGCAACACCATAGGCATTCTCATTCCCCAGCCTTCTGCGCCGGCCATGGTGTCCCAAGGCTCCGCCAATCCGCCCGAACCGCTGACCAATGCCGCCGGCCCCGTTGAAGTAATCGAGATGGTGGCCGATGTCGCTTCTACCGCTTTATCAATTGTTTCCCCCGATTCCGCCGTATCTGCGGCTGTTGATGTCGCTTCTACGGTGATTTCTTTAGCCTCAATGATTCCCGGTGTGCCGGGGCCGAAGCCGCCTACCAAAAAGACCGTGAGCGGTTTCAGTGGCGGCAGCGGTGCGGGGTTTGACGGCGGGTTGGTTACAGGTTCGGGAACCTGTATCTCATGTAAGGTCGCCGCAGCAGTCGGCCCTCCGGTTAATGCCGTTCTCGGTATCAAGATCTTGTTTGACGAAACCGAAGCGGATTTTGCATTTGACGGGCCGCTGCCATTTGTATGGCAACGCAGCTACTATTCCGACCAACTCGGTAACGGCTGGCTGGGGCAGGGCTGGTCGCTGCCTTTCTCGATGCGGTTGGAACGCCGCGCAAACGGCTTTCTTTATATTGACGAGCAAGGCCGGGAAATTCCGCTGCCGGATATTGATGACGAGCAAGACGAACCGCAATATGCCGACGATGATGAAGACGGTTTGGATATAGAAGATGCCGATCCGTTACCTGAATCTGCGGAAGAAGATCCCTACGGTTTGGAATCGGCTTATTTCGATCCTTACGAGCAAATCTATTTCTCGCAAATTTCAGACGGCCTCTACCAAATCGCCTCACCTGACGGCGGTGCCCGCTTATGGTTCGCCGAAGTCGACGAGGGCGACGGCATTTACCAGCTCATCGCCCAACTCAACCGCAACCATCACCACATCCGCCTTTGCTACGGCGACAACGGACTGCCGCACAGCGTTTACGACAGCAGCGGCAGGCAGTTCCAGCTACACTTCTCCTCCATCCGCCTAAACGACAGCGACGAAGTATTCGATGCCGCTGCCGAACACGGCGTATTTGTCGGCAAAGACGACAACCTTTACGTCAACCGCCTAACCTCGGTTACCTTCAACAGCCGAGAACTGGTGCGCTACGGCTACGACGGCTACGGCGATTTGACCGCCGTTTATGACCGCGACGGCAAACGTCTGCGCGGTTTCGCCTACCGCAACCATATCATGATCGAGCACAACCAGCCCGACGGGTTGGTATCGCGTTACGAATACAACTGCTACGGCACCATACATCTTGAAAAAACGGCTGGTAGGATTTCCTCCTTCCAGCCGCATATTTTGATTTATGGTATTTAAGATTCTTTCTGCAATTCAGCCAAAGTAATCCCTTCATTCTTCAACCGCCTTACCGTAGGCAGCTTGCCATTAAAATGCCGGGGCGGTTTCCGGCCGGTTGTTTTCAACCATTCACTTTCCATACGCTTCAGCAAACCGAATGCCTGCTGTCGCGCACCTGCGAAGCCTAATGTGCGGGAGAGTCTTTCGAACAACGCCAAATAATCTGCTTCCGACTTGCGAACCACCGCCCGTTTTATATCCGCTTCAAAATCGCTCATGCGCTGCCCGGTATACTGCCACGACCACCGGTAAGGTTTCAACGGTTTCTTGGGGCTGTCCGGTTTGCGTTCATTCGGCAGGCGCACCAGCTCATAACCGCTACTGTGAATCCGGGTATGGCGGTTGGTGACCATCTGCCATTGCTCACCTTTGGGCAAATCGCTGTTTTTATTGCGACGGTGCAGCAAAATAAACCGGACTTTATCCGGCTCCTTATCGTGACGGTAGCACAGCAATTTTGTGCTGCTTTTACCTTTCTGACGCGCACGGTAGCGTTGTTTGGGCGAGTGATGTAGGGGGAAGTTAACGGTAAATTTATCTACCAATACAGGCAGCTTTACCGTCGGCACTTCACCGCAGACGTAATACTCGTAGCCGTCCTCTACAGCATCGGCAATTCTCTGCATATAGATGGAACGGCAGGTAAAAATTAACAATCCGGTTTGGGTTTGGGTTTGGGATGGCATCATCTGCACTCCTCGACAAAATGTTATGGGGAGCCGGAGTGTTTTTTCCTCCGACCCATATAGTTTGTTCGGGCGCTATGCGCATCATTACCAAACCGGTTGGTCAACTTAGGCTATCTGTTCGTCAGCATCCTTTCTTTCGAGAAACCACTCAACAATAAACAATATCGGTATCCGATTCGAAATGCCTGGCCGCATTTCTCTCTTGTTACACCTGATCTTTTACTTTTTGTGTTTACCGTATTCAGTTGTGTTTTTATGTTGTGTTGCAGATATCATACGCCAAATTTTAAAATTTGGGTATGTAATCAACCCACTAGGATTATCAAGGGTTGGGGCTTTATTTTTAAGTCAGGTAGGGGCAGCAAATATAGAAGAGTCCGAGATAGGGAGCAAAGCCCCTATCTCGGTGTAAGGTCGCGCGCGTTTTGTCATTGGTTTGCATTTTTTTTGTCATGCACTGGTGGTAATCGAGCCGTGACAAAAGCAGCGCAATTTTCCGACATCCACACTAGAATTTAAAAACCATATTGTCTTCATATTTCGCCCTTGTAGAGACGCTTGCTGTGTAACTTACATGCTCCATCCCATCAAATACCGCCCAATCGTCAGGGCGGTATTCTTTTATGAAATCCAAATAATCCATAAACTCGCTGCGTGTGCTGCTGAAGAAGACAAAAGGCGGGCGAACCATGTGGATAAGACGCAAAAACTCAACCATGCCGAAGTAATTTTGGTTGGCATACATGCCTTGTAATGTTGATACATACGGGGGATCGAGTACGAGCAGGGTATCGGGCTGCGATGTATATTGGGGCAGCAGGGTTTGAAACGGCTGGGAAACAATCTCTAATCCTTTCAAATAGTATTCGGCATCGGGGTAATCGGTTTGTCGGATACAGTTATACATATTTTTGCCAAGAAACTCGGCCATTGTACCGGCCTGATTACTGCTGAACAGTAGCCAAGAACGCAGACAGCCCAAGTCTTTATAGCCGTCGAATGATTCGATGACATCAACGACCTTAGACTTAGTTGCTTTGTCGATATGTTTATCGCGCGGATAACTTGCCAATAATTCTGCAAGCTTCTTGCGCAGACGGTTTGTGTCGGGAATATGGCGCAAACGGTCGGCATAGCCGTCGAAATCGTTATAAATGACGCGGGCTGCTGGTTTAACGTGTTTGGCAACATGAGCCAGCAAACCACTACCGCCGAATGCATCCACTATCGTCCAACCGTCCCCGTCGGCAGGGATATGGTTTAGAACCTGTTTAAACTGCTTGATAAAGTTACGTTTTTGCCCGACAAACGGCAGAGGAGCTTTAGTGTAATGTGTCATAGACAGCAGGCGCTCGCGGCACTCTGCCTTTTTGATTAATCAAAATGTTTTGATGAGTTTTTCGGCGATCCAACGTGCGACTTGCGGACAGACGGCGTTTCCGGCAGCCCGAGCTTCCGCAAAGTTGGACGCATCCAATCCTTTGCGAAGCCCATTATCTGCAACCGTTCTGCCCCGCTCAACCATCTTACTCCGTCCGTCGGCGACAAGGCAGATATTGGCACCCGAGATGTCGATATTCGTCCCGCTGGGGAAGCCTGCAAGTAAAGTTGGGTGTGCGTCCGCCCACGGGCTACCCGCTGCCGCCTTGCCAGCCAGTCTGTCAGTTGGCCCGGCGTCAGCCATAAACTCAATGGGTGGCTGCTCTCCCAGTCCAGCGACCACGAATACGCGACGGCGTTTTGTGGGGACTCCGAAATAGCGAGCATCAAGCACTCGCCAGCATCCCACATACCCGCATTCGGCAAGGGACTGGATAACTGTTTGAAAGTCTTTGCCATCATTTGAATTGAGCAGCCCCGTGACGTTTTCAAGCACCACCCAGCGGGGCTTAAGCGTGTTGACAATATTGAGTGCGTCGAAGAACAGGCCGGTGCGCTCGCCCGCAAGTCCGCGGCGCTTGCCTGCGGTGCTGACATCTTGGCAGGGGAATCCGCCAATGATGACATCGGTGCGCCATAAGTCGGGCAAGCATGTCCTGACATCGGTAAACTGCTTTGCATGCGGGAATCTGTCGGCAAGCACGGCGCGGGGAATATCGGCGATTTCAACTTGCCATTCCGTTTTGAACCCTGCCTGCTCAAAACCGAGATCGAAGCCGCCGATGCCTGCAAATAGGCTGCCGACGGTTGGTCGTGAAGGTGCTTGTGCATCCATATTTTCCTTTCGCGTCGGCATTCTTGATGCTCTATTTTAAAATATGGCGCTCAAGGCACTCTGTTAACCAATTAATTGAAAGTATTGATTGTTTTACAGCGGTTACACTTAATTTGCACGCTACCGCTGCCTTTAGCCAACAGCTTTAAACAGCAGACGCAGCGTAATTGGCGATAATTAACCATGTCGCATTCACTCCGTTTAAGGTAAAATCTCCGCCGCCTAGCTAGGCAAGGCGGCCCTAGAAGTCAATGCAGGTTAGGTCTGCTTGGCTGGCGGGCAAGTGTTCCAGCACCTGCCCGTCGCCGCCCCTCATTAAAATCTCTAAATTACAATCCTCCTTATTTCACATATGCCCTAAACCACACGCCCCGAAGGTCGGCTGCGTAGTTGGTGGCAACATCGAAACTACTCTCTGTAATATTTTGAATATATTGAACTCTTGAACTAGACGAGACAATATCAAGCGTTATTTGTACACACGGCCGCCCTTGAAATGCCTTTGGCCAAGGGCAAGTAACAAACCGAGAATTAGCTAAAGGCTTGCCGCCGTTAAATTGCTCCAATTGCTGGCGGGTGTAATACCCTTCTTGAAATTCTTGGTAAGGCGGCACAGCACTGTTTTGTTTCAATTTCTCGAACTCATCGGCGATGCGGTCGCACAGACGCTCTATTTGTTGCTTAAGTGTCATTGCAGTGCCTGCTCAAAACGGGCGACAAAATCGGTATCGGTATCGCCTAAATTCAAAGTGGTTTCCACGGCGGTTTTCTGCTCGGGCGACAACACTTGAGATTCGTCGATACGCAAGCGCTTACCGATTTGCTCGGCCATTGCCGCCGCTCCGCTTTTATCTTCTTTAATATAGTTTCCTACCTCTTTCAGAGTATCGTAGGCTTCTTCTGCACCGTCTAAGATTTCGGTTTTAACTTCCTGTTTTACATCATTTTTAGCGGCATCAATCAGCTGTTGCGTTTTTTGACTGGAGTAAACGCTAGATTCAGACGCGGGCGCGTTGTCGTTAATGGCGGCATTTCCGCCTGATGAAGCGTTGTCGATTCGGGTTTTAAGCTCGTTGACCGCGCCCACCAAGCTGTCTTTATGCTCGGTCTGCAATGCCGATTTATGGCCGATGTCGCCCTTAATGCCCTTAAGCACTTCGCCGACTTTATCGATGAATTGATTAATACGTTCACTTAATTTCATATTTTTATCACTTATGACATGGCTAAAATCAGGCGGGCGACAAAATCGGGAGCCTCTTCTTCAGACGGCCTGAAACTTTGTAGCCACACGGTAAAGTCATCAAAGGTTTTGCCTTGGTTTTCGGGCTGGGCGAGCCAAACCTTATATAAATCGTCATCGAACCGCCGTTCGGCATGGGCAATATTGCCGCGGTAAACGCGGAAGTTAACCAGCATGGCTCGTCCCCTTGATGATTTCGACGGCTATATCCCCACTCATCTGCACAAGGCCGTCTGAAAGGCGGGTAAAGGCCACATCGGCAACATAAGCACCTTCTTTCAGCTTGGCCGACTGCTCGGCAGGCAGCGTCAACAACACGCGGTTTTGCTCGGGAAACACATCCACGGCAAAGGCTGCTGCCGCGTCATTGCCGAATTTCGGGCGGATACGGGCAAGGGTATTCACGCCATAAAGGGCGGAAATGCCGTAGTCGTCCAAAATATCTAACAGCAGCGTGATTTCCACGGTTTCGCCGCGCTTGTAGGTTAAAGGCTTGTTCATGGGGAAAGTTTACGTTTTCAGACGGCCTTATCAGAGTACAGGCCGTTCACTACACGGGAATATCGGTGATTTGCAAATCGGGAGCCTGCCCGAGAATCTTATTGGTACGCTTGTCGTAAAACACGCTCTGCCCGTTCGCCGCCTGACCGCTTAAAACGATGTTTCCGCCACCGTGCGCACGGGCGGCAAAGCTGCCGCCGCCCAAATCACCTGTGATTTTGGCAATACCGCGCTGCTCGCGGTTAAAAATGGCATTAAATTGCTCAAAAATGTTCATTTTTAAAATCGCCTTAATTATCCAAGTAGCGGTTAATAACTACCGTTTGCAATACACGCGGGGCTTCGTTTTCAATATCGACGGCCAGCGTCACACCCGTTACCACGCCTTGCCACGACCCCGCAGGCTCCTGTATCTGCCAAATCTGCCCCAATTGCGCCAACGGCAGGGCATATTTGTCGGATACGGGCAGGGTAACGGTTTCGGTTTTGTGCGTACCCGTATCGCTCAATGCCGCCACACCCGCCGCCTGAAGCACGGGGATGTCGGTATAAAGTGGCCCCGTAACGGCTGCGGCTCGCGGCTCACGGTTGCCCGTTTTGCGGTAAACGTCCGCCCCTTTGCCTTTGGCATGGTCGGCATACACAAATACACCGCCTGCCAGCGGTTTAACGCTGCGGCTGCCGCTGACACTCAAAATAACGGAGGCAGGAATGGAAACATCAGGCGACGCGGCAGATACTTCCCACGCGGGCTTTTTCCAGCGGGGCTTGATGTTGATTTCGGCATTTCCGGGGTGGCTTTCGACAAACGCCCCTGCCGCCTGCGCCAATTCCTGCAAAACCGCCATCGGCGTTTTATCGGTTGATGCGTAGATGCCGGCAGGAATCAGCCAATCGGCCGCCCGCCAGTCGGTTAATCTGATACCCGTGTTTTTCAACTGGGTGTCGGCAATTTGGCGCGCATAAATAGGCGCATCAAACACACCGCCTGCCTGTACGGCATAACTCTCGCCCAAACGGGCGGTAACGCTGCGGCCTGATACCGTGTAGCTTTTTTGGCCGAACGCACGGTTGTCTCGGTATTCCTCGGCCAATATGACAAAAAGCCCGCCATTAATATTGACGGCAATCACCGCTTCGCGGCCTTTTGCCCGATCATCCATACCCAGCCGGGCAAAATCATCAGGGGGCACCGTCACCGTACCCTGCCAACAATAACCGCCCATATCGGTGGTAAACGATGCCGATAACAGCGTGAGCGGGGTATCGTCAAACGATGCGGATACGGTATTGACTATCATATAAGCCTTTAATACGGGGGTTTTAAGTTCGGGATGACAGGTAAACGGTATCGGCATACTGCCGGAGCCATGCCCGATAACGCGGCGGCGGAAACGCAGCGGCATCTTATCGGGCGGCGGGCGCAAGCCGCATACATAAGTATTGTCGGGCGGTTGCGGCGGCATAGGCTCGGCGGGGATTTCGTACCACTCGCACGGCACGGGCAAGGCGGGCAGGCTTACCGATTTTCGGCAGGCTGCCGTTGGCGCGCGGGCGGAAACGTAAGCATCCAATGTAAACACCTTGCTTTCAGACGGCCTAAAATCATGCAGCCCGCACTTACGCAATGCTTCGGCCACGCCCGACGGTTGACGGTCACACCTTACCAAAGACGCCCCGCCCGACATATTTGCGCGGGTTTCGCGCCTCAAATCCGCCATGCCGCTGATATTGGCTGTGGCTTCGCCGGCATACAGCACGGCGGGGGCATACACGCTTTTTTGCTTGCGTTTCAGGGCTGCCATACCCTGCACCGCAGCCTGCATACAGGCGGCCACATCTACCGCATCCATATACACACCGGCATAATCCAACGCTACGGGCAGGCCACCTGAAAAACCGCCTTGCAGGGCCGCACGCATAGCAACGGGCGGCAA
Source organism: Neisseria dumasiana (assembly GCF_022870885.1). NCBI lineage: Bacteria > Pseudomonadati > Pseudomonadota > Betaproteobacteria > Neisseriales > Neisseriaceae > Neisseria > Neisseria dumasiana. Next base: position 1,633,258 of record NZ_CP091509.1, on the reverse strand, counting down.
CACAAAGCCGAACGATGCCGACACCATCGGCCGCACAGGGTCGCGCCACGGGTTATAACCGTAGTCACGGTCTTTATCAGGGGCAACCGAACCGCCGTCTTGCACGTCGCCCAACCGCCGTTTGAGCGGCAAAGGCAATGCCGCAACGTTACGGTCGGCAGCAATCGGCAAACCGAACGGCAACGGCAAGGCATCGGGGGAAGTGCTGCGGGTATCGCTCATGGTGTGTTATTCAGACGGCCTAGCCGCTTTCAGGCACAGCCGGGCGCACAAAATCATAGGCAACCGGCTCGTATTGTTTTTTATGGTCGAGGGCCAGCACCAAATAGTCGCGGTCAGGGTTAATGCGGTCGAGCAGATAAGTTCCGTCGGGTCGGCTCCACACCCCGCGCACTACCGCAAACGTTTCGCGCTCGAATAAGAGGATGCGCCGCTCGGCGGGCTGGCCTCCTACGGTCAAAATACCGTCGCCGCGCCCGGCAATAAAACCGCCGCCGTGAGTGCGGCCGTAGTGGTTTCCCGTTCGGGATTTGACCACACCAAATAAAGGCTGAGAATGGCGGGGACGGCTGTAAATAACAGCACGGCTCTTAACCGCCATCTTCACAGGCTGTTCATGACGCGGCCGCCTGTAAATAGCTATACGGGACTTAAACAGCATGGTTTAAATTTCCCATGCTGTAGAGTTGAGCAGGAAGCAATCCCGACCGACATACTGATCGTTGGTGTTGAATTTAATGAAACGGTCTCCGCTCTCATCTATATTGTCAAAGAATATAAGATCTGTCATATTGGAGAGGTTCTCCCTTATCATCATGATACCGCCGAGCAAGCCACGCAAATGATATCTGCTTGAGTTGTTGACGAATCTATATTCCACTATAAAAATCTCAAAAGCCGAGAAACCTTGTGATACGAAATCAGGGTAGGTTGCATTTCTATATGCCTGAGCAGCAGAAGCAAACGCACACGTTACATCGTGCCCCAGTTTGTCGGCAGAAACAGCGAGGGCACTCTGGTATCTGGGCATTTGGCTTGAGTTGGAAGCTACGATTTGGTCACCCACACCATAGAAAGCCGAAGTAAGGTATTTCGCATCGCTCAATTGATGTCCGCTTTTGAGCAAAATACAATTCTTGTTATCGGCAGGTGCAAGAGTGGAAAAATCACCGAAATAAATCATCTGCGAGCAGCTTTCTTTATATTGATATGCCGACCTTACCAGCAGGCAAAAGCCGCGTTCATGTCCTACCAACACCCACGGAGCATTTTGCGATTGGCTGTCAAACAATTTAACGAGTCCTTCGCCGAACTGATTTTCTCCGGTGTTTTTTGCCGACATCTCATGATAGCCTGTTACCACCGCCGCACGTTCGTATTGGTTATCAACAGAAATCCAACACTTGCTGGCTTTGTTGTGTTTGCTGCGGAAGGCAATATAGGTGCTGTCTTCATGAGCCGATTCCCAGCCCAGCGGCTGCTTGTCGCCATAGCCCGTTACCAAACAGGCTTTCAAAATGGTTTTCAGACTGCCCGCGGATGCGGTAAGCTGAGGCGCGCTCTCATCGGTCGATTGAAATAAAGTAACCGGCACACGTTCGGTTTTAAACATGGTTTAATCTGCCTTTTAAAATCGGTTTTAGATGCCCGATTTTCCCGCGCGCGCAATAGATTAAGTTGTCGACCCGCTTCATTCACAACAAAGGCCGCCTGAACATAATTTCAGACGGCCTTATTCGGAAAGCCCCCTGCCTTGTGAACCCGCCACGGGCGACGGCAAAGCAGGGGGAGTTGTTAAAGCGCATTATATACCTTACTCATCGATAACGGTATTACCGCGCAGGCAGGCGGAAAATCCGTCGCGCTCGGTCTGCTTAACCGTGGTCGGTTGCACCGCCCGCAGAATCCAAACAGGCGTCGGCGTGCCGTAGGTATTAAAGCGCACACAGTTGCCACTTCCCCAGCCGCCGCCGAATGCCAAGCGGTTGAGCGTGAAATACGGCTTGCCTGTGGCGGGGTTGACCGGAGCCAAATCGCCCAAAGTATCGCCCTTGGCAATCAAGCCCAGCCGCTCGCCGTACAGCTCGTATTGGGTGTCGCTGGTAAAGCGCAGCAGCCAACGCTCGGTAATCGCGCCGTTGCTGGTGAGCTTAATCGGGTAGTTTTTGACATCTAGTCGCGACAAAACGGGATTGCCGCGGATTTCGTCCGCCCAAACATTATCCCAAGCCTGCTGCGAAAACGGCTCGGTCGCCCGCACCAGCAAATCTCCGCCGATTAATGCACTGGATATATAGGTCGATTCTTTCGGATAATCTCGCCCTACGGGAAACTGCAATTTCAGACGGCCTGAAATATCCACACCCATCACACGGTTTTCCTCTTCCCACGCCTGTACCGCCGTGAGGGGGTAGGTGTAGTCCGACAAATCCAACGGCTCGGCAAACGTTATCGTGCCGGCAGCCAAATCATAGCTGTATTTATCGGCCAACACATGCTTGCCCTTGGCATCAACCAAACAAATGCGGTCGCTGTTTTGACGGTCAAGCTGCACGGTTTGATTACCCGTAAACGTGCTGCCCAAATCCTGTTTGATGCGGTTGCCGATCACAATCATATCGCCTTTGCGGTACACCGGCACACGGCCGTCAGACGGCAGGCGCACGGAATCAATGCCGATAATACTGGAATCCAGCGGGATATTGTCTTGGGTTACACAGTTGAAGCGCAGGGTGTCTGCATAAAACAATGCCCCGCCCTCAATACTGAAAAAACCTGTCTCATAGTGGATTTTGCCCTTAAGCTCGCCGTCAATCTCGCCCAAGGCATTTGACCGCCCCGTCAATGTCCGCACTTGGCCGTCTGCGCCTGTTTCCGTGGCATACACGGTAAAACTTTCGGGCTTGACCGGCGCAGCGGGGGTGCGCCCGACAAAATTACCGATTTTAGTATCCGGCTCCCCGACGATACCTGCAACAATTTTAATGGTGGCAAGGTTAATCGAAATATCGGACATCACAATCTCGCCGGTGCGCGTATTTATACTGCCGATAACATCGCCCGTGCCGGTTTGATGGCTCCAGTTTTTGTACAACTGGCCGCCGCGCTCGATGATTTTGGTTTCGCCCGCCGTAAAAGCCCATGTATCCGTAACCACGCGGCTGCCTGCATAACCGCCGCGCAGCACGTTGAAACTCATGGTCGGCACGGTTTCCGTGCGCTCCACCGCCCGCACCGTTTCAGACGGCATCACAGTAGCCGAAGCATAGGTAAAGTTGACGGTAAAACTATCCAACTCATACTCTTGGCCGCGGATATTGATTTTTTTAGCGCCGGAACCTATTTCGGCCAACGCATCCTGATAACCAAACGCACGAATTTTAAAGGCAGATGCAGGCAGCACAATAGAGCCGTCAGCATAATTGATACTGGTTCCCGCCAGCACTTTGCCGTTCATCATCAGGCTGCCTTGGCCGCTATCGCTTATTTCAGCCGTGAACGATTGGTTATCGTATTGATGGTCTGTTTTGTCATATTCGTAACGCCCGAACAAGCCGCCCTCGCCGATTTTGATACGGGTGCGCTGCGTGCCGGCAACAGATACCAACATCCGCACAAACATGTTCAGCGATCCCGGTGCGGTTTTTCCAACTGAAATGCGCAACGTATCCTGCATGCTGTCGCGTACCTCGGTTTTAACCGGCAAATCGGTGTACTCCTGCCAGTTGATACGCACGGTGGACGCATTAATACCCGACGATACCCACACACGGCCGGCATCGTAAAACACATCGCCTTCGGCGTGGCCGGTAAGCTTGCCGCCGCTGTTATCGGTAGCGGTTTTTTCTTCTCCGTCATTCCACGTCATACTCAAGGTACCGGGCTTGATTCGGCCCGCCGCCTGTTTGGGATATACCGCCCAACCTTCCACGCTTTTAGCAACGGAGTCCGTGCCCGCTTTATCGGCTTTAAATGTTTTGTAATCGGATTCAGGCGACCATGCAAAAACAAGGTTGGTACCGACATCGGGCAGGGTCGGCAACGACACCACCGCCGACCCAGTCGGCTCTACCGTGCCGCAAGGGTTGTTTTCGCCGTCGCGCAAAATGCCGTCGCCCATATCGCGCAGGGTGTACCACACACCCAAGCTCATAAACGATACGGTCAGGCTGCCCCGCAACGGCGCAGGCTGCAACAGCGGTGCCCATTGCGTACCTTGGTTGGTGTCTTTGATTTCGATATAGGTTGAGTTTCGGGCAGCAGTTTGCACCGCCCCCGGAACGGCGGTTACGGTTAAAGCAAAACTCGGCGGCATATCGGCAATCAGGCCGCGCTTGTAGTCGATGTTGACAATATTGCCGCCTTTTTTCAGACGGCCTTGAGCATCGTCTTGCCAGCCCTGTATTTTGACCGTACCCGGAATAACGGGATGCTCAAGCCAAATATTGCCGGATACCGCGCCCTCCGACTTAAACATGACACGCTCCGCCCCCGCAGGAACCCACGCTTCGGCCGCCACAGGATACTGGTCGGCATAAGGGGTTTCTACCGTGGATGTCGGCACCAGCTTTTCATAAATGCTGTCCACCCGCAGTTCCAGCGAGCCTTTATTCAGGGCTTCGGCCAACGGGCGCACCCCGTAGTAGGTCGCCGAATCGGCAACCTGCGTTTCCAGAATGGCCGTGCCGTTGCCCGCATAGCCTTCGACGGGGTAGGCGGTGCCGTTGTAGTCGTCTGATAAAGGGTTGTAAATCTCCATTTTCAGCACGCGCCGCTGGATTTCCTTTACCCCACCGCCCGGCAGCGGGATTTCAAATGTGCGCACCTCGTGTTCCAAATCGGCGATACGAAAATACTGATAGCGGATGATGTTTTTATTGCCCGATGTTTCGCGCATTTCCAAGCAGTAGCGTTCGCCCACTTTCGGCAGCGGAGCTTCTTCTCGCTGGTACGCCTGAATCATGCGGATGCCGGCCATGTGTCGACCAAGCAGGGTCATGCGGCTTTCCACGGTGGGTACGCTGTATGCTTCGATGCGGGGCATAATTTCGGCGCGGCTTTCGCCGTAGTTGCGGGCTTTAAACGCCAAAAACGACACATTATCTGCCTGCGGCGGCTCGGAAATGATAAAGTGCGCCCCGTAAAGCGGCTCCGCATCCGCCCGCAACACACCCGGATACAACAGGCGCGCATCAAAACTGCCCATCGTGCGGTCAACGTCGGATACCGGCGGAAAAATCTCGTTATCCTCGCCCGTTAACGGCGTTCCGACCATCAATCCGCCGCCGTCGGGCGTGTCGGTCAAGCGTTGGCTGGGGTAAATCTGCAAATCCTGCTGGGTTAATCGCGTGGTTTTTGTCATGTTTTAAAACCTGATTAAATCGTCATTAACAAAATGGCGGCAGTGTATTTGTCGCCGTCTGTTTCGGGGGTGGCGTATTGAACCGGCTCAATGCGGTTCATTGCCGCATCGTGCAACCTAAATGCCACGTCGAAGGTGCGCCCGTCGTAATGGGTCAGCTCCATTTCCAGCGCGGGCGTGTCGCTCCATTCTCTTAAGGTATGCAGATCGCCGCGCTTGAGCCACACCCAATCGCCGCCCAACGTAACCGGCCTGCCGTTGAGCTTAACGCCCTGCTGTATCACCAAGCCGCCCGACAGGGTACGCTGCGGCGCGGCCTGCGCCACTTTCGACCACTCAAATTCATCCATCCAACGCATATCCTGCGGCAGCCGGATAATCGCGCCGGTATCCTTGCGCTTTAGTTGCCAATAATCGTTTGCCATTTTATAAACTCCTCCAAGATATAATAAAAAAAGCCCCGCACGGGGCGGGGGATAAGGGCTTCACTTGGTCGGATTATCGGGATTTTTTCAGACGGCCTAACTCATACGCTGGAGTCCGGCTTGCAGTTGATTTAACAATTCCTGCCCGGCTTTTTCAACGACTTTGGCATCTCGGGCATTTAGGGCTGATTCAAGTTGTTTAATCACACTACTTGCAGCATCACCAAGCCCGTCAAGTTTGAGATTATCCAAATCTCCGAGATTCAAGCGGCTGCCGCCATCCTTGTTAATTGCCGCCGCTTCGCGCTGCCTTTGCTCTTCCTCGGCCTTTTCCCGCTGTCGCTGCTCTTTTTGACGGGCATATAGGGTTTCCTGCGCCTGCAACGCCCGCGCCCATTCACCCGCCACATCGCTTTGGCCGTTTTTGTCCGCTGCCTGCTGCTTGGCTCTCAATTCCGCCAATTTGCGCTGCTGCTGCAAGGCATAACCCGCTTCTTCGTCGCCGTTGATGGCAGCCAATTCCGCTTCAATCGACAAACGGGCATCCGTGGCTTCGTCTTTCAGCTGCACCAGCTTTTGACGTGCTGCTTCAATGGAGTTTTGCAGGTTGGCAAGGCCGGCCTTATCCAGCTTGCCCGCAGCCGCCCCCGCCGCGTTGGTCGCACGGATAAGATGGCCCATATTAACCGTGCCGTCTGAAATAGCGGCGTTTAATTCTTCCTGTGCGCGGTTGGCTTCTTTGATGCTGTTTAAAAATTGGTCGGCATAAGCACGCCAGCCTTTGCGCAAGAAGTGCGTGCCTTGCTCGGTCAGGCCGTGCAGCAGATTGTTATAGCGCACAAACTCTTCGCGCGTGAGTTTGACCACACCGTAGGTGCTGCTGATACCTTGATGCAGGGCGTTGACTTTTCGGGTTGCCGATTCAGATGCGCCGGCTACTTTACCCATGCCGTCGACAAGCTCTTTGTTGGATTTCCCCGCACCTTGCGCCGCCCGTGCATGATTATCGGCAGCTGCGGCCGCTTTGTTATGGGCATTAGCCGCCGTATCGCCCGCCTTGGCCGACTGCGCCTCCAGCTCGGCGGTGCGCTGTTTAACCTGCACCAATACCTGATCATATTGGGCGGCGGTAATCGTACCCGCCTCAAATGCGGCCTTAGCCTCTGCCGCTACGCGGCTTAAATCGGCGGCAGCGGCAGCCGTTTTGATGGATTGAGCCATCGCGTCATAAGCCGTTTTGGCTCCTGCCGCACCTTCTTTAGCCGCATCGTTCAGCCGCTGGATTTGCTCTTTTGTCAGCGCCGCAGCATCACCGCTCTTTTGCAACTGTGCGCGGAACGCCTCAAACTCGGCACGGCTTTGCAGTTTGCCCATCATCTGCTCAAAACCGTTGCGGATTAAACGGGCGTCTTCAATGCCTGCGTCCTTGGCCGCCGCCGATGCCGCCTGCCAGTCGGCAAACGCTTCTTTGGCTTTACTGCTGATTCCTGTTGTGGCGGCTTCGGCATCCACGCCTATTTTGGCAAAGGCTTCAGACACTTTAGCGGCAACATCGGGGGCTTTCTCGCCGATTTTGGCAATCTCTTCGGCAGTCAATCCGGCCTGCTTGCCCACGTCTTCCAAGCGTTTTCTCAGGGCTTCAACGGCTTCGGGGCTGTCCATTTTCGATAATGCAGCCTGAAAAATCCGCGCCATCTGCTCGCTGTCATGCCCGAACTGTACTGCTGCCTTGTCGAAAGCCGCCAAACCTTTCGCAGCTTCTTCGCTGATTCCGCTAGACACCTGCTCTGCGGTCAATCCCAAGTCTTTAAGCGCGTTTTTTGCTTCGGCAATCGCGCCGGTGTCAAATTTAAAGTCCGCGCCAGCTTTGTTTAACTCGGCGTTTAACTTTTCCATTTCCGCCCGCAAACCATCTGCCTGCGTAGCAAGTTGGACGTAAATTTCGCCGTTCCCCAAACCTTCCGATTGCAACACCTTCATGGACGCGGCTACCGCGTCATGTTCGGTTTTTAAACTGCGGTATTGTTGTTGCATCGCCGTGATGCGGGCAGATTCTGCCGCGGCCGCTTTGGCATCGGCTTCCGCCCGCTCCGCCTTAGCTTTGGCAGCTGCCTTCTCTGCTTCGGCTAACTCGCGGGCAGCTTGGGCAGACGTTTTAAAATGCTTGGATACGTCATCAAACGTGCGGTCGGTAAAAATGGCATCCACATAAGCCAAAGCCCGCCCCAATTCATCGCCGAGCGCGCGCACCGGCGTAAAGCTCTGATAAGCCCATTCGCCGACACTCGTACCCGTGCTTAATGCAATACCTATCCCCGCCGCCGCATGTGCTGCCTGCGCCAGCTTGTCTTTCAATCCTCCCGCCGCATTTTTTAAAATATCAAGATCACGGGCGGCGGTTTTACCCAATTCGGTATTTAATGCCGCAGCGGCGGCTTTTGCCGCCAACAGTTGCGTTGAAAATTTCTTGGTACCAACTTCGGCTTGCAGCATACTTCTAACCGATGTCGCGCCGGTTAAACGGGCAACAGTTCCCAACGCTTGCATACCCACGCGCAAACCTGCATACATAACCGCAAGCTGGGTCAAAACCGGGAACTGCTCAGCCACAGAACCCACCGTGTCAGCCACACGCGCGGCTCCCGAAGCAACGGCAGAAATGGCGGGCAACAGGGCCTCGCCAATAGTAGCGGCCGCCGCCTGAAAAGATGCTTTAGCCTGATTCAGACGGCCTTCCGCCGTATCCATTGCCGCCGCAAATTCGTTTTGCATCGCACCTAAAGTTTGCGCCTTGTCGGACACCAAACCCAAAGCTTTTTCGTACTCCCCGAGCGAGCCGACCAACAGCGCGATATCGTCGCTGTATTCCGCGCCGAACAAGTCGGAAAGCACCAAGGCACGGCTCTGTTTGTCGAGCTGTTGCAGTTTACCCAAAAACTCGCTTAGGGCTTTTTGCGGGTTGGCCGCAATATTTGCCGCCATATCATCCGCCGACAAGCCTATTTGACTTAAAGCCGTCTGAAAATCCTTGCCCTGCGATTGTGCAGTCTGCAATTTTTGCAGCAACGCATTGATGGCTGTTGCCGCCACCTCGGGCGGCTTACCTAAAGCAATAAACGCACCGGACAAAGCAGCCGCTTCTTCAGCTGCCAAACCAAACTGCTTGGCCGTACCGCCGATGCGGGTCATAGCTGCAATAATGTCTTTCTCGCGGGCGGCGGTATTGTTCCCCAAAGTGTTGACCGCATCGCCCAGCCGCTCCACTTCTTCAATCGGCAATTGGAATACGTTGGCAATGGTAGCCGCCGCATCGCCCGCCTCTTGAGCGGATATACCGAACGCCACCGACATTTTCGCCGCCATTTCGGTAAACTCGGGCAATCTGTCTAAAGCAACGCCCAACTGGCCGCCCTGTGCGGCAATTTCCGCCAACTGCTCGGGCACGACGCCCAACTCGCCCGCCATGCGTTTGATTTCGCCCGACAATTCCGCTATTTGCTCGGGCGTACCATCTACCACTTTTTTTACGCCCGCCATTGCAGATTCAAACTTGACCGCTTCTCGCCCCACATAAGCCAAGCCGCCGGCCTTGGTAACTACGCCCTGCAACTCGTCTGCGACATCCGCCAACGTCGGGCGCAGGTCGCTCAAGCTGCGTTCGATTTTATATACCTTGTCGCGTTGCAGTTCCGCCGCGCGCGCCAGTTCAGCATGGCTCAATGTGCCGCTGTTTTTTAGGGTTTCGTAAGCCTGCTTGGTTTTCTCTATCTCCTGCCGCGCTTTATCGTCTGTATCAAGCCCCAATTGGATACGGGCATCGGCAATAGCTTTGAGCTCCTGTGCCTCGGCGGCCAGCTTGTCCATTTTGACGGCTGCTGCCGATGCTTCCGTTGCCAGCCGCTGTTCGTCGGCCGCAAGTTTTTTAACCGACACGCCCGCCGCAGTCATGGCATTGCGGGAGTCGCGCACTTTTTCAGCAAGCTCGGTTTCTTTTTTTGCGAGCTTTTCCATTTCCGAACGCAGCTTTGCCACCGCCTCTTTTTGTTCGTCGGTTGCCCCGTCTTTCATGCTCTCGTGCAGCCCGTCAAGCAGGGTATCGGCGGCCTTCATGGCACGGCCCGTTTCTTCCAGCTCTTTTTCCAAAGCCTTGTACTGCTCGATTAATGCCTGCTGTTGCGACGTTTTCGTAAATGTTTCATGCAGTTTCTGCGCCTCTTCAGATAATTTGGCCGTATCCAGCCCTGCCGCTTGAATTTCGTCTGCCAGCGTCTTAATCTGTTCCGCGCCGTCCACACCCGCCGTAATGCGGATGCCGGCCTGAAGCTCTGCCGATGCCATATTGATAAACCTTTATATTTGCGTTATGCTAATCCGTAATTATTGATAAGAGACTGCACCGGACTACCGGACGTCGTTCATTACGGGAGATGTTATGGAATTATTATTGTTGCTGTTGTTTTGCGCGGGGCTACTGACCAATTCAGGCAGATACCGCCCGGCTGCCGCAAAAGGGGATAACCCTACATCTCTACTCGCCAAGCTGCCGCTTTATGCCGCTGCCGTTGTGGTCGGTTTTTTGATTTTCGCCGTTGCCGTGGCACTTTCAAACGCATGACAAAACAATCACAAAAAGGAAAAATGATGTTCAAATTAAAACAAGATGGCTGGGATGGAAATGAGGTAGCCCGCGACGGATACGACGACAATATCGCCCGTGAAGGCTGGGATGGATACATCAGCCGAGAAGGTTGGGATTTTTAAGCCACGCCATAACAAAAGGCCGTCTGAAAACAGACGGCCTTTATTATTGACATACGGATTAATTGCTAAAGCTGGAGAAGTAATAAGTTGATGTTTGCCCCTCGGACAGCACCGCCGTGCCTTTAAAGGCGGCTTCCGCGAAGTCGTCGCCGAACCAGTCGATATCGCCGTCGGCAGCCAACACAGCGTGCGGAATGTGTAATACGCCCGCCTCGCCGGTGATGCGGTTTTTGCCGTCAACCCAAATTTCCAAATCCAATCGGCTCAATGCGCCTGCGCTGATTTTGAAGCCGCCTGCGGCGCGGGTTTTGTAGCTTACTTTGATGTCTTCATCATCGTTCACGTTGTCGGCAGACGGGTCAATTTCAATCAAGCCGACATTGGCATTAAATACAACCTTTTCTGCCGCCACGTTTTGGTCGCTTTTGTTCTTGACCTTAATTGTGGACGGGTCGATGTTTTCGTGCGGCAACTTGTAGCCCTGACCTTTTTTGCCGATATGAATCACGGTATCGGTTACGGTTTCGGCGCGGGCGGCAATAACAGCGGCTTCGCCCATCAAGGCCATTGCCAAGTTTTCTTTATCAAAAGTATCGAGCTTTAAACCGACTTCGGTCGGTTTTTGGGTTACCAAGCTATCCAATGCTTGGCCGTAAGTGCCTTTGCGCTTGCTGGCGCGCTCTTTGCTTTCGGTAGATGATGCGGTGGTTAATGACGTGGTATTACCCACATCGTAAATGCCGCCATCGGCGATATTGCGGTTGCGTACTTTTACGTCGCCCTCAAAAATCAGGCCGTGATCGGCGGTGCGGTTGATAGGCATATCAGTCCTTTCTCAATTCAATGGCTACTGCGGTTTCAAACCGCATCGGGAAAAATGCAAAGCCTTCGTGGTAGGCAATGGGCAGGGCGGCGCGGGCGGCAAACGGCTCCAGCGTGAGCTTTTGGCCGTTGTCGCCGCAGGGGTCGAAACCCTGAAATGCCGACTTGATGGCGGTAATGGTTTCGCCTACGCCGTCCTCGCCGTATTGCAGGCGGTTCGGGTTGTATTGGCGTTTGGCCAAAATGAAGCTGAAGCTCAAACGCTCGCGCAACAAACCTTTGTTTCCGGCTGTCGTATCGGGTGTGAAGCCGTCGAACACCACATAAACCACACCGTCTTGCGGCTTGATTTTGCGGTCTGACGTTACCGCCTCTAAATCCGCAGCCTCTAAAACATCGCTCACGCCCGGCACTTGCTTCATTCGCTCCAAGATGGCGGGGTAGCAGGCGAGCATGTTTTGATACATCGGCAGTTTTGCCATAACTACTTGCTCCAAATGGTTTGCAGCCACTCACCCAACGATTCGCGGATGTCGCTGCGGTCTTGCTCGCTCAAACCAAAGATTGGGCGGGCGGGCATTTTGGCGGTTCCGGTTTGCAGATAGGCGGCATATACCCGGTCGGTGCCGACTTCAGCCATACTTTCGGTGGCGTGACTGGTGATGCTCCTCAACAAGTCGCCGCGGTCAACCAAAATCGAGCCGCGCGTTTTGCCGTTTTTGCCGGTTTTGGCATACAGCGTCCACAGCGATAAATCCGCCCACTTGCTGTCGTCGGGTGCGGTTTTGGTTTCAAAACGCTTGCGGGTGCTGTTTTCCAGCAGCGCAGCTACGGCATCCAAGGGCTGTTTTAAATCTCCGTTTAAACGGATATACAGCGTATTTAAATGCGCTTGCAGCTCGGGCAGATTGGTATCAACGGTTAATTTCATGCCATTGCTCCACCATGTTCGGCATCACGGCATACAGGCCGTCCGAAGCCTTGCCCGCAGGCCGGCTTGCATCCAAACCCAACAGACGCGGCTCCTTAACCAAGGATTTGAGCCATTCAATAGCCGCCTTATAGCGTTTTTCAACGATTTCAATATCGCCGTCTGCATGCAGGTAGTAGCGGGCAATGTCACACACCTTCAACACCAACACGCGGGGCGTTTCCACACCTTCGAGGCTTTTATAACCGGCGGCGGCCAGATAACTGCCCGCCTCGGCTTCCGCGTCTGCGATTGCCCGTTCCAATACTTCGACGTTTACGGTCTTGCCGTATTCATGGTCGGTAAGTGCGGCGATCTCCCTTTCGGAAAACCGCAAAATCATATCTTCACGGGTAATCAGCATTTCAGACGGCCTTTTAAACGGAAAGCGTTACCAGCAGCTCGGGGCGCAAGGCAATCGGCAGCGGGTTGGACTGCATGTGCAGGCTCCAGCCTTTGTCGTGGTCGAGCTTCTCGCGGCTGGCGTAATACGGCAGCGCGCGGGTGTTGACGGTCGCATTCATGTCGGCGGGCGCAAATGCCTCGGTGTACAGCTTGCGGCCCACCGGCAGCAAAATCGCTTGGTCGGCAGCGATTTTTGCACCTTTTGCGCCGAAGTCGCCGGTATATTGGATAAACTTGATGCCGTTGTGTTCAAACTCAATCGGGTTCAACGAGCCTTCACGATAGACTGCGCCATCGCGGTAACGCTCGTAGAGTGGCTTGATTTTGTCGTGGTATTTAAGTGCGGCTAAAAAGTCCAAACCGCACAAGGCTACCCAGCCCGTTACCATCGCGCCTTTCTGTTTGGCGCGCAGGCCGGCAATGGTTTTATCCATTAACTCGCCCACTTCGGTGGTTTTGGTGTCGAGTTTCCAATCCACGGTTTCGCGGGTTAGGCCGAACTCTTTATATAAGTCGTACAGCATGGTACCGTCGGCATCCAAAATCTTGCCCTGCAACGCACCCAGCATCAGGTGCTCGCGGGTGAATTCAAGATTGAGCTTGCCGTCAGCCATCTTGTCGTTAACCACGTTTTCCACGGTTTCGGCTTTGTCGGTGCCGAATGCGCGTAGGTTTTGCACATCGTCAGCACGGACGACGTCGTCTTCAGGCAAATGTGGGATCCGGAACGTTTTAATCACTCGGTCTTTAGGCGGTATAGCTTGACCGGATTCGCCGCGCTCTTTGCTTTGTACCAAACTCAGACGACCCTCTTGATACTCCACGTTGATATAAGTGGTGTGGAGGTATTGCGGCTCGAAAATGCCCAAGTCGCGGATTTGGGTAGGCGTGGCCGGCACTTTGTTGATGGCGGTGGTCAAAGCCTTAACGCCGTACTTGCTTTCACTTGATAAAGGCATGGATTTTCCTTTTTAAAATAAACATGGGTTAGGCCGTCTGAAACGGCCTGCACCGTTTGGGTTTAAGCGGCAGGCGTACCCTGATAGACGATGCCGTAGGGGTCGCCGTCTTTTTTCAGGCCGTCGAGATTGCCGCCCGTCGATGCCGCCGCGTTAACTGCCGTGGCAGCAACCAGCGACAAATCGATAATGCAGTTGTGCGGCTGCACCAGCACCTTGCCGTCTTGCTCGTCGGTCAACGCCAACAGCTTTTTACCGGTACGCAGCGGATAATCGACAAACGTGCCGATTTTAGTGCCTTTGGAAGCGGTTACCGCCTCGCGGGTAAGCGGCGTGGCTTCCCATTTCAGGAAATCGCCCATTACGCGGCCTAAAGTTTCGCTGGTGGCTTTCATTTTTGCGTCAGACATACGCACCTCCGTTCAAAGAACTTTTACCCGTCGCCACCGACAGCTTCACGCCGTCTGCCGGTTCGGCCTGATTGCCGGGCTGCGCATCGGACAGCAACGCCTCCGGCACCGGCGGCTTACCCGCGCCCGACAAGGCCGCCTCGGCGGGCTTCAGGTCGGCGATTACCGCTTCCGCGTCTTTCAAATCAGCGGAAAGCAGCAGTTTGTAGGTCGATTCACCCACGCCGCTAAACTTGCCGTCCGCTCCGGCTTTAAAACCGGCTGCCGACAACTTGGCATCAATCTGCGCTTTATGCGCGGAGAGTTTCAAATCGGCGTTTTCTTGCTCCAGCTTGGCTTTATCCGCTTTCAGCTGGTCAAATTCCGCCTTCTCTTCAGGTGTCATGCTCAAATGCTCCTGTTTGGGTTGATAATCAAATGCCCGCGGCTTGCCGTCTTCCGACAAAGCTACGGCGTGGGTATTGCCGTCGACGCCCACGGCGGTAAACGACACTTCGCGGATGGTGCAGTCGCGCATAATCAGCATAGGGCCTTGCACTTCATACCCGTTAACGCTGGTTTTCGCACCCGCGCTCAATTCTTCAACACGTGCCGACTGGACGTAAACCGACATCTCCCACGGGAAACCTTGGCCGGATTCTTCCGCCACGGCCCGCCCGTGTTCGTTGTTCAGTAAAGTGCCTTCCGCATACAGGCCGTCTGAAGTAACCGATAACTTACCCACGCCCGCGCGCTTGCTGCCTGCGTGGTCGATAAGAAAGGCGGTTTTGTCTTTGAGCTTGATGCCGTCGAAGTCGATAACCGTTTGCCACGAGCCCAAACCGAACGGGCGGCCGCTGTTGGCAATACCGGAAAACTTGCGCGGTTCCTCGCCCGACAAGGCTGCAATAGACACCTCGTCGGCGGAAGACAAGCGCAGATTTAAAGTTTGAGGGATGGTTTTCGTTTTCATGCCGCCATGATAGGGGCGGTTTGCGGAAAAACGGCTTGGCAGCCGTTCATTACTGTCGGCGGGCGGAAAAAGGGGGCTTTTATCTGTTGCTGCGGTTTGAGATTGCCTTGCAATGGCAGGCATGCCGATTGCAGCGATTTTAATGGGGGTTTAATAGGGGGTATAAATCAAAGGTAAGGGGTAAGCCTACCCATAAGGCAAAACGCGCTAAAAAGCGCGTTTTTTCAATTTTAATATTAACCATCCTTATACCGGGGGTCGGCTCTTAATGCCGTCATCAAATCGTCTTTATAAGGGTGCAGCGATGGCAGCTTATCCACCGCATCGGCTACCCAGCCACAAGCTGTACGGTATTCCGTCGCGGGCAAGTGCGAGAAAGGCATAATGCTGCCGTAAAACATGCCGACAAAACAGCCCGCATAATCCTTATCCGCATTATTATCGTCGCGCCAATTATCTATAAAAAGCGGCTCCAAATAATCGTATAAGTCCACCACAGCCGCGCGGCTCATATCGAAACAATTACCGCTGCTTATGGTTAATCCAAACGGGACGCTCATTTTTTATCCCCCAATATCAAAGTGATTTTATTACGTTGTTCTTCCGGCAATGATACCACATAGGCAATAACCTTAGCGCGGTTTAGTGCATTGAGCGGACGCAAATCCAAAGGCACAATATCGGCTTTTTTCAAGTGTCTTTGGATATTGTCTTCGACATCGGGCCACATTCTAGTAAGGTGCGTATTAAATCCGTTAATCTTGAACTCATTGGACAGATCGGCCGTAAACATAAAATCCAATGTAGGCCATGTTTCGGGTGCACCTTCGGATACCACCAAAAAATCAGGCGGATTTTTATTGGGCAAGCCGTAACGCTCCAGTTTCACGCCATATACCTGCTGCCACAGGTCGGCAGCTTCGGCTTCATGATGCATCTGTTTTTTCTGCGCCTTGTCTTCCAGCAGGCGGGCAACTTCGGCTTTATCGGCCTTTAATCCCGCAAAGCTGGTAACGCTCACACCGACAGGCCGCAGCTTGGCATCAAGGTACGCCTCACGCTCGGCAATCATTTTATCAAGCGCATCTTGCCCGTGTCGTTCGCCGAAAAGCTGTTGCAGCGCACCCACGCGGTCGCCGTGATTGTGGGCGAAACTTGGCGTAATGTCGGCGGGAATGCGTACCGTTTGGCCGGTGCGCGGATTGGTAAATTCTATGGTTTGGATTTTCGGGCTGTCTTCCAAGCGGCCTTGCCTGTGCGCTTCTTTTTGGGCATCGGTAAAGCCGTCGGGGTCTTTGGCAATATCTTCGCCACGTTCGCGCAAGGCTTGCGTTTTGGTGAGCTGGCGCACGCCGCACAGGCAGCCGTAGCCGTTGGGTGGGAATATCGTATTCCACAGCTCATGCTCAACCGGCAAGATTAGATTGTAATAAGGCTTATGCGCGTCGCGTTTGTGCGTGGCCGCGCTGGGAATGTATTTAAGATACGGCAGGGCAGCCTTGCGGTTCTGAATCCGCGCCCATTGTCCGGCTGCATAGCTGGTTTGCAGGTTGGTGTGAAAAATGGTGCGCAGGCGTCGGGTGCTGCCGAGCTGCACCATTTTCGGCACGCCGTCCACAGGGTCAAGCATGACCGATTCTCCCCACCAGCCCCGCGCCATTAAATACGGTTTTAACCGCTTTTTAAAATCGGCAAATGTAGTACCGTTTTGCATGGCATCGGTTAAGGCCGTCTGAACATCTGCCAGCATGTCCTTATCCATCATCTTGGCAACGGTAAACGCCACGGCGTGTTCATACAGCCACACATCAAAATGGCTAAAGCCGGGTAACAGCTTTTTGCTTTTCAGATAACCCAAGGCTGCGCGGTCGATCAGACTGTTGAAGTTGATATCCATCTTTTATTTTCTTGAAAAATCCAAACCCGAACCTATCGCCTTAGCCACTAACGGCGCACCAATTAATCCAGTGTCCCTATGAAGCTGCATTAAACGGTCTCTTGTTGACATATCTATATCATATTTAAATTTGACACCAACCTTGCGCTGGAAATTATCGAATTTCTCTTCTTCTTCAAGCCAACCTGTATAACAGTTTCCCATAAACTCCTTCCCCTTATTTCAAAAGTCCGTCTGAAAACCCGCGCACACTATCGCCGACCAGCTTGTCGATAATCGCCATATCGCCCTCGCTTAAATCCATCTTGTTCAAGGCCGCCTCAAAATCGGCATAGCTTTCCGATGCCTGCAATGCGTTTAACACCGCCCGCATTTTCGGCTGCATCAAGGCTTGGTCGGCTTTCAAAAGCGGCGGCTCGCCGCCATTCAGGCCGTCTGAAAGTTTAACGGCAAGGGCTGCCTTTCCTGCCTGCGGTTGCTGCTCAACCATTTCAAAGTGTTCTTTTTCAAAGCCCAAAACCTGCGTGAAATAGTCTTCGGTAAAGCGCACCATGCCCGAATCGGCATAAATTTTGTCTCGCTCCGCCCGCGCCTTATCAATTTTGGCCTCTTCGATAAATTCAAACCACAGGCCGCCTTTTTGCTTGATTTCTACGCCCCAAACGGCATTAACCGCCACCATCGCATCAACAGCGTGCTGGATAGCTAGGGATAACAGGCTTAAATAAGCTTCAATACGGTCTTGTCGGGTATTTTCTTCGGTTTCTTGTGCCGCGCGGCTGCCGTTGGCAAGGTCGGATATTTTTACCCTGCCGAGCAGGGCTTTTTGGATACGCGCGTTTGCCATCCGCTCCAGTTTTTCAAAGCCTTCGCCGTTGGCCGAATTGGTGAGCATCTCCACACTGTCCTCATTATCAACGGTAATCGCCCCGCCCGACACAAACGAAAACAGCTTGCCGATAAAGCCTTGGGCATCGCCCGAAACCTTACCCACCATATAGGGCTGGGCATAGCGCTTGATAAATTGGTGGGCATACAAAAATCCGTTTTTACGCACCGAAACGGCGGGAAAAAGACGCGCGACGGCCATTTCGCCCGCGGGATTTTTCGCCGTAGCACGGTTGACCAGCAGCAGATTCATTACTTGTGTATCCAGCACTTCTTCGCCGTTATCTCCCTTATATACCAACACGCCGCCGCGTTTCGGGGTATATTTATCCAGTTCGTCGCGGCGGTCGGCAATGTAGTCGAGCACAATCAGGCCGTCTTCTTCACGTCGGTAAATATAGCGACCGACCGCATAACCGTTTAAACGGGCAGTCAATACCAGTTCGATAAAGGCCGCTAAGTTTTTGCGCACCACCCGATAAATGCGGTCGAGCTGAGTATCGTCGGTGCCGTCGCCATACAGCCGCCATCCGCTCGCCATCATCGCTGTGCGCAAATCCTCTTTGCAGCTCTCGACCTCATCATCCGAAATAACTGCGGCATAAACCTGATCGCGGCTCAATCCCAATCGGTCGAGCAGCTCGTCCGAACTTTCCGCGCTACTCATAAAGCTATCCAGCGCGTAAGCGGTATCCGTAACCAGCGCATCAATGCGTGTTTTGGTTTTACTTTTGGTTAATCCAAACATGTTTAAACACCTGTTTAAATGGGTAGGCCGTCTGAAACCTTATCCACGGCATTGCCCGACTAGAGTTTGATTCAGACGGCCTAAATCAAAAGAACGTAGGTTCAGGAATATGCACCGGCACGGCCTTATCCGCCTTATTACCGCTCACGGCGAGCATCCACAGCATGTGCAGGGCATCGGGGCCGTCGTCATGATCTGAATTAGGGAAATGGCGCAGCTGCTCGATTAATTCGCGCTGCTCCTGCCTAAACTTGATTAAGCCGTTGGCAATATGCGGTTGCAGGCTCTCAATGCGCAGCAGCTTATCGCTGGCCGGCTTAATGCCGCGGGCAGGCACAGGGCAGCCGGCGCGGGCAGAACGTTTTACCAATTCGTCTTTGAAGAACTCCTGAAACTGCACCGTTTCTACCGCCCACACTTGGCAGCGGTATTCTTTTTGCAGCTTAATCGTGTCTTCGATAATCAAATCAGGCACGCGCCTTTTGATTTTCGCCACTTCTACAAACAGAATGCCTGTGCTTTTTTGATAGCCACCCACCAAAATGGCAGACGGGTCACGGCTGCGGCTGCTCTTACCCAACGACGGGTCAACCGCGCCATACATCACCACATCGGGCGGCAGATGGGAGAAGTAACAGCCATCTAAATAATCGGCAAAAGGCGAATCTTCGCCGCTGGCGGGGTCATTTTGATATTCGCAAGCAAAAGAATGCGGGCCGATTTTGGCGCGCTTTTTCATCAGCTCCAAAATACCGCGCGCCGCCCACGAAGTAACCGCGCCGGCTTCCATGTCTGCCTTGTTGTCGGCATAAAACCGCATGGCAGCCTCTTCGCCGTAATTGCGCCAAATAGTCTCCCACTCTTCCCACAAGTCCATATTGTCCGGCCAGCGTTTCACGGCTTTAAACAAGCGGCTGCGCCAAAACTTGTTTTGCAACGTGCGTGAAAGCACACTGTCATGATGCAGGATGGTTCCGATATAGATAATGTCGTACTTTTTACCTACGCCGCCTAAAGGCTCGATGGTTTTTTCCAGCCACGATTGCAGCTTTTTCCGCTGCTCGGGGTTTTGTACCTGCTCGTCATTCTCGATATCGTCGAGTATGCACAAATCGGGTCGGTACGGGCCGTGGCGCATACCGCGCAACTTTTTCCCGCTACCCGCGACCTGAACCTTAACGCTGTTGGCCGTTACAATCGTGCCGGCCTGCCAAACACGCCCGGCTCCCACAGCTTCGGGGAAGTCGGCGGCAATGCGCGGGTTAAATTCGAGCTCCGCCTTGATGGTCTCAAGCATTGGGTATGCTTGGTCGATACTGTCCATCACAATAACGGCATAGTGCGTTTGCCCGGTTACAATCCGCCAAAGCGTATAAAGCTGGGTAACCAACGTCGATTTAGCCTCACCGCGCGGAGCAGCAATCGCCTCTGATCGGCTTTCCTTGTCCGCTGCCACTTTCGGCAACAGCCCAAACAGATATTCGTGCAGCTCTGATTTACTGCCGCTGCTGATATAGTGCGGGAAGTAGTTGTTTACAAAGTATTCGTAACCTGAAATGGGGTCTAACACCGCTTGGCGGCGGCGCAGAATATCGGCTGGCTTGGTTGAAAATCCCTCAACTTCCGCCTCAATCAGGCTGCGCAACTGGCCGGCATACTCCGCCAGCTCGCGCATAAATTCCTTGCTTTTTAACGGTGACTTTAAACGCATCTTTCAGACGGCCTATTTGTAATAATGAACCACAGGTTTTTTCAGCGGCTCGGGGTAAACTTTGAAACAAAACGGCAGCGGCTCGCCCGTTTTCATTTCGTGCATGGCGCTCATGGCAAAGAAAAACTGATCTGCCAGCCAAAACAGCCATTCCAATTTATAGCGGGGCGCAACCGCAGGGGCTTCGCTAGGGTCTTGCCAGTTTGCAATCCAAATCGGGCAAAACAGATACCAACCCTTATGCGTGTATTCGACTTTTGTCATTTCAGACGGCCTCACTTACTGAAGCGCCGCTGCAATTCAGGCGCAAACAGTTCGATTAATTCGATAAAATCCATCGCCACCGCAGGGCGGTTTTCGCGGATAAAGTCGCCAAAACCTTTAATGGTTTCCATTGCCACGGCCAGCTCGCTGATTTCCGGCAGCATTTTGCGGTTGGCTGCTACGGTTTTGGTGTAGCTGTCGCTTAAGCGGGTAAGCGCATCTACTTTTTCCAACGGGTCGAGCGCATCCCATTTATCCGCATCCTCCATTGCTTCTTGGTAGCGGACCAAGAAACTCGCCATGATGGCGCGGTTGACATCTTCCATTTTGCCGCCCGCCATAATGTAGGCGGTTTTGAGCTTATCCCAATCTTCGCCGGCAGCCTTATCACGGGCTTTCCATTGGCGTGCAGTAGCCAACGGTACGCCTGCTTCTTGCGCGGCTTCGGGCAAGCTTTTCTGCTCAACCGTGTACAGGCGTCGCACTTCGGCGCGTGTCTCCTGCGGGTGCGCCATATCAGCCTCCGGCCATGCGGCGGATTAGCTCAACGCCAACAGATACAATGGTTGCCGTCGCCGCGCCGGATGCACCGCCCACCACCGCAGCCGTGCGTTTGGTATCTTTATGGATTTTCTCCAGCTCTTCGCTAATGGCTTCCTGCTGTTTCGCGGTTTTGTCGATTTTTTCTTCAATTCGGGCAAGTGCCGCTAAAATCGGGTCTTTGTTTTCCATCATGTTGATTTATCCGCCTTTCTTTCGGCGAGTTTGTCTAATTTGTCTTCGATACGGTTTAGCTGGCGGTTAATGGTGTCGCGGTCGGCACGGGCTTCTGCCTTGGTGGAGTAATCCAACTTCACGTCGTGCAGCTCTCGGCGTAAATCCGCTCGGTCTTTTTCGGCTTCTTTCAGACGGCCTGAAATACCGTTAATCCAAAACCAGCCCGCGGCGGTGGCCAAGCCCCACAAGGTTTTAAAGCCAAATTCAAAATCAATCGGCGTCATGGCAGCTCCTTAAAAACCAAGCGGCAGCCGTATCCGCTGCGGCGGCAGAAAACATCCAATACCGGCGCACAATCCGCCACTGAAAAACCCACTTCAAACTGCGCTTCCAAGGCTTGCTTTACCGCCTGATACTGGTTTTTAAAATCCACAATGCCACGCTCAACGTTGAAGGTAACGCCGAAATCCTTATCCATTTGCACGGTGTAATCCCAACTGGTTGCATCCAGCTTGCGGGATACCTGCTCGATAAACGGCTGCTGTTCTCTTGCCTTGGCCAAACCCATTTCAAGGCTGGCGTGTTTAACCGATAAAACACGGCTGACCAATTCCTGATAAGTCGTCATTTACCGGTCTCCGAACTTTTAAGCGTTTCTTTCAAGTTCGAACTATTAACTTTAAGTTGATAGTTGCCCCTCACCCATTCGCGCCAGCCGGCATTCTGAATTTCCAGCTCTGCCGTGTACGCGCCAAATTCGGCGGCGTGTTCCAGCAAAGCGCGCACCGAGCCGTTTTCAGGCGGGGCGGGGCGTACCGGCGCAACCATCAGCACCGCGGGCGGCGCGGGCATCACCGGTACTTCCACGGTTTTAACCGTCGTAGCCGAGGGATTTGCGGTATTGGCGCAGGCTGTGAGTACCGAGGCCGCCGCCGTCAGCAGCGCGGTTTTCGTTCCGGTCTTGAGTAATCGCATCTTCGATTGCCTTTTTATTTTCTGCCTTGCGGCGGTTGGTTTCGTTGGTCATGGTAACGGTGCGGGTTTCTATATCCTCTTTGAGGCGGTTCATTTCCACTGCCTGAGCTTGGATTTTTTCCAATTGTTCCGCATGGGCTTTGGCCGCTTCCGCCTCTTTCTTCGCGGCATCGGTTTTCATTTTTTCGATAACGGCCTGCTGCTCCGCGTAGGCCGTCTGAAAGCCGACGTGGTAAGTCAAACCGACCACCGCGCCCAAAACCAGCACAAAAACGATTTCAGGCAGCCACTTGAACAGCCCTTTAACCAGTTTCTTTATGGCCGCCGTCTGCATAATCCGCCTCCACTTCCTGCCGTTTTACCGATACCATCGCCCGCGCCACGGCATAGCCGCCGACAATGCCCAAATACACCGCCCAAATCTCCGGCGACGGGTCGGGCAGCACCACAAACTTATAGGTACCCGCCGCGCAGGCTACGTTTGCCCACAGCTTGCTGTGGGATACCTTGCCCGTAGCAGGGTTTTTCAAAATATCCAACAGGGCCATCATTTCGCCTTTCTGCGGTTTCTCATCTTGCGTGCCGTGCGTTTGTTTGCCGATACGCCCGATTTGCCGTAACGGATACTCGGGTGCTGTCGGCACAAGCGCACAGGTGGCGGCGCAACAATCGGTACGGCGGATAATGCAAGGCTATGAGCCAAGGCAATTAGCGTTTTTTTTGTCATGATTTGCGCCCTTTTTTACGGTTTCGCGTCTTACGCGCCGCACGCTTGGCAGCGGCAACGCCCGATTTACGGTAGTTTGGCTTGGGGTATTCGCCAATCACACGCACACGCGGCAACAGCATGGCCGTGCGCACGGTTTCGGCTTCGGTCGGCTCGGTATTTTTAACCCCGCGCAAAAAGGCGGCGGCCGCTGCAAAAAGCCTTTTGAAAATGCCCATCAGAAACGCCCCCCATTCATCATCCGCACGGCGGCATGTTTCAAAAAGTCTCGATGCAGCGAAGTGAAATGACGGTTAGCCTTAACGTATGCGCCGATGTTCGCGCCGTAGTCGGCGAGCTTGTGCGCACAGCCGTCCGTTACCGCATGACGCAGGTTTAAGGCCACGCGGTTTACCCAACCACGCCCAAACGCATCAAAGGCTTTCAATTTGGTGTAAAACGACAAACGCTGGCCGTTGAATTTACGCACCAATTCGGAAATATCGGCGGCGCGTATGGCCGCTTTCGTTACCGGGCCGATAATGCCGTCATCTGCCACACCCAACGCCCGCTGCAAGAAACGGGCGGCATTACCGCGCCCGTGATTGACGCAGGCATCAAAATACTGATAACCGATGGCAAAAGGCATATCCCCACAGCCGAAGCGTTCCCAAAACGCCTTGCGGTAAATTTCTTTTGCCTGATTGCGCGTCATCTCGCGCATTCGGCCTGAGTAGCCGTTGGCGCGGGCAGTCGCTTTGGTAACGCCCCAATTTGTTTCGCCGCCCGCATCGCGCGGGTCGTTTACATAACCGCCTTCATGGCCGAGTACGCGTTCGATGGCCGTATCAAATCCGCTCATAAAAAAAGCCCTTTAAAACTGTGTTTAAAAAATGTTTTACAGGGCTTCATCATAAAAAAAGGCCGTCTGAAAAACGGCTTCATCTATTTCATTCCAAAGCAAAAAGCCCCCGAACAAATCGGGGGCTGGGTGTTTTCAGGCGGCCTTAAAACAATGCAGGCTGCGGGCTGGCTTCAATATCGGCCTGCTTGGCTATGTACCATATTTGGCGGTCGGTCAAATCGTATTCGACGGCGGTTTTGCGCACCGCTTCGGGCATGGAGTAGATGCCGCCACCCATCGTTAACTCGTCAAGGCGGGCGCGGATTTGGCGGTTGCGCAGCTCGCGCAGGGCTTCTTGGCACTTCGGCACCCACAAAAACCGCTGCCGCCCGAAAATACGCCCGATTTTAAGCGCATTTTCCTCGCCGATTTCTTCGGCCAACTTCGCATGCAGGATTTTACCGTTGCGGGTTTTGTTCATTCCCACCGGCAGGCTCGTTCCGCCCCAACGCTTAATCAGGCGGTAGGCGGCATCCGCCCCCACCACCTGAATCAAATCAACCGCGCCATCCGGGAGCAGATGACGCACGTCGTCAAAATCTTTTTCACTCAAGCTCCAAGCCATTTTAT
Organism: Neisseria dumasiana; assembly: GCF_022870885.1. Taxonomy (NCBI): domain Bacteria; kingdom Pseudomonadati; phylum Pseudomonadota; class Betaproteobacteria; order Neisseriales; family Neisseriaceae; genus Neisseria; species Neisseria dumasiana. Next base: position 1,608,812 of record NZ_CP091509.1, on the reverse strand, counting down.
TCCCCCTTTTTCGGGTAAGCCAATATCGCTACATTGATGCACACGGCAATAACTGCGGCGATAAAAGCCACTATCAAACATCGTGCCAAATGCCCGAAATCATTTTGCATAACGTAATGGACGCCACATAAACAAAAACTGCACAAAAACAGAAAGCCCAATACGCTCCACATAATATTGATAACACCCTGCCTATCCATATCAAGCCTCTTTCTTTTTGCGGTTTGCCGCAATCTGCAACGCCGCCACCAACTTGTGCATATTTCCGTCTGAAAGCCATTCCACACGATCAACCTTAAACATCCGTTTGGCCATCGCGTGTGCATAATTCCAATGCAGGCCGCCGTCGGCCAACAGGGCTTCGATTTTGCGCATCATCGGGTCTGCGCTCTGCCGTCTGTTTGGCCGCTGGCCGTAGTTTTTATTGGTTGGCGTAAAGCCTTTGGTTTTCATTTCAGCCACAACCCGCTCCAACTCATCAATATCCATCAGCGCGCAAGAATTTTTACCGGTTAAACGTACCAGCATATCGCGGTAAGCGTCATCAGACATGCCCATCTGCTTTTGGGCAATCTTGATTTTGGCAATCAGCTTTTTACGGTTATCGTGTTGCACGGATTCATCTCAAAAATACTATATGTTGTAGTATTTTATCATTTTTTATATTATTTACTACTATATTTTGTATTTTATTTGTCATTTTAAAGGCGTAAAAAAATCCCCGCTTTTTAGGGCGGGGATTAAGACGGCCTTTCATCCGCAAGCTATTTCAGGTAATTCACTACCGTACCCGTATTGCCGTCTCCTTTATCTCTTACCGTACAATTAAAGCTACTTCGCAACATCGCGCCATAGCTATTGTGCGCATCCACGCTACCGGTTATGGTATAAGTACCATCGCCGTTGCGGTTTCTGCCCCAACCGCCAAATTCTGCTGTTGCAGGGGCTTTTAAAAGCTGTTTTACCGCACTCTCGCAAGCGGCTTGTGCAATCCATTCATCCAGCTTTGGCGTTTTATTATCAGATTTACCAAACACTATCATTCCAAAAAACAAAACCAAAAAGCCGCCGCCGATTATCTGTACCCAGCTCATTTGGGACGGCTGCTGTTTAGGTTCAACGATATTCTCGGCTTCAACCACTTGTATTTTGTCCTTGAATTTTTGGTTGGCTTCAAGGGCTACCTTTTCTAAAAGCTGGGGCTGCTCCATAAACAGATTTTTGTTATACGCCTTGCGCGCTTCTTCATCCAACAGATTCTCTTTGCACACCTGCAAATCAGACAAACTTATCCGGCCGCTTTCCGCCATCTTCTGCATAGCCTTACGGATTTCTTCAGAATTGGCAGTAATATTCACACCCAAAATTTCATAATAATTCTTCATATAGTCCCCGATTTAACATTATTCTGCGGGTGCATTCTAAAACAAGCGGCATAAAAATAAAACAAACGGATATAAAAAGGCGACACAAAAACAAAAATCCCCGCTGTTTAAAGCGGGGATTGGTTTGTTTAATCAGGCCGTCTGAAATCCTTAACAAGCTCGCCGTCCACAAAATAGGCTACATTGTATTCGGGGTGTTGGGCGGTTGGCTTGCCGTCGCCAAAATCTACCAACAGATAACCGCCTTTCGCCCCTGTAATCACCCCGCGCCTGCCGAGATATTCAATTTCCGTGCCGGGGCGTAAAAACGGCATTTTGTAGGCGTTTCGCATGTAATCCATTCAGACGGCCTCTACTCCTGCCAGCCGCCCAAATGCTCCGCAAGCTCGTTAAGCATGGCCGTTAACGATTCCGTCATGATGATTTGCGACGCATAGGCGAGATCAGTAGAGTTATCGGTTTGGCTTTCGGCATTTTCTTGCAATACATCAAGATACCGGATGCGTTTAAGGGTCAGATTTGCCGTCAAAATAAAGGCAATCTGCTCGCGCCACACCAAGCCCATCTCAGCCACATGCAATCCGTTACGGGCGTGTTGCACCACATCATAGTCATTGATGTCTTTTTTGCTGATTTTGATGCGCGGCACAACGTCGCCATTACCAATCAAAGTAACGTCGCAATCCAACTCAAACCCGCCCTGTGCTTCGCCGTTGAGCAGCCATTCGGTCATTAAGCTAGACGGCGATTGTTTGGTCGCAGGCAGTTTAACCTCCAGCCCGCCCAATGCCTCGCGCAACTTGGTTAACAGATTTTCCGCCCTGCTCGGGGTGGCACTGTCAACCAGCAGCCAGCCGTCCGTTAAGATGGCATGGGTACGGCTGCTACAGGTTAAGGCGCGGGGCAGTAGATCATCGGTAATCTGTTCTTTCAGCCCCTGCTTCTCTCTACGGCCTACAATGCGCGCCTCTTCTTGCTGGATTTTCTCGACTTTTTCAGCCAGCACATTATTAATCACGCCTGCGGGCAATACTTTTTCCTCGCGTTTAAGGCTGATTAAGTAATGGCCTTTGGCATCAAAAACAAAAAAATTATCAAACGGGGTAGGGATAGCAAAACCCTCGTTAAACCAATCCAAGCCGGCAGGTGGCGTGAATTGGAAATTGCTTAGGCTTTCGTCTAAGTGTTTTTGTTCCGGTTTTTGCGGCAACGGGTAAGCCGTTAATTGTTTAAACCACATGATGTTTTTCCTTTTAAAAAGGCGGGCAATGCCCGCCGAGAAATCAATTAATCACGACCTTGCTCAAATCCGGCTTAGTCTCCACAAAGTCCATCAAAGCCTTGATAGAGTTAGCCGCCATTTGTGCTTGGGTCAACGTAACACCGCTTTGCATCGGCTTAAAATCGCCTTCGTAGCTTATTGATACGCCGGCCAAGCCGTCGCTCTGCATTTCATCGCGGATGATGATTGTGATTTCAGCCATCAGCCCACCTCCTGTTCGTTGACTTCAATGGCAAATTTCTCCGCACCTTGTACGATGCTCAATCCCGCCACGGGGTTGGCTGTGAAAAAATCAGCTTCATTCAACACGGCATCTTTGTTGATTTCGTGCTTGGTTCGGACGAATCGGGCGTACTTTTCGTCCGACTGCATCAGGGCGATTACCGCATCCACGCCGCGTACTTGGCATTTGGGCGGATCGAAACGCCAGCGGATGGTGCCGGTAGTCAGGTTGCAGTATTTGACTTTGCCGTTATCGGTCAGCATATCGCGGTTGGCCGTCGCCCATGCCAGCACGCCTGCTTCGATGGCCTGCATCTCGGCGGTAAGCGGTGCGATTTGCGCGTCGAGCTTTTCCTGCATTTCGGCCACGGTGTCGTTGTGGTCGGCTACCATGCGCGTTGCCTCGCGGCTTAAATCGCCGTAGCGTTTGATGTGTTCTACCGCTTCGTCGCGGGTTTGAATACCCACCGTGAAGGCGGGGGTGTTGTAGCGTTTTTTTCTTGCCATTTCGTTTTCCATTCTGTGTTTACTATTCGTTTTCAAAAAATTCGCTTACATCCGGCTGTTTTGGCCAGTTTTTCACATAGCCTTCGGCATTGATTTTCAGATCGATATAGTCGCCGTACTCCCCGGGGATTAAGCGGTTGGGCACATATTCATATTGAAGCTGCGCTATATGGTTCATATCTTTGTCGAGCAGGGTATATGTGCCGCTGTCTCTTAGCTTATCGGCAATGCGGACGGGCACATTACCCTGCCACCCGACAACGCGGCCTGTATCAATCTCAATCAAGATTTCCAAATCTCCGCCGTCTTGCAGCAAAAAATCAGGCAAGTTTTGCATTGCATCTTCGTGTAGTAAGGCGTTGATACGCACGGCGTAAACTTCAACTTCAACGGGTTTTAAAACTTCAACTTTCATGATTTATTACCTTTCTGCCTTGCGGCATAAATACGTTTACATTCTTCCACCGACCGACTGCGCGGTGGGTACATCCAATTTCTGTTTGAGCACGGGGCTTTTGCCAGTATTGCGTTGATTCTGCCTAGCGCGGCTTGTGCGGCGGCTTTTTCCTTTTCAGACGGCCGGTGCCGATGCTCAAGTTTCAGCCGCTCAGGGCGGGGCGGCAGGCAGCCCAGTAGGTCGCGCGGTGCTGGCCAGCGGTCGGTTTGCGCCGCCAACACAGCAAAGGCCGTCTGAATCCGCGGGATATCCTGCTCCGCGTCCCATGTCTTGCCCGCCGCCAGTGCCACACTCCACGCTTGCGCCGTGGCCTGCACGGTATCGGCCGCGGGCGTACCCGGCAGCCGCAGGGCGAGCAGCAGGGTTAATCCGTCCACTACCGCGTTGTGCAAACTGTCGGGCAACTCTTTCATGCTTTGCCTCCTTTCTTGGTTGCTTGCAGCGCGGCAGCTGCGGTTAAGGTTTGGCTGGGCTTGGCTTTTACTGTCGGCTCGCCTACAACGGCAGGCATCACCGCTGTTTCATGCGGCCGCCAGCTACTGATAATCTCGTATAAATAGCCGTGCGATTTAAGCGGCAGTTTCAAGCGGCCCACATCCCGCGCATCAATGGCCGCCTGAAAACCGTAAATCCACGCTTCCGGCGGGGCGGGGTAAACCACCCCGTCGCGGCTGATTTGCCCGGCTTGGATGTCCGGCAGCAGCTCGCCGAGCAGCTTGGCCGTGCGGGCAAAGGTCAGTTGGCTTTTGGCCGGCCGAAACAAGCCCACATAGCGCACCGCCGCTTTACCGATGGCCGCGTCAAACTCCAACACCGCGCGAATCAAATCCCCCGCGCCGTCGTTGCCGATAAGGCTGTCAAGGCTGTGGACTGCGCCGCAGTTGGGGCATTTGGTGTTCATGCTTACACCTCCTCCCAAACCCAGCTCGTGTCTTCAAAAAACGTTTCCCTCGCCCATTCTTCTTTTTCTTCCTCCGACATAAGCTCCCAGTCGTCGGGGGCATATGTTGAAAATAGTGGGCGGTGTTCGCATTCGCAGCACAACCCGGGACAACTGATAGCAAATTGGATTTTTTTACTCATTTCAGTCGGCCTCCTTTGCCATTTCCCCCATAGCCTCATCGACGGCTTCGCGTAACGTCTTGTGTGGTTCCGTTAAATGCCAACCATCCAACCCAACGAATTTCAAAAAATCGGTTTCCAAGAAATCCATGCGGCGGCTGTCTTGCTTGCCTTTCCTAATCGACGGGTGCTTTTCCAAGACATCTTGGTCAGGGTCAATCAGCCGGTTGCCCGGGGCGATAACGGTGCTTAATGCCAATAAAAGCCATTCGATATCGCATTCGTCGTATAAGGCGATGATGTTGTCTAATGCTTTGCTTTTATCTCCGTCTTCCAACCACGCAGGTTCTTCATTTTCGTCGGTCTGAAACGGGTTATAGCCGCTTGAAAGCAGGTTTAAAGCCTGCAGTAATCCAGATGCCTCTTTAATATCTTCTTCAGTAGGTCTTTCGATTTTCATTTTTACACTTCCTTTAAAAATGTTATCCAATGGGTTTGCGTTTGGTTTTTCTTGTGCTTCATGCTCACATGCCCGAATAGTGGCTTTTGGTCGGTCAAGGCCAGTATTTCGCGCACTCTGATTTGGTTTTCGTTCCACTTGAAAATCAGCAAGCCATCAGGTTTAAGCACCCTGAAACACTCGGAAAAACCTTTCCGTATATCGTCTTGCCACCGCCCGCCCAATACGCCGTATTTCTTGGCCAACCACGATTTCTCGCCCGCATGAATCAGGTGCGGCGGGTCGAAAACCACCACCGGAAAAGTGTTATCGGGGAACGGTAGGTCGGTAAAATCCAACCTAACGTCGGGGGATATTTCCAGCTTCCGCAAATAGTGGCGGTCTTTAAGCAGATGTTGCTCGTGGCGCTCATCCCCAAACACCACGCGCTCGTCTTTTTTGTCAAAAAACATCATCTTGCTGCCGCAGCAAGGGTCTAAAACTTTCATTTCAGACGGTCTCCTTTGCCCGCTCTTTCCAGCCAATCCATGCATAATCGATGCTCACGTCTTCATAGCCGCCGTCGTCAGGATTGCGGGCGAGGCGGTCGCCGTTATTCAATCGGCACATCCACGCTTCAAACTTTGCCCGTTCTGCCGCTTCCGGGTCGTGCTTGCATACGCTCACCCCGCTGCATTCTTCAAACGCCAAGTCGATGGCTTCGCGTACCGTCGGTGCGATCGCAACAAAGCAGGTTTTTTCGCACATTTGCACCGTCACCGTCGGATGCTCACCGTCTTTTTTTTCCACAACGAAATTGCCTAAATCTTCCAGCCACTCAAGGCGTTTTTGGTCGTACAAATCGCGGGTTTCCAAGCGCATGATGCACAAGGCTGCCTCGTTTAAAAGTAGGTTTAAATGCGCCGGCGTTTGCGTGTCTTCCGCCGCGCGAATTAAATCGTCTGCCAATCTGTTCATTTTTATGTTTCCTTTATTTTCAATAGGTTACGAATTTCACAAGGCAAAAAAATTATTGCCCGATAAGTTTTTGCACCGTCAACCAGCCCAAATACCCGCCTGCTGCCGCTGCCGACCAACACATCACGAAGGCCGCCAACCACAATCTAATCAGCCATAAGGCCGTCTGAATTTTTTTGCTCATACTGTTCCCCAGTCATAATGGCGTCATCGCCGTAGATTTGTTTGATTTGCCTGATTGCCGCTTGCAGCCGCCCGTGCTTGGTGTGCGGGCTATACAGATTCTGATAAATCCGCTGCCGCCTGCGGTGCTGCCCGTATGCCTGCCAGTCAACATTCCTGCGTCGGTAACTCATATTGCCCACCTTTTATATAACCAGCCCCAATTTTGCAGGCACAAGGCTTTTCTTTCTTCCGCGCTTATCGCCAGTTCTTGCTTTTCTTCTGCCGCTTTTCGTTTGCGATGATTTAGCGATACATATTTAATGCACTCTCGGCAGGTCTTACGCGCCCGCCAAGTGCCTTCTTTTTTATCGGCAGAGGTTTGGTATTCGTCAAAACAATGTAGGGGTAAGCTCTTGTCGCACCGGGCGCAGATTTGATACTCACTCATATACCACCCCTTTCATTCTTTCTTCGTCGCTCATGTTGCCGTACACTTTTTCCGCTGCTTTATCAGCCTCGCGGGCATCACGCTCTTTTTTCATTTCCAACAGGGTGTTTATTTTCCCTATTGCGGCAGCAGGCTGCGGCTCGCAGCCGTATTGGGTAAGGGCGGTAACAACAATCACGATCAGAAGCACCACCGCCAACAGCCCGCCGCTTGAATTTTGTTGTGCATACATTTCGATATTCCTTATATTTCAATAACTTATCAAAACCAAAAGGCAAAAAATATATAGCCGTATCAATGGCTCATCTATTTTTCAGGCCGTTTGGGGCAGTTTTGGCACACCCGCCAATGCTGCATTTTTGCGGGGTTGTGCGTCGGTGCGGGCGCATGGGCATAATCGCGGCACTCTTGTAAAGTAATCACCGATTCCTTAAACGGGCATTCGGTATTGGTGTACACCAACATCACTTTGTGTGCGACCGCATCGGTTTTTCCCGCATATTTGCCGTTGAGTATCAAGCTCACGGTGGTTTGGCTGTATCCGATTTTTTCCGCTACTTTTCTGCGGCTGCTCAACTTGACTTCACGTTCCAAAATGCCAAACCATTCATCATTCATGTATTGTTTATTCATAATCAGGTACTTCCCGTAGTGTGATTTTGTCTAGGTTAGGGTCGTAAATCTCCGTTACCGCCAACAGCTGCGGCGCTTCCGCCCCCGTATTTTTAATCAGCAGGTATTCAAGGTTTGCGGCTTGCCTTAAATAACCCGCTTGGGTTAGTGCAGTAAGATATTGTTTCACATGTGCTTTACCTACCCTGTGTGTCATATTGACATGGGTATGCAGGCTATCCAGCCCAAAGCGGTTTAAAATCTTAATGCTGCGCCACAATGCTTCGGTTACGCTGCCTTTCCCTGTGCTGCCGTCTTTATTTAGATGTGGAGCAGCACGGACAATAGCTTGGTCTTTCAAGGCGTAGGCCGAGCTGTTCCGAAAACGGCTGCCTTTAGATGCCTTGATAAACCCGCCTTTAAACAGTTTGTACATATAGCCATTGGCCGTCTGAAATGGCACGCCCGCTTTTTCCGCCACTTGGTTTACGGTTAAAAAGCGGTTGCGGTTGCCCCGTAAAATATCCCACACCGCCTGCCGCACATTGCGCGGCTTACTCAATTCCACGCTAATCATAATTTCATCCCCCGTTTGGGTGCTTCACCCACATAAAAATCAAAACCCTTCAAGCCTTTAATATCATCCAACCCGATTTCATCGAAACCCAGCGTGTCCGCTTGGCTTTCCAAGTTGGCTAAATTGACCGTTACGCGGCGCACCGAGCCGTGCGAAATCTCCACCAAATGCGCCAGCAGATCGGGCTTGATTTTGACTGACGGCGCATGTATCGCCGCCAGCTGCTCCGCATCGGCCATGCTCACCGGCTGCGCGCCTATCCATGCCAGCACGCGGTTGTGGAAGCGTTCGTATTTCTTCAACTTCGCAGGCAGCTGCTCTTCGCCTACCAGCATCACGGGAGCTTGGCTACCCTCGTATATATCGCGCACCAGTTCCACCATGCCTGCCTTGGTCACTAAATAATCCGCTTCATCCAAAATCAGCGGGCGTTGGCTGGCCGCCAGTTGTTCGCAGATTTGGTCTAGGCAGCCCGCCGTGGTTTTGGCGGGAGAGATGCCCATTTCAAAGCAGATTTTTTCGAGCAGGGTTTTCTTTGCCCACGCGCTGCGCAGTTGCACATAATAGGCGCGGGTTTCGTTGGCCACGGCCACCATCGCCGTGGTTTTTCCGAAACCACTCGGGCCGTACAGCACCCCCAAGCCCGGCAGGCCGTCTTTTCGCCCCACCAAACGCTGCATTGCTACCGATGCCAAAGATAAGTTGTTGATATTCGCTATTTTCATGGTTTTAAATTCCGTATTTTCGTTACCTGTTTAACTTGTGTTTAAACGGCGGTTTAAAGGCCGTCTGAAAAACCGCTTTTGGCATTTTATTGCGCGGCTCGGCTTGTTCGTCGCAACACTTCGCGCTCAAAAAAGCGCATCAGCCGACGGTGTTTTTGCGTTTTGGCCATGCGTAATGCCAGCCATTTCGGTGTCGTACTCATGGTTTTCATCATTACCCCTTTCTTTCTTGTTAACTGACTGCCTGTCTGTTCATAAACGACTTATATTCTGCGCTGTTCGGATAACGCCGCACCCAAACCGCCGCCCGCTCGGGCAGGCTGTCCGAATCCTTTATCCGTTGGTACAGCGCGAAACGCTCGGCGGGCGTTTCGGGAACCGTCCAGCCCGTATCCGCTTTGGCTTGCACCGCCTGCACCGTTTCCGGCTCTTGCTGTTGCATCCGCTGCGCCAGCATCTGTTCGTGCTGCTGCCGCGCTTGTTCCAAATTGATGTTCAGGCCACCGATATTCATAGTTTCCTGTTGCCCGATACCTGCCACGCCTTTTTCGGCTAAGATGTTTTCGCGCTGCAATTCCAAGCGTTTCAGGCGTTGGTCGGTGCGCTTGTCTGCTGCCTGCTCAATAAAGCTTTGCGGCATATAAGATGTAGCGTTACCGTTCCATTCTGCTTTGCAAATCAGGCGGCCTACATCGTCATACACCCACACCCATTGGGCGTCGGTAACGTCATAAGCCACCCGCACATAATCGCCGTGCAGCTCTTCCAATGCGCCGCTGAAATAGGTGTTATTCAGCACCGATACCTGACCGCGCGATACCTTGCGCATTTCCTGCGGGCGGAACAGCCAGCTTTCTTCCTGCGGCTCCACCTTCATCGGTTCGCCGTGCTGCGCCACACCCAACGCCCACATCTCGTTAGGTGTCATAAACCGCATCTTGCCCGTTTCAGGGTCGGTAAATTTCAGCAGCGAGCGGTGCGGCTTATTGTTGTAGGCATCGATCACGGCTTCAACGTAGGCTTTAAACTCGTCCCACAGCATCACCGGCGCATTCACAATCTTGCCTTGCAGCTTGATTTCCTGCCGGCTCCACTTAAACATCTTCTTGCGGGCTTCTTCGTCCATATCCTTGCCCACATAAGTGGGCAAAAACTTAGCCGCCTTGGTAAAAATGTTGTGGCTGCGCTCCGAAGTACCTTTTGCCTGCGAGTTGTAGGCTCTTGAGTGGCTCATTGTGATACCCAAACGGCCTAAAACACCCGTGGCTTCGTCGGTCATCATGATATTTTCGAAGCCCTTGCCCCAGTCGACATACCAAATATTGGGTATGGCCGTCTTACACGCATTGCTTAAGGCTTCCAGCACCGTGAGCCTGCTTTCCGCCAGCCCCACGCTCCAGCCCACGCATCGGCGGGTGTGGATGTCCACCACCGTAGTAATTTCAGGTCTAAACGGTCTGCCGCTGCGCGGATTCAGCACTTCCGCATCAAATGTATGACCGTCGGCGGTGTAGATGTCGGCGGGTTTCAAATGGAGGAAGTCGCGCGTTTTGTGCGGCAGGATGTTCTTAAGCTCGCGCTTGCCCATTCTGCCGTCTTGCAAGGCCACCGCGCCGCACTTATCCATCGCCCGCCGTACCGCGTGGATGCTCGGAACCACCCTGTCGGGGTATTCTTCGCGCATCACCGCACAAAACAGTTCGTAGGCCATCACCACCGTCAGCTTTTGCGGCTGGCGGTAACATTTCAAAAACAAAGGCAGCCAGTAGGGTATTTCCATGTTTTTTTGCACAATCTTGGGAGCAAGGCTGTTTTGTTCCCGCGCTGCAAACCAGCGTTTAATGGTACGGCTGCTCGGCAACTTCAAACTGCCTGCGCCGCGCTCGTCTAAGGCCAGCGCAAAGGTTTTGGCGATATGCCCAAACTGCGGCAACCGCGCCTGAGTGAGCAGCGTCGTAATCGCTGCATCTTTGCCGACTTTCGATTCTTCCATTAGCTTTTCCACCGCCTTCAACACCGCCAGCCTTGCCCCTTCGCGGGTGCGCTGGGCTTCGGTAGTGTGGTCGTAACGCATCTCTGTTGATACTGCCGTGGTTGGCTGGGCAACCGTCGGTACCGGCGGCAGTTCGGCAAGCACTTTCGCCGTCTGCTGTTGCCGGATTTGCTCCAGCACTTCGGGCGGCGGGGTGTACTCGCGGCGTTTGCCGCCGCGCCCGCCTTTGCCTGCCACCTCAACGTAGGGCCAGCTCTCTCTTTTCGCCTTATCGCCTAAGCCGACTTTTGTCGCCGGTAAACTGTCCAGCTTCATATCAAGCAATTCGGCTATCGAATAGTGCGTTTTCATGCTACCGATTCCTTATATAAATGTGCGTAGCGCGGTCGGATGCGCTTTCCTTCTTTTGTCCACCGTTCCGGCCACAATTCGTGCAAAGGTTTTTCCAAGATTTTGGCGATTGCCTTTTCTCCGGCGGTTGACGGTTTGGTTAGGGCTAGTCGCACCGTTGAGCAGCCGATTTTGGCTTCTTTTGCCACATCTTCCAGCGTATAGCCCTTGATACGCAGATGCGCTCTGATAAGTTCAGGGTGCATATTTTTTCCTTTCTTTATTTCAAAACTTTACTACTTCAAAACTGCTTAATCGGCCGCCCGATTGATTTCAGACGGCCTGTTAAACAGCCTTCTCATAAAAGACCGTTTGTCTGCGTTTTTTCGGCGTTTTTCCAAATTGTTAAAGAGCAATAGCAAATCAGTTATAATCCTTTAAAGCTGCTGTTTTGCTATGTTTAATATAGTAAAGTAGTAAGATTTTAAAGGCAACTATTATTTACTACTTTACTTACTACTTTTAATCAAAATATTGTTTTTAAATAATATTTATTTTTCAGAAAATCTTACAACTTTATACAAAAAGTAGTAAGGTTAAAAAAAGGTCTGTTTTTTTATGGCTGTTTTGAAATTAGATACCGCGCAAATTACTGAAATTTCTAAAAAGGCTAAGGAACTCGGTATAAATTCCGAGCTTCCAAGTAGTAAGCCCGGTGTAGCTGATAAGGCAGAGCGAGAAAAGTGGGAGTTTGAAATGATTCCCAGTAAGGGAGGGCGGCACGGTATGAAAAAGCTGTACACAATCCCTGCATATATCGTTGATGGATTAGAAGAAAAAGGCTTATTGCACCTGATTGAAAGCGGCCTTGAAGAAGCCCCGCAGGTAGGAACATTGCCTTCTGAAAGTAATATATATAAAGAGAACGAAGCACCGGCTCCGCGTGAACGCACGGAATTTACCCTGTCTTACAGCAAGTGGGCGGAAAAACAGGAACGCGGCAATATCGTTCCGGTAAGATACTATAAAGAAGTATTCGCAAGCGCAGGTAATGGGGCAATCCCGTGGGATAACGACCCCGAGGCTATGTGGTTTCGAGATTCCTTTTTTAAATACTTAGGTTTAAAGCCTGCCGATTGTTTTTGTACGCGTGTAGATGGCGATAGTATGCACCCAACCCTGATCGACCAAGGCACGGTACTATGGCATGCCGTCACTCAATACACCCGCGAGGGCATATACCTGTTCAGGCAAGGGGAAGAGTTGCGGGTAAAACGCCTGCAACGCCTTAATATCAACTCTTTCAACATCATCAGCGACAACCCCAATAAGGGCATATACCCGACAACAGAACTGGATCTATCACAAGCTGAGCCGCACGACTTCGAGATCCTCGGACGCTATTTATGGAGTTGCGGCATAGCAAAATAATCGGATTTGATAATTCCCCGTTTATTTCGTGACAAAAAACGCGCAAAAATGATTTAAATATGCTCATTTTTGCGCGTTTTTTTGCGTTTTTGATTTTCGCCGGTTTTGGCCGTTATTTTTTTGTTTTATATGGATTTTTTACCTTTTATTGGTGTGGTAATGTCATGACAAAATAAACACCACCCCACATGCACATAAGAAAGCCCCTTTCACTTGGCTGGTTAAGTTAAAGGGGCTTTACGTTTGTAAGTTATACCCCTTACATGGGGCGCAATATATAAGGCCGTCTGAAATATTTTTCAGACGGCCTCTGTGTATTTACCGGTAGTGTTAAGAGAGTATTGTAAAAATCCGGCTTATCGGTTTTCCTGATACCAGCGGATGAACGCGTCGGGTTTGACAAAACCCAACAGGGCTTCGCTGCGGCTGCCGTCGGCACGGATCACGAAAATACCCGGCGGGCCGAACAGGCCGTATTCTTTCAACAGAGCCTGATGTTCGGGGGTGTTGGCGGTTACGTCGATTTGGAAGAAGCGGTTCATATCGACGGTTTGCTGCACTTCGGGTTGGTTAAGTGTGTAGGCCGCCATTTCTTTACATGAAATACACCAATCGGCATAAAAATCGAGCAGCACGGGTTTGCCGGGGTTTTGCTGTAAGGCTGCCTGCATGGCGGTTTTCAGTTCGCCCACATCTGTGTAAATATGCCCGTGCGCACCGGTGGCGGTGTCGGCGGAAGGGGGAGCCAATGTCAGAAAGCGGTGCAGGGCGGTGCTTTGTTGGTTGGCGCTCTGATAAGCAAACCAAGAGCCGCCGGCCAATAACAGCGAGCCTAAAACGAGCGAGAAGGTTTTCAGACGGCCCGACTGTTTGCGCATTCCGGCTAAAAGCAGGCCGGCGGGGATAATCATCAGCAAGGTGTAAAGTGCAATTACCAGCAGATAGGGGATAAACGGCGTGGCCAAATAAACGGCTACGGCAAGCAGAATAAAGCCGAAGGCGTATTTGATGCCGTTCATCCAGCCGCCGGCGCGGGGCAGGATATGGCCGCCGAACGTGCCGATGGCAATCAGCGGAACGCCCGTACCTAAGGCCAGAGCGTAAAGTGCGATGCCGCCCAAAGCCGCGTCGCCGGTTTGGCCGATATAGCCGAGCGCGAAAGCCAGCGGAGGGGCCACGCAGGGGCCGACAATCAGCGCGGAAAGCATACCCATCACAAATACCGATGCGATTCTGCCGCCGCTTAATTTATTGCTTTGGTTTTGAAAATAACCCTGCACGGAGGTGGGCAGTTGGAGGTTGAATACGCCGAACATCGATAAGGCCAGCACCACCATCACGGCAGCGGCGGCCAGCACTACCCAAGGCTGTTGCAGCCATACGGTAAGCAGTGCGCCGGTCAGCCCTGCAATCACGCCCACCAAAGTGTAGGTGAGTGCCAAACCCTGCACATAAACCATAGACAGTGCGAATGCGCGGCCTTTAGAGGCGTTTTTATCGCCCACGACAATGCTCGATACAATCGGCAGCAGCGGATACATGCAGGCGGTAAAGCTCAAACCCAGCCCGGCGACAAAAAACGCCAATAAATTGGCGCCCAGAGTATCCCAAGAAAGTTTGAAACGGTTGGTTTCGGTGCTGCTTTTTGCCGGAGCGCTAACCGGGCCGTCTGAAGCAGGCATCGGTTGCAGAAAGCGGTTTTTCCCTTCCTGCGGCATGGCGTCCGCTTGGTAGAGGCCGCTGCCTTTGATGTCGAACGAGGTTTCGGTAGGGGGATAGCACACGCCTACTTCGGCACAACCTTGATATTTGACGGTAAGCCGGTAGTTGTTCTGCGGCTTGGTGTAAGGCCAGTTAACTTGGGCGGCATGGTGGTAAACCGTTTGTTTGCCGAAGAATTCGTCTTCCTTCTCTTCGCCGCGGCTGAACTGCGGGTTGGCCAGCAAACCTTCGGGATCGGTTTCGGCCATGATTTTCGATTGGTAGAGATAGTAGCCTTCGGCTACGGCAAACTGCACATTGATGCCCGCATCGGTTACGTTAACCTGCGGAATAAACGCCTGCTCTGGCGGGAGCAGCTTGGAAGCGTCCACTTGGGCGAACACGCTGCTTGAGAGGCACAGCCATGCAGCGAAGAAATAAAGTAGTTTTTTCATATCGTGTCTTACAGGTTGCTGATCGGATGATTGCGGCCGCAGCCGCCATATACCAGCAGACGGATAAAAGTGCCGATTCTTACAGCCAATGTTCAGACGGCCTCGAGCCTGTTGCCGCAGGCCGTCTGAAAAAGCACATGAACCGTTGTTATTTCATCTCAACCTGTTTTAAAAATTGCTTGGCGCGTTCGTGTTTGGGGTTTTTGAAAAAATCTTCGGGCGTTCCTTCTTCGATGATCTGCCCGTGATCGACAAAAATCACGCGGTCGGCCACTTCGCGGGCAAAGCCCATTTCGTGGGTAACGCACATCATGGTCATGCCGCTGTTGGCCAAGTCTTTCATCACGCGCAACACTTCGCCCACCATTTCGGGGTCGAGGGCGGAAGTGGGTTCGTCAAACAGCATCACGCGCGGCTCCATCGCCAAGCCGCGGGCAATGGCTACACGCTGCTGCTGGCCGCCCGAAAGTTGGCCGGGCATGGCGTCTTTTTTGTGCGCCAAGCCCACGCGCTCAAGCAGTTCGACGGCTTTTTTCTCGGCTTGGGCACGGCTCTGCTTTTTCACTTTCATCGGCGAAAGAATGATGTTTTCTAACACGGTAAGGTGCGGATACAGGTTGAAGTTTTGAAACACAAAGCCCACTTCTTCGCGCACTTTGTTCAAATCGGTTTTCGGGTCGGCCACGTTCATGCCGTCCACCCAGATTTCGCCGCTTTCAATCGTTTCGAGTTGGTTGACGGTGCGGATAAGGGTGGATTTGCCGCTGCCCGAAGGGCCGCAAACCACCACCACTTCGCCTTTTTTGATTTCCAGATTCACGCCGTTGATAACGTGCAAGTCTTTGAAATGTTTGTGTACGTTGATAAATTTAATCATTATGTTGTTAATCCAGTGTGTTCAGACGGCCTTGGCTGAAAGATGGTTGCTCAATGCCACATAAAGCTCGGGCGCGATGTGTTCGGCGCGGTCTTGCGGGTTGATGCCGACGGCCTGAAAATCTTCATCTGTGGCAATGTCTTTCAGATTGTTGCGTATGGTTTTGCGGCGCTGGTGGAACGCGGCTTTAACCAGCTTGGAGAAATGCTCGAAATTTTCGGCTTTGCCGATGCGGTGTTTCACCGGAATCATGCGCACTACGGCGGAATCGACTTTCGGCGCGGGGTCGAATGATTCGGGCGGCACGTCGATCAGCATTTCCATATCGAAAAAATATTGCAGCATCACGCCCAGGCGGCCATAGTCGTTGGTTTTCGGTTCGGCCACCATGCGCTCGACCACTTCTTTTTGCAGCATAAAGTGCATGTCGATCACGTCGTCGGCCACTTCGCTCAGGCGGAACAGCAACGGCGTGGAGATATTGTAGGGCAGGTTGCCGACGATTTTTTTCTTGCCCGGCACGCTGTTGAAATCAAACTGCAAAACGTCGCCTTCGTGAATCACGAGCTTGTCGGCAAAAGGCAGGGTTTTCAGACGGCCTACAATATCGCGGTCGATTTCAATCACATGCAGGCGGTTGAGTTTCTGCGCCAAAGGCTCGGTAATCGCCGCCAAGCCGGGGCCGATTTCGATCACCGTATCATCGGGCTGAGGGCGCACGGCGTTAACGATGTCGCGGATGATGCGCGTGTCTTGTAAAAAATTTTGCCCGAACCGTTTTCGGGCTTTGTGTTCTTTCATGCTGCTTCTTCAAGATTCGTTTCGAGCGCGTATTGTAGCGCAAAATGCCCTGTCGTGCGGCGGGCGGCAGGCATAAAACCGTGCGGGTGTCTATTCTCTGAACGGAGTCTAAACATTTGGCCTCGAAAGGTTTATGATGCGGGCAGATGAAAGGAAGAAATATGAACCTTTTCGATACGCGCAGCGTAACATTTGCCGAACCGATCGAGATGCTGTATGCCTGCCACGGCAAAGTGCGGCGTTTTTGCAGCCAGCTCGACGTTTTGCCCGAATACATGGCGCAGCACGGACGCAACGATACCGTGTTGCAGGCGGTGAAACAGATCAGCCAATATTTCAATGTGGCCGCGCCGCTGCATCATGAAGATGAAGAAAGCGATTTTTTCCCGCTGTTGCTGCAATATTGCCCGCAGGCGCAGGAAAATATTAACGAATTGTTACGCCAGCACGAAAGCCTGCATCAAAAATGGGCGGCGGTAGAGCAAGAATTTGCCTGTTTGCAGGCCGACTGCGCCTATCGCGTGGACGAAGTGGTGCTTCAGCGTTTTTGTGCCGCCTACGAAGCCCATTTGGCTTTGGAAGAACCGTTGTTTGAAATGGGCAGGCAGATTCCGCAGCAGGCATTGTCAGAGATAGGGCGGAAGATGGCGGCAAGGCGCAAGGCTTGAGATGCGGGAGTAAAAGCGGTTTGTATCTTTGGATAAAATGAAAATTGCTTGAGGCCGTCTGAAAGCGAATTGTGCGAACTTCGCAAAGCGGGTTTGGGGGCTAAATTTTTTCAAGCCGCAAACAGATTTCGTAGGGGCGGATTGCATATCCGCCCGATGCTTGAAATGAGAAAATATTTATTTCACACCCATGAACCCCTGCCCGCAAATTGAAGCAAGCTGTTACCTATTCGACGCTCATTACAAAACCCTACCGGCGGGCGGATATGCAATCCGCCCCTACGGTTTTCTTGGGTATGAATATCTCGGAATGGCGGCTGACTTATGCCAAGGTTTGAGGCCGTCTGAAACCCGTTTGGCGGTTTTTTCAGACGGCCTCAAGCAACCTAAGCCATTAAAAAAACAGCGTAGGGCAGGGCGTGCGCTACGCTGTTTTAAATTCACAGAGCAAACGGCTTACTCTTTTCTCAAAGCCTTGGGCAAAACAAACACAATGCTTTCTTCCACGCCTTCGCCTTCGCGCACGGTGTCGTGCCCCCAGCTTTGAATGGCGGCAATCACTTCCTGCACCAATACTTCGGGTGCGGAAGCTCCGGCGGTTACGCCTACTTTGTTTTTGCCTTCAAACCATTCGCGCTGCAAGTAGCCTGCGTTGTCCACCATATAGGCATCGACGCCGCGCAGGGCGGCTACTTCGCGCAAGCGGTTGCTGTTGGACGAGTTGGGCGAGCCGACCACGATTACGATATCGCATTCTGCCGCCAAATCCTTTACAGCTTCTTGGCGGTTGGTGGTGGCGTAGCAGATGTCTTCTTTGTGCGGGCTGCGGATGTGCGGAAAACGCGCTTGCAGCGCTTCGATGATGTCGCGGGTTTCGTCCACCGATAGAGTGGTTTGGCTCACATGGGCGAGCTTTTCGGCATCGCGCACTTCGAGCTTGGCAACGTCGTCCACCGTTTCTACCAGCAGCATACTGCCTTCGGGCAGCTGCCCCATCGTACCTTCCACTTCGGGGTGGCCGGCATGGCCGATCATGATGATTTGATAGCCTTGGCTATCCAAACGTGCCACTTCTTTATGCACTTTCGTAACCAGCGGGCAGGTGGCGTCAAACACCTGAAAACCGCGCTCAACCGCTTCATCCTGCACGGCTTTCGATACGCCGTGGGCGGAATAAATCAGCGTTGCGCCTTCCGGCACGTCGGCAAGGTCTTCGATGAACACCGCGCCTTTTTCGCGCAGATTGTCCACCACGAATTTGTTGTGCACGACTTCATGGCGCACATAAATCGGCGCGCCGAACTCTTCCAGCGCGCGCTCTACAATGCTGATGGCACGGTCAACGCCCGCACAAAAGCCGCGGGGGTTGGCCAAAATAATGGTTTTTTTCGTCATGATGGTGTTTGCTTCACAATAATGTTCAGACGGCCTTAGCGGCTTTTTCTTCTTTATCGCCGGCTTTTTTGTGTTTGAAGCCGTCGAGTATCAGCAATGCGGCGCCCACGCAGATAAAGCTGTCGGCCACATTGAACGCGGGATAATACCAGTTTTGCCAGTAAACCAACAGAAAATCAACCACATGGCCGTGAATCAGGCGGTCGATAACGTTGCCGACGGCGCCGCCGATCACCATAGCCGCCCCGAGCTTGCCCCATTTGCCGAAATCGTCTTTCACAATCCCGCGGGCAAGGTAGAAGCTGATGACCACGGCCAGCCCCAAGAAAAAGTATTTCTGCCAGCCGCCTGCGTCCGCCAAAAAGCTGAACGCCGCGCCGGTGTTGAATACCAGCGTTAAATCAAAAATATGCGGAATCACGTTCAGGCGTTCGGCAAACTCAAAATTTTGCAACACGGCAACTTTGGTTATTTGGTCGAGCACGATGGCGGCCGCAATCAGCAGCCAATATTTCATTTTAGAAGTTTTCTGAGTGGTCATGTGTGTGTAATGCACGGGAATCAAAAGCCCGCATTTTACCCGAATCGCAGCAACACGGGGCTAATTTGCACACTTTGGCAAAGCAGTATGGTTTCAGACGGCCTTTAGGTATAATTCAGGCCGTCTGAAAACATTTGAAACATCGGAAACACCATGGCCGCATCACCCGAAGCCAAATATACGCAAGAAACCGTATTATGGATCAAGCACCACACACCCAAATTAATGACATTCGCCATCACCCGCCCCGAAGCCTACCGCTTTTCCGCAGGCCAGTTTTCACGGCTGGGCTTTCGTGACGGCGAAGGCTTTATCTGGCGCGCCTATTCCGTTGTTTCCGCCGAATACGCCGACACCCTCGAATACTTCGCCGTATTGATAGAAGGCGGCCCCATGTCGGCCAAATTGGCAGAAATGAAAGAAGGCGATACCGTGTTGCTCGACAAAAACGCCACCGGCTTTCTGTTGCCCGAGCGTTTTCCCGACGGCAAAGATTTGGTAATGCTCTGCACCGGCTCCGGCATCGCACCGTTTTTATCCATTTTGGAACAACCCGAAATCTGGCAACGCTTCGACCGCCTCGCCCTCGCGCATTCCGTTTCTTACGGCAACGAACTGATTTTCAACGACCGCATTGCCGCCCTTGCCGAACACCCGCTGATTGAAGAGCATTTCCACAAACTGCATTTCGTACCCGTCGTAACCCGCGAAACCACCGACGGCGCACTCGGCAAACGCCTTCCCGAACTGTTAAAAAACGGCGAACTCGCCGCCTCACTCGATATGCAGTTCACCCCCGCCGACACCCGCTTTATGATCTGCGGCAACCCCGCCATGGTAAAAGACACCTTCCAAGCCCTGCTCGATATGGGCTTCGCCATGCACCGCAACCGCATTCCGGGGCAAATCATGATGGAAAACGGGTTTTAATGAAATAAATCAATGAATATAAAGGTAAAATAATTTTCAATAAAATAAATTCCCCACCTTTTACCTAACTTTTCAGCTCGCTTGAAAATCGAAAAACGGGCATAAAATCATTTTCAGGCATGGGCGGATTGGCTGATTGCACGGTTGACCCATTCATTCAGGCTGATATTTTGCGCTGCCGCCGCCGCTGCCGCGGCTGCATGGGTTTCAGGGCTTACCCGCACATTAAAGCGGCCTGAATACCGTTTATACGGCTCAATGCCTTTTTCTTTGCACACATCGAGAAAAACCGCCAAACTGGCCGCGCCCTCTTTGTGCAAGTCTGCCACGTTATCGGCGTAAAAATCCGCCCCGCCGTTGAGGCCGATAAACTCGCCACGCAGCAACTCGGTTTCAGGGTCGTATTGAATAATGGCTTTATGGCCGTTGATTTCCATTACATTGTTCATGGCTTTACTCCGTTTTCTTCCAACCATTTGCGCACGCTCGCAACCGCGCCTTTATCCGTATCAGGGCTTGGATGCGGCCTATGAAACACTTTCACTTGCCCGAAAAGAATTACGGCCACACGACTACCTTCCCTTTCTTGTATTTCCGCGCCCAATTCGGTAAACAGGGCTTCAATATCCCCCCATTTAATGCTGCCGGATACAGGGCGGTTGAATATTAAAGCAAACGTTCTTTGGTGTTTCTTTTTCATAAAAACAAAATGGCACTAATATTTAGTACTATTCTAAAACAAGGCGGAGGGGCTGGCAAGCCGTAGCCTACATAAAACCCATGCAAGGATGTGCGGCGCAGCCACGCACGCGGTTTTGAATGGAACAGCGCATATCGGCTGCGAAGATTTTAAAATCACGCCACATTATTTATGTACAAAACAATGCCGTCTGAAAAGAAAGTTTTCAGACGGCATTGGAACAGAAGTCCGAACAACGCGTGCGTGCGTACCGCACGCGCCCTACGCATGGGAGTTAGATTTTATGCAGGCTACGGCTTGTTAGTTTCCACTCCCCAGTCTTTCCAATAAATCCTGCGGAGCGACATATTCCAAAGCATTTCCCGATTTGAAGGGCACTAGGAACCTATATTCCCCCAGTTTGCTTAAATCGCTGCGTGCGGTGTTCAGAGAAACTCCGTATTGGTTTGCAATTTCTTGTGCAGTAAATATTTTCCCGCTTTCTTCCACTGCTTTTTGCAGGATACCGATTTGCCGCTGATTCAGCTTTCCTATCTTTTCGGTATATTTGGCAATCGCTGCTTTAAATTGCTGCTGGTGTTTTTGTTTGTCGGAAATGTAGTTTTCCAAATCGACGACTGCCCGTTTGATAATATCGCATTGGTAGTAGATGAAATAGGTTAAATCCAAATCATCGGTTTCCGCATACAGATAGGATTTAGCATATTGTGCGGGCGCGTTTTTCAGCAGGCGGCTGATGGAAATGTATTCAAACAGCCAATAGCCGTTTTTGAGCATAAACCAATAAAACAAAGCCCGCGCCGTCCGCCCGTTGCCATCGCCGAACGGGTGAATATAGCCGATAAGAAAATGTAGGATGATGGCTTGAACGACCGGATGGATAAACGGATTTTCCGCGCCGTCATAGGTATTGTTGGCAAACGTACATACTGCCTCCATCAGTGTATAAACCTGACCGTACGGCGGCGGTTGATACAGGCTATTGCCATCGGTATCGGCAATAAAGATTTCGTCATCCTGTCTGAATTGTCCGGGTTCAGCACGGTTTTCAATGGCGTTGCTAGTGGCAATACGGTGCAAATCTAAAATTATTTCAATACTTAACGGCGTATGTTTCAACTCCACCGCTTTTTTCATCAAGTGATAGTTGTTCACTATCATGATTTCGTCTTTGGTTTTGGGTTTGCGCTGTGATTTGAGCATATCCTTAGCCACTTTGCGCGTGGTAGCTGCTCCTTCCAGTTGGGCTGATGTGATCGCTTCTTCCATAATCAGAGATTTGAGCAGGAATCTGTTTTGTTCGCTTCTGCCGAAACCGCCCAAGCTGGACGTGCCAATATTGCTACCGCAGCTTTTATCAATCAAATGAAGCCGTGCCTGCAAGGAATCGGGAATGCAAAACCAAAACTGATGTTCAAACGGAAAATCAATCGGTTTTTGGATTTTCCTGCGGCTTTCTTTCACTGCCCTCCACTTCATCCGTGTATCTTCCTTGTGTATCCAACGGAATTTATCCCAATGTAAATATTTTCCGCTCTCATCGGTCACGGAAAATTCGGAATAATCCTTGATTTCAGGAAGAAAATCAGAAATATCCATATTGGGGTTGTTCTGGGCAGAGTTGATCAGCTCGGCGGTTTGCGTCATTTTTTCGGTGAGATGCTGCACATATTCTTGTTGCAACAGGGCAAACTTTGGAGGGGTGGAAATTTTCATAATAGATACCGAGATTGCGCAATTTTTTATAATTGAGTGATTTTAGTCACTTTAAGGGGATATGGAAAGCATTTTAACAAAGTATACGGGAAATCATTTCGTTAAATGCACCATTTGTTTGAAATCAAATGCAGCAACATGAGGATAGTGTCTTGGTACTATCCAAGGGATTGAAGTAAAAAGCAGCCTACCCCCGTTTTTTTGGAAGTGCAGGCTGCTTTTCTGTCTCACAATTTCGTAGGTCGGGCATTGATGCCTGACCTACATCTTTTTAAATCAAGTATTCAAAATTACCCTCAAATACTTCCCCGTATAACTCCCCTCAACCTTAACCACTTCTTCCGGGCTACCTGAAGCAATAATCCTCCCCCCGCCATCTCCCCCTTCCGGCCCCAAGTCCACAATATAATCCGCGGTTTTAATCACATCCAAATTATGCTCGATAATCACAATCGAGTTGCCTTTGCCTTTTAGGCGGCCTATTACTTCCAGCAGTAAGGCAATGTCGGCGAAGTGCAGGCCGGTGGTGGGTTCGTCGAGGATGTAGAGGGTGCGGCCGGTGTCACGTTTGGAGAGTTCGAGGGCGAGTTTGACGCGCTGGGCTTCGCCGCCGGAGAGGGTGGTGGCGGATTGGCCGAGGCGGATGTAGCCTAGGCCTACGTCCATCAGGGTTTGCAGTTTGCGGGATACGGTGGGCACGGCGTCGAAGAATTCGCGGGCTTCTTCTACGGTCATGTCGAGCACTTGGCTGATGTTTTTGCCTTTGTATTGCACTTCGAGGGTTTCGCGGTTATAGCGTTTGCCGTGGCACACTTCGCAGGGTACATATACGTCGGGCAGGAAGTGCATTTCTACTTTGATTACGCCGTCGCCTTGGCAGGCTTCGCAGCGGCCGCCTTTGACGTTGAAGGAGAAGCGGCCGACGTTGTAGCCGCGTTCGCGGGCAAGCGGTACGCCGGCGAAGAGTTCGCGGATGGGGGTGAAGAGGCCGGTGTAGGTGGCGGGGTTGGAGCGGGGTGTGCGGCCGATGGGGGATTGGTCGACGTTGATGACTTTGTCGAGGTGTTCGAGGCCGGTGATGTCGTCGTAGGGCGCGGGTTCTTCGTGAGCGCGGTTGAGTTCGCGGGCGGTGATTTTGGCGAGGGTGTCGTTAATCAGGGTGGATTTGCCGCTGCCGGATACGCCGGTAATGCAGGTAATCAAACCCAAAGGCAGTTCGAGGGTAACGTTTTTGAGATTATTGCCGCGGGCGCCTTTAAGCACCAGCATTCTTTCGGGGTTGACAGGCGTTCTTTCAGACGGCACGGCGATGGCTTTTTTGCCGCTGAGGTATTGGCCGGTAACGGAATCGGTGCAGGCGGCGACTTTATCGGGGGTGTCGGCGATGATAACGTTGCCGCCGTGTTCGCCCGCGCCGGGGCCCATGTCGATCACGAAATCGGCTTCGCGGATGGCATCTTCGTCGTGTTCGACCACGATCACGCTGTTGCCGAGGTCGCGCAGGCGTTTGAGGGTGGCGAGCAGGCGGTCGTTGTCGCGCTGGTGCAGGCCGATGGAGGGTTCGTCCAAAACGTACATCACGCCGGTTAAGCCGCTGCCGATTTGGCTGGCGAGGCGGATGCGCTGGGCTTCGCCGCCGGAAAGGGTTTCGGCGCTGCGGCTGAGGTTCAGATAGTCGAGGCCGACGTTAATCAGAAAGCCCAAACGCTCGGTGATTTCTTTGAGGATTTTTTCGGCAATCTGCTTTTTGTTGCCTTCCAAATCAAGAGTTTCAAAGAATTGGTGCGTTTGGGTGAGCGGCCATGCCGAGATTTCGTGCAACGGCTGTTTGCCCACATAAACATAACGCGCTTCTTTGCGCAAACGTGCGCCGCCGCAACTGGGGCAGGCTTTATGGCTTTGATATTGCAGCAACTCTTCGCGCACGGTGTTGGAATCGGTTTCGCGGAAACGGCGTTCGAGATTGGGGATGATGCCTTCAAAAGCGTGGCTGCGGTTGAAGGTGGTGCCTTTTTCGGAAAGGTAGCGGAAGTCGATAACGTCTTTGCCGGAGCCGTGCAAAATCACTTTTTTTACTTTTTCAGGCAGCCCTTCAAAGGGGGTATCGACATCGAAGCCGTAATGTGCGGCCAGCGATTGAATCATTTGAAAGTAAAACTGGTTGCGTTTGTCCCAGCCTTTAATCGCACCGGCGGCTAGGGAAAGCTCGGGGTGCATGACCACGCGCTCGGGGTCGAAGAAGTTCATATTGCCCAAGCCGTCGCAAGTAGGGCAGGCACCGACGGGGTTGTTGAAGGAAAACAGGCGCGGTTCGAGTTCGGGCAGGCTGTATGAACACACGGGGCAGGCGAATTGGGCGGAAAACCAATGTTCTTCGCCGCTGTCCATTTCCAATGCCAGCGCACGTTCGCCGCCGTGGCGCAGGGCGGTTTCAAAACTTTCGGCCAGCCGCTGTTTGATGTCGGCTTTCACTTTTACACGGTCGATGACCACGTCGATATTGTGCTTGATATTTTTTTCGAGCTTGGGCACTTCGTCGAGCTGATAGACTTCGCCGTCCACGCGCACGCGGGCAAAGCCTTGCGCCTGCAAGTCGGCAAAGAAATCAACAAACTCGCCTTTGCGTTCGCGCACGGCGGGGGCGAGGATCATCACGCGCGTGTCTTCGGGCAGTTTTAAGACGGCATCCACCATTTGCGACACGGTTTGGCTGCTCAAGGGCAAATCGTGTTCGGGGCAATGCGGCGTGCCGACGCGGGCATACAGAAGGCGCAGATAGTCGTGGATTTCGGTTACGGTGCCGACGGTGGAGCGTGGGTTGTGGCTGGTGGATTTTTGTTCGATCGAAATCGCGGGCGACAAGCCTTCGATCAAATCGACATCGGGCTTATCCATCATCTGCAAAAACTGGCGTGCATAGGCCGAAAGGCTTTCCACATAACGGCGCTGGCCTTCGGCATAAAGCGTGTCGAACGCGAGCGAGGATTTGCCGCTGCCCGACAAACCCGTTACCACCACGAGCTTGTGGCGGGGGATGTCGAGATCGACGTTTTTCAGATTATGGGTGCGTGCGCCGCGGATGCGGATGGTGTCGTTGTCGTGCTTGCTCATGATGGTGAGGCCGTCTGAATTCCGTTTAAAAAAGAACCGCGTATTGTAACATTTTTATCTGTTTTGCCGTGTATAAAGTCTGTTCAGACGGCTACGCAGGCAGAAGCGCGCATATCGGCGCAAGCTGTTATCTGTTGCGCCGATATGTTATCTTTACAGCCTTTTTCTTCAATACGTTTAACAACCATCATGCATTTAATCGATTCACACTGCCATCTGAATTTCGACGGCCTCGCCGGCCGTTTGCCCGAAGTGTTTGCCAATATGGCCGAAAAAGAAGTTAGGCAGGCGTTGGCCATCAGCGTGAGCAGGCAGACTTTTTCCGAAGTATTGGCGATTGCCGAGGCGCACGAACATATTTATGCCACAGTGGGCATTCATCCCGATGAAAAAGACACGCCCGAATTTACCGTGGCCGAGTTGGTGGAACATGCCAAGCACCCTAAAGTGGTGGGCATCGGCGAAACAGGCTTGGATTACCACTGGTGCCAAGGCGATTTGGGCTGGCAGTACCAACGTTTTGCCGACCATATCGAGGCGGCCAACCAAAGCGGTTTGCCGTTGGTTATCCACACCCGCGATGCGGCGGCGGATACCATGCGCATGCTGCGCGAACATCAAGCCCATGCCGGGGTAATCCATTGTTTTACCGAAAATGTAGAAGTGGCTAAAGCCGCGCTGGATTTGGGCTTTTATATTTCATTTTCCGGTATCGTTACCTTTAAAAACGCTGCGGATATCCAAGAAGCCGCCAAGTATGTGCCGCAAGACCGTATTTTGGTGGAAACCGACGCGCCGTTTCTCGCCCCCGTGCCTAAACGCGGCAAGCCCAACGAGCCGGCTTATGTGCGCTATACTGCCGAATTCGTAGCGAAACTGCGCGGCGATTCGGTGGAGCATATCGCTGAAATCACTACCGAAAACTTCTACCGGCTGTTTAACAAAGTGCCCAAGTTGGTGTGAAAAAAGCTGAAACATAGCAAACCCGCAGAGGCCGTCTGAAAAACTTTCCTAAACGGAGCGTGAACCGTGAGTAAACCCACCCTGTTTCAAATCGACAAATCCCTTGAAAAGCCCGAGCGCGTGATGCTGGCGGGGGTGATGCTGAGTGCGGACTATTCCGGTGCCAACGAATGGCGCGAACAGGCTTTTCAGACGGCCTTGGCCGAAGCGGCAGACTTGGTGCGCGCGGCGGGCGGCGATTTGGTGTGTACCGAAACCGCCAAGCGCGACAAAGCCCATACCGCGCTGTTTGTCGGCACGGGCAAGGCCGAAGAGTTAGCCGAATTGGTGCGGCAGCACGATATCGAATTAGTGGTGTTCAACCACGAACTGACACCGACGCAGGAGCGCAATTTGGAGCGCGTTTTGCAGTGCCGCGTGCTCGACCGCGTGGGGCTGATTCTGGCGATTTTCGCCAAACGCGCACAATCGCAAGAAGGTAAACTGCAAGTGGAGTTGGCGCAGCTTAATCACTTAAGCGGGCGGCTGGTGCGAGGTTACGGACACATGCAAAGCCAGAAAGGCGGTATCGGTTTGAAAGGCCCGGGCGAAACCCAGCTCGAAACCGACCGCCGCTTAATCAACCAAAAAATCACCGCCTTGAAAAGGCAACTGCAAAACGTGCAGAAACAGCGTGCCACCCGCCGCAAATCGCGGATGCAGGGCAGCATCAAAACCTTTGCGTTGGTGGGCTATACCAATGCGGGAAAATCCAGCCTGTTCAACCGTTTAACCAAAGCCGACGTGTTGGCGAAAGACCAACTGTTCGCCACGCTCGACACCACCGCCCGCCGCCTGTATCTGTCGCCCGAAGCCACGGTTATCCTAACCGACACCGTCGGCTTCGTGCGCGATTTGCCGCACAAGCTGGTGTCGGCATTTTCGGCCACTTTGGAAGAAACCGCGTTGGCCGACGTGCTGCTGCATGTGGTTGATGCCAGCCATCCCGATTTCGAGCGGCAGATGGACGATGTAAACACTGTGCTGGAAGAAATCGGCGCACATGAAGTGCCGCAACTGATCGTGTACAACAAAATCGACCTGCTGCCCGACAACAAACGCCCCGCCGGTATTCTGCGCGATACGCAGGGCAGGGCGGTGGCGGTGAATATTTCCGTTACCGAAAGTTTGGGCTTGGATGCCTTGCGCGAAGCGATGATTGAGCGGGCGCGAGATTAAGGTAGGTTTTACAAGCGATTGGGGTTAGAATACCGCCCATCTTTATTTGGCTTTGCGCAGAGCTACATCATGGGTAAAAACCGATGGTTCCGCCGCAGTAGCAGCAAAGCCTCAGTTATTCCATTCAGACGGCCTTTCATGATGTTTAGGCCGTCTGAAAACATTTTTCCCAATACGGTTAAAAGAGAACATTATGAGCCAATACGTTTATTCCATGCTGCGCGTGAGCAAAGTGGTGCCGCCGCAAAAGACTATTATCAAAGATATTTCCTTGTCGTTTTTCCCGGGCGCGAAAATCGGCCTGCTCGGTTTGAACGGCGCGGGCAAATCCACCGTGTTGCGCATTATGGCGGGCGTGGATAAAGAGTTTGAAGGCGAAGCCGTGCCGATGAGCGGCATCAAAATCGGCTATCTGCCGCAAGAACCGGAACTCGACCCCGAAAAAACCGTGCGCGAAGAAGTGGAAAGCGGTTTGGGCGAAGTAGCGGCCGCGCAGAAGCGTTTGGAAGAAGTGTATGCCGCCTATGCCGACCCCGATGCCGATTTTGATGCGTTGGCCGAAGAACAAGGCCGCTTGGAAGCGATTATCGCCGCAGGTTCTTCAAGCGGCGGCGGTATGGAGCATGAATTGGAAATTGCCGCCGATGCGCTGCGCCTGCCCGAATGGGATGCCAAAATCGGCAATCTTTCCGGTGGTGAAAAACGCCGCGTGGCCTTGTGCAAGCTGTTGTTGAGTAAGCCGGATATGCTGCTTTTGGACGAGCCGACCAACCACTTGGATGCCGAATCGGTGGAGTGGCTGGAGCAGTTTTTGGTGCGCTTCCCCGGCACCGTGGTGGCCGTTACCCACGACCGTTATTTCTTGGACAACGCCGCCGAATGGATTCTCGAGCTTGACCGCGGCCACGGCATTCCGTGGAAAGGCAATTACTCTTCTTGGCTGGAGCAGAAAGAAAAACGCTTGGAAAACGAGGCTAAAACCGAAGCCGCCCGCCTGAAAGCCATGAAGCAGGAATTAGAATGGGTGCGCCAAAATGCCAAAGGCCGCCAAGCCAAATCCAAAGCGCGTTTGGCCCGCTTTGAAGAAATGTCTAACTACGAATACCAAAAACGCAATGAAACGCAGGAAATCTTTATTCCCGTGGCCGAGCGTTTGGGTAACGAAGTGATTGAGTTTGTGAACGTGGGCAAGTCGTTCGGCGACAAACTCTTAATCGACGATTTGAGCTTTAAAGTGCCGCCCGGCGCGATTGTCGGCATCATCGGCCCCAACGGTGCGGGCAAATCGACCCTGTTCAAAATGATTGCAGGCAAAGAGCAGCCGGACAGCGGCGAAGTGAAAATCGGCCAAACCGTGAAAATGTCGCTGATTGACCAAAGCCGCGAAGGTTTGCAAAACGACAAAACCGTGTTCGACAACATCGCCGAAGGCCGCGATATTCTGCAAGTCGGCCAGTTTGAAATCCCCGCCCGCGCTTACTTGGGCCGTTTCAACTTCAAAGGCAGCGACCAAAGCAAGATTGCCGGCAACCTTTCCGGCGGCGAACGCGGCCGCCTGCATTTGGCGAAAACCCTGTTGAGCGGCGGCAACGTGCTGCTGCTGGACGAACCGTCGAACGACTTAGACGTGGAAACCCTGCGTGCGCTGGAAGATGCTTTGCTGGAATTTGCCGGCAGCGTGATGGTGATTTCGCACGACCGCTGGTTCCTCGACCGTATCGCCACCCATATTTTGGCCGCGGAAGGCGATTCGAAATGGGTGTTCTTTGACGGCAACTATCAGGAATACGAAGCCGATAAAAAACGACGTTTGGGTGAAGAAGGCGCGAAGCCGAAACGGATTCGCTATAAACCGGTAACACGTTGATTAAGAGTTTGAAAAGGCCGTCTGAAAAATTTCAGACGGCCTTTTGGTATTTTGGGGCAGATGAATGAATATATAGTTAATCACTTAATCTTTAACACAAGATGCCGTAACGCCGCAGTAAGTGCTGACTGGATTGACTATATATCTGTATTAGTTGCTGTAAATCCGGCAGTCTTTATCGGCGGACTTGCCTTTGAAAAAATGATTTTCATCCGAGCAGCTGCTGGCGCTGGATTCGCACACTATGGCAATCAAAGATTCGTTGATTTTTAATACACGCGGTTCGTTGTTTTTATCAAAGGCAACCGCTTTCAAAGTAAATTTGTCGTCGTGTGCGCCACGCGCGACACCTTGCGGACGGATACAGAAATGGCCGGTAGCGGTTTCGGGTAATGGCGGCCAAGTTGTTGAATTCAATTTAAACGAACGGTGCTGCTGGTAAAATTGCTCCATCATTTGGGCATTTTTTATTAGGGCGGTGTGAGCTTCGCGAAGGCGGGTATTTTTAAGGGGCTGACGTAGATTAGCAGTCATGATAGGCTGCCAAAATGAAGATAACCCACTGTAAGTTAAAGAAGAGTCTGCAAAGAAAACTGCTTGAATATTTTGTATTGGAGGTAACCGCACGTTCTGCTGCCGATATCTTGGGTATTCAGCCCAATACGGCTATTCTCTTCTACCGTAAAATCCGTCTTGTTATCAGCCATCATTTGGCTTTGGAAGCAGATCAGGTTTTTGAGGGCACTATAGAATTGGATGAGAGCTATTTCGGCGGTAAGCGTAAAGGAAAGCGCGGTAGGGGAGCAGCAGGTAAAGTGGTGGTTTTCGGTATCCTTAAACGTGGAGGTAAGGTTTATACGGTTGTAGTGAATAATGCCCGAAAGGAAAGTTTATTTCCTGTTATTACAAGGAAAATTACACCTGATAGCGTAGTTTATACGGACTGCCTGAGCAGTTACGACGTGTTGGATGTCAGCGGTTTTCACCATCACAGGATTAATCACAGCAAAAAGTTTGCCGACCGACACAACCATATCAACGGCATTGAGAATTTTTGGAATCAGGCGAAACGTGTCTTGCGCAAATACAACGGAATTGACCGAAAATCTTTTCCTCTGTTCTTGAAAGAATGTGAGTTTCGTTTTAACTTCGGGACACCAAAGCAGCAGTTAAAAACTTTGCGGCTTTGGTGTGGTGTTTAGGGCTAATCTACTTCAGCCCCATTTTTAATGTATTTTTGGTAAACGGGAATAGCGATAGCCGCTAAAACGGCTAGAATGGCAATGGTGAAAAGAAGCTCGGTCAGCGTGAAACCGCGTTGTGTGTGCACGATAATCCCCTGTTAAACTAATAACCAGGGTGATTATGTGAAGGTTTGTTTGGCCTGTAAAGTAAATCTTAACGTTTTGGCAGGCGAATGTATTTATTTGTACACGTAACAGTTCACGTTGGAATTGGAAGAATTCGAAACCGTGGTGGTTGCCGTTCTGCCTTCGCAAAGGGTAACGATGCCGCTGCCGTTGAGCTGCATATGGCGTTTTTCATTGGGATTGTTGGCATTCGGTTCGGCGATAAGGGTAAAGTCGTCGCCGCTTGCCGCTTGATAACGGATATTGAAATATTGATTGGTTTCAAGCGCATCGGAAGATATAGAGGCGGGGAAACGGTGTTGCTGCGCGTATCGCCGTTCTAAGGTTTGTGCGCTTACCAGCAGGTCGGCACGCACATTCTCCAAGCGGGTTTGACGGACATACGTTTCGTATGACGGATAGGCAATTGTGGCAAGAAGGGCTAACGTAAGAACCACAATCATTAATTCAATCAGAGTAAAGCCTTGTTGTCTTTGTTTGGTCATGTTGCAGGTCGAGTCAGTAATCGGTTAGACGTAATGTATAGTATAAGCATACTAAATTATTGTTGTTTCTCTGAAAAGTATAAATGAATATAAGTTTGACGGTTGTCATATCCGATATATGGTAGTGTAAAGATGTTGAACGGAGTAACAGTATGTAAAACAACAATTATGCTGAGAATGTGCAGATGTGTGCGGCAGTAAAAGTTTTTTGATGTTGCATGGCGCTTATTGTGTAAAAAATGACTTCATGAATACTTTAAAGAACAACAGGATATAAGTTTGAAAAAAAGATAGGTGCTTGGAGGGGCGGTTTTTTTTCAGTACACTTCACTCGGTTTATGTTCCGTTCGGCCTGCTGTTGCGGCCGCTGCTCATTTATATGGAACAAAATAATTTTAAAGATTGGGGCATTATGGCAAAAGCGGTGAAATGGATAACGGCGTTGGCCGTTGCTGCGGGGTTAGGCTTTTCAGCCTGGATGTATTTGAAGCCGGAAGAAAAAATCAATTATTTAACCCAGCCGGTTGCAAAAATGGATATCAACCAAACGGTGAGTGCTACGGGAGAAATCTCTGCGGCACAGTTGGTAACCGTAGGTTCCCAAGCATCGGGTCAGATTAAAAAGCTCTACGTTAAAATCGGCCAACCAGTCAAAAAAGGCAAATTGATTGCAGAAATCGATTCGACCACGCAAATCAATACCCTCAATACCCATAAAGCCAAGCTGGATACCTTCCGTGCCCAGTTGGTATCCGCTGAAATCAAGCATAAAACCGCCGCAAAAAAATATCGGCGCGAACAAGCACTATGGGCCGAAAACGCCACGTCTAAAGCCGAGTTGGAAGATGCCGAAGATGCGCTGTCTGCAGCGGCGGCATCGGTAGCCGAGTTGAAATCCCAGATCAAACAGACGCAGATTGCAATTAATACCGCCGAAGCCGATTTGGGATACACGCGCATCGTTGCCACAATGGACGGAACGGTGGTGTCTATTCCGGTGGAAGAAGGGCAAACGGTGAATGCCAACCAAAGCACGCCAACCATTGTTCAGCTGGCCGATTTGAGCAAAATGTTGAACAAAATGCAGATTGCCGAAGGTGATGCGGGTAAGGTTAAAGCAGGGCAAAGTCTGACCTTTACGATTTTGGCTCAGCCTGAAAATATACGGGATGCCGTTATCGACACGGTTGACCCCGGCTTAACCAAAATGTCGCAAGGATCATACACCACCAGCACAGACACCACCGATACGGCCATTTATTATTATGCCCGCGCTTTGGTGCCGAACGAAGACGGCTCGCTCCATATCGGCATGACCACCGAAAATACGATTGTGATTAAGCGTGTGCAGCAGGTATTGGGCGTGCCTAATTTGGCAGTCAAAACCAAGGCGGGTAAAAAAACCGTGCGGATCTTGGGCGATAAAGACCAAGTGGAAGAACGCACGGTAAAAACCGGCTTGAGCGACGGCACCCATATAGAAATAACCGAAGGCGTAAAAGAAGGAGAGCAAGTGATTATCTCCGAATCGGGTGCGGCGGATATGAAAAACGGTAGCCGTAATGGCCGTATGCGGCCGATGTAGTCGGAGCGGAGCATGGGTTTTATCGAATGTAAAGGCATCAACCGCTATTTCGGCAGCGGCGACAGCCGGGTGCATGTGTTGAAAGACATCAGCCTCAGCATAGAAAAAGGCGACTTTGTGGCCATTATCGGCCAATCCGGCTCGGGCAAATCAACGCTGATGAATATTTTGGGGTGTTTGGACACGGCCAGTTCGGGTTCGTACACCATCGACGGTGTGGAAACCGCACAAATGACGCCAGACCAACTGGCCGGGCTGCGCCGTAAGCGTTTCGGTTTTATTTTTCAGCGGTACAACCTGCTCAGTGCGTTGAATGCGCGGGATAACGTGGCTTTGCCGTCGGTTTATGCGGGTTTGGAAAAAGCCGACCGCAGCCGGCGGGCCGATAAGCTTTTGCATGATTTGGGCTTGGAAGGCAAAGAAAACAATAAGCCCAGCGAGCTTTCGGGCGGCCAGCAGCAACGTGTCAGCATCGCACGCGCTTTGATGAACGGCGGCGAAATCATTTTGGCCGACGAACCCACTGGCGCGTTGGATACGCAATCGGGCGACAATGTGATGGAAATCATTCATTCTCTGCACGCCCGGGGGCATACGGTGATTTTGGTTACGCACGACCCGAAAATCGCCGCCAATGCCAACCGTGTGATCGAAATACGCGACGGGGAGATTATTTCCGACATCAGTAAAAATGCCGAAGTGCCGCCGAGCAATGTGGGCAGCATTCGCGAAAATACATCGTGGCTGTTCTTTAAAGACCAGTTTATCGAATCGTTCAGGATGTCGGTGCAGGCGGTTTTGGCACATAAAATGCGCTCGCTGCTGACCATGCTGGGCATCATCATCGGTATTGCTTCGGTGGTTTCGGTAGTGGCTTTGGGAAAAGGTTCGCAGGAAAAAATCCTCAAAGACATCAGTGCCATCGGCACCAACACCATCAGTATCCGGCCGGGCAGAGGGTTTGGCGACCGGCAATCTTTCCGCATCCGCACCCTTACCATCGCCGATGCCGATGCCATTTCCAAACAAAGCTATGTAGACAGCGTAACGCCGATGGTTGCTTCGAGCGGCACGGTAACCTACCGCAATATCGACGTGACCGCCCAGCTTTTCGGTGCGGGCGAGCAATATTTCGACGTGCGCGGCATCAAACTTGCGGAAGGCCGTCTGTACGATGCCGACGATGTAACCAACAACAATCAGGTAGCCGTTATTGACGATAACACAAAAAACAAGTTGTTTTCAGACGGCACAAGCCCCATCGGCAAGGTTATCCTGTTTAAAAAACGCCCGTTAAGAATCATCGGCGTAACCGAAAAAGACACGAGCAGTTTCGGCAGCGACGACAACCTGCAAATATGGGCGCCTTACACGACCGTAATCAACCAAATCAGCGGCCAGCGGTATATCAATTCCATTACGGTAAAAGTCAAAGACGATGTCAATTCCCAAGCCGCCGAAAAAGGTTTGGACGAACTGCTGCTTTCGCGCCACGGCGTGAAAGACTTTTTTATGCAAAACAGCGACAGCATCAAGCAAACGGTGGAAAGCGCTACCGGCACGATGACGTTGCTGATTTCCAGCATTGCATTGATTTCACTGATCGTGGGCGGTATAGGCGTGATGAACATCATGCTGGTGTCTGTTACCGAGCGCACTAAAGAAATCGGTGTGCGTATGGCCATCGGTGCGCGGCAGTCGAACATTTTGCAGCAGTTTTTGATAGAAGCGGTGTTGATTTGCCTGCTCGGCGGATTGAGCGGCGTGTTGCTTTCCTTTGCCATCAGCTTGGTGTTCAACCATTTTGTTACCGATTTCGCCATGACTTTTTCTACCCTTTCCATCGTGGCCGCCGTAACCTGTTCCACCATTATCGGCGTCGTGTTCGGCTTTATGCCGGCCAAGAGGGCTTCGCAGCTTAACCCGATAGACGCGCTGGCACACGATTAATGTTTTCAGACGGCCTTCTACGCTTTAGGCCGTCTGAAAACCCTAAGGACCATTCATGAAAACCAACCGATTGTTTCAGACGGCCTTAAGCTTGGGCATCGTCATTTCTTTGGGCGGTTGCGCCGTCAACCACACCGCCCGCTCCGATTTAACGCTGCAAACATCGGGCAGCATTATTCCGGCGGAGGAGGCCGCACAGCGTTACCATATCGCCGCAGACTGGTGGAAGCTTTATGAAGACGGCCGTCTGAACGCGCTGGTGGCGCAGGCTTTGGCGAACAATATCGACTTGAAAAAAGCCGCAATTAACGTCAACAAAGCCCTTTATCAGGCCAATATTCTCGGTGCCGGCCTTGTGCCTGCATTTAACGCCTCGGTAGGTGCGTCTGCCAATAAAAACCTCAAAAACAGCAACAGCAGCCGCTCGTTCAGCAGCCAGCTCGGCTTAAGTTACGAAATCGACTTGTGGCAGAAACTCGATGCCAAAGCCGATGCCCAAGTGTGGGAATATCAGGCCACCCAGCAAGATTTGGCCGCCGCCCGCCTGACCTTGGTCAACAATGTGGCCGATGCCTATTTCAACATCGCCTATTTGAATGAAGCCATTGCCCTTACCGAAAAAAACATTAAGCAATACCGTGAAATCAGCCGCATTTCGTCTGCCAAATACAGGCACGGTAAAGCCGATGCCGCACAGCCCCGCCGCGCGGAACAGGCTCTGCTGGCCGCCCAAAACAGCTTGATCCAACTGCACAACAACCGTGAAGCCGTTGAAGAAACCTTGCGCAACCTTTTGAATCTCAAACCCGGAGAAGCTGCGGCGGCGGCTCCGGCCGAATACCGTTTGCAAGCCGCGCGCGGTGTCGATTTAAACGTGCCCGTGGCAACGCTGGCTAACCGCCCCGATTTGCGCGCAGCCGAATACCGCCTGCAATCTGCCGTGAAAAGCGTTGATGCCCAAAAACGGAGCTGGTATCCCGCCATCACCATAGGCGCAAGCATCAGCACTTCATCCGACAAAGCCCGCACCCTGTTCGACGTGCCGTTTTTAGGTGGGTCGGTTAAGCTCAACCTGCCTTTTCTGGATTGGAATACCCTGAAATGGCAAGACAAAACTGCCGAAGCCAATTTCAATCAAGCCCGCCTGAATTTCGAGCAGACACTCACCGCTGCGTTGAACGAAGTGTTGGGGCATTATCAGAAATACGGCCATGCGCTAACGCTGCTGGAAAACGCGCACAAGCAATACGCGCTTGATCAAAAAAACAGCCGTTATTACCAAGTGCGCTACCAATACGGAAAAGACGAGTTGAAAGACTGGCTGGAAGCCTTGAACACCGAGCACAGCTCGGCACAAACGGTGTTGAGCCGACGCTACGACGTGTTGAAATACGAAAATATGGTGTATAAGGCGATGGCCGGGCGTTACGCCGAAAAATCAATTGACTAGCTTATTTGGGGTTACGATTTAGCCGGAACAAAGGTCTCAGGTCTGAAGGCCGTCTGAAAACATGGTTTCAGACGGCCTCGTTTATATTTCATCCTTACAAGATGAAAGGGCGCACGCATGAAAATGTGCCGACTGTATATCGGAAAACATACCCCCACAGTTGTGGCGGCGTTTGTTTTCTGCTATCGGCACGGTTGCGGTTAAGAAAACCATTTTTGTCTGAAATAAGCGGTGCGGCGCAGGGTTTATGTCGGGCGGTTTGCTGGGCGGGAATGAAAACGCCAAATATTGCGTCAAAATTGAAATTTAAATTGGTATAAAAATATCAATATCGCTTTTTCAGGCGGCCTAATGCGATGCTTTTTTAAAAAAATTAAAATATTATTACAAAAATTCAGTTAAGCCAGTCCGTTTATATAGGAGCAACGACAATATGAAACGCCAAACTGCAACCAAATACGCATTAAGCACCCTTGCCGCCATGATGTTGGCAGCGTGTTCGCCCGCAGAACAAAAAAACAATACCGCCGCTTCTTCTGCCGCAGATGCGACCGCCAAAAAAGTAGCCATTACCGCCATTGTGGAACACCCCGCGCTCGATGCCGTGCGTAAGGGTGTGATTGATGAGTTGAAAGCCAAAGGCTACGAAGAAGGTAAGAACCTGACCATTGATTTCCAAAGCGCGCAAGGCAGCACCGCTAATGCCGCTCAGATTGCCAAAAAATTTGTCGGCGACAATCCCGACGTTGTGGTGGCGATTGCAACGCCGAGTGCGCAATCTATGGTGGCGGCCACCAAAACCATTCCTGTGGTTTATGCCGCAGTAACCGATCCGGTTGCGGCCAAGCTGGTTCCGGGTTTTGAGGCGTCGAATACCAACGTAACCGGCATTTCCGACGAACTGCCGTTGGAGCCGCAAATTGATTTGATGAAAAAAATCGTGCCTACCGTAAAAAATGTCGGTTATGTGTACAGCCCCGGCGAAGTAAACTCTACCACCGTGCTGGAACAATTGAAGGCCAAACTTGAGCCGCAAGGCATCAATTTGGTAACGGCTCCCGCCCAGCGTTCTTCCGATGTGCTCACGGCCGCCCGCAGCCTGAACGGAAAAGTTGATTTGATTTACACTTCTTTAGACAACAATGTGGTGTCTTCTTACGAATCTATGAACAAAGCGGCGGTAGAAATGAAAAAACCGCTGATCGCTTCCGACACCGATTCGGTTGCCCGCGGAGCAGTAGCGGCTTTGGGCGTGAACTACTACGATTTGGGTAAAAAAGCCGGCGACATTACGGCTCAGATTCTGGCCGGTAAAAAAGCCGGAGAGATTCCTTCTGCCCGCATGGAAACGCTGGATCTGTTTTTGAGCAAGAAAAACGCCGCCGCCCAAGGGATTGCTTTGTCGGAAGACGTAATGAAGCAAGCCAAACAGGTTTCGGAATAAATCGGGTTTCACATTTCAAATGTATAAATAAAATCAGCCAGCCTTCGGTTGGCTGGTTGTTTTCCATACCTTCGAGGCACGGAAACCGTTGAAAGCGGTGATTCGGCAAAGGGTTGCGGCAGCTTTTCAGACGGCATCGGTAAGGCGCAGTAACGCCGTAGCAGAAATAAAGTTTATGTGCTGTAAACCAAGCAACCGAAGCCCAAGCGATATGACGCCACAGGTTTGAGGCCGTCTGAAAATCATGTTTCGAAGGTGCAGATGTTGTTGAATAGGAAGTTTTCCATAAGATGAGTTTGATTGCGTTCTTTGGCGGAATAGAAGCCGGCCTGATTTACGCTTTAGTGGCGTTGGGCGTATTGATTTCGTTCCGCATCCTTGATTTCCCCGATTTGACTGCCGACGGCAGTTTTCCTTTGGGTGCCGTCGTATTTGCCGTGTGCGTGGGCTTGGGTGTCAGCCCGTGGTTGGCCTGCTTGGCCGCCGCCGCCGCCGGTGCGTGTGCGGGCATGGTAACGGCTTGGTTAAACGTATCGCTGAAAATACTGCCGCTGTTGGCCAGTATTTTGGTGATGGTGGCGCTCTATTCGGTAAACCTGCGTATTACGGGCGGCACGCCCAACCTGCCGCTGATCGGCGCGCCCAGCGTGTTTTCTCCGTTTGTGGCTGAAGATTACAGCAACCAGTTTTGGGTGCAGCCGCTGATTATTTTAGGCTTCGTCGTGCTGGCCAAATTGCTGCTGGATTGGTTTTTCAACACCAAAACCGGCTTGGCCATGCGTGCCACCGGTGTGAACGCCCGCATGGCCAAAGCGCAAGGCGTGGCCACTTCTAAAATGATTGTGCTGGGCATGGCGATTTCCAACGCTTTAATCGCCTTGGGCGGCGCACTGTTTGCCCAAACCACCGGCAGTGCGGATCTGGCCAGCGGTATCGGCACGATTGTGATCGGCTTGGCTGCGGTGATTATCGGTGAGAACCTGTTGGGCAGCAAACGTATTATTTTCATTACTTTAGCCGCCATTTTAGGTGCATTGGTTTACCGCCTGCTGATTGCTTTTGCCTTGGGCAACGAATTTCTGCAAGGTGTGGGGGTACGCCCGACCGACCTGAACCTGATTACCGCCATCCTCGTTGTGCTTGCCCTGCGTTTGCCGATGATGAAACGGGCTTTTAAAAGGAAACAGACATCATGATGCGCGCCGACAATTTAAAAATCACTTTCAACGCCGGCACACCGATTGAAAACCCCGCTATGCGCGGCATGAGCTTAAACATTCGAGACGGCGAATTTGTAACCGTGATCGGCAGCAACGGCGCGGGTAAGTCCACCTTTCTCAACGCTATCAGCGGCGATTTGATGGTGGACAGCGGCAGCATCCACATCGACGGCCAAGACGTTACCCGCCTGCCTGCACACAAACGCGCCCATCTGGTTGCCCGCGTGTTTCAAGACCCGCTGGCCGGCACATGCGAGGCTTTGAGCATCGAAGAAAACATGGCGCTGGCTTATTCGCGCGGCGGTAAACGCGGTTTAGGCTTTGCGCTCAATAAAGAAAACCGCGAGCTGTTTCGCGAAAAGCTGGCAATTTTAAAACTCGGCCTCGAAAACCGCCTAACCGACCGCATCGGCCTGCTTTCAGGCGGCCAACGCCAAGCCGTGAGCCTGCTGATGGCCAGTTTGCAGCCGAGCAAAATCCTGCTGCTCGACGAGCACACCGCCGCACTCGACCCCAAAACCGCTGCGTTTGTGTTGGAACTCACCGATAAAATCATCGCAGAAAACAAGCTCACCGCAATGATGGTAACCCATTCCATGCGCCAAGCTCTCGACCACGGCAGCCGCACGGTCATGCTGCATCAGGGCAAAGTGGTGTTGGATGTTTCGGGCGAGCAGCGCAAAGGCATGGATGTGCAGGATTTGTTGGATTTGTTCGAGCAAACGCGCGGAGAAAAAGTATCGGACGATGCGTTGTTGCTGGATTAAGCGCAAGCGGCAGATATTGAGATTTGAAGGGTGATGGATAAGGCAGATGTTGCAAGCATTGCCCGGATTGTGTCGCCGGAAGGTTTTGGTAAGATGATCGTAGGGGCGGAACATATCTCCGCCCCTTACGTTGTAAGCTACGCTGTATTACCGCCGCGCCAACACGGCTTTACCCAGATAGGTTTTGATGCCGTCGGCAATGGCTTCGGCACTTTTCTGGCGGAAAGAATGGCTGGCCAGCAGCTTTTCTTCGGTCGGGTTCGACAAAAATGCCGTTTCTACCAAAATAGAAGGGATATCAGGCGCTCTCAACACGGCAAAGTTGGCTTGGTCAACGTGGCCTTTGTGCAATTTGTTGAGCTTGCCCAATTCGTTCAAAACATGACGCCCCAGCACCATGCTGTCTTTGATGGTAACGGTTTGCGTCATATCCAGAATAGCGTTGTCAACACTACGGTTGCCCATTTTTTGCACGCCGCCGATCAAGTCGGCACTGTTTTGGGTTTGAGCCAAAAATTTAGCGGCGGCACTGGTGGCTCCGCGCGTGCTTAAGG
The DNA here is from genome assembly GCF_022870885.1 of Neisseria dumasiana. NCBI lineage: Bacteria > Pseudomonadati > Pseudomonadota > Betaproteobacteria > Neisseriales > Neisseriaceae > Neisseria > Neisseria dumasiana. The sequence continues at coordinate 1,568,431 of NZ_CP091509.1, read as the reverse complement.
CATAAACGCCGGTGCCGCGCGCGGTAGGGCTGGTAAAAGAGTCGGCGTGAATCGACACAAATACGTCGGCCTTGAGTTGGCGTGCTTTGGCTACCCGCACTCCGAGCGGAATGAACACATCTTCGTTGCGGGTCATGTAGGTTTTATAACCCATTCCTTCAAGACGCTTTTTAGCGGCGCGGGCAATGGAAAGAACCACGTCTTTTTCGCGCAAACCGCCCTTGCTGATGGCGCCGGGGTCTTCTCCGCCGTGTCCGGGGTCGAGCACGATAATGGGGCGGCGGTCGCGGCGGTTAGGCGTGCTGGGCGGAGGGGTGTCGATGATGGCGGGTTGGCGTTCGCGCACGGGCGGGGTGTGTCCCGAGCCTGTGCCGTCGCTGCGGATTTTGCCTTGCGAATAATCGTTCAGCAAGGCCATCAGAGGGTCGTTGGCTTCGGCTGCCAGTGCAGTTGCGGCGGAAGGATATAAATCCACTACCAAACGGTTGCGGAAGTTGGCAATCGGCGCGAGTGTGAATACCTGCGGATTGGCGGCCTGCTTCAAATCAATTACTACGCGCACCGTAGAAGCGGTGTTTTGCCCCACGCGGATGTTTTGGATATAAGGGTCGCTTTTCTGTACTTTGGCCGACATGCTCTGCAACACGTTGTTGAGTGTTGCGCCTTCGATATCCACGACCAAACGGGCGGGGTTATCCAAAGTGAAATGCTTGTATTTGATGGCTTGGGAAGATTCCAGCGTGATGCGGGTGTAGGCGCGGGCAGGCCAGATGCGGACTGCGACAAACTGCGGCGCGGTAGCTTTGGCCAATGCGCCGATGGGGGTAAGCGTGAACAGTAAACCCGCAGCGGTGCGGCTGACAATTTGACGGCGTGTTAATTTAACCATGTTTCTAAACTTTTCCTGCCTTTGTCGGTGTGGGCTTCAATCGTGCAATTTCGGCCTGATTCATGATGTTGGAGTGTTACGGTAAGGTCGGCCGGCGGCACGAACGAACCGCCTTGTTCCGGCCATTCGATCAGGCAGAGGCAGTTGTCGGCAAATAAATCGTCCAACCCGGCATCTTCCCATTCTTCGGGGGTGGTGAAACGGTAAAGATCGAAGTGGTGCAGCAATGTAAAGCGCGGAAGAGGGTAAGATTCTACGATGGTATAGGTGGGGCTTTTCACGGCACCTTGATAACCGGCTCCGCGAAGCAGGCCGCGGGTAAAAGTGGTTTTGCCTGCACCCAAATCGCCTTGCAGATAAACCACCAGCGGCGGCATAATGCTTGCGGCCCAACTTTCGCCCAGTTTCAGCGTGGCTTCTTCATCAGGCAGAAAGCGGGTGATTTTTGCCAATTCCATAACAGCATCTCGCTTGATGTGAATGAATAAGATTTTCAAAGCCCAATTATGCGTTAATTCAAAAGGATTGGGAACCTTATATACCGATAAAATTGCATTAGGGCGTGTTGTCGGCAGTCTTGAGAAGCTAAAAAATGCCCAACAAGCCTTTTGACGACGCATCTTACATATACCGTACACCGCAAACAGCAATCTTTTCGGAACAGTCCGATTGAAAAGGGTGAGAAAGGCTGCCGGTTGGGAAGGCCGGATTTGAGCAGCCATGCCTGCTGGTTTGAAAAGGTGTACAATCGGCCCTATCGTTAAACAAGAGCAAAAGGCCGTCTGAAAAAAGTTTCAGACGGCCTTATAGAATATGATGAACAATACCAAACAACGACCCATCGGGGTATTCGATTCCGGTGTGGGCGGCTTGACCAACGTGCGGGCACTGATGGAGCGGTTGCCGATGGAAAACATCGTTTATTTCGGCGATACCGCGCGTGTTCCCTACGGGGTAAAGTCCCGCGCCACAATTGAAGCATTTACTGCCCAGATTGTTGATTTTCTTCTGCAAAACGAAGTGAAAGCATTGGTTATCGCCTGCAATACCATTGCTGCGGTAGCCGGGCATAAAGTGCGGGCGATGGCGGGCAATATGCCTGTTTTGGACGTGATTACGGCAGGTGCCGAAGCTGCGTTGCGCACCACGCGCAACAACCATATCGGCATTATCGCCACCAGCACAACCGTTAACAGCAATGCCTACGCACGCGCGATACACAGCCGCAATCCCGAAGCCCGCGTCCAATCGCAAGCCTGCCCGCTGCTGGTTCCGCTGGTGGAAGAGGGCTGGCTTGACCATGAAGTAACCCGTTTGACGGCACGCGAATATCTGAAGCCGTTGCTGGCCGACGATATCGATACGTTGGTTTTGGGGTGTACGCATTATCCGTTGCTCAAGCCGTTGCTGCGCGAAGAAGCGCCCGGGGTAACTTTGGTGGATTCTGCGCTGACTACGGCGGAAGCTGCGGCAAAAGCCTTAACGGAGGCGGGCTTGCTCAACACCGATAATGCCCAGCCCGATTACCGTTTTTATGTGAGCGATATTCCGTTGCGTTTCCGTACCATCGGTGAGCGGTTCTTAGGGCGCAGTATGGATCAGATTGAAATGGTTACTTTGGGTTGATTCAAATCTGCTTGAAATGGCATCAGGCCGTCTGAAAATTCAGACGGCCTGATGCCATTTCGAGAACGGCTCTAAAACAGCCACTGAGACACACTGTAAATCACCAATCCCACCAATCCTCCGACCAGCGTGCCGTTGATGCGGATAAACTGCAAATCGCGGCCGACGCTCAATTCCAGTTTTTCCACCATCTGCGTGCTGTCCCAAGCTTTGACTTTGTCCGACACAAACAGCGCCGCTTTGTCTTTGTAGCGCATCACAAAATCGCGTACCAACAGTGAAATGCGCACGTCGGCGCGGCGGAGAAATTGTGGGTGTCGTTTGGCTTGGGAAAGCATGTGGTCGAGTAGTTTGTTAAGCTGTATCAAACACAACGATTCGGATTTTTCCACATCGTCGGCCGCCCATTTTTGCAGCCCCTGCCAGCTTTTCATCAGGATTTCCTGAACCGCAGGCGCATCGGCCAGCTTCATTTTGCCTTGCTCCAAACGCTTGTGCCATAAGCGCGAACGGCTCAAAGCGTCGGTAACGCGGTCGTATTGCTCGTTGAATGCCCCGCGGATGCGGTGGTCGGGGTCTGTCAATGCGGCGGCCAGATAGCCGTCGGCCCAATCGAGTGCTTTTTCCGATACCCAACCGTCCACTTTATCGACTAACGTACCTTTGAGCGAGGCTTTGAGTTTTTCCCAAGTGCTGGGCGCATCGCTTTCGATTCGCGCAGCCCATTCGCGTAAGTTTTGCTCAAGCAGTACGCGGGTTTCCGGGTTTTGCAGCCAGCGGCGTGTTTGTTTGAGTACGGCGACAAACAGCGTTTCGTGCATACCTTGTGCTTTCAAGGCTTTGAGGCCGTCTGAAAAAGTTTTGCCGATCCGTTCGCCGCTGTATTGTTCTGCCAACAAACGGCTTAGAAAACGCGATACTTGGTCGGGTTTGGCGATATTCAGCAGCGGCGGAATCTGCTTGGCCAGCCACGGCAGCCAAAAATCGCGCGTTTGGGGGTCTGCCAACCGTGCCAACAGCTTTTCGCTCGGTTTGGCCTGATAAACGCGCAGGGCAATGGGCTTGCTCTGCAAAAAGTTGTTTTCGATAAATCTGCCCAATTCGTCGGCAATGCGGTGCTGGTTACGGGGCAGAATGGCCGTGTGCGGAATAGGTAATCCGAGAGGCCGTCTGAACAAAGCGGTTACTGCAAACCAATCGGCCAGCGCGCCTACCATCGCTGCTTCGGCAAATGCTTTCACATAGCCCAGCGCGGGGTAGCGGCTTACATACCACGCCGAAACCACAAACAGCACGCCTGCCGCGAGCAGCAGGCCGGTGGCCCAACGGCGGCTTTTCTTCAAACGGGCACGCGCGGCTTGCGCCCTGGTTTCGGCAGAGAGTGTATGCATGGCGGCTTCCTTGTGTGCTGCTTGTTGTTATATGGCGGAAAAACATTACGGGTTGCAGGCGGTGATCAATCCGAAGTTGGATGCACAACGAATCCGCCCGGCTTTAACCGTGGTTTCCTGCCGTATCTTTTTCATTATACCGCTTCAATGGTTTTATAAATTGCCTAATTTTTAAGCACATTTATTTTTTAGTGTGAAATAATGCAGTTAGGCGTTTTATCCACAGGCCATACACACCACCATAAACATTTACCGTGGGCTTTTCCTTGTTGGTGATTAATTTTTAAGCAGTTTGAAATTTTCTTTATGTTTCAATCGGCATGTTTACTTATCCACAGAATACGCACAATATTATCGGCAGATTTGCGGAATATATAGAGGCTTTTGCGAAACGCCCAAATGTGGATGCTGTTCGAGGCGCATAGTCAATCAATTTATTGTTTACTGTGGCGTTGCAGCCTTGTATTAAACATAAAGAAAGGCCGTCTGAAAACATTGTGTTCAGACGGCCTTGAGATTTTATGCTTAAGATTAATCTAATTTTTTGAAGTGTTTGCGGCGTTCGTGTTCTTGCAGGTAACGCTTGCGCAGGCGGATGGATTGCGGGGTGATTTCTACCAGTTCGTCGTCGTCGATAAACTCGACCGCACTTTCCAAAGTCAGCTTGATCGGCGTGGTCAGGCGCACGGCTTCGTCGGTGCCGCTGGCGCGCACGTTGGTGAGTTTTTTACCTTTTAAGGGGTTAACCACCAAGTCGTTGTCGCGGCTGTGGATGCCGATAATCATGCCTTCATAGATTTTTTCGCCGGGCGATACGAACATACGGCCGCGGTCTTCCAAGTTCCACAATGCGTAAGCCACCGCTTCGCCTTGTTCTTGAGAAACCAAAACGCCGTTGTGGCGGCCGGGCATATCGGGTTTAACCGGTGCGTAATCATCGAAAACGTGGCTCATCAGGCCGACACCGCGGGTTAAGGTCATAAACTCGCCTTGGAAACCGATCAGGCCGCGTGCGGGGATGTGGTATTCCAAACGGGTGCGGCCGTTGCCGTCACTTTCCATATTTGTGAGTTCACCGCGGCGGCGGCCGAGTTCTTCCATCACGGCACCTTGGTTGTCGTCGGGCACGTCAACGGTCAGGTTTTCATACGGCTCGCATTTTTGACCGTCGATTTCGCGGAACACTACGCGCGGTTTACCTACTGCCAGTTCATAACCTTCGCGGCGCATGTTTTCCAACAGAATGGTCAAGTGCAGTTCGCCGCGGCCGGATACGCGGAATACGTCGGCATCTTCGGTGTCTTCCACGCGCAGGGCGACGTTGGTCAGCAATTCTTTTTGCAGGCGGTCGCGGATTTGGCGCGAGGTAACGAATTTGCCTTCGGTGCCGGCCAGAGGAGAGGTGTTCACCATAAAGTCCATCGTCAGGGTAGGTTCGTCCACGCTCAACATGGGCAGACCTTGGGGGTTGTCTTTGTCGGTGATGGTAACGCCGATGCCGATGTCTTCAATGCCGGAAATAATCACGATGTCGCCGGCTTCGGCCTCTTGCAAGGGTACGCGCTCCAAGCCTTTAAAGCCCAACAGTTGGTTGATGCGGCCTTGTGCCACTTGTTTTTCGTGGTTCATCACGGCAACCACTTGGCCGGGTTTGATGCGGCCGTTCAAAATGCGGCCGATACCCAAGCGGCCGGTGTAGTTGTCGTAGTCGAGTTGGGAAATTTGCAGTTGCAGGGTTTCGTCGGCATTGCCGCTGGGAGGAGGGGTGTGCTTGAGAATGGTTTCAAACAGCGGGCGCATGTCGCTGCTTTCGTCATCTTCTTCCAATTTGGCAAAACCGCTCAAGCCGGATGCGTACACAATAGGGAAATCCAATTGCTCGTCGGTTGCGCCGAGTTTGTCGAACAGCTCGAAGGTTTGGTCGATTACCCAGCTCGGGCGCGCGCTCGGTTTGTCGATTTTGTTGATCACAACAATGGGGCGCAGACCTAACGCCAAGGCTTTTTTGGTAACGAAGCGGGTTTGCGGCATAGGGCCTTCTTGGGCATCTACCAGCAATACCACGCAATCGACCATGCCTAAGACGCGCTCTACCTCGCCGCCGAAGTCGGCGTGTCCGGGGGTATCGACGATATTGATGTGGTAGCCTTCGTATTCGATGGCGGTGTTTTTGGCAAGAATGGTAATGCCGCGTTCTTTTTCGAGATCGTTGCTGTCCATCACGCGCTCGTCAATCTGCTGGTTGGCGCGGAAAGTGCCGGATTGGCGCAAGAGCTGGTCTACCAAGGTGGTTTTGCCGTGGTCGACGTGGGCGATGATGGCGATATTTCTGATTTGTTTCATGGGTGTGTTTACGTCTTATCACTAAAAAATAACCGCGTATTGTAGCACGCTTATTGTATTTTTCTGTGAGAATTTCAAATCAATGTAAGGTGAACGAGAGTAGGGGGTTAAAAAATTTCAATCGTCTAGATAAATGAAAACAAAAGAAAAATTCAAAAATGATTTGAAGGGTGAATAAAAATCGGGAATGTGCGATTTTCTTATGGTTAATTAAGGTTAAAAAAAGAAAATAAATATTTTTAATGCAACAGCTTATCAATATTATCAGCAACAAAAGATGAATATAAACAATTAAATAAATTTTTAAAACCTGTTTTGGGGCAGTATAGCTTTTTGATAATTATTTGTATTTTAAATAGAAAATTTGTGCATTGGCATGTTCTTACATACAATTCGCTTAAACACACGGCGCCCGACATCCGGCGGTGCCGAAATGACGAATCAAGAAAGGACACACCATGCAAGGCGACAAAGCTGTTATTGATTATATGAACGAATTATTGGCCGGCGAATTGGCTGCGCGCGACCAGTATTTTATCCACTCGCGCATGTATGCCGAATGGGGCTACACCAAATTATTCGAACGCATCGGCCATGAAATGGAAGATGAAACCCTGCATGCCGAAGCGTTTATCCGCCGTATTTTAATGTTGGGCGGTATTCCGAACATGGTTCCGTCTAAAATCAATGTGGGTGCCGATGTTCCTGCCATGCTGAAAGCCGATTTGAACACAGAATTGGAAGTTCAGGCCGCGCTCAAAAAAGGCATCAAACTGTGTGAAGAAAAACAGGATTACGTTACCCGCGAACTGTTGGTGGAACAGTTGAAAGACACTGAAGAAGACCATGCACACTGGTTGGAAAAACAATTGCGCCTGATTGATATGGTAGGCATTCAAAATTACCTGCAAAGCCAACTGTAAGCAACAGGCCGTCTGAAAGGAGATCATGATGCAAGGCGATCGTGCGGTTATCCGCGAGCTGAACAAAAATTTGGGCTTGCTGCTGGTAACCATCAACCAATATTTTCTTCATGCCCGTATTTTGAAAAATTGGGGTTTGGAAGAGCTGGGCGAGCATTTCTATAAGCAATCTATCGTAGAAATGAAGGCTGCCGACGATATTATCGAACGCGTGCTGCTGCTCGAAGGCCTGCCTAACCTGCAAGATTTGGGCAAGCTGCTGATTGGTGAAAATACTGAAGAAATCATTCAATGCGATTTAACCAAAGAGCAGGAAAAACATACCGCTTTGATTCAGGCCATTGCTTTGTGCGAAGAGAAGCAGGATTATGTTTCGCGTCAGTTGTTGGAAAAGTTGAAAGACATCAACGAAGAGCATATCGACTGGCTGGAAACACAGCAGGAACTGATTGCCGGCATGGGCTTGGCAAACTATCTGCAAACCGGGGCGCAAGAGGACTAAAACACAAACCACTGCCAAATACAGCAGTCTTTTTGAGCACCTTAAAGCAAACGGCATACGCAAATGTATGCCGTTTTTCTTTTGTCGGTTGCAGAATGTTTTCCGGCGGTTTGCGCGCCGGAAGCTGATATGGCAAACAAACTTTATTTCTGCTACGGCGTTGCTGCGCCTTTGTGTTACCTGTATTCCTGCGGCCGGCCGCCCCGTATCAAAAATAAGTTTATTTGCTATACAATAAGGCACTTGCCGTTTTTACCGGCATACGGATACATTTACCTTAAGAGGCCGTCTGAAATCATGAATACACCCGATTGCGCCATACTCGGTATGGGCTATTTAGGCAAAGCATTGGCAGAAAAACTGTTTGAGCAAGGCAGCCGTGTGGCGGCCGTGAAAAAAACGCTGACATCCGACGACATCAATCTGCCCGTAGAGCTGAATATTGCCGATTTGAATGATCCGAATATTTTTCAGACGGCCTTTTGGCAAAAGTGGGCAGATAAGCTGGTGTGGATTTGCCTGCTGCCGCCTTCATCGGCAGAACATTATGCGCCTATGCTCCGGCAATGGTTGGCGCTGGCGGTGCAATACGGTGTGCGGCATGTGATTTACTCAAGCAGCACAGGTGTTTACGGCGACAAAGCCCGCGCCTGCAACGAGCAAAGTATGCCCGACCCGCAAACCGGCAGCGCCCGTAAGGTGTTGGAAGCCGAGCAAGTGTTTCTGAACAGCGGCATTCCCAATATCGACATTCTGCGGTTCGGCGGGCTGTATTCGGCCGACCGCCACCCTTTGAACAGCTTGTTGAAGCGTAGCGGCATCACAGGGGCGGAGCAGCCCGTGAATATGGTTCATAAAGATTTTGCCGTTGCCGCTTTGCACCATGCCGTATGCACACCCGGCGGCGTGCGTATACGCAATATTATCGAGCCGAGGCATCCCTCGAAGCGGGAATTTTATCACGCAGAAGCCTTAAAACTAGGACTGCCCGAGCCTGATTATGACCCGACAGACACAAACGGCGGCAAAACCGTAGATACGATATACGATGATTTTGCACATATATTCGTGTGATATAGTTGTTTACATTTCAATTGAGACCGTGCAGGCCGTCTGAAAACCATATTTTTATTTCAGACGGCCTCGATAACGAAAGACAAACATGACAGTCCTTCTTCCCATTATCAACCATCTGATTCAGCAAAACCGCGAAACACAAGCCGAGCTGGCAGCTTTCGCAGGCAACACACTCAGCCTGCGCGTTGCAGGGCTTCACATTCAGGGTACGTTTGACGGGCAGGGCTTTTTAAAACCCGCAGCAGCCGAAGCCGATACCGAAATCAACTTTCGGCCAAGTGCCGTTCAAAAGGTTTTGCAGGCGCAGACTCCGGGAGTGGGCGATGTGGAAATCGGCGGAGATACCGGCTTGGGCATGGCTTTATTGCCCCTGATCGGCAGCCTGCGTTACCACGCACACGACGACTTGAGCCGTATGTTTGGCGATGCGTTGGCAGGAAGCATCAACACCCGTGCCGAAAAAACGGGCAATTTGTTTAAAAAGATGGGTTTGAGCGTGCTGGAGCAATTGGGGGAATTTGCCCGCGAACCCGAATCGCCGGTGGCTGATCGGGAAACGTTGGCCGTTTGGTCGCGAGAAGTCGATACATTGCGCGATGATGTGGAAAGGCTGGCCGTGAGATTGGAAAAACTGGAAAACCGTTTGCAACAATAAGGTACGGCAATGATGGCAATGATCCCGTGCTTTTAAGGCCACAGCCACGCCCAAACTTTACGGCCTTCGCTTTGCAGAATCATAAAAGTGCGGCAGGCAGAGGCGGTAGTCATAGATTCCAAACCTATACCTTTGGCAGCAAGCGCGGCAGTAATTTTAGGGTGCAGAAACACTTGTTTTTCACCCGTGCCGACCAAAATCACTTCGGGCAGCGTTTCTGAGGCCGTCTGAAAAAAATCGTCTGCCGTCAGTTCAGACGGCATGGCTTTTGCCGGTTTTTCAATTTTATCTTCTTTTAAAATAACCGCTTCGGTATAAGCCTGACCGTTAATTTCGATACGGCCGGGCGCATAGGCTGTGATGGCGGCTTCCGAGCCGAACGTATTTTCTTCAATCAACATAACGCTTCCTTAAGGTTTGTACGCCGCCCGCAGCCTGAATTTCAGATGCACAGACGGGCGATTTCAGGTAGGATTACAGCCTTTGCTTCAAGCAATATTACTTGCAGAATACTAACATACAACGGCTTAAGGAGACATAATGAAGCCTGTTTATATCGGAATTTTGGGATTGGGTACGGTCGGCAGCGGCACGGCCCGAGTGTTGCAGGACAACGCCGCAGAAATCAGCCGCCGCTTGGGGCGCGATGTGCATATTTCGGCCGTTTGTGATTCGAGCGAAGAAAAAGTCCGCACACTGTGCCCCGATGCAGCCTTTGTTAAAGATCCGTTCGAGCTGGTTCAGCGCGACGATGTGGATATCGTCGTCGAGTTGTTCGGCGGTACCGGCGCCGCCAAAGATGCCGTATTGAAAGCCATTGAAAACGGCAAACATATCGTTACCGCCAATAAAAAACTGTTGGCCGAATACGGCAACGAAATTTTTCCGTTGGCCGAGCAAAAAAACGTGATGGTGCAGTTTGAAGCCGCAGTAGCCGGCGGCATTCCGATTATCAAGGCTTTGCGCGAAGGTTTGTCTGCCAACAAAATCCGCTCGATTGCAGGCATCATCAACGGAACCAGCAATTTCATCCTAACCGAAATGCGCGAAAAAGGCAGTGCGTTTGCTGATGTGTTGAAGCAGGCGCAAGAGCTGGGTTATGCGGAAGCCGACCCGACTTTCGATATCGAAGGCCATGATGCAGGCCATAAAATTACCATTATGAGTTCGTTGGCATTCGGTACGCCGGTTAATTTCAATGCCTGTTATCTCGAAGGTATCAGCAAACTGGAAAGCCGCGATATCAAATACGCCGAAGAGCTGGGCTACCGCATCAAATTGCTGGGCATTACCCGCAAATCCGATAAAGGCATCGAGCTGCGCGTACATCCTACCCTGATTCCCGAATGCCGTTTGCTGGCCAATGTAAACGGCGTGATGAATGCCGTGCGCGTGGATGCCGATATGGTGGGCGAAACCCTTTATTACGGTGCCGGTGCCGGTGCGTTGCCGACTGCCAGTGCGGTGGTGGCCGATATTGTCGATATTTGCCGCTTGATTACCGCCGATACCGACAACCGCGTGCCTCATTTGGCGTTCCAGCCGGCACAAGTGAAAACCCAGCCCATGCTCACGATGGATGAGATTACCAGCAGCTATTATTTGCGCGTTCAAGCCAAAGACGAGCCGGGCGTGTTGGGGCAAATTGCCAACCTGCTGGCCAAAGAAGGCGTGTCTATCGAAGCCTTGATTCAAAAAGGCGTAATCGACGGCGGCTCGGCTGAGATCGTGATTCTGACCCACAGCACGGTAGAGAAAAACATCAAAACCGCCATCGCCGCCATCGAAGCGTTGGAAGTTGTTCAAAAACCTGTGGTGATGATCCGCATGGAGAGCCTGCATGGACAACAAGGATAATCAGGTTTTAACGCCTGAAGAACAACGCCGTAAAGCAAGGGCTAAGATACGCACCATCCGTATTTGGGCGTTTATCGTGTTGAGTTTGCTGGCGGTATTCGGATTGTTGTCCAATTGTGCGCTTTCCAAACCCAAAGCCAAACAGGCGATTGTGGATTCGTGCGTGAAAAACGTGCCGTTTTCCGAAAAATGGCAGGCCGACTTAAAGACTGCCGGTTTGGAAGGAAAATCCGAGCAGGTTATCCATAATTACTGCATTTGTATGTGGGACGAACCTTTGGAGAAATTGAGCGAGAAGCAAATCCAATCGCTCAGTTCGCTTTCTCCACAAGAGCAGTTGGATTTGCTCGGCGGCGTGCAGGCGTTTGAAGCGCGCGACCAACAGTGTATCGCATCGTTAACCGCTAAAGCCAAATAGGTTAAACAAAGATTGTGAGGCCGTCTGAAAATATTTCAGACGGCCTCACAGTTTTTATAGTTTTATGTTTATATATGTAGGCCGAGACCTTTGCAAAACCCCCATTTGCGGCGCATTTCTGCGTTGTGCGCTGCCCGCTCGTTTGTCTATCTATTGATATCTCTGCATTAGCTGTGCTGCTACGCCTTGAACTGCATCCACATCTGATGATTTTGTAAAGGTCTCAGGATGTTGGAAAAGGTCGGGTTATTTACACTTTTTATGCCAAACAGCTTTTGTTTTTTGCAGGAATGATGGTTTCGTGATTTTTGAGTATTCTCAAGAACGATGCGGCTTCGCCGTGCCTTTCGGCATTCTTGACAACCCTCAAAAATCCCAAAATGGGTCTGCATGCAAAACACGGAAAGTGTAAACAACGCTAGAATTTCCTACATCTCAGACAGTTAATCTAAAACAATCATTAACCGCATTTATTGTTGGTTTAAAAACATTAAACTTCCAACGAAGCCAATTCTGCCCTCATGTTATCGATAACTGCTTTGTAATCAGCTTGGCCGAAGATGGCCGAACCGGCTACAAAAGTATCCGCACCGGCCCGCGCTACTTCGGCAATATTGTCGGTTTTGATGCCGCCGTCCACTTCCAAAGCAATTTTGCGGCCGCTTTCCGCTTCATACATGTTCAGCAAATCGCGCACTTGGCGGATTTTTACCAGCGTTTGCGGGATAAAGCTTTGCCCGCCGAAACCCGGATTTACCGACATCAGCAATACCATATCCAGTTTGTCCAACACATTCTCAAGCAGATAAACCGGTGTGGCCGGATTCAGCACCAAACCGGCCTGACAGCCCGCATCTTTAATCAAACCCAAGCTGCGGTCGATATGTTTGCTGGCTTCGGGGTGGAAGGTAATGATGTCTGCACCGGCTTTGGCAAACGATTGAATCAAATCGTCAACCGGTTCCACCATCAAATGCACGTCAACAGGCACGGTGGCATAAGGTTTCAATGCCGCACAAACCATAGGGCCGAAAGTGAGGTTGGGCACATAATGATTATCCATTACATCGAAATGGATCAAATCTGCTCCGGCCTCGATCACTTTGCTGACTTCTTCACCCAAACGGGCGAAATCGGCAGAAAGAATGCTGGGGGCAATGCGGAATTTTTGCACAAATGTATCCTTTTTGTTTTATTTTCCGGTTTGGAAATTATATATAATTTTACTGTAAAGATTAATGGCAACACTATGATACAAATAATACTTTTTAAGAAAAGTTCATTGTCATTAACGAAAGTTAACTGCGATTATACCGCGTTTCACACACATATCCGCTATATTTTGGGAATATTGAAATTTGGGAAAACAATATGCTTGCGATGATAAGCTTCAACCGCATAGTGCCGATTATAACGGTGAGCGGTTGGATGATTTTTAACGGATTAAGTTCTGCCTATGCAGGGCCGATGGCGTCTACCCTGGATGATTTCCACCCCAACTGCGATATCCGCTCTTTGGGTTTGACGCGGGAACAGAATAACGAATTGCGCAATATCCGTAAAGATTATAAAAAAGCACTCGATAAATCAATCCGTAAAGACGACCGCATTTTGAAAAACCGCCGTCGCGACATCATTAAAATCTTGTCGAGCGACCGCTTCAACCAAGACGATGCGCGTGATTATGTGGAAAAACGCTATATTTCCAGCATGGATTTTGCAGTAGATGAATTATCTATCCAGCACCGTTTTTATAAATTACTCAGCCCCACGCAAAGGCAGCATTGGCTGAATATCTGCTTAAAATAACAATTAAATAAACACACGCCGCCCGATTGATTGAGAGAGGCCGTCTGAAAAGCGTTCAGACGGCCTCTCCGCTTTTATATCGCTTTCTTTAATATCAATGAAGCGGATAAGACGTTTTCAGCCCTATCTGCGCAGCACAATATAGAAATGTGCTGCAAATGAGGGGCGGGCGGCTCAAGGTGTGTTTTTATGTTTGTTTACTTTGGATGCCCAATAAGAAGCCAAAAGCGAACCGGAAATATTGTGCCATACGCTGAAAATAGCACTGGGTACGGCTGCAAGCGGTGTGAAATAAGCAGCAGCAAGCGCCGCTCCCAACCCCGAGTTTTGCATACCCACTTCGATAGACAAAGTTTTCTGTACATCGTAAGGCAGTTTGAACAGCTTGGCCGTAAAGAATCCGAGCAGATAGCCGATGGCGTTGTGCAGCATTACTACGCCTAAAATCAACATGCCGCTTTCGAGAATTTTCGCTCTGCTGGCTCCCACAACTGCGCCGATAATCAATACAATCGCCACAACCGATACCAACGGCAGCACGCCGACGGCAGCTTCGGTTTGTTTTTTGAACAGGGTGTGTGCAACCACCCCCAAAATAATGGGCAACAATACGATTTTCAGAATCGATACAAACATGGCGGCGGCAGAAATATCCAGCCACTGGTTGGCGAGCAGATAGAAAACCGCAGGTGTCAGCACAGGGGAGAGTAGTGTAGAAACCGAGGTAACCGCCACTGAAAGCGCCACGTTTCCGCGTGCCAGATAAGTGATGACATTGGATGCGGTGCCGCCGGGGCAGGATCCGACCAGAATAACGCCCACTGCAATCTCGGTAGGCAGGTTGAATCCCACAGCCAACGCATAAGCGGTGAGCGGCATAATCACAAATTGCGCCGCTACGCCGATGAATACTGCTCTGGGATGTTCTCCCAAAATCTTGAAATCGGCCGGAGACAATGTCAGCCCCATACCGAACATGATGATACCCAGCAATACGGGAATATACGGCAGCACCCATTTGAAGGTATCGGGGGCTACAAACGCAATTGCGGCGAACAACGCCGCCCACAAAGCAAAAGTTTGGCCGACCAAGCGGCTGAATTTGGTTAACGCTTCCATATGCATTCCGAAACAATATTGATAAACGGCTCTAAGAATACGCGAATTTACATCATATAAAAAGATGCCCGAGAGGCCGTCTGAAAAACGGATCGGCCCGTTTGTGCGAATGGGCAGGGGCGGTTTGCCCGGGTGTGGAAAAGCACTTGCCGTGTGGTTAGCAGATGGAAGGATGTTGTTTGCGGCGTTAGCGTTTTTTATCAGACGGCATACCTGCCTTAAAGCGGTTTATCTTGAAATACGGTACAATGCGCGTTTATTTTTGACTGAATAAAGGCGGCCTGAACAAATGGCATCTTTAGAAACTTGGATCGGCCTGCGTTACCTGCGGGCAAAAAAACGTAACGGATTCATGTCGTTCATTACCATGATTTCGATTATCGGAATTGCATTGGGTGTGATGGCACTGATTGTGGTGCTGTCGGTTATGAACGGGTTTCAAAAAGAAATCCGCGGGCAGCTGCTTAATGTAGCGCCGCATGCAGAAATCGGCTACTACGATCTCGGCAACGGAGAATCGTGGCAAACCTTGCGCAATTATGTGAAAGACAAAAAAGAAGTATTGGCCAGCGCACCTTATATTGCCGATCAGGCCTTGTTGGCCAATGCCGGCGAGGTACGAGGTGTACAGATTCGCGGGATATTGCCCGAAGAAGAAAAAAACGTGGTCGATTATGGCAAGAATATGCCTGCCGGCAGTTTTGACGATTTGAAACCGGGTGAGTTCGACATTATTCTCGGTGCAGGTTTGGCGGATGTTTTGGGCACGGAAAAAGGCGGCAAAGTAACTGTGATTACGCCGGAAGGAAATGTGACTCCGGCCGGCGTGGTGCCGCGCTTGAAGCAGTTTAATGTTGTCGGTATCGTAAAAACGGGCGTTTACGAAGTAGATAACTCGTTGGCGATGACCCATATCAAAGATGCCCAAGTGCTCTACCGTTTGGGCGACGGAGTAGGCGGGTTGCGGTTGAAGTTGGCCGATCCGCAAAATGCCCCCGACTTTATCCGCGACCTGATACCGGCGGCACAAAAAAACAACGTGTGGGCGCGCGACTGGACGTTTTCCAACCGCAGCTATTTTGAAGCGGTGGAGCTGGAAAAACGCATGATGTTCATCATATTAACCCTGATTATTGCTGTGGCGGCGTTTAATCTTGTGTCGTCTCTGGTGATGGCCGTTACCGAAAAGCAGGCAGATATTGCCATTTTGCGCACACTCGGTTTGGCACCTTCCGGCGTGATGAAGATTTTTATGGTTCAAGGTGCGTTTGCAGGCTTTTTCGGCACCTTGATCGGTGTGGTATTCGGCGTATTGCTGGGTTGGAATGTCGGTAAGATCGTGGCATTTTTTGAAAAACTCTTCGGCGTACATCTCATCAATTCGCAAATCTATTTTATCGACTACCTGCCCAGCGACGTCAACATGCGCGATGTTGTAGTGATTGCAAGCATATCGCTGGTGCTGGCTTTCTTGGCCACACTGTATCCGAGCTGGCGCGCGGCGAAAATCCAACCTGCGGAGGCTCTGCGTTATGAATAATGTAGTTTTGAAATGTGAACGGGTGTTTAAAAGTTATAACGACGGCGCATTGAGTGTGCGGGTGCTGAACAATCTCAATTTAGAAGTGCATGAAGGCCAGAGCGTGAGCATCATCGGCGCCTCGGGCAGCGGTAAATCTACCTTGCTGCACATTCTCGGCGGTTTGGATATGCCCACTTCGGGCAGCGTTCATTTGATGGGTCATGATTTGGGCAAGTTGAACCAAAAACAGCTTGGCGATTTGCGCAATCAGTATTTGGGTTTCGTTTATCAGTTTCATCATCTGCTGCCCGAATTTTCGGCATTGGAAAACGTGATGATGCCGCTGCTGATCGGCAAAAAACCGAAAGCTGAAGCCGAGGCGCAGGCGGCGGCGATGTTGGAAAAAGTAGGTCTGAAACAGCGTATGCTGCACCGCCCGAGCGAACTGTCCGGCGGCGAACGCCAGCGTGCGGCGATTGCCCGTGCTTTGGTAACGCGTCCGAAATGCCTGTTGGCCGACGAACCGACGGGTAATCTCGACCGCAAAAACGCTCAAAATGTGTTGGATATGATGCTGGATTTGAAAAACGAATTGCGCACGAGTTTGATTGTGGTTACTCATGACGACGAGTTGGCCGCCTGCTTCGACCGCGTGATGAGCATGACCGACGGTGATTTGTCGGATAAGTAAATTTCGGTGCTAAAAACCAAAAAGGCCGTCTGAAAACTTATTTTTCAGACGGCCTCAAATTTTATCCGTACTCTGTATATAGTCAATCAGCTTATTTTTTGCGGCTTGCTGCCTCGTGTTAAAGTCGAGTTGATTGGCTATATAAACCTTAAACGGGATTCGCACCGCGGTTTCAAAGGTCTCAACTTAAGCGTTTTTCAGCCCTAAAACGTCTTGCATGTCGTATAGACCGTTGCTGCGTTTGCCCAACCATACGGCAGCACGCACGGCTCCTGCGGCAAATGTCATGCGGCTTGAGGCTTTGTGCGTGATCTCTACGCGCTCGCCGTCGGTGGCGAACAAGGCGGTATGGTCGCCGACAATATCGCCGCCACGCACGGTGGCAAAGCCGATGGTGTTCGGATCGCGCGCGCCGGTGTGTCCTTCGCGGCCGTAAACGGCACATTCTTTCAGGTTGCGGCCGAGTGCATGGGCAATCACTTCGCCCATGCGCAATGCGGTGCCGCTGGGGGCATCGACTTTATGGCGGTGGTGGGCTTCGATGATTTCGATGTCGTAGCCTTCGTTCAACACGCGGGCTACGGTGTCGAGGATATGGAAGGTTAGGTTGACGCCGACGCTGTAATTGGCGGCGAATACGATACCGGTTTTTTCAGAGGCCGTCTGAATGGCGGCTTTGCCTGCGTCGTCAAAACCGGTGGTGCCGATAATCATGCCCACGCCCGCTGCCGCGCATTTTTCGATATAGACCAAGCTCGGTTCGGGGCGGGTAAAGTCGATTAAGATGTCGCTGGCAGCCAGCACTTCGTCGATATTGTCGGTAATGCTGATGCCGGTTTTCAGACCGACGGCGTAACCGGCATCCAAGCCCAATGCGGGTGAGCCGGAATGTTCTAATGCGCCGCTCAATACGGTTTCGGGATGTTGGTTGACGGCTTCAACCAATACGCGGCCCATGCGGCCGTCTGCGCCGGCAATGGCAATCTTTAATGCAGTCATTGGTGCTTCCTTATCGGATTTTAGTTGCCTTCCGGTTGGAAAACGGGTTGGGGAGCGGCTTGTTGCGGCTGTCGGGCTTGCTGTTCGATCAAGCCTTCGGCCTGAAGCTGCTGGATGGCGTATTCAATGGCGTTGCCTTCGGCGCGTGCCAGACGGTCGTTATCGAAATACAGGGTGAGGGTGCGCTGCTCTTGGATCACGCCGTTGCGCGAGGTGCTGAATGTGTAGTCCCAGCGGTCGTTATGGAAAGGATCGCGCAGAAGCGGCGTGCCCAGCATCAATTGAACTTGGTCGCGGCTCATGCCCGGCTGCAGCGAGGCAACGGCGCGGGCGTCAAGCTGGTTGCCTTGTATGATTTTCAGTTTGTAGGAGGGAAAATGCGATACGCGTTCGGCGGAACACGCACCCAAGCCCAGCAGGGCGGCAATGGCGAGACATAAGGTTTTATTCACAGGTTTACCTTTCGTTGACAAGTCGTAGCAGGTTTTAGGTGTCGGTATGCCTGAAAGGTTCAGGCAATTGGAAACCTTTATCATCTTATAGTGGGCAAAGCCGCTAAAAGTGCGTATTATAACGGCAATTAGACCACAACGGTATGAGAGCATTATGGAAAACAATTTCAGCAATATTGCCCAATTGAAAGACAACGGCTTAAAAGTAACCGGCCCGCGTCTGAAAATCTTGGATTTATTTGAAACTCACGCTGAAGAACATTTGAGCGCGGAAGATGTTTACCGCATTTTGTTGGATGAAGGTATTGAAATCGGTGTCGCCACCATTTACCGCGTGTTGACCCAGTTTGAGCAGGCCGGCATTTTGCTGCGCCACCACTTTGAAACCGGTAAAGCGGTTTACGAGCTGAACAAAGGTGACCACCACGACCATATCGTGTGCGTAAAATGCGGCAAAGTAACCGAATTCCACAACGAAGAAATCGAAAACCTGCAAGAAAAAATCGCCGAAGAAAACGGCTATAAAGTGGTTGACCACGCACTTTATATGTATGGCGTATGCGGAGACTGCCAGCAAAAACGCAAGCGTTGAGACAAGGTTCCGCACAATGATTCAGACGGCCCGGTAAACCTGAGGCCGTCTGAAATTTTATAAGGCCGTCTGAAGCATGGATATTCCCTTTTTAGACCATTACGGTACAGCATTTCCCGATGTGGCCGAAGCCGTGGCGGAGCGCGACGGCTTGGTGGCCGTAGGCGGCGATTTAAGCCCCGAAAGGCTGCTGGCGGCTTACCGGCAAGGGATTTTCCCGTGGTTTTCAGACGGCCAGCCGATATGTTGGTGGGCTTTGTCGCCGCGTACTGTGCTGTATCCCGAAAAGATCCATATCGGCCGTTCGTTGCAGAAAACCCTGCGCAACAAACCGTATGCCGTAACCGCCAACCAATGCTTTTCCGCTGTGATTCAAGCCTGTGCGCATGTACCCAGAGCCGGGCAGGACGGCACATGGATTACCGACAGCATGCAGCAGGCGTATATCCGTTTGCATGAAATGGGGCATGCCCATTCGTTTGAATGCTGGTATCCCGATGAATCAGGCCGTCTGAAACTCGCGGGCGGCTTGTACGGCGTACAAATCGGAAAGGTATTTTTCGGCGAATCCATGTTTGCCGTTCGGCCCGATGCTTCCAAAATCGCTTTTGCCCGTGCCGTGGCTTATTTAGCGCAATGCGGTATTGAGTTGATAGATTGCCAGCAGAATACGCACCATCTGGCGCGTTTTGGTTCGGAGCAGATAGCATTTGAAGATTTTCAGACGGCCTTGAAACGGCTTACGGAAATGCCTTTGGACAACAACATCGCCAAACACTTACTGGCAGATAATGCAGAAAGTGCTTAACAAGCAACGAACATTGCGAGCAGACTTTACCGCTTGCACCCAGTATCATTATCCGGTTTTACAGTTATATAATGCCGTCTGAAAAAGGCGTTAACTGATTTTCAGACGGCCTTCATTTCTACTTAACCAACTCAGGACAGAATCATGTCATTACAAAACATCATCGAAACCGCTTTTGAAAACCGCGCCGACATCACACCGGCTACCGTAACGGCCGAAGTAAAATCCGCCGTTGAAGAAACCTTGAAACAACTGGATGCAGGCACTTTGCGCGTTGCCGAGAAAAAAGACGGCAAATGGGTCGTGAACGAGTGGGCGAAGAAGGCCGTTTTGTTGTCGTTCCGCATTCAAGACAACGAAGTGCAAAACGACGGTGTAAACAAATATTTCGACAAAGTGCCGACCAAGTTTGCCGACTGGAGCGAAGAAGAATTTAAAGCCGGCGGTTTCCGTGCCGTGCCGGGCGCCGTTGCCCGCCGTGGCAGTTTCGTAGCGAAAAACGTGGTGCTGATGCCTTCTTATGTGAACATCGGCGCGTATGTGGACGAAGGCTCGATGGTGGACACTTGGGCGACCGTAGGCTCGTGCGCACAAATCGGTAAAAACGTGCATTTGAGCGGCGGCGTGGGTATCGGCGGCGTATTGGAACCGTTGCAGGCCAGCCCGACCATTATTGAAGACAACTGCTTTATCGGCGCGCGTTCCGAAATCGTTGAAGGCGTGATTGTAGAAGAAGGCAGCGTGATTTCGATGGGCGTGTATATCGGCCAATCCACCAAAATTTACGACCGCGAAACCGGCGAAATCCACTACGGCCGCGTGCCTGCCGGCTCGGTGGTGGTATCGGGCAGCCTGCCGAGCAAAGACGGCAGCCACAGCCTGTATTGCGCTGTGATTGTGAAGAAAGTAGATGCGCAAACCCGCGCCAAAACCAGCGTAAACGAACTGTTGCGCGGCGTGTAAGTTTTACAATTAACTAACACCCGCTTTTTGAGAAGGCCGTCTGAACAGGTTAATTCAGACGGCCTTTGCCGCAGAGCGGGCGGCGCGGCAAAAAAAAATGAATAGCCTGTTTATTTTTATTTGAGTTATCAAATGCTTGCGGGGCTGGATTTCATGCCGGGAATTCTATATATTTAAACCGAAATAGTGACCGTTTGTAATTCATTGTTGGATTATCTATATAAACCTGATTATAATGCGAGCCATGAAAAAACATATCCCATTCCTCGTTACTTTGGTTGCACTGGCGGGTTGTGAGACGATTTATCTTCCGACCCTGAAAGAAGTGCCTGTCAGACCCACCAATGTTAAAACCGAGCCGCCGAAGCCGACTGTTCGCGCTCCGTATCGCTTGGCAGAAACCCATTGGGCGGACGTTTCTAAAATCAGAGACGAAGCAACCCGTTTGAGCTATCAGGTGAGCGAAGGCAAAATCACCAAGGTTCAAGCTGCGCAATATCTCAACAGATTCCGCATCCAGCAGGTAGGCCGCAATTCGGTGGACGACAGCATGTATGAAGTGTATCTGCGCTCTGCCGTAGACAGCCAACGCGGTGCGATTACAACCGAGCAATCGAAGCTGTATATTCAAAATGCGTTGAGAGGTTGGCACCAACGTTGGCCGAATATGAAAAACAAGCCTTCCAACCCGGCGTTTACCAACTTCCTGATGGAAGTCATGGCTATGCGCCCTTTGCAGTAACGATGATGTAACAAAATTGCCGGAAATGTTTGATTGATTTGTTAAAAGCTACTGGTATTTCCATATAAAAAACTGCCGTCTGAATAAGTTTTCAGACGGCAGTTTTTTATATGGAAATCAACCGAAGAGTTTTTCGGTAGCCCGGCGTGCTCTGTCGCGGATTTCGTCGGTCAGATGGCTTTTCATTTGAGTGTAAACCAATGCGATCACGGCGATGTCGTCGGTAAAGCCGAGCGGGCCCAGCAGGTCGGGAATGCTGTCGATGGGGCTGAAAAAATACACCAACGCGCCGAGAATAATGATTTTGGTGCGGCTGGGTGTTTTGGGATCTTTAAACAGATAATACAGGCTGTATAGCTGCCTGATGGCCGGTGCGCCCAGTTTGCCGGCTACGCGGCCTACTTTTCGCAGAAAGCCCGGTTCGTCTAATTTTCTTCTGCGGAATTTGGGGATAAATTCTTCAGGAGAAGGTCTGTTCATGGTGCTCGTCCTTTTGATGTGCGGCATTATTGCCAGATATTTCAAAGATTTGGTAGCACTTAATATAGTGCGCTTTTTTACCATTGCAAGATAGGGCGGGGGAAACAGGCAGAATTTTTACCGTAATTTGCTTTTATTCGGAGCGGTTCATACGATGAGGCCGTCTGAAACATCTTGGCTCCGCCAACCGCATTTAACCCGGCACAAGAGCAAATATGTTTCAGACGGCCGTTACGGCGTTGAACCGGCTTATGGCTGGATAACGTTTTTTTTCACGCATTCGGCTTCGAGCGATAATTCTGCTACGGTTGTGTCGAATTCGGCCAGATATTGTTCCAGCAGATACGGGCGCAACAGGCTGAGAGTACGGCGGATGCCGCGCACTTTGGAATCTTCGGTCAGCTTGGCGCGGCCGCGCAGCGAGCCGTCGAAGTCGAACCAGTATTTGGTCACCATCCACATATTCAGGGCCAGATCGTTCATGGCGGTTTCGTCGGCTTTGATGATGCCTAAACCGTTCAGGCGGGTGAGCAGGTTGACCAACAGCGGCGACACTTTTGCCTGTGTGAAGTTGTTGTGCTCGCCCAAAAGCTCGGCACTTCGCGCCAACAGGGTGTTGACGTCGCTGAACAGAAAGCGGTAGCGCCACATAACATCATAAATACCCGACATATAGCTGACGGCATCGCACACGCCTGCGGGCAGTTCGGCGTTGTGCAGATAATTGAGCAGGTCTTCGCTGTATCGTTTGAATAATTGGACGATGATTTCGTCTTTATTGCGGAAATGGTAATAAAGGTTGCCGGGGCTGATGCCCAGATGGGCGGCGATATGGTTGGTGCTGATGTTGCGCTCGCCTTCTTCGTTAAACAGCACCAGAGCCGCTTCGACGATTCTGGTGTAGGTGTTGGTTTTTACTTCTTTTGCCACGTTGTTACTCCTTGGGGCGGACTGCTTGCGCCCATTTTATCCGGTGCTTGTCGGGTTGGTGATTATAGCCGTGAAAACAGATTTTTAATATAAGGCGGCAACGCCCTAGTAAGAATCAAGGTTGTTGGCTATATGCAAGGGCTTTGCGCTAATGTTTGCGGGTAGTGTGTTTGTGTTATGACAGCGAAAAAGAGGCCGGCAGCCAGTTGGGTTCGGCGTGCAGTGCTACACCGAAGGTTTGTTGAACGGTTCGGCAAATATGCTGTGCCAACCGATGCACATCTTGGGCGGACGCATGGTGTTTGTTGACCAGCACCAAAGCCTGTTTGTCGTGCACCGCCGCGCCGCCTATGCCGTAACCTTTCAGACCGCATTGATCGATCAGCCAACCGGCAGCCAGCTTAACCGTGCCGTCGGTTTGCGGATAATGCGGCATGTTTGGATATAGTGCCAGCAGCCGGTGTGCGGTTTCGTGATCGACAATCGGGTTTTTGAAAAAACTGCCGACATTGCCCAGCACTTTGGGGTCGGGCAGCTTGCTTGCGCGGATGCGGCATACGGCTTGGCAGACGTCTTTTGCGGTGGCTTCGCGGCCGGCGCATTCTTCGGCCAGCACGGCGGCCAAATCGCCGTAGCGGGCGTTGGCGGTGAAGTGTTCTTTTAAGGCAAATACAACCGAAACAATCACATAACGGCCTTTGCCCTGCTGTTTGAACAGGCTTTCGCGGTAGGAAAAGCAGCAGTCGGCATTGCTTAATTCGACAAAGCTTAGGGTGTTTAAATCAAAGCAGCGCACGCTGTGGATGATGTCTTTCACTTCCACGCCGTAAGCGCCGATGTTCTGCACCGGCGATGCGCCTACCGTGCCGGGAATCAGGCTGAGGTTTTCCAAACCGCACAAGCCCATGTCCAGCGTTTTCAACACAAAGTCATGCCACACTTCTCCGGCCTGTGCTTCTATATAAACGAGGCCGTCTGAACGGGATAACTCGCGTATGCCTTTGTTGCGCATGTGGACGACCAAGCCGTCGTAGTCCTGCATCAGCAGGATATTGCTGCCGCCGCCCAGCCACAGCACGGTATCTCGGTCGAATGCGGGCAGCTTCACCAATTCGGGCAGATCGTTTTCGTTTTCGAGCACCGCAAAATCGCGGGCCGCGGCTTTGAGGCCGAACGTGTTGAACGGCGTTAAATCCACATCATGCAATAGCTGCATCACAACATCCTTTTTCTCGCCGCCATGGTGCGGCTGCATATTTCCAAATACCAAACCAGCAATACGGCCGCCACCGTGAGCGAAATAACCAGTGCCGTCCAAAAGCCGTAAATGCCCATGGCTGCCGAATAAGCCAACAAATAACCCGGCACGAGACCGAAGCCCCAAAAGGCCACGGCATGAATCAGCATCGGTATTTTGGTTACTTTATAGCCGCGCAGCGCGTAAGAGGCGACGCATTGGGTGGCATCGGCAAGCTGGAACACCGCGGCAAACAGCAGCACGGCCGCCGCAATCGCCAGCACGCCGGTGTCGTCGGTGTACATGCCGGCCAGCGGATAGCGGAAAAACACCAACAATAACGCCGTTGCCACCGCCAACACCAAACCGAGAATCAGCGATACGCCCGAAATATAACGCGCGCGCTTGTATTCGCCGCGCCCTATGGTGTAGCCCACCCGCACCGTGCCCGCCGAACCGACGCTTTGCGGAATCATATAAATCACACTGGTCAGGCTGATCACCACCTGCTGCGCCGCAACATAATCTTCGCCTTGCCGCGCCACCAGAAACACGATACACGAAAACAGGCTCACTTCGAGAAAAAACGACAAACCGATGGGTGCGCCGAGCTTCCAAATTTGTTTGAACACCTTCATATCGGGCTTGCTGAACCGCTCGGTGAGCTTGAACTGCCTGAAGTATTTCTGCTTCACCACATACAGCCACAGCGCGGCGGCATTAAACCAAAACACCAAGGTAGTGGCCACACCGCAACCCGCGCCGCCCAGTTCGGGCATACCGAATTTGCCGTAAACAAACGCATAATTGAGCGGCACGTTCAGAAAAAACGCCAAAAAGCTCACAATCATGATTACGCGCGGGCGGTTTAGGCTTGAGGCATAGGCATGCAGGGCGCGGTGCACCATTGCCGCAGGCATCGCCAAGCCGGTAAACAGCATATATTGGGCCATCATGCTTTCGACGTTGTCATTCAGGCTTAACAGCTTCTGAAAAGGAACAATGGCCAGCCACATCAACAACATGCCTATCACGCCCAACATCATGCCGAACCAGATGCTTTGCCGCCCTGTTTCGCCCACTTCATCGAGTTTGCCCGCGCCGTAAAGCTGGGCAATCATCGGGTTGAGTGCCGTCATGATGCCCAAAAAAGTGATATATACGGTGGCAAACGCGCTGCTGCCGAGGGCAACGGCGGCCAAGTCGTCTTTACCCGCGCCGCCCGCCATCACCGTATCCACAAAACCCACGCCCACCTGAGCCACCTGTGCCAACAGCATGGGCAGGGCAAGCAGCACGAGCTTTTTGTTTTCCTTGCGGAATACGGGATAGGAATAGCGGTTGAGATCGAAAAGCATAGAAGTTCCAAGTTCAGACGGCCTCACAGTTAATGCAGGCCGTCTGAAAACCCATGAGGCAGGATGAAAGAAAAGTAAACGGTATGGCAACACGCGTTGCCCGTATGGAGGCAAAAAAGCAGAGAGCCGCGTTTGAAATGCCGCACATTGTATCAAAAAACCGCTTTTACAGTCAGCTTGGCAGAGCAGGGAGGCCGATTTGACAGGCCGTCTGAAACCATACACACTCTGCCGCTTTGCAACCCGCCGCAGCCATGATGAACTGGAACGACCACCTGCAAGCCGCGCTCGACCGCCAAACGGCCAAACAAGCCTACCGCCGCCGCACCGCCCGCCGCGCCGATACCGCGCCGCCGTATCTCGAAAGCGGCGGCAAACGCTATTTAAATTTCGCCGGCAACGATTATCTCGGTTTGAGCCGCGACCCTGCCGTTATCGCCGCGTGGCAGCAGGCTTTGGCGCAATACGGCAGCGGCAGCGGCGGTTCGCCTTTGGTTAGCGGCCACACCGATGCGCACGAAACGTTGGAAAACCGTTTGGCCGATTGGCTCGGCTACGAACGCGCCATCCTGTTTCCCAGCGGTTACGCCGCCAACCAAGCCGTGCTGCTCGGCTTGTTGGGCAAAGACGACGTGCTGTTGGCTGATAAACTTTGCCATGCCTCCATGCAGGAAGCCGCCGCTCTCGGCCCCGCGCAGTTTAAGCGGTTCGCCCATCGGCAATACGATGTTTTGGAAAAGCAACTGATTGAACATGCAGGAAAAAGAATCTTGGTGGCCAGCGAAGGCGTGTTCAGCATGGACGGCGACACCGCCGACTTAGGCCGTCTGAAAAGCCTGTGCGAACGATACGGCGCGTGGCTGCTGCTCGACGATGCGCACGGCATCGGCGTGCTGGGCGGCGAAGGGCGCGGCAGTGCGGCAGCGGCGGGCGTGCAGCCCGACATATTGATCGTTACCTTCGGCAAAGCCGTCGGGCTGATGGGCGCGGCGGTATTGTGCAGCCGCACCGTTGCCGAATACCTCACCCAGTTCGCCCGCCACCTGATTTACAGCACCGCCTTTCCGCCCGCCCAAGCCGCCGCGCTGTCTGTTGCTTTGGAGCGCGTTCGTGCCGCCGACGGTTTGCGTGAAAAACTGCGTGGCAATATCCGCTTTTTTCAGACGGCCTTATCCGAATGCGGATTGCGGGAACGCCTGATGCCGTCTGAAACCGCCATCCAGCCCTTTTTATGCGGCAGCAACGAAGCGGCTTTATCCGCATCTGCTACCCTGCGCAGGCACGGCCTGTATGTACCCGCCATCCGCCCGCCTACCGTACCCGTCGGGCAGGCGCGGCTGCGGATTACCCTTACCGCCGCCCACGAAGCAACGCATATCGAAACATTAATCAAAGGCTTGCAAGATGCCGTCTGAAAACCCGTCCAAACACCACATTGCCCGCGCTTTCGGTCAAGCCGCCGAAAGCTACGACGCATCGGCAGCCGTCCAGCAACAGGCCGGACTGCATTTGCTGCAACTCTTGGAAAGCCGTTTTTCAGACGGCCTCACCCGCAAAACCGTTGCCGACATCGGCGCGGGCAGCGGCTGGGTCAGCGAAAAAATACGCAGTCGCGGCGCAAACGTACTTGCCCTCGACTTGGCCGAAGGCATGTTGCGCCACATCGCCCGCCACCGCCGCGCCGACTGCTGCCTGCTCGCCGATGCCGAATCGCTGCCGTTGGCGGACGGTAGCATGGATGCCTGTTTCAGCAGCCTCGCCCTGCAATGGTGCGACCTCGAACGCGCCGCAGCCGAAATGCGGCGCGTGATCCGCACCGGCGGTTATGCGGCAGTGGCTACCGTTGGCGCAGGCAGCCTGCAACAGCTCGAACAGGCATGGCAGGCCGCCGACGAAAGCGCGCACGTCAACCGCTTTCTCACCGAAAGCGACATTCAGACGGCTTTCCGCTGTTTTCAAAACATTCGCATACACACCGAAACCCACACCCAATATTTCCCCACCCTCAAAGCCCTGCTGCACAGCCTGAAAAACATCGGTGCCAACCATGTGATACAGCGTGAAAACAAAGGCTTAACCGGTAAAAACCGCTGGCAGCGTTTTCAGACGGCCTATGAAAACCGGCGTAACGCTCAAGGCATGCTGCCGCTGGATTACCGCATCACTTATGTTGTGGCTTGGTAGGGCGGCTGAATAAAAGAAGGTCTCAGGCCGTCTGAATACATTTTCAGACGGCCTGCGTATAGGTAGGGCGGGTGTTGCTGCCTGCCGTTATGCCTCGTGTTCTCTATAGTCAATCCACTTAAGTTTAATAATAAAACCGTCATACTCGGGCTTGACCCGAGTATCTCCTAAAATTTGCTGAAACTGAAGATACCCGGGTTAAGCCGGAGTATGACGTATGTGCATTTATAAATCGATTAACTATAAATATTTTGATTGACCGGATGTTTTATGCACCGGCGCGTTCAGACGGCCTCACTTATCCAAGCCTTCCTGCACCATTTGCGCTGCCCGCAATACCGCGCGGGCTTTGTTTTGGGTTTCCTGCCATTCGGCTTCTTCGTCGGAATCGGCCACGATGCCGCCGCCGCTTTGTACATACAGCGTTTGGTCTTTAATCACGGCGGTGCGGATGGCGATGGCCAAGTCCATGTCGTTGTTGAAACTCCAGCAGCCGACCGCGCCGCCGTAGATGCAGCGTTTGTTGGGTTCGAGTTCTTCGATGATTTCGAGCGCGCGTACTTTCGGTGCGCCCGACAGCGTGCCGGCGGGGAAGGTGGCGGCGAGTATCTGCATGTTATCGATGTTGTTTTTCAGACGGCCTTCTACGTTGGAAACGATGTGCATCACATGCGAATAGCGTTCGATAACCATTTTGTCGGTTACTTTCACTTCGCCGGTCCGGCTGACGCGGCCGACGTCGTTGCGGCCCAAATCAATCAGCATCACATGTTCGGCGATTTCTTTGGCATCGCCCAGCAAATCTTGTTCGTTGGCCAAATCTTCGGCGGGGGTTTTTCCGCGCAGACGGGTGCCGGCGATGGGGCGCACGATGATGTTGTCGCGTTCGCGGCGCACAAGGATTTCGGGCGACGAGCCTACAACGTGGAAATCGCCGAAGTCGTAGTAAAACATATACGGCGAAGGGTTGAGCGTGCGCAGGGCGCGGTAGAGGCTGAGCGGGTTGTCGGTAAACTTCTGCTTCATGCGCTGGCTGGGCACAACCTGCATACAGTCGCCGTCGAGAATGTATTCGCGGATTTTGCGTACATATTCTTTGTAGCGCGCTTCGCCGGTTTCGTGTTCCGGTTCGGTTTTGGAGCTGCCGAGCGAAAGGGGGATGGCGCAGCTTTGGCGCAGGCGGGTGCGTAAGTCTTCCAAGCGTTCGCGGGCTTGTTCGTAGCCGTTGGCTTGGGCGGGGTCGGCATAAACGATCAGGTGGATTTTGCCGCTGAGGTTGTCGACAACGGCCAGTTCTTCGGAAAGCATCAGCAGAATATCGGGCGTGCCGATGGTGTCGGGCTTGCCGCTGTTTTGGAAGCGATGGGCGAAATGCTCGAAGTGGTAGATGGTTTCGTAGCCGAAGTAGCCGACCAAGCCGCCGGTAAAGCGGGGCAGGCCGGGGATTTCGGGCGTTTTGAAACGCTCGTGAAACTGTTCGATGAAATGCAGCGGGTTGCCTTCGTATTGCTCGGTGATTTCGCCGTTTTGGTAAACGTCCACTTTTTTGCCGGATGCTTTGAGGTAGGTGCGGCAGGGCAGGCCGATAAAGGAATAACGCCCGAAGCGTTCGCCGCCGACCACGGATTCGAGCAGGTAGGTATAGGGTTGGTTGGCGAGTTTGAGGTAGAGGGAAAGCGGAGTATCGAGATCGGCCAGCAGCTCTTGAACCAGCGGAATGCGGTTGTAACCTGTGGCGGCTTGGGCTTGGTATTCTTGTTTGGTAATCATGTTTCAGACGGCCTGAGGCGGGTTGGGAAATGACGCTGAGTATAGCAGTTTTATAAGGCTGGTTGATAGCGCAAAGGCCGTCTGAAAAGGTTTTGGCGAGGCCCTCAAGTTAGCTTTCAGACGGCCTCTTGCTATAATCCGCTTTTTGTTTTTCGGGATTCGTTATGAATACGGCTGTTTCTCCGCAATCTGAGTTTTGGCGCGGGGCTAAAGACTGTTTGCCTGTGATTATCGGTATGCTGTCGTTCGCTTTGATTTTAGGCGTACAGGGCGGGCAGAAAGGGATGAGCCCGCTGGAAATGTCGATGATGACGGGGCTGAATTTTGCCGGCGGCTCGGAATTTGCCGCAGTGGGGCTGTGGGCGGATCCGCTGCCGGTGCTGCTGATTATCACGGTAACGTTTATGATCAACACCCGCCATATTTTGATGGGCGCGGCTTTGACGCCTTATCTG
The DNA here is from genome assembly GCF_022870885.1 of Neisseria dumasiana. Lineage (NCBI taxonomy): Bacteria > Pseudomonadati > Pseudomonadota > Betaproteobacteria > Neisseriales > Neisseriaceae > Neisseria > Neisseria dumasiana. The sequence goes on along the minus strand of NZ_CP091509.1, from coordinate 1,538,639 downwards.
AAAGATGTGCCGATGAAAAAAGCGCTGCCTGCTTTGTTTTTTATGACTGACGAGAGCTGGGCTTTGAGTATGGCCGATATCCACCGGCGCAAGCAGCTGGGCTTGCCTGCGTTTAGCCTGCCATATTATATGGGCACGGCGTTGACGCTTTATGTGGTGTGGGTGGCGGTAACGGGTATGGGCGCGGCTGCGGGGCCGGTGTTTGGCGATGTGGCGGCTTGGGGCTTCGGCATGGCGTTTCCCGCTGTGTTTTTGGTGTTGTTGCGCGGCTTGTGGAAAGGGTTTAAGGCGGCTGTGCCGTGGTTGGTAAGTTTAGTGGTGGCGGTGTTTGTTTATCTGGGTATCGACGGCGCTTGGTATGTGCCTGCCGGAGCTTTGGCGGGCTTGTTGGCTGCTTACTGGGGAGGGCGCGACAAATGATTTCGTGGGCATCGTTTACTGTGGTGATGGGTATGTTGGCGGCAACTTATTCGACCCGTTTAATCGGTTTTTTTATGCTGCGCAACCGCACGCTAAGCCCGCGTGCCGCGGCGGTGATGGATGCGGCGCCGGGGTGTGTGTTGATTGCGGTAATCGCACCGTATTTTGCTTCGGGCAAACCGCATGAACTGGTGGCCTTGGCCATTACGATATTGGCGGCGAGCCGTTGGGGGATGCTGCCTACGGTCTTGGTTGCCGTTGCTTCTGCGGCGATATTGGGGCGTTGGATGGGTTAGGTGTTTTGCCTGTTGTGTGGGATTTGATGGAAGGAGTGGGTTGTGCATTGGTTTTTCTTATTGTTGGCGATTGTGAGCGAGGTGTTTGGTTCTTCCATGCTTAAGCTTAGTGAGGGCTTTACCAAACCGTGGCCTACTGCGGCGATGGCGGTGGCTTTCGTATGCTCGTTTTATTTTTTATCGCTGTCTTTGAAAAGCATTCCGCTCGGTACGGCATACGCGGTATGGGCGGGCGTGGGGCTGGTGCTGACGTGCTTGGTGAGCATGGTGTTTTTCGGGCAGAAAGCAGATATCGCGGGGATTGTAGGCATCGGGTTTATTTTGGCGGGCGTGGTGATTTTGAATACTTTGTCGGGCATGGCCGGGCATTGAATATCATTAAATAAATATGTGGCTAGTAACTGATGAGGCCGTCTGAAAAGTTTTTCAGACGGCCTCAAGTATGATGAATCTGTTTATTCGTCGCTAACTTTGCGTGCTTCGTAGCCTAGAAAGTTTTCTCGTACTTTGACGGTGATGATGTCGTTGATCGCTCCGCTGTTGTTTTGCGGGCACACTGAAACTCGAACACCGGTTTGCAAAGTAAGTATCCATGGATCGCATCCTCTGCGGCGGCTGCCAAAGTCGGTAATTTGTGCTTGCATGGTATGTTCTTCTACAAACATTAGGCTTGCCCAAAGCATAATATTCAGAGTGAAAAATAGGCAAGCGAAGATATAGAACCATGTTTTGGCTATGCCTTGCAGTAGATACCAACATTTAGGCAAAAACTTGGTTGTAGGCTTAAGGTTTTTTCTGTTTGATAAAAATACGGGCAAAAAGGCAATGGTGCTTGTGATGACCAGCCATTTGAAAAGACCTTTTCTTAATTGAATCGGTTGCCAAGAAATGTACACCATAAGGAATAATGCTAAGAGGATGGCACCTATCTCTAACCAATGCTTATGCTGTTTTATATATCGTTTGATTTTCACTCTTCACTATTCCTGCACACCTCCACCGCTTCCTGCAAACTGCTCACGCCGAAAATCTGTAAGCCGGGGAATTCTTTCGGGTTGCGCGGCAGATTGGCTTTAGGCACGACGGCGCGTTTGAAGCCGAGTTTTTCCGCTTCTTTCAAGCGTTCCTGCCCGCGTGCCACGGGGCGGACTTCGCCGCTTAAGCCGATTTCGCCGAAGGCCACCATTTTTTCGGGTAGCGGGCGGTTGCGGAAGCTGGAGAGCATGGCAAGAATGATGGCGAGGTCGGCGGCGGGTTCGTTGATTTTTACGCCGCCCACGGCGTTCAGGAACACGTCTTGGTCGAAGCAGGCGATGCCGGCATGGCGGTTTAACACGGCCAACAGCATGGCGAGGCGGTTTTGTTCGAGGCCGACGGTAAGGCGTTTGGGCGTAAAGCCGTGCGCGTCGTCGACTAATGCCTGAATTTCCACCAACAGCGGGCGGCTGCCTTCTTGAGTGACCAATACGCATGAGCCGGGTACGTCGTCGCGGTAGCTGGCAAGGAAGATGGCGGAAGGGTTGGACACGCCTTTCAAGCCGTGTTCGGTCATGGCGAAAACGCCCAGCTCGTTGGCCGCGCCGAAACGGTTTTTGATGGCGCGTATCATGCGGTAGTTGGAATGCTGGTCGCCCTCGAAATAAAGCACAGTATCGACCATGTGTTCGAGCACGCGCGGGCCGGCGATGGCACCGTCTTTGGTAACGTGGCCGACCAAAATCATGGCAATGCCCATCTGCTTGGCCATGCGGGTAAGCTGCGCGGCACATTCGCGTACTTGCGATACCGAGCCGGGCGCGGAAGTGATTTGGTCGGAATACATGGTTTGAATCGAATCGATCACCACCACGGCGGGTTCGTGCTGTTTTAAGGCCGTCTGAATGGCTTCCATGCGGATTTCCGCCAGCAGGTTCACGCCTTCGCTTTGCAAGCCCAAGCGTTGCGCGCGCAAAGCGACTTGTTGGGCGGATTCCTCACCCGATACATACAGCACTTTGCGGCTTTTCGCCATCATCGCCACGGTTTGCAGAAGCAGCGTCGATTTGCCGATACCGGGGTCGCCGCCGAGCAAAATCACTGCACCGCTTACCAAACCGCCGCCCAACACGCGGTCGAGTTCGCCCATGCCGGTGGGCTCGCGCGGCACTTCGGTGGCCGTTACTTTGGAAAGATCCTGCACCTGTGCCGTATCTGCCGCCCACGATTGGAAGCGCACGTTTTTCGGCTCGGGCGCGGCAAGGCTTTCCTGCAAGGTGTTCCACTCGCCGCAATGCGGGCATTTGCCCTGCCATTTGGGGGTGGTGCCGCCGCATTCGCTGCATTGGTAAACGGTTTTCGGTGCTTTTGCCATGAAGGTTCCTGATGATGGGAAAGGCTGTATTGTAACGCCTTAGTCAATCCATTTAAATTTTACTACGGCGTTGCTGCGCCTTAGCTCAAAGAGAACGATGGTGCAAGCTGCTAAAGCGGCCACAGAATCGGTTCCATAGTACCTATGCCGTCTGAAGCTTGCTGCCTTATATTAAAAATAAGCTGCTTGACGATATCGGGCATAAATTAAGGCTCGGAACAAACGGCAACGACATGCCTAAGGTAACAATAAATGTAACATTAGTTACCAATGTAACATTGAGGCGGCAAAAATGTCCGCACATCATTCTTTTGATATTGCAGGATTATTGATTTGTTATTATTCCAATCGAGTATATTAAAACGGGATTTTATGAACATGAAACTCACAAACACCCGCTTGGCAGCAGCCGTGATCATGCTCGGTTTGGCTTTTAACGCCGCTGCGGAGCTTCCCTCAGATTTTCAAGAGCGCATCAAAATGGCCGAACGCGGCGACAAACAGGCGCAATACGAATTGGCATTGGCTTATGAAACCGGCGACGGCGTGGAAAGCGATTTGGAAAAAGCCGTCAAAATGTACCGTCGGGCGGCCAAGCAGGGGCATGCAGACGCACAAGCCAATTTAGGTGCCATGTATCAGGAAGGCCGCGGTGTGAAAGTTAATATGAAAACGGCTTTGTCTTGGTATAAGAAAGCCGCCGCTCGAGGCAGCACACAGGCACAAAACAATTTGGGCCGTCTGTATTTTTACGGTTACGGGGTAGGGCAGGACTACCGTCAGGCATTCGATTGGTTCAAACAGGCGGCAGACCGCGGTGAAAATACCGCGCAAAAAAATCTGGCCTATATGTATGCCCACGGCACCGGCGTGGAAAAAGACATGAAACAGGCCGCCGTGTGGTATGAAAAAGCCGCCAATCAAGGTTTGGTAGAAGCGCAGGCGGAGATCGGCTTTATGTATGATTCCGGCGAAGGTGTTGAGGCCGATCCGGGCAAAGCCGCATTGTGGTACACGCAGGCTGCCGACCAAGGCAATACCGTAGCCCAATACAATTTAGGCAACATGTATCTTACCGGCCGAGGCGTGGTGAAGAACATCGATAAAGCTTATGCGCTGCTGAACCAAGCCTGTAAAGGCGGAGACGAAGACGCCTGCAAATTCATGCGCGACCAACAAACCCCTTAACCCATCTTCCGCTCTTTGCAGCAGGCGGCAGATTGACAGAAATCTCCCTTATACTTGGCAATCTTCTCAAGATTGCCGGGTATTTTTTTATCTGCCGTATATGTAGCAGGCAAAGTCTCAGGCTGTAAGATTGCTGCGCCAAAGAGTATAATAGATCAATTCATTATCGAATTCGACACAGAAAACACATACCATGCACACTTTAGACGTAACCGGATTGAAATGCCCGCTGCCGATTTTACGCGCCAAAAAAGCTTTGGCGCAGATGCAGGCCGATGAAGTATTGACCGTATTGGCAACCGACCACGGCGCACCTGATGATTTTGCCGCCTTTTGCCGCCAAACAGGGCATGTATTGCTCGAATCTTCCGAAGCAGACGGCGTGTTTAAGATGGTTATGCGCCACAAGTGAGGCCGTCTGAAATGTTGAAAAGCATGTTTTTTCTGCTGCCCGCTGCGCTGTTTACCGCTTCATGCGGGGGAAACATTCCGCAAGAGCAGTTGGAAAACCACGCAGCCCAAGCAGTCGGACTGTTTGAAGAAGTTTGTGTCGGCAGCAACGGCCACCCGCAGGATGTTGCGGCTTGGGCGGCGCAAAAACAACTGCCCATGCTTGATGAGGCGACGGTGAAGAATCTGCCTTTGGGCATGATGGAGTTGGATGCGCAGGCAGTATGGAAAGTAGAGAAAGACGGCGCAACTTTTTATATCAGCACCGCACCCGGCTCGTGCAGCGTCAAAACGCCTCGTGCCGACCATCAAGCCGCGCGCCAACACTTTGTTGCTTTGGCAGAAAAAGGCAGAGCGGGCGCAACCGCAATGCTCAGAGCCGACAACGGCGTATCTTCGCCGTTTCCGTTCAACCAGCTGGTGTACGGTTGGCACAATAGCGACGCAGGCGAAGAAATATTGTTAACGGCCAACACATCGCCTTCCGAGCATGTGCCGGCGCAGCTTGCCCTTTACCTCACACGCCAGCCGTTGGGTATAAAGGTAATCGGCAGCCAATAAGCAGACATCGGCCCAGCGGATTCAAATTTGAAGTGCAACTTTTCACAACAGAAAAAGGCCGGTATGCGGTAGCATACGGCCTTTCCTGCAAGAAAGATTGCATATGAGCTACACATAACTGATCCAACACATTGCTACCCTCATCCGCCGCAAACTCAGCCCCGAGCAAGTGTGTGCCTATTTGCACAAACACCACCAAATCACACTCCACCACAGCACCGTCTATAACTATCTGCGCGACGACAAAAGCAACGGCGGCACTTTGTGGCAGCATCTCAGAATATGCAGCAAATCCTACCGTAAACGTTACGGCAGCACATGGAGCAGAGGCAAAGTACCCGACCGCATAGGCATTGAAAACCGAACCGCCATCGTCGACGAAAAATCCCGTATAGGCGACTGGGAAGCCGACACCATCGTCGGCAAAGATCAGAAAAGCGCATTATTGACACTGGTCGAACGGGTTACCCGCTACACCATTATCTGCAAATTGAAGAACTTCAAAGCCCAAGATACGGCCAACGCCGTCATTCGGGCACTGAGGGCGCATAAAGACAGGGTGCACACCATCACCATGGATAACGGCAAAGAATTCTACCGCCACACCCGAATAGTCAAAGCATTGGCGGCTGAAACCTATTTCTGCCGTCCTTACCGTTCTTGGGAAAAGGCGCTGAATGAAAACACCAACGGACTCATCCGCCAATACTTCCCCAAACAAACGGATTTCCGCAACATTAGTGAGCGGGAAATACGTAGGGTTCAGGATGAGCTGAACCACCGGCCAAGAAAAACACTTGGCTATGAAACGCCAAGTGTTCTATTCTTGAATCTGTTCCAACCACTACTACCTGAGTGTTGCACTTGAAATTAGAATCTAAGGCCGTCTTAAGAGCGGTTTGATTCGGGCGGATATTATTTTTTACCCGCTTCGATTTGAATGTTCAAAGAAACGTGCTTGGTGATGCCTGCATCCAGCAGATAATTCATGCCCCATTTGGTGCGGTCGATGGTGGCGGTGAAATCGCCGCCGCAAACTTGGGTTTTTAAAATCGGGCTGTCGTAGCAGTTGAATTTTTGGGCTTTGAGCTTAACCGGATGGGTTTTGCCCAACATAGTCAGCTTGCCGTCAACCGACAGCAGTTTTCTACCGTTGAAGTTGAATTTGGTCGAGGTAAAGCGGATTTCGGGGTATTTGGCCGCATTGAACAAGTCGGCCGATTTCAGGTGGTTGGTAAACTCTTGGCTGCCGGATTGAATCGAATCTACCGGAATGCTCAAATCTATCGAACCGGTGCGTTTGGCGGGGTCGAATTCCAACGTGCCGCTCAAATTATAAAAACCGCCCACGTTGGTGCTGGTTTTAAAGTGGTCGATGCCGAAACGGGCATTGGTGTGATGGCCGTCGATTTTATAAGTTGCCGCGCCGACAGTTGCGGCCAATGCGCTCAAACATAATGCAGAAATGATTTTTTTCATAATATTGCTCCGGTTTTTTATTGTGAAATCACACAGTCACAAGACAAGGCGCAGGCAGCCTGTGCCGCAGACGTTTGCGTTATTTTGCTTATGTGCGTTGTAAGGAAATTCCATTGTAACCAAATCCGGGCATGAAGCAAACCTGACGGCTTTGCACAAGCTCTGGTAAATGCGGCTTCGGCCGCACACGTTGACCATGCTGCCGGGGCGGCGGGCAGCTTATGGCACAAACGGATTGCTGCGGCCGAGTTTGCCGCCGATAAAGTCGATAAAGCTGCGCACTTTTGCACTCAGAAATTGGCGGTCGGCATAAGCTGCATAAAGCGGATGGCTGGGCATCGAATAATCGGGCAGCAGCCTAACCAGCCTGCCTTTGGCCAAATCTTCGCAAATCAGGCAGTCCGGCCCGTAACCGATGCCGCAGCCGGCCAGAATCATTTGGTAAACCATCACGCTGTTGTTGCTGGTAAATACCGGTTTTTTCAGATGAAGTTCTTCGTTTTTGCCGCTTTCGAGGTGTTGCAAAGTGCGCACGCGCATATCGACGTAACCCGGCAATACGGCAGGGCAGGCGGCAACTTGTTCTAAAGTTTCGGGCATGCCGTAACGCTCGATAAACTCTGCCGAAGCACACAGCAGCATGTTTACCGTGCCGATTTTGCGGGCAATCAGCGAGGGTGCGGGTTCGTCCGACGCGCGCAAGGCAAGGTCGAAGCCGTCGCCCACCAAATCTTTGTGGCGGTTGTCCAATACCACTTCCAGCGTAATGTCGGGATACTGTTCGCAATATTCGGTTAACCATTGTGCGAATTGCGATGACGCAAACCATACCGGTGCAGTGAGCCGCAACAAGCCCTGAGCCTGTTCCACGCCCGAAGCCGCCTTTTGCGCCGCCTGCTCCAGCGTGTCCAGAGCATAAGCACATTGGCGGTAATATTCTGCGCCCGCTTCGGTCAGGCTCAAACTGCGGGTGTTGCGCAGCAGCAGTTTCGCTCCGATGCTGCTTTCCAAATGGCGCACATGTTTGCTGACCATCGCGGGCGATAAATCCATGCGTTCCGCTGCTTTGGTGAAGCTGCCGTTTTCAATCACTTGGCGGAAAACTTTCATGCTTAAAAAAGTATCCAAAACTGTTCCTTAAGGTAAAGCGGGTAGGGTGGCGATTATACAGGATTACACCGGCGGAAGCCTTCGCAAAGCGCCCGTCTGCGGCACAAGATAATCAAAGCTCTCAGGCCGTCTGAAAAGATGTGTCTGTACGCTTTAAAAAGCAGTTTTTCTGGAATATGCTGCCGGTGTTTATCGGCAATGTTGTCGGCGGCGTATCGTTTGTGGGGGCTTCGTATCTGCACGCTTACAAGCATCTGCTGAAAGAAGATTATTCGATTTAAAACCATATATATAGTTGAACTGTTTTTCGCTAACCGTTTTTTTAGGATAACGCTAAGGCCGTCTGAATGTTCAGACGGCCTTAACGGTTTTAAAACGATTGTTACTTCAAAACGTTTTACTTCGCATGTTGCTCAACCTGTTTCACCCGTTCGGATGTAATCGGATGCGTGCTTAAAATATTTTCGACCGGATTTTCTTCATCATGACCGTGCGATTTGTGCAAACGTTGCAGAAAATCGGCCAGATGTTTGGGCGGAATATTCAAACGTTTCAACTCGTTGATGGCATGTAAATCGGCTTCAAGTTCAAATTCCTGCGAATATTGAGCCGTGGCAAACACTACCGGCAGCCCGTCGAGAAAATCCGTGGCATCGCCGGTAAGCGCAAGCAGAAACACGCTTATGCCGATGCCGCGCAAAGCCTGTTGCAGGCTGTGGCGTTTTTTCAGATGGCCTTGTTCGTGTGCCAGCACGGCCAAAATTTCATGATCGTGTTTTGCCAAGCGTGAGCGGCACCAAAAAGCCCAAGATAAAAAGATAAGGCACCATAAGAGCAACATAGAGCAAAGACAATATCGCTTCTTGTGAGGCATAACCCATTCCCGTCAGGATAATGCCCATTACCACAATCAACGCCAATATCAACAACAAAGGTTTCAACACCGCACCATAAAAACCGCCCACGCCCGTTTTCAGGTTAAAACGCAGATTGCCGATGTGCAAATGGTTGATTTGATAAGATTTAAACCAGTATAGTGCCACCGGATACAGCAAGCCGAAGCTCAAAAGCGTAACCAACGCACATTTTGCCAACACCCAATAAGAGTGCCTCATTGTTGCCGAGAAATAAAAACGGCTGTTGCCGTATTTCGTGTTACGGGCACGGAAACGCATGGTCGAGCGAACCAGCCACGGCATCACCGTAAACATCAACGCCGGAGCTACCCAAGCATAAACAGGATCAAGGTTCGATGCCATAGAAAATCCCACAAACAACACCGTAGCGATTATCCGCCCGATCAAAATACGGGCAGGAATCGCCGTAAAATCAAACTTGTCCCGACCCAACACCGTGTTGCCGTAGAAATAACGCAAACGCCGCACCTTCGCCCACGGCGCATAAAACGACAACGTAATCACCGATAAAAACAGATTAACGATCCAAATTTTAAAATATTCATTGGCCGTACCGTGAAAATCAAAGCGCCAATTTCGGCTTTCATTTGCTTGCGCACCGTTAACCGTTACGGCATTTTCCACCTTTAACAATTTACCCTCATCCGCATTGCCCAAAACTGCAATACCGCTGCCTTCATCATATTGATTATATTTATTTTCAGATACTTCAGACATCATTGCCTCTGTCATAAAAGGAAAAGCCGAATTATAAAAGAAAACATTGGCCGGATATAGACGAGGCCGTCTGAAAAAATATTTTCAGACGGCCTCGTTGTTTATTTGCAGGTAAGGTGTGTGGCGCAAGCCATGCGCGTGGTTTTTTTTAAAGATTCCGACAACTTGCTATGAACCTAACCCCAACAATTTAGTGATGTAGGTTGGATTTTCGAATCCAACACCTTCATTAATCATACGCCACCACAAAATCCGATTCATTCCCGCCCCAATTTAGCGGATAAATGCCTTGCTTTACATAGCGATGAAACGTAGAAAACGGCCAATCCGATACCTTTGACACATGGCCGTGTTTCACCGGATTAAAATGCACATAATCGAAATGACGGGCAAAATCCGCTTCATCACGAATAGCATGCTCCCAAAACCGTTTTTGCCATAAACGCGTGTCGGCACCGATTAAATATTGGCTGTGCCGTTTGATTTGCCGCCAGCGTTCGGAAAAATCCGCATCGTTTTCAGGCAGATGCCAAATAGTATGCAGATGATCGGGCATCAACACCCATGCCGCAATTTCAAACGGGTATTTTTCCCGCACCGCCAACACAGCCTCGCGTAAAGCCGAACGCACAGCACCGCCGGTTAGAATCGGTTGGCGGTTATGCGCCACCACCGTAAAGAAATACGTTCCGCCCGCACGGTAATATCGACGATACCGCATGGTTTTCCCTTGTTATATGAATTGATCCATACAAATGATACAAGACGTAGGTCGGATTCTCGAATCCGACCTTGATGCACCATCAAAATGATTGAACGTTTTGGCAATACCAACCATTTTGTCGGATACTACGCTTGCTTGCTTACTCAAAATCAACTCCAATGATTGATACATAATCATCTTGCACTATGTGTAATTGATTCCTATAATTTTTCGATTTAGGAAACGTTCTCCAATTAGTTATACTACTGAATGATTTATTAATATTACTTATATTTTTTTTACTAGGAACAATAAATAACTCCTCCAATGTTTCAATAATAATTCCAAAATCCGTCTTTTGAGTTTCCAAGACTAAATCCTTATTCAACTCTGTTAATTTTTCAGTTTGCATCACAAATGATGATTTATATATATCTTCTATTTTTTCATTAATTGAGTTATCTTCACCCAAGTTAAATTGATGAAATTCTAGAACACCATCAAATAAAATAATCTTTCTATCTCCCTTTTCTTGTTCAATCCAGCTATTTATAATACCTTTATTTTCAATAGATATTTTTTCAGGATACTTCTTTTGTATAGCCTTCTGTCTTTCTTCTCTTTCTACTTTTTTCTTTTCTTCTTTACTCAACTCTTCAAATGAATTTTCTGTTTCTAGGAAATCAATTCCCTTTTCAAATTTATTATTAAATTTAAAAAATTCTTGTTCTAATTTATTTTTAATGACAGCGATACCAGCACTAGCATCCCAGTCACAATTTATCCAAAATTTACTACTAAGCTGATACTCATCAGTTGCTAATTCATGTACCCCTCCCCTCTCTCCTTTTGTATTAATTTGTAATGCCCCTTGACTACCACAGGCAGCAATTAATCTAGAATAATTTCCTAATGTTATATCAAAAACTTGTTGTTTAATGAGTGTATTCTTTTGACTTGGAATGAATTCAAATTTAGGTTCTTCATTTATAACCTCTTGACGATTCGTAGCAATACTATCAATACCTTCATGACTAGATACAAAAAGAGTATTTTTATAAATATCCATATCGGTTACCCAATAGTCAAAATCTATAATACAATGATTGTTTTTACTTATACTAAAAATTTTATTAATCTTTTCTTCTGAAATTATATACTCAAAAGATAACTCTTTAATTAGAGATTTATCACCTCCTGAAAAATAATTATAAATAATTTTTTTCTTTTCTTGATCTTCTTCTATACAATTTATAACATCTTTCCAAGCAAATGAAGTCAATTGCATTTCTGCATTTAACAGGAAAAAAGAGCCTGAATAGATGAATGAATCGATATAATTTCCTTCAATTTTTAATTCAATCATTATAATTTCCCTTGCATAAATTTAGAAAATGAACTTTTACAAAATTTATTTTTACAAGGTGGGTTACTTGAAAAATATTTTTGCATTTTCTCTATAACAGACTTCGGTATTCTGTCTTCATTATTGTATTTAGAAATAGGAAAACCATGCCAAACATGCTGCTTATCTTTAGTAAATCTTGCAAAAAATAATTCTTTACACTTACTACCTCTAAGTCTATTTTTTTACTTTCGAATCCAATACTTTGAAAATCTTCTGAACAAGACCATAATACATCGTCTTTTTCATCAATCCAGTTATTACAAAACCCAAATGTAAAAACTTTCAATTCTTCGATCTCATTAACTTCCCACTGACTTTTCATATGTGTCTTGTCTCGATGATCAGATTTAATTTGATATCCTGAAAATAACATAGAAGCACCTAATTAGTTTTATAAAAATTCAAAAAATCAGTCTATTCTATTTAGAACAGTAGATTTTCTTTAATATCTCGAATTCTATCACGAAAAACAGCCGCTTCTTCAAACTGCAAATCCCTTGCCGCCTGCTGCATGGCTTTTTCGAGTTTGGCGATTTCTTTAATGGCATCTTCTTCGGTGTGGATTTCGCCCACTTTCACTTTGTTTTTCAGACGGCCTTTGCCTTTGGGGCTACCTGAATCGTCGTGGTACACGCCGTCGATGATGTCTTTTACCTGTTTGGTAATCTGCTTCGGCACGATGCCGTGTTCTTCGTTGAATTTAATCTGTTTTTCTCGGCGGCGTTCGGTTTCGTCGATGGCGGCTTTCATGGAATCGGTGATTTTGTCGGCATACAGAATCGCCACGCCGTTTACGTTGCGGGCGGCGCGGCCTATGGTTTGGATCAGGCTGCGGTGGCTGCGCAGGAAGCCTTCTTTGTCGGCATCGAGTATGGCGACGAGTGAGACTTCGGGGATGTCCAAGCCTTCGCGCAAGAGGTTGATGCCGACGAGTACGTCAAACAGGCCGAGGCGTAAATCTCGAATGATTTCAACGCGTTCTACGGTATCTATGTCGCTGTGCAGGTAGCGCACTTTGATGCCGAGTTCGCTGTAATAGTCGGTGAGCTGTTCGGCCATGCGTTTGGTGAGGGTGGTTACGAGTACGCGCTCGCCTTTGGCGATGCGGTCGTTGATTTCGCTGAGTAAGTCGTCCACTTGGGTGGCGACGGGGCGGATTTCGATTTGCGGGTCAACCAGGCCGGTGGGGCGCACGACTTGTTCGACCACTTGGCCGGCGTGTTCTTCTTCGTATTTGGCAGGTGTGGCGGAAACGAAGATGGTTTGCGGCATGATTTTTTCAAATTCGTGGAATTTGAGCGGGCGGTTGTCGCGGGCGGAAGGCAGGCGGAAGCCGTAGTCGACGAGGTTTTGTTTGCGGCTGGCATCGCCTTTGTACATGCCGCCGATTTGGGTAACGGTAACGTGGCTTTCGTCGATAAACATGATGGCGTTGTCGGGTAGGTAATCCATCAGCGTGGGCGGCGGTTCGCCTTCTTTTTTGCCGGAAAAGTGGCGCGAGTAGTTTTCGATGCCTTTGCAAAAGCCCATTTCGTAGAGCATTTCGAGATCGAAGCGGGTGCGCTGTTCGATGCGTTGGGTTTCGACGGGGCGGTTTTCTTGAGTAAAGAAATCAATGCGTTCGCGCAATTCTTCTTTAATGCTTTCGCAGGCGCGCAGCACGGTGTCGCGCGGGGTAACGTAGTGGCTGGAGGGGAACACGGTGTAGCGGCCGACGCGCTGGATGTTGCTGCCGGTGAGCGGGTCGAAGATGTCGAGGCGGTCGATTTCGTCGTCAAACAGGCTGATGCGCAAGGCGTTGTCGGAGCTTTCGGCGGGATACACGTCAATCACGTCGCCGCGCACGCGGAAGGAGCCGCGTTTGAAATCCATTTCGCCGCGCTCGTATTGCATGGAAACGAGGGTGGAGATGATGTCGCGCTGTTCGATGGTGTCGCCTTCTTTTACGGAAAGTACCATTTGTTGATACTCGGTGGGGTCGCCGATACCGTAGATGGCGGACACGGTGGCTACGATAATCACGTCGTTGCGCGTCATCAGGTTTTTGGTGGCGGAAAGGCGCATCTGCTCGATGTGTTCGTTAATCGCGGAATCTTTTTCGATAAATAAATCGCGCGACGGCACATAGGCTTCGGGTTGGTAGTAGTCGTAATAGGAAACGAAGTATTCCACCGCGTTTTCGGGGAAAAACTCGCGCATCTCGGCATAAAGCTGAGCCGCCAGCGTTTTGTTGTGCGCCATGATGATGGCGGGGCGGCCGCTTTGGGCAATCACGTTGGCCATGGTGTAGGTTTTGCCCGAGCCGGTTACGCCGAGCAGGGTTTGGTAAGCGAGGCCGTCTGAAAGCCCTTCGAGCAGGCCGGCAATGGCGGAGGGCTGGTCGCCTGCGGGCGGAAAAGGCTGGTGGAGTTTGAAGGGGGAATGTTCGTATTGGATCACTTCCATGATGCGGCCTGATGCTATTGAAAACAGAAACATAGCATTATAACAAAGGCCGTCTGAAACGCTGCGCCTTGTTTTCAGACGGCCTTTGTTATAATGCGGCTGATATTTCGATTTTGATTTTATGGAAAACCCGATGGACATCTTACCTTTTCAAGCAGAAATCGCCGAACGCATGTTGGTGAACACCGAAGGCGAAAGCATCCACCCCAACGCGCAATTTGTTCAGACGGCCAACGGTTATTGGCTGGCTTGGCATGAAGGCTTGGCCGCCGTGCTCTCGCCGGATACGCCGCCGGATATTCCCTGTTTTTGGGTGGAAGGTGCGCACGATTTGGAAGAATTGGCGGCACTGGCGGAAAACGGCGAGTTTGACGAAGTGGAAGAGTTCGACGGCGACGACGATGCTTGGCTTGCTGCTTGTGCAGAAGATCATGAACACGATAAATGATGAATATTGCAGGCATTGAAATATGAAACCGGTAAAACAATTGCTGTTGGCTGTGGCGGTGTGCCTGTTGTTGAACGGCTGCGTGGTGGCGGCCGCTGCCGATTTGGCGGCGACAACGGTGTTAACCGCGGGCAAAGTGGTGGTGAAAGGAACGGGCGCGGTGGTGCGTGCGGCGATTCCCGACGGAGATGACGAAGAAGAAAAAGATAAGAAAAAATCTTCGCAGCAGCCGTAACCGTTTTGGTGTTTTGCGAAGGGCTTATTGTGCATTTGCAGTCAAATGCCGGACAGAAGGGGCAGACGGATAGTCTGCCCCTGTTTAATGCCGGTTGTTATCCTGCCGCTTGGCGGTTAGCTGCCGCGGTAGGTGGAGTAACCGAAGGGCGAAAGAGTGATCGGAACATGGTAATGGTTGTTGTCTTTCAATTCGAAAGAAACTTCGACGAACGGATAGAAATTATCGACTTTGTTTTTGGCGAAATATTCTTTGGTTTTGAATTTGAGTTTATAGATGCCTTTATTGTCGGCACCGGGTTTTAACGGCAAAAAGTTTTTGATCCGGCCGTTGCCGTCGGTTTTGTTTTCGGCAATTTCACGCCATTGGCCGTTGTTGCCCAATTTATAAAGCTCTACGCTGACATCAGGTGCAGGCTTGCCTTTGTTGATATCTAAAATATGGGTGCTCAATTGATAATTGTCGGCGGCGAATGCCGAAGATACCAAGCCGGTCAAACCGATAAAAAGCATGGTTTTAAATTTCATAGCTCGCTTCCTTGTTGAGTAGAAAATACATGAAATCAAAGTAATTATTGAGATGAATTGCACCGCAAGCCGTTTTCAGACGGCCTTAGGGAAAAAATAATCTTGCAACGTTATCTCGGGCGATTAATGCTTTAAATCGCAAAATCAATCAATTCGTTCTGCGAAAAAATATACAGCTGCTTGGGCACGAGCGCGAGATTTTGCCCGCCGGACAAGCCGAGGCGGGCGGCGTCGCTGTCGGCAAACGTAATATGAACGTCGCGCTTGTTTTCTTTAAGGGTGAGATGGGTAAGCGCGCCGGCGGAGTGGATGGTTTCAATCGGTGCGCTCAGCATCGGCGTTGCACCGTTTTCGGCTACCGCCCATTCGTGCGGGCGCACATAGGCGGTGGCGGTTTGCTCCTGCCATTTGCGGGTGTTGTCTAAAGGCCATCTGAAACCGTTGTAATGCCATTCGCCTTTTTCTATTCTGCCTTCAAAGGCATCGGTTTCGCCCAAAAACTCGGTTACGAAGGCGTTTTCGGGTTGGCGGTAGAGGCTTTCGGCGGTGCCGGTCTGCTCGATTCTGCCGTGGTTCATTACGACGATTTCGTCCGATACTTCAAGGGCTTCTTCTTGGTCGTGGGTAACGAGGATGCTGGTTACGCCGAGTTCGTGATGGATGTCGCGCAGCCATTTGCGCAGCTCTTTGCGCACTTTGGCATCGAGCGCGCCGAAGGGTTCGTCGAGCAGCAGTAGCTTGGGTTCGACGGCTAATGCGCGGGCGAGGGCGATGCGTTGACGTTGGCCGCCTGAAAGCTGGTGCGGATAGGCTTTGGCCAGATGCGAAAGCTGCACGAGTTGCAATAATTCTTCCACTTTGGCGCGGATTTTTTCTTTGCTCGGGCGTTCGGATTTGGGCAATACGGTGAGGCCGAAGGCGATGTTGTCGAATACGTTCATGTGGCGGAACAGGGCGTAGTGTTGGAATACGAAGCCCACTTTGCGCTCGCGCACATGTTTGCGGGTAACGTCTTGGCCGTCGAACAGAATGCTGCCGCTGTCGGCGTTTTCCAAACCGGCGATGATGCGCAGCAGGGTGGTTTTGCCGCAGCCGGAAGGGCCGAGCAGCGACACGAGTTTGCCGGTGGGCACGTTGAGGTTGATGTTGTTGAGGGCGTGAAATGAGCCGAAGTGTTTGTTGAGTTTTTGAATGGTGATGCTCATGCGGCGTTCCTTTCGGCGGCGGCGAGTTTGCGTTCTTGAATGCGGGTGATGATGTTTTGCACGGCAAGGGTGGCGAGTGCCAGCAATGCCAAAATACCGGATAGGGCGAATGCGCCGGTAAAGTTGTATTCGTTGTAGAAAATTTCCACCAGCAGCGGAATGGTGTTGGTTTCGCCGCGGATGTGCCCCGAAACCACGCTTACCGCGCCGAATTCGCCCATCGCGCGGGCGTTGGTGAGAATGATGCCGTAGAGCAGCGCCCATTTGATGTTGGGCAGGGTTACGCGCCAAAACATCTGCCAGCCGCTTGCGCCGAGAATCAAGGCGGCCTGTTCTTCGCTGTCGCCTTGCGCCTGCATCAGCGGAATCAGTTCGCGGGCAACGAACGGAAAGGTAACAAACAGCGTGGCGAGGATAATGCCGGGAATGGCGAAAATAATCTGAATGCCTTGCGCTTCGAGCCAGCCGCCGAGCGCGGTGTGTGCGCCGAACAGCAGCACAAACATCAAACCGGCCACCACGGGCGACACCGAAAACGGCAAGTCGAGCAGGGTGGTGAGCAGCTGCTTGCCGCGGAAGTTAAAGCGGGTGAGCAGCCAAGCCATCGCCACGCCCAACACGGCGTTAACCGGCACCACAATTGCGGCGGTGATCAGCGTGAGCTTGATGGCCGACCATGCTTCGGGGTCGGTGATGGATTGGACGTATAAATCCCAACCGCCTTTTAGGGCTTCGTAGAACACGGCGGCCAGCGGCACCACCAGCATCAGCAGCAGAAACGCCAGCGCAATCGTGATGAGCGTCAGCCGCAGCCAGCGCGGTTCGGTCAGGTTGGGGTTGGGCGGATTGGTTTTCATGGTTTTTATAGGTTTGGTTTTGATTGATTTTCAAAATGGATAAAGAGGCCGTCTGAAAACGAATATCTAAACACCGTTCAGACGGCCTGAATATTCAAACTTTCGCGCCGGCACGTTTGCTCAAGACCCATTGGCTGATGTTCAATAAAAACAGAATCACAAACGAAATCATCAGCATAAACAACGCCACCGCCGATGCACCCTGCACGTCGAACTGCTCCAGCTTGCCGGTGATGACCAGCGGCAGAATTTCGGAAACCATCGGGATATTGCCCGCGATAAAAATCACCGAGCCGTATTCGCCGGTTGCCCGGGCAAACATCATGCCTGCGCCGGTAAGCAGGGCGGGAGCGATTTCGGGCAGCAGCACGCGGCGGAACGTGGTGAAGCGGTTTGCACCCAGCGTGGCCGCCGCTTCTTCGTATTCGCCCGACAATTCTTCCAACACCGGCTGCACCGCCCGCACGATAAACGGCAGGCTCACCACCACCAGCGCAATCCAAATGCCGATGGGTGTGAACGCGATTTTGATGCCCAGCGGTTCAAACCACCGCCCCAGCCAGCCGTTGGGCGCATACAGCGTGGCCAGCGCAATGCCGGTTACCGCCGTCGGCAGCGCAAACGGCAAGTCCACCAGCGCATTGGCGATGCTTTTGCCGGGAAACTCATAGCGCACCAGCACCCACGCCACCAAAGTGCCGAACACGATATTGGTGAGCATGGCGTAAAACGACATCCGCAACGTGAGCCACACCGCCGCCAGCACGTTCGGCTCGGAGATGGTTTGCCAAAAGGCCGTCCAACCGATTTCGCCCGCCTTAACGGCCATCATGGCAAACGGCAGCACCACCAAAAGCGACAGGCACAATACGGTGAGGCCGAGGCTGATTTTGAAACCGGGTAACACGCTGGGGGTTTTGAGCAGAAGCATAGTCGTGGCTTGATTGCAGTTATCGTATGGTGCAACTCTATACAGGCCGTCTGAAAAAGGGAAAGAATGGTTGGTTTTAATTAAAGATGATTTTGTTATAACCGGCGGCGGTCGGGGGCGTATGGGTGTGCGGCGTATAGGTTGTTCGGGATTGTTAAACGGCTTGCCCCGCACGGTTAATTGGTTTAAGTTGCAAACGATTTACCGGATGTATGTTGATGCCGCCGAATGCGGCGTTTTGCATGGCACGCATTGCCGATCCGGTATCCTAAATCATTGATGGCAGGAAAATTCATGAAAAAAATAATCGTGGCTTTGATTGCCGCTGCGGTAGTAGCGGGAGGGGTGTATGTTTCGTGCAAAAACGGTTCAGACGGCCTGCCGCAGGGCTTCGCCCAATCCAACGGCCGTTTGGAGCTGAACCGCTTTGACATTGCCAGCCTGTATCCGGGGCGGGTGCAGGCGGTATTGGTGGACGAAGGCAGCGAAGTGAAAGAGGGCGACGTATTGGCCGAGCTTTCTTCTGTAACCAGCAGCAGCCAGCTTGAAGCCGCCAAAGCCCAGAAACAGCGGGCGCAGGAAGCGGTGGCGCGGGCGGATGCCGAAATCAAGGCGTACGAGCAGCAGCAGAAAGTGGCGCAAATGGAATTGGGCAATGCTCAAAGTTTGAAACGCGACGAATTGGTGTCGTCGGCGGAAGTAAGCAAACGGCTGGCCGCGCGTGACGGTGCGGCGGCTTCGGTGAAAGCGGCGCGAGCCGCCCGTGCCGAAGCGGTGGCGGCAGTAGCGGCGGCTCAGGCGCAGATTAACCAAGCGGCTTCGGCCAATGACGACATGACCATCCGCAGCCCTAAAGCGGGCAGGGTGGAATACAAAATCGCCGAAACGGGCAGCGTGATTGCCGCAGGCAGCAAAGTAGTGAGCCTGCTTGATCCGGCTGATGTGTCGATGAACATTTTTCTGCCGAATGCCGAAGCAGGCCGTCTGAAAGTGGGCGGAGAAGCGCGGATTGTGCTCGACAGCGTGAAAGCCGTGTTTCCCGCCAAAATCAGCTTCATCGCCACCGATGCCCAATTCACGCCCAAATCGGTGGAAACACAAAACGAGCGCGAAAAATTGGTGTTCCGCGTCAAGCTGAAAATCCCCGCCGACACTGCGCTGAAATATAAAGGTCTGCTCAAAGGCGGTATGACGGGCAACGGCTATGTGCGTACCGACGATGCGGCCCAATGGCCGTCTGAATTGGCGGTTAAGCTGCCGCAGTAACGCCGTCCCAATGCTCAAATACTGCAACAAAACGACTCCACACGAACACAGAACAGAAAGGATACCCCATGACCGACTTGCCGAATCAAGCCGAAGCACAGGCACGCATCGACCATATTCAGAAACTCTACCGCGAATGGACGGAGTTGCTTCCCAAACTCGAAGCCGCCCATCAAGACTGGCTGCACGGCGAAGCCATCATGCGCGAGCTGGCACAGTTTTACTTTGAAGGCGAATACAGCCGCTACCACCAAGCGCTCGAAAACGGGCTCGACGTGAACCTGCACACGCAGGGCGAATACAGCATCATGAGCGAAGATGCACTGTGGAACGCCTTTACCGACCAACAAGGCCTCGCTTGGCAGCGGCTGCGCTCGGCTGTGGCGGTGTTGGATAGGAATGGCGGGGATGATGCCGTCTGAAAACCATACCTGTTTGAAAGCGGCATGAAACGAAAAGGAACTACGCCATGATTACCCTATACGCACTCAAACAATCCCGCGCCTACCGTATCGCATGGCTGCTCGAGCTGCTCGGCTTGGAGTACCGCGCAGAAGTGATCGCGCGCGATGCCGAAACCTCGCTTGCGCCCGACAGCCTGCGCCGTGTCCACCCGCTGGGCAAATCGCCCCTGATAGACGACAACGGCTTGGTGCTGGCCGAAAGCGGCGCGATTGTCGAATACCTGATCACACGCTACGGGCAGGAAACGGCCTTGAGGCCGTCTGAAAACAGCGCGGCTTATCCCGAATATTTGTTTTGGCTGCATTATGCAGAAGGTTCGCTGATGCCGCTGCTGGTGATGTCGCTGGTGTTCCGCAAAATCGAAACGCGCAAAATGCCGTTTTTCGCCAAACCCGTTGCCCGCAAGATTACCGACGGCGTGCGCAAGTCGTTTTTGAATCCGCAGCTCAAACTGCATCTGGAATTTGTTGAAAATAAGCTAAAAGGCCGCACTTGGCTGCTGGGCGAAGAAATCAGCGGTGCCGACATCATGATGGGTTTCCCCTTGCAGGCCGCCGTGTCGCGCGCTCCGCTGAATCTGCCGAATATCGGCGCCTATGTGCGCCGCATTGAAAAAGACCCCGCCTACCAACGGGTGCAAGAGCGCATCGGGAAATTGGAATTGCTGTGATGTTGTGCCTGTTTGAACATTTCCGTAGGGCGGGCATTTTGCCCGCCGTGTTATCAATGCGTTAGTCTGAATGGCGGGTAATGATGCCCGCTCTTCGGAGATTGTTGGTTGTGCCCTCCAACGGCCGGCACGATGCGGCGCATATTGATGCCGATGGAAATGGCAGCACCGATTTGTAATGATTTGAAGCACCAACTTACCCAAAGGCCGTCTGAAATCGTATATCCGTTTGAACGACAAGAAAGTGATACATAATGAACCCCAAATACACCCCGCTTTTCCAACCTTACACCCTCAACAACGGCACGGTTATTAAAAACCGCTTGGCCGTTGCGCCGATGACGCATTGGGCTTCTCTGCCCGACGGCAACATCAGCCCGGAGGAACGCCTGTTTTTGAACAACCGTTTCAAAGGCTTCGGCCTCTTTATTTCCGCCGCCACGCTGGTGTCGCCCGAAGGCAAAGCCTTTGCCGGACAGCCTGAAGCCGTCGGCACCGAACATTTGCCGAGCTTGAAAGAAGTGGCGCAGATTGCCCACCAACAAGGCGCGAAAGCGGTTTTGCAGCTTCATCACGGCGGTATTCAAGCCTCTGCCGATTTACTTAACGGTGCCGACAAAGTGGCTCCGTCAAGCGACGAAGCCAGCGGTTCGCGCGCACTCACCGACCCGGAAATCCGCGCCCTGATTGATGCCTTTGCCCGCGCCGCCGAGTTGGCACTCGAAGCAGGTTTCGACGGCGTGGAAATCCACGGCGCCAACGGCTATCTGATTCAGCAGTTTGTTTCCGCCCAAAGCAACAGCCGCGACGACGAATGGGGCGGCAGCTTGGCAAACCGCCTGCGCTTCCCGCTGGCCGTCGTCGATGCCGTAGATGCCGTGCGCCGTAAACACAACCGCTCCGATTTCATTGTCGGCTACCGTTTCTCGCCCGAAGAAGGCGGCGACAACGGCCTGACCATGCAGGATACTTTCGCGCTGATTGATGCGTTGGTGCAAAAACCGCTGCAATATCTGCACGTTTCGCTTTGGGATTTCTACAAAAAAGCCCGTCGTGGTGCCGACACAAATCTGACGCGCATCGAGCAGATACACCAACGCATCGGCGGCAAACTGCCCCTGATCGGCGTAGGCAACCTGTTTACCGCCAAGCAGATTTTGGCGGCCTACCAAACAGGCTGGGCGGAATTTATCGCATTGGGTAAAACCGTTTTGCTCAACCCCGATTTGGCCGAACTGATTGACAGCGGCCGCGAAGCCGAAATCGTGTGCGAACTCGACCCCGACAAAGCCGACCGCTACCGCATTCCCGAAAGATTGTGGCAGCAATGCCAAATGGGGCTGGCCTACCTGCCGCCGGTGAAAGGTCGTGTCGATTGGCAGCCTGTGGATATTTGATTAGATAGGTTTTCATGCGCAGGGCGGGCAAGAATGCCCGCCCTGAGTTTTGCTGCATGATTGAATGATGCCGTCTGAAAAATGCCTGTTGGAAACTTACTCTTCGGCTTCGTCGTCTTCAAAAGGCGGCTTTCCCTGTTCTTTGCGGGTAAGGTAAGTGGCTACCAGCGGAAAGAATGCCGCCAGCACGCACGAGCCGCCGATAACCAGCAGAGCGATCGCACCAATAGGCTGGTCAAGCAAATCATGCACCCAGCCGCCCAAGCCGAACAGCACCATCAGGCCGGGGATAACGGCAGACAGGCCGCAGATTAAGATAATGATAGAACCGATATGCATACGGCGCATGGCATGCTCCTTTCCGTTGACAGAGAGAAAAAGGAACAGAAACAGTTGCCTATAATCTAACATATTGTTTTTCATGATACCTATCGGCATTTTTTCTGGAGGCAATCAGAAAAGCAAATCTGCCTTGTATTAAAAATGTGTTGATTGGTTATACGGTGCGGTTGCCTCATTGAACAAGGCCGTCTGAAAACGGATTTACGTTTTCAGACGGCCTTTTATATCATTCAGACAATCCGGCTCAATTTACTTCCAATAGCGCCACCAAGGGATATTGCTGTCAGACCAAGATTTGGTCAGATAAGGGCTGTTGGGGAAATTTTGTGCCAAAATACGGCGGGTATCGTCGGCCAGCCGGGGTTTTTCCATTTTGCGGTAAGAGGCTTCCATAATCGCCAAAGCTTCTTCTACAAAACGGGTATTTTGATAACGTTCGACAATTTTTTGGGCACGGTTCACGGCAGCTAAATAAGCGCCGCGTTTCATGTAATAGCGGGCCACGGCGATTTCGTTGCCGCCCAAAGCGTCAACCAGTTTCGCCATGCGTTCGCTTGCATCGGCGGCATATTTGCTGTTGGGGTAGCGTTCGATCAATTGGGCAAAAGCGTGATAGGCGTCGCGGTTGGCTTTGGGATCGCGGTCTGACCAGTCTTGCGAAGCCAGTTTGTTTAAAAACGACTGATCTTCGTTAAACAGTACCAAGCCTTTGAGATATAAGGCATAGTCCATATTGGGATGCTGGGGATGGTTGCGTTGGAAGCGTTCGATGGCGGCCAGCGCTTTTTCAGGCTCGTCGTCTTTATAGTAGGCATAAGCCGTATCAAGCTGAGCCTGCTGGGCATGACGGCCGTTGGGGAAGCGGGATTCCAAAATTTCGTATAACTTAACGGCTCGCGTATAATTGCTGCTGTTTAACTCGTCGTGAGCCTCAGCATACAGTTTTTCTACCGTCCATTCCTGAGTGATTTGCGCGTCTTTATCAATCGTGCCTTTGGTGCCGGCGCAGCCGCTCAAGGCCAAACCCAATGAAATAACTAAAAGAATTTTTTTCATGCAGAACACTTCCTTTGAAAATGAAGCCGATTATAACGATGATTTGGAATTTGCGGCAGCCCCCGATGCAGAAACTTGCATTAATTTAACCGTTCCGCTCGATTTGGCGGGTATGCGTTTGGATGCCGTGTTGGCCAAGCTGCTGCCGGATTATTCGCGCAGCCGTCTGACTTCTTGGATAAAAGAAGGGGCTGTTACCGTAAACGAAAAAGCGGCCCAGCCGAAAGACAAAATGATAGGCGGCGAATATATCGCAGTAACGGTGCGGCCGAGCGAAGAGAATCTAGCCTTCACGCCGGAGCCTATGGATTTAGACATTGTTTATGAAGACGATGCCGTGATCGTGCTCAACAAACCTGCGGGGCTGGTGGTGCATCCGGCGGCAGGCAACTGGACGGGCACGCTGCTCAACGGCCTGTTGGCGCATTGCCCCGAATTGAGCCAAATTCCGCGCGCAGGCATCGTGCACCGTTTGGATAAAGACACCAGCGGTTTGATGGTGGTAGCCAAAACCCTGCCTGCCCAAAATGCCTTGGTGCAACAGCTTCAGGCGCGCACAGTCAGCAGAATTTACCGTGCGGTAGCCAACGGCATTGTGCCTTTCGACGGCAAAATCGACACCTTGATCGGGCGCGACCCGCACAACCGCCTGAAAATGGCCGTGGTGAAGTTCGGCGGCAAACCGGCCGTTACCCACGTTAAAGTGCTGGAACGCTATCTCAACCACAGTTATATCGAGTGCAAACTCGAAACCGGCCGCACCCATCAAATCCGCGTTCATATGCGCGAAGCCAATCACCCGCTGGCAGGCGACCCTGTGTACGGCAATCCGCGCCATGCCTGCTCCGATATGGCCAAAGACGCTGTAAAAAGTTTGGCGCGCCAAGCACTTCACGCTTACCGTTTAAGTTTTGAACATCCTGTTAGCGGTGAAACGGTTTCATTTGAAGCGCCGATACCCGAAGATATGTATCACTTGTTGTCGGTGTTGCGCCTCGAAGCGGGTTTGGATTCTTCTTTGAGCCATGAAGAGGAGTGGCAGCAACGCATAGGCAACGGAGAAGATGACGATTGGGATGACGACGATTATGATGTAGAAGTCGTATATGTGCGCGATTGATTAATTATCCCCGTATTTCTGCTTTGGAATACGGGGTTTTCCGTTTCAGACGGCCTCACACTTTGTGCCTATTTTTCCTGCTTCTTTAAAATCAAGCAGGCCGCAATAAAATACACGGCATAAAATACGGCCAACACCGTCATTTCGCGCGTTAGCTCGCCAAATGCCAAACCTTTGGTAAAACTGCCTATGCTGATATTGAGAAACCACGAAGCAGGCATCAGTTTGCCCATCCAGTATGCTCCGCCTTCCAAGGCCGACAAAGGATTCAGAAAACCCGAATAGTTAAAAGTCGGAATCATAATGATGATGGCGGTCAGGCTGATGGCGGCGACCTGCGAACGCACAAAGGTTGAGGCCAGCAGCCCCAGCGCGGTGGAAACACACAGCAGCAACAGCGTTCCCGCAAACAATGCGGCCGCCGAACCTTTTATCGGCACGTCGAACCAAAACACCATCATTGCTGTGAGCATGGCGCAATTGAGCATGCCTACCGCAATATAAGGCAGTTGCTTGCCGAGCAGAAATTGCGGCACGGAGGCGGGAGAGGTGTAAAAGTTGGAAATCGACCCGATTTCGCGTTCGCGCACCACCCCGACCACCGACATCATTGCCGGAATCAACATCAGCACCAGCATCAATACGCCCGGCGCGATGGCGAAAATGCTTTCAAAATCTTGGTTATACATAAACCGCTGCTCGATTTTGGCTGCGGGCGGCGGCAGCGTCAGCCCCGTTTCGCGTGCCAAGTCTTGCCCGTACAGCGCAAAAATGCCGCCGATATAGCCTTGGATATTGCTGGCGTTGAACGGCATCGCACCGTCTATATAAAACGCCGCTTCAGGGCGGTTGCCCGACAGCAGCCCGCGCCCGAAGCCCGGCGGAATATCTATCACCAGCTTAACCTGTGCGGTTTTTAAAGCCGTGTCGATGTCGGTATCGGGCAGCTTTTTTTCGGTAAAGTAGGGAGAACCGGAAAAATATTCTGTTAGGCGGCGGCTTTCTACGGTTTGGTCGCGGTCAATCACCATATAGGTTAAGTCTTTAACGTTAAACGAAATACTCCACGATAAAGCCAACATCAGAATCACCGGCCCCGCCAAGGCAAAAAACAGCCGCACTTTGTCGCGCAGCAATTCTTTGGCTTCACGCAAGGCAAACGTGCGCACACCGGCCAGCCAATATTTGAGGGTGTCGGTTGGCGGCGGGTTTTCAGACGGCCTCTCCCAATCGTCGGTTGTCTGTTGCAGAGGCACATTGGCAGCATCGCTTGTTTGATTGGAAACTGATGTTTCAGACGGCCTTTCCGCCCCGTTCTCCCGTGCCTCGTCATCCAGCAGATAGCGCACAAACGCTTCTTCCAGATTCGGTGCACGGTATTGCGCCACCAGTTCGGCGGGCGTGCCTACCGCCAGCACGCGGCCTTTGTGCATGAAGGAAATGCGGTCGCAGCG
This sequence comes from Neisseria dumasiana, assembly GCF_022870885.1. Classification (NCBI taxonomy): domain Bacteria; kingdom Pseudomonadati; phylum Pseudomonadota; class Betaproteobacteria; order Neisseriales; family Neisseriaceae; genus Neisseria; species Neisseria dumasiana. Next base: position 1,512,622 of record NZ_CP091509.1, on the reverse strand, counting down.
TTCGGCCTCGTTCATGAAGTGGGTCGACACAAATATGGTGATTTTGTCTTCGCGCGAGAGTTTGAGCAGATGCCGCCAGAACATATCGCGGGCAGCGGGGTCAACGCCGGAAGTCGGCTCGTCGAGAATCAGCACTTCGGGTTTGTGCAGGCAGGCCGCCGCCAGTTGCAGGCGTTGGCGGATGCCCAAAGGCAGCGAGGCGGGTTTGGCAGCGGCGGCATCGCTGAGGTCGAACTGCACCAGCGCGTCGGCCACCGCCTGTTCGCCGGCCGCGCCCATTTGGTAGAGGCGGGCATGCAGTTTGAGGTTGTCGATCACGCTCAATTCTTCATACAGCGAGAACGCCTGCGACATATAGCCGACGCGCATCCGCGTTCGGATATTGCCCGCTTCGATCGGCCGCCCCAAGAGTTCGGCCGAACCGTCACTGGCTTCCAGCAGGCCGGTGAGCATTTTCATGGTGGTGGATTTGCCGCAGCCGTTAGAGCCGAGAAAGCCGAAGATTTCGCCTTTCTGAATCGTAAAACTCACATGATCCACCGCAGTAAAGCTGCCGAACCGCTTGGTTAAACCGTGTGCCTCGATTGCAGGCGGAGACGCGGGGTCGGGCGCAAACGGCACCATCTCCAATCCGCCTGAACCCTGCTGCTTTTCAGACGGCAGCATCTGCACATAAGCGGCTTCCAGCGTGGCGGCACCGCTGTCGCGCATCACCTCGCGGGTAGGTTTGTTGACCAGCAGTTTGCCGTCGTCCATCGCCAGCAGATGACTGAAGCGTTCGGCCTCTTCGATGTAGGCGGTGGCCACGATTACGGTCATGCCCGCACTTTCGGCTTGCAGTTCGTCCACCAACGCCCAAAACTGGCGGCGCGACAGCGGATCGACACCGGTGGTCGGCTCGTCGAGAATCAGCAGATCGGGCGAATGCACCAGCGCGCAGCATAAACTCAGCTTCTGTTTCATCCCGCCCGAAAGCTTGCCCGCCGCGCGGTCGGGGAACGGTGCAAGACCCGTCGCTTCGAGCAAACGGCTGATGCGCGCCTTTCGTTCGTCCGCATTCAGCCCGAACAGCCGTGCATGGAAGTCGACGTTTTCATACACGCTCAAAGTGGGGTACAGATTACGCCCCAACCCCTGCGGCATAAAAGCGATACGGTGCGACAACGCCTGCCGCGCCGCTTTGCCGGTCATGTCGCACCCGAATACCTCCACCGTGCCGCTCTGAATGATTTTAACGCCGGCAATCAGCGACAACAGCGTCGATTTGCCCACCCCGTCGGGCCCGATTAAGCCGACGGTTACCCCGCGCGGGATGGTCAGCGACACATCGTCCAGCGCGAGGGTGGTTTTGCCGTAGCGGTGGGAAACGGAGCGGAGGGTAACGGCGGGGGTGTTTATCATGGGTTACTCTGTTTTCAGACAGGTATTGGGGTTTCAGACGGCCTTTTTAGGTAGTTTGCTTGGGCTGTTACCCACTGGTAGGGTGTGTGGCGAAGCCATGCACGCGGATTTAGAGATTTCGGCAACCTATGTGTGCCGTTGGCATACACTCTATGCTTATCTTTATTATTTCAAATTCAATTTTTTAATAACTTCATTTAGCTTTGAAGCAGTTTTTTTGGCAAAACTATCTAAAGGTATGTCACCTTTTTCTCCCAAGGAAAATACTTCTAAATATATTTCGCCGTTATTTTCAATTAATTTATGTTCAATGCTTGCTTTTTGCAGTAAATCTAACATTTCATCGTGTTTTTTTGATCTACCATTACCTTTTGTTAACTCAATGCCTAACATAAATGATGACAAATTCCAACCGAGCCAAAATGAAATTTGATATTCAATATTTCTTTTTACGCTGTATGTGTAGGGATATGTATATACATATGCGCCTAGATACTTGTAATTATTGTTATTAAGCTCAGGACCCTTCCATCTAAACTTTTGAAGATCCTCATTTTTAATAAAATTTTCAAGATCGTTTTGATAAAACTCACATACATTATCTTTCTGATCCTCTAAATCAATTAAAATTTGATGATGCTTTTTAAACAATTTTAAAATTTGCTTATCCATTTTATTTCTCTCTTTCTCTGGGTTTAAACTGTCAATTGCATATACATAATCCATTAAAAATATTAAATACTTATTATCAGCTTGTTGCCAAATTTCAGGCAGTCTCTTTTTAAGTTCCTTTACCCATTCGAAATGAGTAATCACCTTAAAATTTTTATGAGGAGATTCAGTTTTATCTTTAACCAATAAAATACAAAGCTTTTCCTTACTACAGAATTCTTCTTGATTTATATATTTCCAATATGCTTCAAGCGGATTGTTATTGGAATGGTTGATTTTATTTTCTATCAAGATAATTTTAGTTGGAGTTTCGATTAATAAATCAATCCTTCCTCTTTCAGATTGTTTAGCTTGCTTAACCTGCCGATCATTTATTAATGAAATAGATACTTCCCTCTTTACCGATAAAGTTCTTAAGACATCTTCCTCATACCTGTCATTTTTATCCAATTTAGTATTGTATACAGCCAACAACGCTTGCAAGCAAACATCACCCAAACCATGCTCTTTACTTGTATCAAAGAAAAATGCTAATGCTCGTGAACTGACATCTTCTAAATGCCGTTTACCAATAATTTCTAAATACGTCGGCTTTTCTTTAATGGTTTTTAAATCCAATTTTTTTAAAATCATTAACTAGATTTTCAAATTTCTCTGTATTCATCTTCATGATTATCTTTTGCAATTTCGATTGACTAAAAAATGTAACAGTAAGAGCCAATTGTAGAAAAACGATAAGGTACTCTGTTTCAGACGGCCTTTCAGCCAGCCTGTTTAAACGGAGGCCGTCTGAAAAACAAAGCCCGCTTTTTCCACAGCACTCATAAGGTTAACAGCGGCAACAAATCTGTATCAATCATTTTGGCTTTCACAGTAGGTTTAGAATATCTCAATTAACTATATGATCGGTCGGATAAAACGGCATCGCAGGCGCGATGTTGCGCCTGCTTTGGATAGACAGTCGGTTTTCTTCTGCGGGGGGATTAAAAATCCGGCGGTTTTCGAGTGCGGCGGGGTAAGCGCTTAGACTGAAAGTATGTTCAGATGTTCGACCATTGGCGCAGCAGGTTATGGTAAACGCCTGTCAGCAATACCGATTCTTCGGTTTCGCCGTGTTGCGCGCGCAGGGAGGTGATGGCGCGATCCATATCGAAGAGCATGGTGCGTTTTTCGTCGCTGGCAACCATGGATTGTGTCCAAAAAAAGCTGGCGATGCGCTGTCCGCGGGTAACGGGGGTAACGTGGTGCAGGCTGGTGGCGGGGTAGACGATCATGTCGCCAGCGGCCAGTTTGACGCTGTGGCTGCCGTAGTTGTCTTCAATCACGAGTTCGCCGCCGTCGTATTCGTCGGGGTCGTTGAGAAACAGGGTGCTGGATACGTCGGTGCGTATCCATCGGCCGGTGTAGGGGTCGCTGCGGATGGCGTTGTCGATATGGTTGCCGAAACTTTGCCCTTCGCGGTAGCAGTTGACCAGCGGCGGGAAAACGGTATGGGGCAGGGCGGCGGAGAAAAATTCGGCATTGCGCAGCACGGCTGCTTTTACCAGTTCGGCCATGGCTTTGCCTGCTTCGCTTGTTTGCGGCAGTTGCAGGTTGTTTTTGACTTGCCCCGATTGTTTGCCTGCGGTGATTTTTCCGTCGCTCCACGGGGCATCTGCGAGCAGACGGTGGGCATGGCTGAGTTCTTCGGCGGTCAATACGTTTTCGATATGCAGCAACATAATGATATTCCTTGTGATTTTGAAAAACCGATAAACTTAATATAGGAAGTGTTGCAGATATTAAGTTTAGCGGTTTGGTTGGTAAAAGAGGCCGTCTGAAAAGGTTTGGGGGAAAGGTTTTCAGACGGCCTGATGTGCTACGCGGAATACTTAGAATTTATAACCGAAGGTTGCCAGCACGGTTCGGCGGTCGCCCGGCACGGCTTGTTGGCGGTGGCCGGTGGTAAAGTGTTTTTTGTCGAACACGTTGTTTACGTTGAGCTGGGCGCGATAACGTCGTTTTTCATAGCTGGCCATGGCATCGACTGCGGTATAGGCAGGCAGTTTTTGTACGACCGAAGTGCGCGAATGCGTGTAGCGGTTGCCGACGTGACGGATGCCCAAACCGGCGTTCACGTTGTCGGTGATGCGGTAGTTGGCCCATGCGTTGGCGGTAAACTTGGCTGCGGCCTCCGGGAAGTGGCCGTTAAGCTGTTCGGTAGAGGGGCTGGTGGCTTTCATTTTACCGTTGCTGACGATAATGTTGCCGATCATGTTCAAACGGTTGGTGATGCGTCCGGCCACTTCTACGTCTAAACCATATACTTTTGCCCAGTCGATAAAGCCGGCGTCACGGTAGTATTGCTGGGTTTTTTTGGTATGGAACAACGCGGCGTTTACCGTTAGTGCGTCATCGAAGAAGGCGTTTTTGGTACCGATTTCGACGGTGCGGGTTTTTTCCGGCTCGGCAACCAGTTGGGCGTCTTCCAATGCGTCGGGCTGGCCGGTAACGCGGTAGGCAACGGGTGTGGTTGCGGTGCCGTAAGTGGCGTAAAGGTTATGGCCGGGTTTGTAGTCCCAAATCAAGCTGCCGGTGTAGGTCCAAATATTGTCGGTGCGTTTGACGGTTTTGTTGTTTCTGGAGGGAATGAGGGCTTTGTTGTCTGTTCTGATACGGTTGAAACGCACGCCGGCGATGGCCTTCACCGTGGGGGTGAGTTCAACGATATCGTTCAGGCCCACGCCGATGGTGCGCGTGGTTAGGGTACCGCTGTGTGCGGGACGGAGTATGGCAGTAAAGCGGTCGTTTGAGGTAAAGCGGCCGGAAGCAACATCGTATGGAGCGCCTTCAAACAATTCTCTTTTCGGGTCTTTCGAGGTGTTAGGCACGGGAACGCCGTTACGGAAATAACGGGCGTAACGGTTATAGTTGTCGCGTTTTTCCTGCGTAAATTCGATGTTGGCAAGTAAGTCGTGCTTCACGGGGCCGGTGTCGAATTTGAAATTGAAATCGGTTTGGTTGCTCCAAACATTCGAATCATATTTGATATTTTTGTAATCGCCGAATTGGCGGCGGATTTGTGTTTGGCTGCCGTTCCAGCGCGGTGCCAAAACGAGGTAGTCGTAGTCGGTTTTCGCGTAGCGCAACGTGTTGGCGGCGTTGATGTTGTCGCTGAATTTATGGGAAAGTTTGGCCGTTGCGGTGTGGTTGCGGCGTTTTTCAAAGTCGATGTCTTTGTAGCCGAAGTTTTGGTTGATCAAACGTTCGTCGGCCACCGCCGTTTTTCCGCCGGTATTGCGGTAGGGTACGCCTAAATCGGGAAATTTATCCAATTTTTCAAATTTGTAGCTCAGATCGAATTGGGTATCGGTATTCATGCCGATGGAAATGCCGGGGGCAATACCGAATTTGCGGCTGTCGGCGGGTTTGCGGAAAGAATCTTTATCTTCGCCCATAATGTTCAGGCGCACGGCAACATGATCGTTGAAGGCATGGTTGAAGTCTCCGGTTAAGCGTTTGTATTTGCGGTTGCCTACGCCTAAAGCAATGTCGCCGCCGGTGCCGGTGTAGGGCATTTTGCTTACTTGGTTGATCACACCGCCGGCTGCACCTCGGCCGAATAATACGGCAGAGCTGCCTTTCAACACTTCGATATGGTCGGTATTGAAGGTGTCGCTGTTAAACTCGGCTGCCGAACCGCGCAGGCCGTCGTCGTATACATCGCCGCCCGCGTGCATGCCGCGGATAATCGGCACTTCGGTTTGACCGCCTTCTCCGGCTTGAAAAGTAATACCGGCGTTTTTCAAGGCATCTTTCAAATCAGAAGTGGCCTGATCCTGAATAACCTGTTGATTGATAACCGTTGCACTTTGGGGAATGTTTTGTACGTCTTGCAGACGCTTGCCGATGGTGGTGTTGGGGGCTTTATAGCCAGAGCGGATGGGTTTGCTGCCTTTAACGGTAACTTGTTCAAGTTCGGTGGATTGCGCCGGTTGGTTCCGGTCGTCGGCAAAGGCCGGATTCATGGCCGCCGCGAGTAGGCCGACACCGAGGGTCATCGACCGTTTGCGGGTGCCGCTCATGGTTGCTTGGGCTTTTTTTCTCATATTGAAAAACTCCTGATGTGTAGAAAGAAAATAAAGTTAAACGGATCAGATACAACGGGTGTTGCAAATTTCGTATCGGGTAAGAGAGAAAACTTGTGTTCTGTGCAGCGCTGACGGTTGTTTGAGGCCGTCTGAAAATAAATGCCGCCTCGATTTGGGCAGTTGTTTTCAGACGGCTTCAGGCAATACATCATATAAGGCTTAAAGCCTTATGCGGACACGCACGGATGCAGTCGGTTAAATTCAAGTTGCCCCTATGCCCAAAATAGTATCTAAACCTGTTTAGATGGATTATCTAGATTTTGATAACCAAAATCATTTGTATTGTAATGATAGCTAATTATTTGTCAATAATTGAGGAAGTAAGTGCAAAATTTTACGGATATGCTGTTTGCCCGGCTGGATGGTTAAACGGTTTAAGTTTAATAACAAAACCGTCATACCCGTGCTTGCCCCGAGTATCTTGAGTTTCAGCAAATTTAGGGAATACTCGGCTCAAGCCTGAATATAACGTATGTGCCATTTAAAAGCGGATTAACTATAGTTTAGTAGGGGCGGATGATAAACCCGCCCCTTCGATTTATGTTACCGGTAAGTGGTTTTACGGCATGGTTGATCAACGCACTTGTTTGAAGGCATTTCGGCTGGCTGTCGAGAGTAAAAAAAGCGTTGGATGACGGGAAAGGTTTTAAAGACAGCAGCTGCCAAAGCGCAGTTTTTTACTGAACACAAGCTCGTGGGTCAGCTGTTTAATCACCAGTATGTTGGTGTGGTTTTCCAGTGCCTTGATGCTGTGCGCTTCATGGGGTTCAAGACGCACTACCTGTAAGCCTTTGGTTTCAATAGACTCGTTTTCGGTGCACACCATCGCACTGCCGTTCAATACTATCAGCAGCACAATCGCATCGGTTTCATAAGTGGGAATTTCATTGTTTTTTTGCAAAGAAAGCTGTACCAGTTGTTGGTCGCTGTCTTCCGAAATCACGCCGCCGATCAGGGCGTGGGGATTTAACGTATATTGTTTCACGGTTCACTCCCATGTGAAATTAAATTACACAGGCAATTATAGTTTTGCCTGTTTTCACGCAGGAATTTTTCAGACGGCCTTTTGATATAGGGCAAAAGCGGGAAACGCTTTTCAGACGGCCTGATACCTTTTCAACCCCCGTCAGCGGCCATTTTTGCGTTGTGCGCTGCCCGCTCGTTTGCTTATCTATATGATATGTCTGCACTCGTTATGCTGCTGCACCTTGAACGGTATCCACATCAGGGGGCAAAGGTTTCATTATTTGTGTTCCGATTTGTGATTGCCTTTTGCCATATCGGCAACGGGCTGAACGGGAAAAAACAGATTGAGCGGATTGGCTTTGATTTGCTGCCAAGTGTTTTTCAACAACTTCGGCACACTATCGATATGCGTATCGCGGGCGCGGAGGGCGACCAGCAGCGCCAATGCAAAACTGACCATCAGATTAACCAAGCCGATCAACAAAACGCCGATTAAATTGAACGCAAATGAAACGAAGCCGATATTGCCGCTTACTGCCGCATAACCGATATTGGCAGAAGAGAAAGCCACATGGCGGATATCGAGCGGCAAATTGAGCAGGTAGCCGAAATAGCCGGTCATACCGAGCAACATGCCGAAGAAAAAATTACCCATCAGCGAGCCGTAATTATGGTGCAGATAATTGCCGAGCCATGCACGGGCTTTCGGCGAAAATATTTTTTTCAGCAGGGGGTTGACGGTGAGGCGGCGGCGCAGGTCGAGATAATCGGCACGATTGTCGAAGAAACCGGCAATGATGCCCGAGCAGAACAGCCACACGCCGGCAATGGCCGCATACCACAGGGTGGGTTGGGTAAAAATCTGTACCGACTTGAGTTGGTAGGCTACGCTGTGCGCATCCAGCAAGGGTTGTCCGGTGTTGGAGAAGAAGGTATAGGCAATTAAGGCGGCGAGTAAAACGGCCAGACACACATTGCCGAACACGGCCACACTTTGCGAGCGCACTACGTCGATTAATAGCGAAGCAAGTTTGGTTTCAACCGAAGAGCGGCTTTTTTCGGTGTGTGCCACTTGTTCGGCAAAGCTGGCGGCGGTCATGGCAGGCTGTTTGGTGGCAACGGTAAAGCCCAGCATATGAATCAGCATAAAGCCGAAACCATAGTTAAGCCCGCTGAGCAAAGAGGTGGCAAACACACTCAAACCCATGTGGCCGATATGGATTTTGATCAAGGCCATTAACGAAATCAGCACGCCCCCTCCCGCGGCCGACCAAAGCATACTGAAGTATTCTTTGCGGGTGCGGGTAATGTAGTGTTCGCCGTGGTGGCTTTTGTTTTCACTGATGCTGGTGGCCAGCATTTTAACGCTGCGCCGCCAAAGCAGATCGGTGCTGCGTTGTTCTACCGCTGCGGAAGTCATCGAATTGAGCAGGCAAACGGTTGCATGTTTGTAGTGTTCGCCTGTTTGAATGTGCAACAGCAGGTTTAAGCGTTCGATGGTTTGGGCCAAACGTTCGAGCAGATGGGCCACTTTAACCGACGAACCGGATCCGGCTCCCGTGCCTTTGCGCCGCAACCGCTCTACCTGATTGCGGCATTGGTCGAGCATCACTTCGATATGGGCGGTGTCGTAAGGCGTGGTTTGGGTTTGGTAATGCTCGGCGAGTTTGGATGTTTCGCGCTGAAGGGCAACAAAAGAAGAATTGACGTCCAGCAGTCTCGGTTCGATGCGGATTAAATCGGGTTCCAAAGCTTCGGCGGCCACCCAAACCGACAGCATTTCCAAGGCGTGGAGACGGGCTGCGGAAAGTTGGCGCAATACGCTTTGCACGAGCGTTTTATCGGCCTGTGCGCTCATGAGTGTATGGAGCTTAAGCCATTGGCGCACGGTAAGGCTTTGCAGCCATTTGCCGTCGTTTTTGGAATGGAACAAATAAAGAAACACATCGCGCAGATTGTTTAAATCTTTGTATGAAGGGCTGAAACGCTCGTAAAGCCTCAAGCCCATTTCGCGGGCGAAGCCGCTGCGTGAAAATATTCCCAAACCTACCAAAGCGGGGTAAATGTGTACTTTGGAAAGCCAAGTGTAAAAACGCTGGCTCAGTTTGGCGCATAGGGCCGGGTCTTCCTGCAATACGGCGAGCAAGGCATCAAACCGCTCGGGAGCACGTTTTGCGCCGCCTTTGCGCATAAAATCAATCAAGGCGTTGAGAGTGGCGACGAAATCGGTGTTGTCGATATGTTTTTTCAGAATAATGTGTATGGTTGATTGGATGTGTTTTGAATTCATTTTTTGGTTATGCCGGTTGGTGCGTTCTTTTTTTCGTTGGTGCGGAACTTTTTACAAAAGCCGCAAGCCGCCTAAAAATACCTTATTTTCCCGAAACAAGCAGCAAAAAAATGCAGTAGCCTAAGCGTTTTTACATTGGAGGAAAAAGTGCATTTCGGTTTTATCTGTGAGTTTTTTCATGGATGAAGTTGGAAAATGGTGCCGTATGTGAGTCGGTAGCGCAAACCGTCTGCCGCATGCAGGCCTCCACATACCGTTAAATGCCGAAATGTTTTTGAATACAGGTAAAGGCCGTCTGAATAATATTTTCGTCGGTGTAGGGGTCGAGCGTTAATTGGGGTTGTAGCTTACGCAGCCAAGTAAGCTGCCGTTTCGCCAATTGTCGGGTGGCTGCCGAGCCTTTTTCAATCAAGGCATCCAAACCGTATCTACCCTCCAGATGTTCCCAAGCTTGGCGGTAGCCGACGCAACGCATAGACGGCATATCGGCGTTTAAATCGGGATAATCGGTTTGAAGCCGCTGTACTTCTTCAAGCAGCCCTTGTTCGAGCATGGTAAGGAAGCGTTTGCCGATTTGGGCGTGGAGTAGGGCGCGGTTGTCCGGAATCAGCGCAAGGGTGCATAAATCAAGCGGCGGTGCATAGGTTTGCTGTTCGGAAAAATGCAGGCTCAACGGTTTGCCTGTAAGCATAAACACTTCCAGCGCACGTTCGATGCGCTGGCTGTCTGCAGGTTCCAAGCGGGCGGCGGTTTGCGGGTCGATGCTTTTCAGACGGCCGTAAAGGTAGGCTAAGCCGTGTTCGTTTTTTTCGGCCTGAATACGCGCACGGATATCGGGGTCGGCTTCCGGCAAGGTATTCAGACCTTGCGTGAGCGCGTGGAAATACATCATGGTGCCGCCCACGATTAAAGGCAGGCGTCCGCGCCGGTGTATTTCTGCGGTTAAGCGGGTGCAGTCGCGCACAAAGTCGGCTGCACTGTATGCTTCAAGAGGTGAAATGATGTCGATAAGGTGGTGGGGAACGGCGTTTCTTTCTGCAAGCGTAGGTTTGGCCGTACCGATATCCATATCGCGGTAAACCAATGCGGAATCCAAGCTGATGATTTCGACAGGAAGCGATTCGGCAAGGCGCAATGCCAGATTGGTTTTGCCGCTGGCGGTGGGGCCGAGAATGGCGAAGGCTTTGGGAATGGCAGTCATCTGGAAATCGGGCTGAGTGAAAGAAAGGCCGAAATTATAACAACTGCGCTTTGCAGTGGATACCTGACCGCAAACATCAGGAGAAATGTATTCAGACGGCCTTTTTTTAGGGTTAAGAAACTCTTGAGCTTCAGAAAATATGTAGAATCAATGAACGGATGATTTTGAAAAATAACACAGGCATGTGGAAAAAATGACAATAAAATCCAACCGTTTTCCTAGATATTTAGTAAGTTATTGTTTTTCAAATCTTGTAAACAATACCTGATTTTCCGTAATTAAACCTTGAAACATCAACTAAAAGATACTATGCTGATTTTAAGCCTCAAGGCTTAACCTGCTAATTAAATATTCATGAGGAGAAACAATCATGGCTAAAGATTTGAATGTTTTTGATAAAGAATACGGCCTGCTGATTAACGGCGAATGGACCAAAGGCAGCAAAGGCGAGCTGATGACATCGTACAACCCTTCCAACGGTGCCGAGCTGGCGAAATTCGTCGATGCCAGCAACGAAGATGTGGATGCAGCGGTAAAAGCCGCTCAGGAAGCGTTTAAAACATGGAAAAAAACCACCGCAGCCGAGCGCGCCGTTATTTTGAACCAAATCGCCGATGTGATTGACGAACATGCCGAGTTGTTTGCTTTGCAAGAAACTTTGGACAACGGTAAGCCCATACGCGAAACCCGTGCCGCCGATATTCCGCTGGCTTCCGACCATTTCCGTTATTTCGCCGGCGTTATCCGCGGCGAAGAAGGCACTTGCAACCAGTTGGACGAAGAAGATCTGTCTATCGTATTGCGCGAACCCATCGGCGTGGTCGGCCAAATTATTCCGTGGAACTTCCCGTTCCTGATGGCGGCTTGGAAAATCGCTCCCGCCTTGGCTGCTGGCTGCACCATCGTTATCCACCCGTCGAGCAGCACTTCGTTGAGCCTGCTGTCGTTCGCGCAAAAAGTGAACCACTTGCTGCCTAAAGGTGTGTTGAACATCATCACCGGCCGCGGATCGAAATCGGGCGAATATATGCTGCATCACAAAGGTTTCAGCAAGCTGGCGTTTACCGGTTCTACCGAAATCGGCCGTCATGTGGGTATCGCTGCCGCCGAAATGCTGATTCCGGCTACTTTGGAATTGGGCGGTAAGTCTGCGAATATTTTCTTCGACGATATGCCGTTCGACAAGGCTCTTGAAGGTGCGCAAAAAGGTATTCTGTTCAACCAAGGCCAAGTGTGCTGTGCCGGTTCGCGTATTTTCGTGCAGGAAGGTATTTACGATAAATTCGTGAATGCGCTGGCCGAAGAGTTTAAGAAAGTGAAAGTCGGCCTGCCGTGGGAAGACGACACCCAAATGGGCGCGCAAGTGAATGCCGGCCAACTGGAAACCATTTTGAAATATGTGAAAATCGGCGAGCAGGAAGGCGCACGCATCATTACCGGCGGTAAGAAAATCGAAAGCGGCGATTTAGGTAAAGGCGAATTCGTTGAGCCTACCCTGATTGCGGCGCAGAGCAACGACGACCGCATTTCGCAAGAAGAAATCTTCGGCCCTGTGGCAACTGTAATCAAGTTCAAAACCGAAGAAGACGTAATCAAAATGGCCAACGATTCCGAATACGGTTTGGGCGGTGCGGTTTGGAGTAAAGACATCAACCGCTGCCTGCGCGTTTCCCGTGCTTTGGAAACCGGCCGCGTTTGGGTGAACTGCTACAACCGCTTGCCTGCCGGTGCACCGTTCGGCGGTTACAAAACTTCCGGTATCGGCCGCGAAACCCACAAGATGATGTTGGCTGCTTACACCCAAGTGAAAAACATCTACATCAGCACCCGCGAAGAGCGCGAAGGCATGTATTGATTGTTGATGTGATGATGTTTTGAACGAGGCCGTCTGAAAATATTTTCAGACGGCCTCTTGCTATGGTTGCGTTGTGATTCGAATGATTATGCCAAATCGGCAAACAGAGGGGTGGATAAATAGCGTTCGCCGTAAGAAGGAATCAGCACGACAATTAATTTATCTTTGTTTTCAGGTTTTTGAGCCAGTTGCAAAGCGGCGGCAACGGCAGCTCCGGAAGAAATACCGACTAAAATGCCTTCTTTTTCAGCCATGGCACGGGCGGTGGCAAAAGCATCTTCATTAGAAGCTTTAATAATCGTATCGTACACTTCTGTGTTCAGAATGCTGGGAACGAAGCCTGCACCGATGCCTTGAATCGGGTGAGGGCCTTTTTCTCCGCCGCTGAGCACGGGAGAGGCTTCCGGTTCAACCGCTACGATTTGCACACCCGGCTTGCGCGCTTTCAATACCTCGCCTACACCGGTTACTGTGCCGCCGGTGCCTACGCCCGATACGAAAATATCCACTTGGCCGTCGGTGTCGCGCCAAATTTCTTCGGCTGTGGTTTCGCGGTGGATTTGGGGATTGGCTTCGTTATCGAACTGGCGCGGCATGAAATAAGTTTCGGGATGCTCGTCAACGAGAGATTTTGCTTTGGCAATCGCGCCGCCCATGCCTTCTGCCGCGGGCGTTAAAATCAGTTCGGCTCCAAAAGCACGCAGCAGCATGCGTCGCTCTTTGCTCATGCTCTCGGGCATGGTAATCGCCAATTTGTAACCGCGGGCGGCACATACCATGGCCAAACCGATGCCGGTGTTGCCGCTGGTGGCTTCTACGATTACCGTGTTTTTATTGATTTTTCCTGCTTTTTCGGCAGCATCGAGCATGGAAGCGGCAATGCGGTCTTTAACGCTGCTGCCGGGGTTGAAAAACTCTAGTTTAGCTACTACGCGGCCGGGCAGGCCCTCTGTCAGACGGTTGAGTTCAACCAATGGGGTGTTGCCGATCAAATCGGTAATATTGCTTGCAATATTCATCATTTTGCTCCTGATCAATCAAAATAAATCAAAATAACGGACATTTTCATACTATATTCAAATTGTATGAAAGCCCAATATTTTATATTTCTTAGGTTATAACTTTTAGTTGTTAAGAGTCTGTTTAAAGTTTGTCAGCCGAAGCGGATATTGAGCAACTCATTGAACACATAGGCCGTCTGAAATAAAAAAGCCATTAAAATGCCGGCCTGAATCTGTTTGCTGCTGAAACGGTTGGCAGGTTCGTTTGAAATCAGGCCGCGGTGAGCATAAAAAACCAACATGATAAAACCCTGCGCGGCAAACCAATAGGCAGGTTTGAGTGCATACATTTGAAGCAGGGCAGGCATCACATAAGGCGTAATACCGGTAGGAAAACGCATATATACCAATAATGTAAGCAATGCCGAAACCGTTGTCATCAATAGCCCGCTCACTGCAAACAAGCTGATAAAGCTGCCTGCTTCTTGAGTATGCCACCAGCCTTTTTCGGGCAGTTTTTTCCAATGGTTGATGAAAAAAAACAGGCTGGCCAGCGTGATATAGAAATGAGGAATATATAAAGGTGCAAGATGCGTGATGCCTAAGATGCCCGGCAGCAACCGTGCGCCTATTGTGCTGACTCCCAACCAAAGAAGCACGCTTGCCCAAAACCACTGAAACTGACCGGCTTTAAATGCCGCCGTGGTAAATACAGCGATATAAACGGCCAATGCCAACAAATCAAAACCGATTGCCATGTCAACGGTATCCCATCATGCGGGATAAGGCGGTTCCGACGGCATCTGCCAGATGGCAGACGGTTTCGGTTTCCAAACCGGCGGCGAAACGGTTTACGTTTTCGTCTGCGGCAAGCAATAAGCCGCCTGTGGTACCGCCTATCGGGATGGGAAGTTGCAAATAACTTTCGGGTATCGTGTTATTTTCAGGCAGCAGTTCACGAATTTCCGCGCTGATTTTAGTGCCCAAAACGGGGGCACGGAGATTTGCGATCTGTTTGTGTGCTTTATCTGCTTTGGCAGGCAGAACGATTGTTTCGGGAATACGCACTTTGTTTTTCGGTTCGGCGATTAAAACCAAGCGGAAGTGTCGTATATCGAAATCATGTTCTAGTGATGAATATAAAGCCTGAACCAGCCGTGCCACCGTGTTGGCTTGTAATAATTTAATGTCTAATGCCATTTGGCGCTGCACGATTTTTCGGTTTGCTTCCGAATCGGTAATCATGGTTTGCAGCTGCCCGGCCATTTTTTCGATTTTGAGCCGGGAAGCGGTTAATTGGGCTTGAGCAAACGAGCGCACTTTGTCATCACGCAGGCGTATGCCCAGTTCATCGGCATGCTCTGCCAAGAAATCAGGGTGCTGCCTTAAAAAATCCAAAACGTTTTCTTTTTTCATCAGTATTGCAGCTCGCCTTCGTACACGGTTTCAACAGGGCCCGTCATCATGACATCGGCACCTGTTTGCCAAGTAATGAACAAATCTCCGCCGGGCAGGCTTACCCGCACTTCTTCGCCTTCGGCCAATAAGCCCAAGCGGACGCCGGTAACCACCGCCGCACATGCTCCGGTGCCGCAGGCTTGTGTTTCACCCGTGCCGCGCTCATACACTCTCAAGCGGATGTGTTTATCGTTGACAACCTGCATAAAGCCTACATTGACGCGCTCCGGAAACTGTTCGTGCGACTCTACGGCCGAACCCCATATTTCAACCGGAGCCGTATCGACATCTTCCACTACGATTACCGCATGGGGGTTGCCCATGCTCACGCAGCTAACCGCCACAGATTCCAAACCGATCAGGATAATATGGGTTAGAGAATCGGCAGCTTCGCCCGCCGCAGGAATAAACGGTATTTCAGACGGCATGAAGTGCGGTTTGCCCATATTAACGGTAACCAAACCGTTTTCCGCCAAACGCGGCAAAATGATTCCGCGTGCGGTTTCGACAACAATTTCTGTTTTTTCCGTCAGCCCTTTATCCACCACAAAGCGGACGAAACAGCGTGCGCCGTTACCGCATTGTTCTACTTCTCCGCCGTCTGCATTAAAAATGCGGTAGCGGAAATCTACCGATTCGGAACCGGGTTTTTCTACCAGTAAAAGTTGGTCAAACCCTACGCCGGTATGGCGGTCGGCCCATTTTGCCAAAGGCGCGTTGCTCAAATCCAGCTCTTGGCTGATTCCGTCAACAACCATAAAGTCGTTACCCAAACCATGCATTTTTGTAAATTTCAGTTTTTTCATGATTTTCCTTTTGCCGGCCGTTTGCTGTATGAAAGAAAAGAGAGAAAACGGCCTGTTATCTCGGCCGTCTGAATGTTTAACTAAGGTCGATTTTACACCATATCTATGGTTTTGGCGGCGATCCGGCTATTCTTTGAGAATAAAAATCGTTAGGGTAAATTATTTATATGAGTTGCATATAAGAGACAATCGGTTTTAAAAAGGAACAAACGGTATGCGATGCCGCTAAGTTGCAGTAAAAACACAGATAATGATGCTCGGCTTATTCAAGCCTTTGTTTAAAATAAAAAATAAATTAAAAAATAGTATTTTAATTTTCTATTTTTGAGAAAATAGATATTAAGTGAAATATTTTTATTGGCATTTAAAAAGCCGAATATCTAAAAAAATTTCCGATTATCTTATTTTGTGCTTGCAATAATCTTTGCTGTCATGCAAAATACATATCAAGAAAAGCATAATATTTTAATTTAATTTAAAAATATTTATATTTTTCTTTAAGAGATTTGGTATTTTGGCATTTAATGATTCAAATATGGCCAAACACATTACGATAAGGACAATATAAAATGAAATTCAAGCGTGCTCTCTCTTCCGTGTTTGCTTTTATCTTGTTTTCTGCCGCGCAAACCGGCTTTGCCCAAGATATTGCTTTTCATCAAAAAGCTTCCGAAGCCGTTAATCCTATTGTCGGCAACTTGGCGTTAAGCATCGATATCGATGCTTCCGGCCAAGTGAACGGTGCGCGAGTAGTGCGCAGCAGCGGTTCCAAACAGATTGATGCACAAGCGGTTACTTGGATCCGCACGCAACATTTGCGTCCGGTTACCATGAACGGCGATCCGATCAATTTCAGTGCCATTAAAGAAATTAACTTCAGCCAGCCTGCCGCCGTGCAACATGCCGGTTTAAAACGTTAAAGTGTAGGCTGCTTCATAAGCAGCAGCTGAGAAAATACAAAGTAGAGAAAAGCACTCTTATCTAATCGGATAAGAGTGCTTTTTGTTTGGAAAGATGTGCAGTTGGGTTATTTATAACGGTTTGATATTTCGACAAACTGAATACAGATTTTGAAATTTATTTGCCGGATACGCTTTGAATGCACCCCACATCCGCGCAAAAGTATCCGGTAAATGGCAAAAGGCCGTCTGAATACATTAATGTTCAGACGGCCTTTTAATTAGATAGGAAAAATTTTATTGCTTAATCAGCTCCAATTCCACGGGAATGGATTTTTCCACGGTTTCTCCGGCAATCACTTTCTTGGCAGCTTCTACGCCCAGTTCTCCGATTTTGGCCGGTTTTTGGGCGACGGTTGCTGCCATTTTGCCGGCTTTAACCGCAGCTTGGGCGTCGTCGGTTGCATCAAAGCCGACCACGATAACGTCTTTTTTATTGGCTGCTTCCAAAGCTTTTACCGCACCTAAGGCCATTTCATCGTTATGGGCAAATACTGCTTTAATGTTCGGGTGGCTTTGCAGAATGTTTTCCATTACGGTTAAGCCTTTGGTGCGGTCGAAATCGGCCGGTTGTTTGGCAACGATTTTAATGGTTTGTTGTGCGTCCATCACTTGGTGGAAACCTTCGCCGCGCTCACGGGCGGCGGAAGAGCCGGGAATGCCTTCCAGCTCAACCATTTCACCGCCTGCGGGCAGTTTGCTGACGATATATTCGGCTGCCATTTTACCGCCGGCAACGTTGTCGGACGCTACATGTGAAGCCACTTCGGCACCTTTCACCGAGCGGTCGATGGAAATAACGGGAATGCCTGCTTTGGCTGCACGGTTGACTGAAGCGGCTGCGGCTTCGGAGTCGGTGGGGTTAATCAGCAGCACTTTGATATTTTGCTGCAGTAAATCGTCCACGCCGGCGGCTTGTTTGCCCGAATCGTCGTTGGCATCTACCACCACCAGTTTCAAACCGAGTTTGTCGGCTTGCGCTTGTGCGCCTTCTTTCAGGTTAACGAAAAACGGGTTGTTTTGGGTGGAAATGGCCAAGCCTACGGTGTCGCCGGTTGCGGCTGCGGAAGCAGCGGTTTTGTTGTCGGCCTGTTGTTGGCCGCAGGCGGCGAGCAGAACGCCGGTAATGAGTAGGGCTGAGGCTTTGCGTAAGAATTTCATCGTGGTTCTCCATTGTGAGAGGGTAAGAAAAATCAGGCGTTTTTGCGGTCAAGTAAAACGGCAAACAGAATAACCGCGCCTTTGATAATCAGTTGGTAGTTGGCCGATACGTTCAGCAGGTTGAGGCCGTTGCTCAATACGCCGAGCAATACCACGCCAACGAGTGTGCCGAACAGCCAGCCGCGCCCGCCGGACAGGCTGGTTCCGCCCAATACGACTGCGGCAATCGCGTCCAATTCGTACATCACGCCGGCGTTGGGGCTGGCGGAAGAAAGGCGGCTGGTAACGACCAAAGCGGCCACGGCGGAAAGCATGCCCGATAAAGTGTAAACCCAAAGTTTCAGGCTTCTGACTTTCAGGCCGGAAATGCGGGCGACGTCTTCGCTGCCGCCGAGCGCGTAAACGTGGCGGCCGAAACGGGTTTTTTTCAACACAAACCATAAAACGAAATAAACGGCCAGCATCAACACCACAGGCGTGGGAACGGTGTTGAAAAGATAGCCCGAGCCGATATCGTTAAAGAAGCCGTCTACATTGATGGTAATCGGTTTGGATTGGGAATATTCCTGCGCGATTCCGCGGAAGAGAATCATGGTGGCCAGCGTGGCGATGAAGGGAGCGATGCGGCCTACCGACACCAACAGCCCGTTTACCGCACCGCAGGCGGCGCCGAGCAGAATGCCGATGCAGGATGCCAAAATCGGATCCATGCCTGTCTGAATCAGGCTGGCGGTGATGATGCCGACCAAAGCCAGAATCGCGCCGACCGATAAATCGATGCCGCCGATCAGAATCACAAACGTCATGCCGAAAGCCAGCAGGCCGCTGTATGTTACTTGGCGCAATACGCTGAATAAGTTATTAGAAGTCAGGAAGTTGGGTGTGGCCGCACTCAATACGGCCGACAACACCACCAAACCCAATAAAGGCCCCATTTTTTTGACGGTGGCGCCGATAGACAATGGTTTCATGCTGCGTTTCCTCCGGCTGCCAATGCCATGATTTTTTCTTGGTCAGCCTCTTTGGTATTCAAAATGCCGTTCAGACGGCCTTCGCACATCACCGCCACGCGGTCGGATACGCCGAGCACTTCGGGCAGCTCCGACGATATCATGATGATGGCTACGCCTTCACGGCTTAATTCGTTGATGATGCGGTAAATTTCGGCTTTGCCGCCCACATCTACGCCGCGTGTCGGCTCGTCGAGAATCAGGATTTCCGGCAGTTCCATCAGCCATTTGGCCAACACGACTTTTTGCTGGTTGCCGCCGGAAAGACGGCGCACGGCTTCTTCGGTGTCGGCCACTTTGATTTTCAGCTTCTCAACCGCTTGTTTGATGTAGCTTTTCTCGTGGGCGCGGTCAACCATGCCGTTTTTTACGGGCAGATGCACCAGCGTGCTGTTTTCGCGAACGCTCATATCAAGAATCAAACCTTTGGCTTTGCGGTCTTCGGTAACGTAAGCGATTTTATGGGCGATGGCATGGCGCGGGCTTTTGATTTGCACGGGCTTGCCGTTGATTTTGATTTCGCCTTCCGCCAGCGGGGATAAGCCGAACAAGGTGTTGGCGATTTCGGTGCGCCCCGAGCCGATAAGCCCGGCAAATGCCAGAATTTCTCCGGCACGCACTTCAAAGCTGACGCCGCTGACGTTGAGGCCGTCTGAAAGATTATTGACTGCCAACTTCACTTCGCCGATGTTGCTTTGGCGTTCGGGAAAACGCTCGTTCAGTTCGCGCCCCACCATCATGCTGACCACATCGTCGAAATGCGTATCGGCAATCGCTTTGGTGCCGACCGAAATGCCGTCGCGCAATACGGTTATGCGTTGGCAGATTTGGAAAATTTCTTCCATGCGGTGCGACACATAAACCAAGCCGACGCCTTTTTCGGCAAGCTGCCGCACAATTCCGAACAAGCGTTGGATTTCAGGCTCGGTTAAGGCGGCGGTCGGCTCGTCCATGATAATCACTTTCGCATCAATCGAAAGCGCGCGGGCGATTTCTACCAATTGTTGCTGACCCACCGATAATTCTTTAATCAAAGTATCGGGGCCGAAGTTGGCCTGCAATGCGGCAAGCTGTTCGGTAACAATTTTGGCCATTTGCTGCTTTTGCAGCACGCCGTGTTTCACGATTTCCCGCCCGAGAAAAAAGTTTTCTGCAACCGTCATTTCCGGCAGCAGGTTGAGTTCTTGGTGGATGATGGCGATGCCGAGCTTTTGTGCGTCGACAGGCGTTTTGATGGTTTCTTCGCGGCCGTCTATCAATACCCGGCCTTCTTCGGCCTGATAAATGCCGGTGAGGATTTTCATCAGGGTGGATTTGCCCGCGCCGTTTTCGCCCATCAGGGCATGGACTTCTCCGGCGCGCAAATCAAAATCCACACCGCGCAACACCTGCACGGGGCCGAACGATTTGTTGATTTGCCGCATTTCCACCAATAATTTCGGCTGGTTCATTAAAACGGCACTCCGGAATGAAGAATAATGTTGGTATAAGGCGTTGTATCGCCGGTGCGGACAACGGCGCGGGCGGTTTGGGAAAGCTGCTTGAGTGCTTCGTGGCTGACGGTTGCAGTTTGAATGCGGTTGTTTTCTGCATGGTTGTGCGCAAACCGCCATAAATCGGCGCTGTGCGTTTCGGTTTCTTTTGCCAGCGTGATTTTTTCCAAGCAGATTTCCAGCAATACGGCATCCAATACCTGCCGCAGCGCCGGTACGCCCAAGCTGACGGCCAAGTCGATGCAGGGAACGCCGTGGGGAACGGGCAGGCCGGCATCACCGATTACCAGCATATCGCCATGCCCCAAAGTGGCGATGAGTTTGGAGAGTTCTGCGTTGAGTACACCTGTTTTTTTCATAATACATGTGTTCCTTTGCGTAAATTCTGAGGCGCGGCCTTACAGAACAGATTTCGGCCTGCTTAGGGCACGCTCGATTTTTTTAAGCAATCAGAATAACTTCCGATGACAAGCTGTAAGTATAATGGCGGATTCAATCGGTTTTCAACGGGTTTTTGAAAGATTAATAATGTTTGTTAAGATAATTTGATATATTGTTTTATCTTGATAAAAAGGGCGCGGAAAAACAGTTATAAAGGCCGTCTGAAAAGCATGTGGTGCTTTCAGACGGCCTGAGACCTTTGCAAAACCCCCATCTGCGGCGCATTTCTGCGTTGTGCGCTGCTCGCTCGTTTGCCTATCTATATGATATGTCTGCACTCGCTGTGCTGCTACGCCTTGAACTGCATCCGCATCTGGGGGTTTTGCAAAGGTCTCGGCCTTTATTATTGAAACTGCGCGGGGTCTATCGGTGAATGGCGTTGGAAATAGAGCTTTAATGCGTCGGCATCGACATAGCCGGTGTTAACGTATGAAGGTCTGTCGGCCACTTTGGGGTAGCCGTCGCCGCCGTTGGCCAGAAAATCGGGAAGGCTGAGGCGGTACACTTGATTGTCTTGCAGGGGTTTGCCGCCAATTTGGATATTGCTGATTTTGCCTTCGGCATCGGTTTGGAAAGAAACATTGTCAAATTGGGGATAGCCGCCTGAACCGGGTTTCATTTGGCTTACGGTTTGCAGGTAGCCGCGCAGCTCGGCACCGGTTAATCCTACATAGCCGACAAGGTTGCCGAAAGGCTGTACGCGCAAGATGTCTTTATAGGTGACTTTGCCTGCCTGAATCGAATCGCGGATGCCGCCGCTGTTCATAACCGATAAATCGGCACCGGTGCGCTCGCGTTGCGAACGGGCGATCAGGCGGCCGAGATTGGTGGCTTGGTGGCGGACAATGCTGCGGTCGCCTTCGAGTTTGCCGGTTACGCTACCGACTTCGATGCCGAGTTTTTCATCGGCTTCGTCTTGGTATTTTTTCAGACGGCCTGCCAGTTTTTCGTCTTGCGGGATTTCTTTTTGATAGAGCACATATTCGGTTTTGCCGTCGGCCGTTTCGGTTTTGTATTTCAGGTTGACCGGAATGAGCCGGTAGGATTGCAAAGAGAGTTTGCCGTCTTTAAAGGTAAAGTCGGCGCGCCCCAAATATTTGCCCCATTCGCCTGCCTGCATAATCCAAGTGCCGTTGCGGAAATCGGGGCGGCAGGCTTCACCGGCACGGTAGTCTTTTTTCAGACGGCCTTCCGAATCGACGCAAACGGTGGTGTGGCTGTGGCCGCCGATAATCAGGTCGAACGATTGCTGAGGCAGCGCCTCGGCCAGACCGATGTCGCTGTTGTAGCCCAAGTGGGTGAGGGCGATTTTGATGTCGGGTTGGCGGCGCTTGAGGTTGTTGAGCATTTTGGAGGCGGCGCGACGGGTGTCATCGAAAGACACGTTTTGGGTATATACCAAATTGGCGGCGGTGGCGGTTTCTTCGGTGGTCAGCCCCACTACGGCGATGCGCAGCCCTTTTTTGTTGAGCATCACATAAGGTTTCACCAAATATTTGCCGCTGTGTTTGTGGCGCACGTTGGCGGAGATAAACGGAAACTTCGCCCATTTTTCCTGCATGCCGAGCATTTGCAGCGGGTTGTCGAACTCGTGGTTGCCCAAAGCCATGGCTTCGTAACCGATGGCGTTCATGGCTTCGATGTCGGGCCGGGCGTTGTGAACGTCGGATTCGGGCACGCCGGTGTTGATGTCGCCTGCATGAAGGATGAGCAGCGAGCCGCCTTTGTGCTGCACTTCTTTTCTGATTTGTTTCACCAGCGTTTGGTGTGCGGCCATGCCGTATTCGCCGCGTTCGTTGGGCCAAAAGCGGCCGTGGGTGTCGTTGGTGTGCAGTATGGTCAGGTGGTAGGTTTTGCCGCTTTGGTAGGCATGGGCAAGGGCGGGCAGAAGCAGGGCGGTAAGCAGGATTTTTTTCATAACGGCACTTCTTTCGTTTGTTCAGATGAAAAGGATGAATCCGATTCGCTGCGAAGCCAACCGGAAATCGGGGATATTGGTCGAAATCAGTTTATGTGGGAACTACGCGCAATTACATATCCGTGCGTTCGCATTTTATATTAATATCGGTTTACAGTATGAGACATTTGTAAAATCCACACTCGGTTAACCTTATGAGCCTACATCCGATTACAGAGCTTGCGGCAGGTTTGGGTATTGCCTCCGGCTATCACGATATCGACGGCGTTTACCGTCCGGCAAGCGGGCGGGTGCTGGAAAAGCTGGCGGCACGCTTGCAGAAAGACGTGCCTGCCGGCGGGTTTGACGATGTGGCGGCGTTGCACGAAGGTGTGCGCGGTGCGGTCGGTTTGCCGCCGGATTATGCCGGTGCAGACGAGGTATCGCTGGTTGACGAAGCAGGCAAAACGCAGCAGGCGGAGTGGTCGTTGGGAGAAAACGGCAACCGGCCTGCTGTTTTTTTATCCGTGCCTCAAAGCGGTTATTACCGGCTGACGGTGGGGAAAGGCCGTCTGAAACACCGCGTGTGGCTGGTGGTTGCGCCCGAACAGGCATACCGCCCGCAGCCGCTTTCAGACGGCATGCGGATGAACGGCTTGACGATACAGCTATACAGCCTGCGCTCGGCGCACAACTGGGGCATAGGCGATTATTCGGATTTGGCTCGCATGATGGCGTTTGCGGGCGGGCAGGGCGTAGATTTTATCGGTATTAATCCGCTGCACGCGCTGTTTACCGCGAGGCCGGATTATGCCAGCCCGTACAGCCCTTCTTCGCGCGTGTGGCTGAATGCTCTGTATTTGGATGCGGCAAAGGTAATCGAAACCATGCCGTTTGCGGCGCGGGCGCGGGCATGGCTGGAGAGCGGGCATACCCGGGCAAGAATAGCGGCGGTGCGCGAAACCGAAACGGTGGATTATGCGGCGGTATGGGCGTTGAAAAAAGAAGCCCTGCTGTTGGTGTTCGAAGCGTTTGAAAACGAGCGCGGCCCTTCGGCAAAACCTTTTCAGACGGCCTTTGAGCAGTTTGCGGCAGAAAAAGGCGAAGGGCTGTACGGTTTTGCGCTGTTTGAAGCTTTAGACAACCATTATGCCCGCCGGGACGGCACAGAAGTAGGGTGGACGGCGTGGCCGTCTGAATTTCACGATCCGCACGCAGAGGCCGTACAGGCGTTTGCTCGGGCGCATGAAGGCGAAATCCGTTTTTATATGTGGCTGCAATGGTTGTGCGCACAGCAGCTTGAGGCCGCGAACGATGCCGCACGGGCGCACGGCGTGCCGCTCGGCGTGTATGGCGATTTGGCGGTGGGTGCGGCGCGGGGCAGCGCAGACACTTGGTTGGCACGTCAGCAATATTGCATGGATATGTCGATAGGCGCGCCGCCCGACCCGCTAGGCCCTGCGGGGCAAAACTGGAACTTGCCGCCCTATCATCCGCTGGTGATGAAGCGCACCGGCTGCCGCAGTTTTATCGAAGTATTGCGCGCCAATATGCGTTGGTACGGCGTGCTGCGCATCGATCATGTGATGTCGCTGTGCCGCCTGTGGTGGGTATTGGGCAGCGAAACGGCCGATCAGGGTGCTTATGTGCATTATCCGCAGGAAGTGCTGTTTGCCGTTACCGCCTTGGAAAGCCACCGCTGCCGCTGCGTGGTAATCGGTGAAGATTTGGGCACGGTGCCTCAAGACACCCGCCGGCTGCTCGACCGCTACCGCATTTTTTCTTATAAGGTAATGTATTTTAGCCGCCACGATTATGCTTTCGAGCACCCCGAATTTTACCCGCAGCAGGCGCTTGCCGTGATCAGTACGCACGACGTGGCGCCGCTGGCTGGCTGGTGGGCGGGGCGCGATGTACAAACCATGTATGCGCTCGGCACTTTGGTTGGCGAACATGCTTTTCAGACGGCCTCGGCACAGCGCAGCCGCGATAAAGAAGACCTGCTCAATGCGCTCAAATACACCCGTTGCCTGCCTTTCGATTACAGGCCGTCTGAAACCGCCGATCATGTGCTGACGAACGCCGTTCACCGTTTCGGTGCCGAGAGCCGCAGCCTGCTTTACGCAGTGCAAATCGAAAACCTGCTGGGCATGACCGAAAACTTCAATGTGCCCGGTGTGGCGGGCGGCTATCCCAACTGGGCGCGCAAACTGCCTTTGCCGGTAGAAGCGTTTGTTAACCATCCCTTTATCGTGCAGCAACTTGCCATGCTCAACGAGGTGCGTATGAGAAAAAACAGCCTGAGGGCGCCCTATCCGCCGCCCGACCAAACCGAACGCGACACCATCGACAGCCTGTTTTACGCCACACACGGCAATCCGTTTGCGTATCTCGGTCGTCATCCGCTGCCGGGCGGGGGCGAAACGGTGCGCTGCCTGATGCCCGATGCGCTGAGTGTGGACATTGTGGCGCGTGATGGCGGCAGACTGCTGACCGCCACCGAAAAACTCGACGACAGGGGCTTTTTCGCCGCCGTGTTGCCGCCCGATGCGCCCGATTATGCCTTGAGCGTGCAATACAGTGCAGAAGGGCCGTCTGAAACCGTTGAAGACCCCTACCGCTACGGTTCGCATTTGCAGGCAACCGACGAATGGCTGCTTGCCGAAGGTACGCATTTGCGCCCGTATGAGGCTTTGGGCGCGCATTGTGTTGAAATCGACGGCGTTCGGGGCGTGAATTTTGCCGTGTGGGCGCCCAATGCCCGGCGCGTTTCGGTAATCGGCACGTTTAACCGCTGGGACGGCCGCCGCCATGTGATGCGCCGCCATGCCGAAAGCGGCATTTGGGAAATCTTTATCCCCGCCGTGCCGTTCAATGCCCTGTATAAATTCGAAATACGCGGTTCAGACGGCCGCGTTTACCAAAAAGCCGACCCCTACGCTTTCGCCGCCGAACTGCGCCCGACCACTGCTTCGGTGGTGCGCGGCCTGCCCGACAAAATGCCCGAACCCGCATTCCGCGCCCGTGCCAACGCCATCGACAGCCCGATAGCGATTTACGAAGTGCATCTCGGTTCGTGGCGGCGCAATCTGGAAAACCATTTCTGGCTCACCTACGAAGAATTGGCAGAAGAATTGGTAGGCTATGTGAAAGGCATGGGGTTTACCCATATCGAGCTGTTGCCGCTTTCCGAATACCCGTTTGACGGTTCGTGGGGCTATCAGGCCACGGGGCTGTATGCGCCGACCAGCCGCTTCGGTTCGCCGCAGCAGTTGCAGGCATTGGTTAGCGCGGCGCACAATGCGGGTATCTGCGTGATACTCGATTGGGTGGTCGGCCATTTTCCTGCCGACGAGCACGGTCTCGGCCGTTTCGACGGCACGCCGCTTTACGAACATGCCGACCCGCGCGAAGGCTACCATCAAGACTGGAACACGCTGATCTACAATTTCGGCCGTGCCGAAGTGAAAAATTTCCTGCAAGGCAATGCTTTATATTGGATTGAGCGTTTCGGTTTCGACGGGTTGCGCGTCGATGCCGTGGCTTCGATGATTTACCGCGATTATTCGCGCAAAGAGGGCGAGTGGATTCCCAACCGCTACGGCGGGCGCGAAAACTTGGAAGCCATCGCCTTTCTGCGCGACACCAACACCATGTTGCAGCAATATGCCCCTGCCGTGGCCGAAATGGCCGAAGAATCCACTTCGTTTGCCGGCGTAACCCGTGCCGAAGGGCTGAATTTCCACTACAAATGGAACATGGGCTGGATGAACGACACGTTGCGCTATATGCGGGAAGACCCGATCAACCGCAAATACCACCACAATCTGATGACCTTCGGCATGATGTACCAATACAGCGAAAACTTTATCCTGCCGCTCTCGCACGACGAAGTGGTGCACGGAAAAGGCTCGCTGCTGGCGAAAATGCCCGGCGACTGCTGGCAGAAATTTGCCAATCTGCGCGCCTATTACGGCTTTATGTATGCCCACCCCGGCAAAAAGCTGCTGTTTATGGGCAACGAATTTGCGCAAGGGCGCGAATGGAACTACAACGAGCCGCTCGATTGGTTTTTGCTCGAAGAACAACACGGCGGCCTGTGGCACAAAGGCGTGCAGGATTTTGTGCGCGACCTTAACCATACTTACCGCAGCCATGCGCCGCTTTACCAGCTCGACCAATGGCCCAAAGGTTTCGAGTGGCTGGTGGCCGACGACGGCAACCATTCGGTATTCGCGTTCGAGCGGCGCGACCGCAACGGCAACCGCCTGATTGCCGTGAGCAATTTCACACCCGTAGTGCGCCATCATTACCGCATCGGCGTGAATGCGGCAGGTGTGTACCGCGAAATACTCAATTCAGACGGCCTGCAATATCAGGGCAGCGGTGTGTCGTGCGGCGCGCAAACGGCTACGCAGGCCGTTGAATCGCACGGTAAGGCGCAGTCGCTGGAGCTGACTTTGCCGCCGCTGGCTACGGTGTGGCTGTATTTGGCAGCCGACAGTAAACCGGCTGGAAGAAAATAATTTTGACGATGATAAAAGTATGCGTTCAGACGGCATCAAACGGTGCGGCAGGTTGGGCGGGAGGTATATAGCGTGCAGGCACGTTTCTTTGGAATAGGGCAGCTGATACCGCTGCTGGCAGTATCGGTATTGTGCATGATGGGTTCGCAATCGCCCGCTTTGAGCGGATGGGGAATCAGCCCGCTGACGCTGGCGATTGTGGCCGGCATGTTGCTCGGCAATACGCTGATGCTGCGTATGCCCGCTTTATGGCCGCAGGGCATTGCGTTCAGCAAAACCTACCTGTTGCGGGTGGGCATCATGCTTTACGGTTTCAGGCTTACCTTGAGCCAAGTGGCTTATGTGGGCTGGCCTGCTTTGTTGGCCGATGCGGCGGTGGTGGCGGGAACCATGCTGCTGGCCGTGAAGTTGGGCAAACGGTTTCGGCTCGATGCCAAAACGGCCGCATTGGTGGGCGCGGGCAGTGCGGTGTGCGGTGCGGCGGCGGTATTGGCGGCGCAGCCGGTGGTTAAAGCGCAAGAGCGCGATGTGGGCGTGGCGGTGGCAACCGTGGTGGTGTTCGGCACGCTGGCGATGTTTGTGTATCCGCTGTTGGCCGTATCGCTGCTGCCCGCAGATGCTTCTGCTGCCGCATGGTTCGCATGGGGCATTTATACCGGCTCTACCGTGCACGAAGTGGCGCAAGTAGCGGCGGCCGGTGCGGCGGTTAACCCTGCCGTGGCCGATGTGGCGGTGATTACCAAAATGATTCGGGTTATGCTGCTGGCACCGCTGCTGCTGGTGCTTCCGGCTTTAGCAGGCGGGCAGGGCGGGCAAGCAAACGGCAAACGCTTTGCCGTGCCGTGGTTTGTGCCGGCATTTTTGGCGATGGTGGCTTTGAACAGCTGGTTTCCGCTGCCGCCGCACATTCATCAGGCGGTGCTGACGCTGGATACGCTGCTGCTTACCACGGCCATGTTTGCGCTGGGATTAACAACCCGCTGGCAGGCGGTGCGGGCGGCGGGCATCAAACCGCTGCTGTTGGCAGGCGTGCTGGCAGTGTGGCTGATGATAGGCGGCGGGGCGTTGTCGTATGCCGGATATTGGCTGTTTAAATAACGGCAGGCCGTCTGAAAAACAGGATTGACCATAACAACACACCATAAAAGAAAAGCAAACCAAACCATGACCTTACTGCGGCAACACCACAACGGAGCGGAAATTTCAGGCGGCCTGCCTTACCCCTTGGGGGCAACGGTTAGAGACGGCGGCGTGAATTTTGCGGTGTTTTCTTCGTCGGCCGAAAAAATCGAATTGTGCCTGTTTGAAGGCGGAACAGAAACCCGCATCACGCTGCCGGCCAAGAGCGGCGGCGTGTTTCACGGTTTTGTGCCAAACATCGCCGCGGGGCAGCGTTACGGCTATCGGGTTTACGGCACGCACTATCCCGAATTGGGGCTGTTGTTCAATCCGCAGAAACTGCTGCTCGACCCTTATGCGAAAGCGGTGGACGGCAAACCGCAATACCGCAATGAACGTGAGTTGGCACATTTTCATTACCGCAACGGCAGCGACAATGCCGCCGTTGCGCCCAAAAGCGTGGTGGTGGAAGAGCAGCCCTTCGACTGGGAAAACGACCGCCACCCTAACACGCCGTGGGCGCAAACCGTTATCTACGAAGCGCATGTGAAAGGGCTGACCAAACTGATGCCGGATGTGCAACATGCCGGAACGTATGCCGCATTGGCCGACGGGCGTGTGATAGGCCGTCTGAAAGCTTTGGGCATTACCGCCGTGGAGCTGCTGCCTATTCAGACGCATCTCGACGAATACCATTTGCAGCAGCGCGGCTTGTCGAATTATTGGGGATACAACACCTGCTCGCACTTTGCGGTGGAAACCGGTTATGCCGCCGACCCGCAGCAAGCCGCCAACGAACTGCGCCGTGCCGTGAAAGCCCTGCACCAAGCCGGTATCGAAGTGATTTTGGACGTGGTGTACAACCATACCGCCGAGCAGGATTTGGACGTTGGCCTGATGTTGTGCCAGCGCGGCATCGACAGCCCCGCTTGGTATTGGCAGGACGGCGAAGGCCGCCTGTGCAATTGGACGGGTTGCGGCAATACCGTGCAGATTGCCGGCCATAATGCCACCCGCTGGGTAATGGACAGCCTGCGTTATTGGGTGCAGTCTTTCCATATCGACGGCTTCCGCTTCGATTTGGGCACGGTGTTGGGGCGCGAACCCGACTTTCACAGCAACGCCCGTTTTTTTCAGACGGCCCGACAAGACCCCGTGCTGGCAGGGCGCAAACTGATTGTCGAACCGTGGGACATCGGCGCAGGCGGCTACAGCTTGGGGCAGTTTCCCTACCCGTTTGCCGAATGGAACGACCGCTTCCGCGACGATATGCGCGCGTTTTGGCTACAGGACAGCGGCAACGTAGGCATATTTGCCGAACGGCTGGCCGGATCGTCCGACATTTTCCAAGCACGCAGCAGGCAGCCTTCTGCGGGTGTAAACTTTATCACCGCACACGACGGATTTACCCTGCAAGATTTGGTCAGCTATAACGACAAACACAACGAAGCCAACGGCGAAGGCAACCGCGACGGCCACAGCCATAATTTAAGCTGGAACCACGGCGCAGAAGGCGAAACCGACGATGCCGCCGTCAACCTCGCCCGCAGCCGCACCGTCAAAGCCCTGTTGGCCTCGCTGCTGTTGTCCAACGGTACGCCGATGCTCACGGCGGGCGACGAATCCGGCAACAGCCAGCAAGGCAACAACAACGGTTATTGCCAAGACAACGAAATTTGTTGGCTCGATTGGCACCGACGCAACGAAGAACGGGAACAATACACGCGCGAACTCTTGGCCGTGCGCCGGGAAATACCGCTGCTTAACGAAGATGTCTGGTGGAGCAGCCGCCGCGTGCAATGGCTCAATTCAGACGGCCTCGAAATGAAAAGCCGCGATTGGGACGACCGAACCGCAAAAGCACTACAAATCAGAATAGACAACAAATGGCTGCTGCTGGTGAACGGCAAGCACAGCCCGCAAACATTCGTTTTACCGCACGGCCGCTGGGTGTGCCGCCTCGCCCCCGAAGATGTGCCCGTGTCGGTTCAGCCCGAATGCAGCGTTTCCCATGCAGGCATTTGGATTTTTGTTGAAACCGGAGAAACTGTATGAATACCTTAAAGCAAGATAACCTGACTTTCGAGCCGGAAAGAATGCTTCACAACACCGATATCGCCAAAAATACGCTGGTGTTGATTCTCGCCGGCGGACGCGGCTCGCGCCTGCACGAAATGACCGACCGCCGTTCCAAACCCGCAGTATATTTCGGCGGCAACTGGCGCATCATCGACTTTACCCTGTCGAACTGCCTTAATTCCAACCTGCTCAAAATCGGCGTCATCACCCAATACGAAGCCCATTCGCTGCTGCGCCACCTCCAACACGCTTGGTCGTTTTTACCGCGCGAACGCGGCCAGTTTGTCGATATGCTGCCCGCCCGCCAGCAAATCGACGAAAGCATGTGGTATCGCGGCACCGCCGATGCCGTGTGGCAAAACGTGCCGATTATGAAAGAGCACTACAAGCCCAAATATGTGCTGATTTTGGCGGGTGACCACATTTATAAAATGGACTATATGCAGATGCTGCGCGACCACATCAACAGCGGCGCCAAATGCACCGTGGGCTGTATCGAAGTCAAACGCAGCGAAGCCAGCGAATTCGGCATCATGGCCGTGAACGAAAACCTTAAAGTTCAAGAGTTTGTAGAAAAACCCGCCGATCCGCCCGCCATGCGCGAAAAGCCCGACCATTCGCTGGCCTCTATGGGCATTTATGTGTTCAACACCGATTATCTGTATGAAGTGCTGGAAGACGAAGTGCGCCAACCCGACACCCACCACGATTTCGGCAAAGACATCATTCCGCGCGCATTGAAAGACGGCGTACTCTACGCCCATCCGTTCGAACGCTCCTGCACGGGGCGCAATACCGAGGGCAGCATTTACTGGCGCGACGTCGGCACGCTCGACAGCTATTGGCGCGCGCACATGGATTTGGTTACCGAGCACCCGCAGCTTAACCTGTTCGACCGCAACTGGCCGGTGATCGGCCTGCCCACGCAATCCATGCCCACCAAGTTTTTCTATAAAGACCGCAACTGCCGCACGCTGGACAATTCGCTGGTCGGCGGCGGCTGCATCATTACCGATGCCGAAATCAGCTCGTCGGTGCTGTTTGACCGCATTACCGTGAACGAAGGTTCGGTAATCGATTCGGCGGTGATTCTCCCCAGCGTACATATCGGTAAAAACTGCCGTCTGAAAAACTGCATTATCGAACGCAACTGCATCATCCCCGACGGCATGGTTATCGGCTACGATGCCGGGCTGGATGCCGAACGCTTCCGCATCAGTTCGAGCGGCGAAGTGGTGCTGGTTACGCCTTCGATGCTGGAAAAACTGGCGCAGTCCGAAAAAATGAAAGCCGCGGTAAAAGAGCAGGTGGAAAAA
Source organism: Neisseria dumasiana (assembly GCF_022870885.1). Lineage (NCBI taxonomy): Bacteria > Pseudomonadati > Pseudomonadota > Betaproteobacteria > Neisseriales > Neisseriaceae > Neisseria > Neisseria dumasiana. The sequence goes on along the minus strand of NZ_CP091509.1, from coordinate 1,480,841 downwards.
GGCGATTATCTGATTTAAACCCTTTTTCAGACGGCCTCAGAGCAGGGCGGAACACACAATCAACCATCCGTGCGGGAATTGGGAAAACCCGCCCGCTTGCCTGCCTGTTGATATGCTTGTATCCGCTATCTTTACCGGTCTTTTCAGGCAGGGGGTGCAGTGCTTGATATAATCGGCCTTCGCAACCGCCGGCTTACAGTCGGGCGTTATAACAAGATTCACGAGCACAACCGAGAGGACACCGGATGATCAACAGAGTAGGGCATTTTTTCCGCAGCGAACCTGCTGCCGGCATCGTATTGATGGCGGCGGCGGTGTTGGGCATGTGGGCAGCCAACTCCCCCTTCGCTTCAACGTATTTCGACACTTTGGAAAGCTATGTGGCCGGATTAAGCGTACTGCATTGGGTAAACGACGGCTTGATGGCCGTGTTTTTCCTGTATGTGGGTTTGGAAGTAAAACGCGAGCTGCTGGAAGGCGAGCTGGACAACAACAGCAAGCGGTTTCTGCCCGCTTTGGCGGCAATGGCGGGATTGGCCGTGCCTGCGCTGGTGTATTTGGTCTTTAACCGTTCGGGAGCGGGAGCTGACGGCTGGGCCGTGCCTGCCGCCACCGATATTGCTTTTGCTTTGGGCGTGCTGGCATTGCTGGGTTCGCGCGTGCCGCCTTCGCTGAAAATTTTTCTGACGGCGCTGGCGATTATGGACGACTTGGCCGTTATTGTGATTATCGCCCTGTTTTATACCGAGCAGATTGCTTGGCTTTATCTGGGCTTGGCGGCATTAACGCTGCTTGCTTTGTTTATGCTTAACCGCAAAGGCGAATTACGCAGCCTGCCTTACTTGGTGTTGGGTTTGCTGTTGTGGTTTTTCTTTTTGAAGTCAGGCATTCACGCTACTTTGGCGGGTGTGCTGCTGGCGTTTACCGTTCCGCTGCGCGTAACCGATTCGATTATCGAGCCGCCGCTGCTCAAATGGGAGCACGGTTTGGAAAAATGGGTGTCTTTTTTAGTGGTGCCGGTGTTCGGTTTTGCCAATGCAGGCGTTTCGTTTGCGGGGTTTTCGCTCTCGGCATTGTGGTCGCCCGTGGTGTTGGGCATTGCGCTGGGGTTGTTCATAGGCAAACAGCTGGGGATTTTCGGCATGGTTTGGCTGGCGGTTAAGCTCGGTTGGGCGAAGCTGCCGGAAGGTGCAACGGTGCTTCAGGTGTACGGCGTGGCTTTGCTGTGCGGTATCGGTTTTACCATGAGCCTGTTTATCGGCATGTTGGCATTTGACGATGCCCAACTGCAAGATTACAGCAAAATCGGCGTGTTTTTGGGTTCTTTTTTGGCAGGGGCGGCAGGATATGCCGTGTTGCGTTTTGCTCCGTCGCGACGTATCTGAATACAGCCGACTGCATACAACACGGGCGGCTTCAAGCGTGAAGGCCGTCTGAAAACACACATCAAAACCGCATCAATATTTTCAATGTTTAGAAAGGTAGTGGTATGAAGATTCTGCATGTAACTTCCGAGCTGTATCCTTTGATGAAAACCGGCGGTTTGGCCGATGTGTTGGGATCGCTGCCCTTTGCCCAATTGGAAAACGGCGACGATGTGCGCGTGGTAATGCCTTATTACCGCCACACCCGCGAAGTGGTGGCAGACACGGTGGAGGTGGCGCAGTGCGATACGTTCGGCGGCCGTGTGGTTATCCGTTATGCCCGATTTAAGGGTTTGGGGCTGTATTTGATTGATGCGCCGCATCTGTATGACCGTCCGGGCAATCCTTATCACGATCCGAATTATTTCGATTATGCCGACAACGTGATCCGTTTCGGCATATTGGGCTGGGCGGCCGCAGCCTTAGCCACCGGTTTGGATGCGCTGTGGGGCAAAGCCGATATCCTGCATGCACACGATTGGCAGGCCGGTTTGGCACCCGCTTATCTCAATGCTTGGAATGCTTATATCAAAAGCGTATTCACTGTCCACAACATCGCCTATCAAGGCATGTTCCAATCCAAACACCTGCCGGAACTTGATTTGCCGTGGGAAATGTTCCATATCGACGGCGTGGAGTTTCACGGCCAGATTTCGTTTTTGAAAGCCGGTTTGTTTTATGCCGACCTGATTACCACCGTGAGCCCTACATACGCCGATGAAATCACCAGAGAACCTGCTGCAAACGGTTTGTCGGGTTTATTATCGGCCCGACGCGACGAAGGCCGTCTGAAAGGCATTCTCAACGGTGTCGACAATACGGTGTGGAACCCCCGAACCGACACCGCATTGGCGAAAAACTACCATGCCCAAGCCATGCAGGGGAAAACAGCCGATAAGGCCGACATCCAAACCTTTTTCGGTTTGAATCCCGACGAAAAAGCCATGTTGGCGGTGATGGTGTCGCGGCTGACTCCGCAAAAAGGTGCAGATCTGCTGCTCGAATCGTTGCATGAACAACTCTCCGCAAACGCCGATTTGCAGTTTGTGTTGCTCGGCAGCGGCGCACCGGAATTGGAGCAGGCATTTTCACGCTTGGCCGAGCAATATCCGCAACAGGTCGGCGTATATATCGGCTACAACGAAGAACTGGCACACCGTTTGATCGGCGGCGGCGATGTGATTCTGATTCCCAGCCGTTTCGAGCCGTGCGGTTTAACCCAACTCTACGGCCTCAAATACGGCACGCTGCCGCTGGTGCGCCGCACGGGCGGTTTGGCCGATACGGTCGTCCACACCGATGAAGAAACCCTGAACAACAAAACCGCCACCGGTTTTGTGTTCGACGAACCTACCGCCAACGCCTTGGGCGGCGCCATCAAACAGGCTTTGGCGTTATGGCGCAAGCCGCGTGCTTGGCCGCCGGTGCGCGAACAGGCCATGGCGCAAGATTTCGGCTGGCACAAAGCGGCTCAAGCCTATGCCGAATGCTACCGCCGCCTGCTCGGTTAAACGAAAGCCGGTGTTTGATATTTCAGACGGCCTCTTTAACTTTATACGCTTGATAAACAGCAGCTTTGCCGGAAACAAAACCATAAAAACAAACGGCAAAGCTGTCGCCCAACTGAATTTTCCCAATAAAAGGCTTGATTATGATTTCAAAGCTCCCTTTGCCTGAATACGAATACGCCATGCCCAAACCCGATGCGGATTTGGTACGCAAATCGATTGTGTATAAGCTGATTTTCATTTTGGGCGTTGATCCGCGCGATGCCACCCCCCAACAATGGCTGAACGCCGCCATTTTTGCCGCCCGCGATTTGGTTACAGAAAGCTTTTTGAAAACCCGCCGCAGCCACGAAGACCACGGCAAGCGCACGGTTTATTATTTGTCGATGGAATTTCTGATGGGGCGTTCGTTTGTCAACTCGCTGATTAACGAAGGCGTTTACGATGCGTTTAACGAGGCGTTCAGCCAGCTCGGTTTGGATTTTGCCGACGTATGCGAACAAGAAGACGACCCCGGTTTGGGCAACGGCGGTTTGGGCCGCTTGGCCGCCTGTTTTTTAGATTCGCTCGCCACGCTGCGTATTCCCGCAGTCGGCTACGGCATCCGCTACCAATACGGCATGTTCAAACAGGAAATCGTTGACGGCCAGCAGATCGAAAAGCCCGATTTGTGGTTGGATAACGATATGCAGTGGCAGTTTGCGCGCCCGCACAAACGCTATCCCGTTTATTTCGGCGGCCGCATGCACGTTAACGGCAACGTCAAACATTGGGAACCTGCCGAACAGATCACCGCATTGGCTTATGATGAAGTGATTCCCGGCTACGGCGGCCAAATCGCCAACCCTTTGCGTTTGTGGACGGCGCACGCCGGCGATGCGTTCGATTTGGCCAACTTCAACCAAGGCGATTATTTTGCCGCCATGCGCGAGCAAACCAGTAACGAAAATATTTCGCGCGTACTTTACCCCAACGATTCAACCGAAATCGGCCGCGAGCTGCGCCTGAAACAGGAATATTTCTTGGTATCTGCATCGATTCAAGACATTCTTGCCCGCCACAAATGCCGCTTCCCCAATATCAGAACACTGGCCGACACGGTGGCGATTCATCTCAACGACACCCATCCCGTGTTGGCAATACCCGAATTGATGCGGATTTTGATAGACGAAGAAGGCTTGAGCTGGGAAGAAGCATGGAGCATCAGCTGCCGCGTATTCTCCTACACCAACCACACTCTGATGAGTGAAGCGTTGGAAACTTGGCCGGTCGATTTAATGGGGCGTTTGCTGCCGCGCCATCTCGACATTATTTTTGAAATCAACGAGCATTTTCTCGATGCTTTGCGCGCCATCGGCAAAAACGACGGCGATTTCATCCGCCGCGTGTCGATTATCGATGAAGAGCACGGCCGCCGCGTGCGCATGGCTTGGTTGGCCGTGGTCGGTTCGCACAAAGTCAACGGTGTGGCCAAAATCCATTCGGACTTGATGAAAACTTCGATTTTTGCCGATTTCGCCCATATTTTCCCCGACCGCTTCACCAATGTAACCAACGGCGTTACGCCGCGCCGCTGGATTGCCGTAGCCAACCGGCCTTTGAGTCAATTCTTAGATGAAAATCTCGGCGGGCAAGATTGGCGGCTGCATCTGGACCATCTCTCGGGCTTGAACAAATTGGCGGACGACCCTGAAGTGCAGGCTGGGTTTGCCGAAGTGAAACAAGCCAACAAACAGCGTTTGGCGGATTACATTGAAAAAGAGCTGGGCATCAGCGTCAACCCTCAAGCCTTGTTCGATGTGCAAATCAAGCGCATTCACGAATACAAGCGGCAGGCGTTGAACGTTATGCACATTGTCGACCGCTACAACAAAATTCTCGAAAACCCTGATGCCGATTGGCAGCCGCGTGTGTTTATTTTTGCCGGCAAAGCCGCTTCGGCCTACTATATGGCCAAAAAAATCATCCGTTTGATTAACGATGTGGCTAAAGTGATCAATAACGACCAACGCATCCGCAACCTGATTAAAGTGGTGTTTATCCCCAATTACAGCGTGAGTTTGGCGCAGATGATTATTCCGGCCGCCGATTTGTCGGAACAGATTTCACTTGCAGGCACCGAGGCTTCCGGCACGGGTAACATGAAGTTTGCCCTGAACGGAGCACTTACCATAGGCACGCTGGACGGTGCCAACGTAGAGATTTTGGAGCATGTGGGCGAGGAAAATATTTTCATTTTCGGCAACACCGTCGAACAGGTAGAAGCCATCCGCCGCGAAGGTTACGACCCCATCAGCTATCTCGAAGCCGATAGCGACTTGCGCCGTGTCGTCAAACAGATCACCACAGGCCATTTTTCTCCGCAAGAGCCTAACCGTTATAACGACGTGATGCAGGCTTACGGCGATTATTACCAACTGATGGCCGATTTCCGCAGCTATATCGAAGCGCAAGAGCGTGCCGACCGGCATTACCGCGATACTGCCAAATGGCGGCGTTCCGCACTGATCAACATTGCCAACATGGGTTATTTCTCGTCAGACCGTTCGATTCAGGATTATTGCCGCAACATTTGGTATATCGATCCGATTAGCGAGGCAGAGCTGCCTGGAGATGATGAGTAAATAGAAGCAGGAAAAGCTGTCAGGCCGTCTGAATACATTTCGGGCGGCCTTTGTTATAATCGCCGTTTATTTTTTCAGACGGCCTCCAATCATGAATAAAGAACTGATCGGCCTTTTCTTTCTGCCCGTCGGCGTTATCTTTATGTCGATGGCGGCATTGTGGCAGATGTATGTGGTTATGACGGAAAGCTACACCCTTAACCGTTTTAAAGACAAACAACTGGTTTGGGTAGTGAGCGCATTGTTTTTCAGTTTCAGCCTCGCCGTCTATTGGTTTTGCCCCAATGCCCGCAAAAAAGGCATCATTTTTGCCTTGTTGGGCGGCAGTGGTGCGCTGATGTATGTTTTGGCAAAAATATGGCTGCCGTTTAAACCATAACGTTGGTTGCGTATCTGTTTTCAGACGGCCTGCAGCTTTATTGCCGCTGCGGCTACATTCGCTTTCAGCAACAAGCCAAAAACCGCTATAATCCAAGCATCTTACCCCGTTCGGTTTCCGTACCATGATCAGCCAGTTTAAGCACATCGGCATCATTCCCCGCCCGCAAACGCCCAATATTCAGGAAACCCTGCATACTTTGGTGGCGTTTCTCAGCAGCAAACAGCTGGATATCTATCTGGATAAAGCCAGTGTCGACGACGGCTCGGTATGTGCCGAAGATATGGATGTGTGCCGCATTATCGAAAAAGCCGATTTCGGCAAAAAATGCGATTTGGTGATTGTATTGGGCGGAGACGGCACGTTTCTCTCCGTTGCCAGAGTAATCGCTCCTTTCCGTGTGCCGGTTATCGGCGTCAACCAAGGCCATCTCGGCTTTTTAACCCAAGTACCGCGCGAGCAGATGACACAGATGTTAAACGGCATGCTGTCGGGAAAATATCTGCCGGAAGAGCGCATTTTGCTCGAAACCTCATTGGTGCGCGACGGCGAAACCGTTACCACTTCACTCGCTTTAAACGATGTGGTGCTGTCGCGCGGCGGCGCAGGGCAGATGATTGAATTTGAAGTTTTCATCGACAGAGAATTTGTTTATACCCAGCGTTCAGACGGCCTGATTGTTTCCACGCCCACGGGTTCTACCGCTTACGCGCTGGCAGCAGGCGGGCCGATTATGCAGGCCAGTTTGCGGGCGTTTACCTTGGTGCCGATTTGCCCGCAATCCATGACCAACCGCCCCATTGCGATTGCCGACACCTGCGAGATTGAAATTCTGATTACCAAAAGCGGCGATGCCCGCGTTCATTTCGACGGCCAGTCTTTCTTTGATGTACAGAATTTCGACCGCATCAGAATCCACCGCTACCGCCATCCTTTGCGCGTTCTGCATCCTACCGATTATCAATACTACAAAACGCTGCGCCAAAAACTGCATTGGGGCGAACAGTTGGTTTGACGGTTTGAGTTCGGCTCGGGCAGGCGTGAGCCTGTATAATCGCCGTTTTCAGTTTTTCTAAGGATTTCCCGTTGTGACGCAATCTGCCGATTATCAACAACAGCTAAACGATAAAATCAGTTATATCAAAGATTTATTCAAAGCCATTCCCATCCCCGAATTAGAAGTTTTCGCCTCGCCAGAAAAACATTACCGTATGCGCGCAGAGTTCCGCGTGTGGCATGAAGGCGAAGAAATGTTCTACGCCATGTTTGAAAAAGGCCGCAAAGCAGGGGGAGCAACCTTGGTGCGTTGCGATTCTTTTGCACCGGCCTGCGAAGCCATCAACCGTTTGATGCCCAAACTGCTTGAAGCTGCCGATGCCGTGCCGGTATTGAAAAACCGTTGGTATCAGGTTGAGTTTTTGGCCACTTTGAGCGGCGAAATGCTGGTTACCATGATTTATCATAAACAGCTTGACGAACAATGGCAGGCTGCGGCACAAGATATGCAGGAAAAGCTCGGCATCCATATTATTGGCCGTAGTAAGGGGCAAAAAATTGTTCTGACTCAGGATTTTGTTACCGAAACGCTCAATGTGGCCGGTGCTTCTTTCATTTATCGCCAATATGAAGGCAGCTTTACCCAACCCAATGCCGGCGTGTGCGAACACATGCTGGCATGGGCATGCGACGTAGCCCGTCCTTTAAACGGCGATATGCTGGAGCTGTATTGCGGCAACGGTAATTTCACCCTGCCGTTGGCACGCTATTTCCGGCAGGTTCTGGCTACCGAAGTGTCTAAAACTTCCGTTCAGGCGGCCTTATGGAATATACAGGCCAACCGCAGCAACAATATAAAGATCGCCCGATTGTCGGCAGAAGAGTTTACCGAAGCCTATACCGGCGTGCGTGAATTCCGCCGCTTGAAAGAGCAGGGTATTTCATTGAATGATTACCGCTTTTCTACGATTTTCGTTGATCCGCCCAGAGCAGGGGTTGACAACGAAACTTTAAAGCTGGTTAAGCAGTTCGACAACATTATCTATATTTCGTGTAACCCCGAAACGCTGCGTGAAAATATGGATGTGCTGGCAGATACCCACCATATCCGCCGCATGGCTTTGTTTGACCAGTTCCCGTTCACCCACCATATCGAAAGCGGTGTGTGGCTGGAGAAAAAATAAAGTTGATTCGGTCTGGAAACGCATCGGGTACAGCAAATCAACTGTATTTGCTAATATGCCGAACCGACAAAAAAGCCGCTGAAGGTAATTCATGCGGCTTTTGCTTTATTTTGTTTGTGGTGGAGCAAATTTATCGTTAAGCGTTAAACAGCCAAGGTTGTGCGGCTTTTCGCTCTTCTTCAAATGCTTTGATTTCATCGGCGTGTTGCAGGGTCAGGCCGATTTCATCCAAGCCGTTGAGCAAACAGTGCTTGCGGTGTTCGGTAATCTCGAAAGTAAATGATTGGCCGCCGGGCGTGGTTAAAGTCTGTTTTTCCAAATCAATGGATAAGCGGTAGCCTTCGGTGGCTTCTACTTCTTTGAATAACTGATCTACTTGGTCTTCGGTCAATACGATTGGCAGAAGGCCGTTTTTGTAGCAGTTGTTGAAGAAGATGTCGGCAAATGAAGGGGCGACGATGGCTCGGAAACCGTAGTCTTCCAAAGCCCAAGGCGCGTGTTCCCGCGAAGAGCCGCAGCCGAAATTTTTGCGCGTAAGCAGAATTTCTGCGCCTTGATAGCGGGGTTGGTTTAATGAAAAATCGGGATTAAGCGGGCGCTTGCTGTTGTCCATGCCGGGTTCGCCGTGGTCAAGATAGCGCCATTCATCAAAGGCGTTGGGGCCGAAGCCGCTGCGTTTGATGGATTTGAGAAATTGTTTGGGGATGATGGCATCGGTATCAACGTTTACGCGGTCTAGTGGTGCAACCAATGCGGTAATGGGGGTAAACGGTTTCATGATGTGTACTTTCGGTATGAAAATACCCCCGCATTGATGCGGCGCGGGGGTGGGGTTGTTGCTTAGTTGAATTTAGTGTGAGTGGCGGTCTGCAGATTGCTCAAGTTTGTCGCCGGCTTTGGAAACGTCTTTGCCGAAACCTGAAACGGTGTTGCAGGCAGACAGTAAAGTCATGGCGGTTAACGCGGCTAATACTAATTTTTTCATGTTAGGCTCCTTGATTTGTGAAAGTACAGTTTCATGTTACTGCACGTTGCATAATGCCAAAGTTTTTTACGGATTACAATTCAATATAGGGTGCCGTCTGAAAACTTTTCAGACGGCCTGTATATCTTTACAGATTGCGCACATCGGTAAAGTGACCGGCAACCGCTGCGGCTGCGGCCATTGCGGGGCTGACGAGATGCGTGCGTCCGCCGTTGCCTTGGCGTCCTTCAAAATTACGGTTTGATGTGGAAGCGCAGCGTTCCTGTGGTGCCAAGCGGTCTGCATTCATAGCCAGGCACATCGAGCATCCGGGCTCGCGCCATTCAAAGCCGGCCTCGATAAAAATTTTGTCTAATCCTTCTTTTTCGGCCTGTTCTTTCACCAGTCCGGAACCCGGCACCACCAACACCCGTTTGACGCCTGCGGCTTTTTTGCGGCCGCGTGCCACGGTTGCGGCCTCGCGCAAGTCTTCGATACGGCTGTTGGTGCATGATCCGATAAATACCACGTCAACGGGGATTTCGCTGAGCGGGGTGCCTGCGGTTAAGCCCATGTATTCCAAGGCGCGTTCCATGCCGCTGCGCTTGACGGGGTCTTGCTCTTCGGCGGGGTTGGGGACTTTGCCGCTTACATCCAGCACCATTTCGGGCGATGTTCCCCATGTTACTTGAGGGTCGATGTTTTCGGCTTCAAACTCGAACACTTTGTCGAATTGCGCCCCTTCGTCTGAAACCAATGTCCGCCAATATTCGACGGCTTTGTCCCAGTCGCTGCCCTTGGGTGCCAGAGGTTTGTCTTTGATATAGTCGATTGTGGTTTGATCAACGGCAACGATGCCTGAGCGCGCTCCGGCTTCGATGGCCATGTTGCAGAGGGTCATGCGGCCTTCCATGCTTAACGAACGGATGGCTTCTCCTCCGAATTCGACGGCATAGCCCGTTCCGCCTGCCGTGCCGATTTGGCCGATGATGTATAAGGCGACATCTTTGGCGGTAACGCCCGGTTTCAGACGGCCGTTTACTTTAATCAGCATGGATTTGGATTTTTTGGCGGTGATACATTGTGTTGCCATGGTATGCTCGACTTCTGATGTGCCGATACCGTGTGCCAATGCGCCGAACGCACCGTGGGTAGAAGTATGGGAATCGCCGCATACTACGGTCATGCCCGGCAAGGTTGCGCCTTGCTCGGGGCCCATCACATGCACAATGCCTTGGCCTTTGTCTTTAAACGGGAAGTAGGCCAGTGCGCCGAATTCTTTGATGTTGTTGTCTAAAGTATCTACTTGCAGCTTGGAAATCGGATCTTGGATGCCTTTATCCCAATCGTTGGTCGGGGTGTTGTGGTCGGCGGTGGATACTACGCTGTCGATACGCCACAGTTTGCGTCCGGCCATTTTCAAACCTTCAAACGCTTGCGGGCTGGTTACTTCGTGTACTAAATGGCGGTCGATATAAAGCAATACCGTACCGTCTTCTTCTTCGCGGACAATGTGGCTGTTCCAAAGTTTGTCGTAAAGGGTTTGTGCACTCATGGTTTTTCTTCTGTATGTCGGGTTAAGTTGTTTTGGAAGTTAAACGGTTTGGCCGTGTGGCGGCGTTTTCAAGTTGCCAATATTAGGCTTTTCAGACGGCCATTGCAACCCTTTTTGTCTAATTTTTTTATAGCTATTGGTTTTTTCTATATCGGGATTGCAATATTTATACATATTGTCTAATTTTCTTGTTTGGGTTGATGCGGCAGCAGCGGGTAATCGCTTGAATGCAAACATATAGACGCACAGTATAGACACGCAGGCAATCCGGTAAGCCAGTAGGGATATCTGCCGCTGTTTGTTTCGATGGGAGGCAGCAAAGTAAGGTTGTTTATAAAGGCCGTCTGAAACGAAGAAACTTGTATCCCGAAGCTAAAAAACCTATCATTCGGCATTATTCACGATTACTTGAGGGAGCACCGTTTATGAACCTGCCTGTAATGTCTCCGGCTTATTTGTCACAACTTCAAGAATTCGAGCGGAAAATTTTGTCTAACCAAACCAAAATCGAAGCATGGTTTCGCCGGCAATGGTCGGAACACAAACCTCCTTTTTACGGTTCGGTAGATATCCGCAATGCCGGTTATAAAATGGCTTCTATCGATATGAATCTGTTTCCCGGCGGTTTTAACAACCTCAATCCCAATTTTCTCCAACTGGCCGCCCATGCGGCACAAGATGCCGTAGAACGTTATTGCCCTCAAGCCAAATCGGTATTGATTGTTCCGGAAAACCACACAAGAAATACTTTTTATCTTCAAAACATTTTTGCACTCAGCAATATTCTGCGTACAGCCGGTTTTGAAGTTCGTCTCGGCAGCTTGAACCCTGAAATTACCGAACCGACCGAACTGGAAACGGCTCTGGGAGACAAGGTTTTGATCGAGCCGCTGCTGCGCACCCGTGGCAGAGTTCACCTTTCAGACGGCTTTTCGCCATGTTTGATACTGCTGAACAACGATCTTTCTGCCGGCACTCCCGATATTTTGAAAGACATTGCCCAAACCGTATTACCGCCGCTGCACGGGGGGTGGACTACCCGCCGTAAAACCGCTCATTTTGCCGCTTATGACGAAGTGGCCGAAGAGTTCGCCCAATTAATCGATATGGATGTTTGGCATATCAACCCTTATTTCGAGCAAATCAGCGGGCTTGATTTTCAAGAACGCGAAGGCGAAGATGCGCTGGCCGAAGCCGTTGAACGGATGTTGGCAAAAATTCAGGCCAAATATGATGAAAAAGGCATTACCGACCAACCGTTTGTGATTGTGAAGGCAGATGCGGGCACATACGGCATGGGAGTGATGAGCGTTAAATCTGCCGATGAAGTGCGTGGTCTGAACCGTAAAAACCGCAATAAGATGGCTAAAATCAAAGAAGGTTTGGAAGTGAACGAAGTGATCGTGCAAGAAGGTATTTATACTTACGAAACCTTGAACGGAGCGGTTTCCGAGCCTGTGGTATATATGATCGACCGGTTTGTCGTCGGCGGGTTTTTCCGTGTTCACGAAGGGCGCGGCGTTGATGAAAACCTTAATGCAACAGGTATGTCTTTCGTTCAGCTCGATCAGGCCATTCCCGTGGCCGATGCCGAAGAAGGCGGAGAAGAGCGGTGCAAACGTGTTTTTGCCCAATGGGATTCTCTCGGCGTTCCCCAAACCAACAGCGCCGATCCCGACTGCGGTTGCAACCGGTTATATGTTTACGGCGTTATGGCCCGTCTTTCGCTTCTTGCCGCATCTAAAGAGTTGGTCAAAACCGCCGTGCAAAGCTAACTGACGGAGCAGCCAAATAATTCATTAAACAAATTGAATATTCATTGCATAAAAGCAACACAGCAGGCCGTCTGAACGATTTAATCTGTTTTCAGACGGCCTTTTTACAATCTGTTTACGCCAAGCAAGATAAAAAAACACGATAATTCCGCCGTTTCGCAAACTCATCTATTAGGAAAAAATGAAAAATACAGCCAAACTGATTCTGGCCGGTCTGATAGTGCTGCCGGCATTTGCGGCACACGCAGACACCCGTGCCGTGATCGACACCAATGTAGGCAAAATCGAACTTTTGCTGGATGAAAAAAAAGCACCCAAAACCGTAGCCAATTTTGTTCAATATGCGCAAAAAGGTTTTTACAACGGCACGATTTTCCACCGTGTAATCGACGGTTTTATGGTGCAGGGCGGAGGTTTCACCGCGGATATGACGCAGAAAGCCACCGATAAAGCCATTGCCAACGAAGCCGACAACGGTTTGAAAAATACGGTCGGCACGATTGCCATGGCGCGCACGGCCAATCCGAATTCCGCCACCAGCCAGTTTTTTATCAATGTTGCCGACAATGATTTCTTAAACTTTAAAAGCAAAACCATACAAGGTTATGGTTATGCGGTATTCGGCAAAGTAATCTCCGGCATGGATGTGGTGAATAAAATCGCCAAAGTGCAAACAACGGATCAGGCTTATCATCAGAATATTCCGGTGAAGCCGATTGTGATTCAAAAAGTGAGTATCGTTAAATAAAGCACGCATCTAGTGTAGAGCATCGTGCTGAAAGGCCGTCTGAAACGTTTCAGACGGCCTTTTAATATGGATTCGAAGCTTTAACGTTTGATTTGTTTTGCTGTATCAATAACCCAAACGCTGGCAGATGGTCGAAACCAAACCTGCTTGGTTCAAAGTGTAGAAGTGAAGACTGGGTGCGCCTTCGCGCAGCAGGCGTTCGCACATTTCGGTAACCACATCCAAAGCCAACGCTTTGATGGAAGCCGTATCATCGGCATAAGATTGAAGCTTCAGGCGCAGCCAACGCGGGATTTCTGCTCCGCAAGTATCGGAGAAGCGCGAGAGTTTCGAAAAGCTGGCAATCGGCATAATGCCGGGAATGATCGGGATGTCAACGCCGCGCCCCCGCACGTCGTCAACAAAACGGAAGTAGGCGTCTGCATTGTAAAAATATTGGGTGATGGCCGAATCGGCACCTGCCTTTACTTTACGCACGAAGTTGTTGATGTCGTCTTCTGCGCTGCGCGATTGCGGATGGTATTCGGGGTAGGCTGCAACTTCGATATGAAAATCATTGTTGAATTCGGTTTTAATTAATGAAACCAATTCATTGGCATAACGCAGGCCGTCTGAACCCGCTCCCATGCCGGAAGGAATGTCGCCCCTGAGTGCAACAATATGGCGCACACCGAGTGCTTTGTATTCGTTAAGCAAATCAATGATTTCTTGCGGCTGCATGCCGACGCAGGGCAGATGGGGGGCAGCGGCGATGCCTTCGCTCAAAATATCTTGGATGGCCTGCATCGTGCCTTCTTTGGTCGAGCCGCCCGCACCGGATGTGCAGGAGAAAAATTCGGGGTCGAACTGGCTCAATTGTTTGCGTGTGATCACTTGTTTTGCACGGCCTTCGGGCGTGCGGGTAGGGAAAAATTCGAAGCTGAGTTTCTTTCTTGGTTTGCTGTGTAAGCTCATGGCGGTTGCCTTCGGTTTATCTGTTTGTTATTTGTTTGCAGCCAATCAACTGATTGCCGCGGCAATGGAGATATAGTCAATCAAGCTATTTTTAATACAAGGCCGCAAGCAGCAGAGTACGAAACCGATTCTGTTGCCGCTTCAGCAGTTTGCACCATCGTTCTCTTCGAGCTAAGGCGCAGCAACGCCGTAGTAAAAATAGGTTATTGGCTATGAACAAAGTTTGGAGTTGTTTGATCGGATTATGCACTTAAACAAATCGAAATTAAAACCAAGTGCCGGTCAAGGGAAGTGAAAAATATTTGTTTGAATATGAATTATTTTTTTACGTTTTGATTTTACTGAAAAAAGATAGTTTCAGGCCAAATAATAATCAGCTGCGATGCTGCATACAAGGTTGTGCAGCAGGCATCACAGCTGTTATCGGTAGAAAAATGTTTATCTGTTACAAAGGCCAATGCAATGCAGGGTTGCTTTCGATCACTTTTTTGAACTGGTTTTGAATCCGTGCGATGGCTTCTTCGCTGTCAGCTTCAAATCGCAGCACCAGCACCGGCGTGGTATTGGAGGCACGCATCAGGCCGAAGCCGTCGGCGAACTCTACGCGCAGGCCGTCGATGGTAATAATTTCGGTGGCGCCGTCGAATTTGGCATTTTGCGCCAGTTCTTCAATCACTTTGTGGCCGTTGCTGCCTTCGGGCAAATCGATATTCAGCTCGGGTGTGGAAATGCTTTGCGGCAAAGCGTTCAGTACGGCGGAAGGATTGTCGCTTGCAGAAAGGATTTCCAGCAGGCGGCAGCCGGCGTAGAGGCCGTCGTCGAAGCCGAACCAACGCTCTTTAAAGAAAGTGTGTCCGCTCATTTCTCCGGCCAAGAGTGCGCCGTTTTTCTTCATCGAAGATTTGATGAAACTGTGGCCGGTTTTTTCCATAATCGGTTCGCCGCCGTGTTCTTTCACCCACGGGGTGAGCAGGCGGGTGGATTTTACGTCGAAAATCACTTTGGCACCGGGGTTGCGGCTTAATACGTCTTGGGCAAACAGCATCAGTTGGCGGTCGGGATAAATGATGTTGCCTTCTTTAGTAACTACGCCCAAACGGTCGCCGTCGCCGTCGAAGGCAATGCCGATTTCTGCGTCGCCGGTTTTCAGTTCGTTAATCACGTCTTGCAGGTTTTTCGGCTTGGCAGGGTCGGGGTGGTGGTTGGGGAAGTTGCCGTCTACATCGCAGAAGAGTTCGGTTACTTCGCAGCCGAGCGCACGGTACAAGTTGCCTGCAAACGCACCGGCTACACCGTTGCCGGCGTCGGCGACGATTTTCATCGGGCGTTTGAGTTTGATGTGGCCGACGATGTGGTTTTGATATTCGGCAGAGATGTCTTTTTCGGTAACGTTTCCTGTGAGGCCGTCTGAAACAAAACGCTTGTTTTCAATGATGGCCAGCAGCTCTTGAATGGCTTCGCCTGCCAGCGTATCGCCGCCGAGCATCATTTTGAAGCCGTTGTAGTCGGGCGGGTTGTGGCTGCCGGTAATCATCACACCGCTGCCTTCGCATTCGCGGATGGCGGCAAAATAGAGCATAGGCGTGGCTACCATGCCGACGTTCAGTACGTCTATGCCGCTTTCGGTTAAGCCTTTTGAAATATTTTCCATCAGCTCGGGGCCGCTCAAACGGCCGTCGCGCCCCAATGCGATTTTTTTGATGCCTTTCTCGGCGGCTTTGGCGGCAATGGCTTTGCCGATTAAGTAGGCTGCTTCATTGGTTAGGGTTTTGCCGACGATGCCGCGGATGTCGTAGGCTTTGAAAATATCATGGGCGATGGCAGGCATAGTAACATTCCTCGTTAACTGAATTGATTGATGGAAATGACAAAATAACCGAGGTCGGCTAAGGGCTGAGATGTTCGGTTTGGGTATCAGCTTTCGGTTTTGGGCCGTTTAAGCGGTATCGGCGTTTGTGAGGTGCGTGAATTGTTAAAATAATTATGTAATGCAATAAAAATCGCTTCAAATTGTAGCATAGCCTATCAAGGCCGTCTGAATGCTTTTCAGACGGCCTTGATAAAGATTAAACCGCTTTGATAATCATGGATAACCGTTTGTTCGATAGGGATGGGTGTTTTAACCTAGCGCTGAACCATGCGGGATGCAGGGCGGTTTTTCAAAACGGTATGACCCTTTGTCGAAAAAACCTGCCAGCAAATATGAAAATGGTTCTTTTCAGCTGCGAAACAGGCTAGAATAGGCACTTTGCCAAAATCAAATCCGGGCTGTTTTTTTCATGTTGTGGACATTTTTACTGATTGTTTTACTGTGTGCGATTGCAGGTGTGTTATGGGTGCGCCATCGTCAGGAGCAGGAATGGCTGCGCGAGCTGACTTATCTGAGCCGTCATGAAGCAGGTGATGTGCCTTCGCCGTCTGTCGACGGGCATGTTAAGCCGGCCAAAGTGTTGCGGGGCGTTGATCCTAATCTGAAAAACACCCGTCAAAGCCACCGTGCGGCAGAAGAGGCTAAAGCGGTTTACGATAAAACCGTAGAAAAATTCCGCGCCTTGTCGCCCAAGCACAGCCGTAAATTGGACGCCACCTCAGGCAAGAGAAAAGATCAGCCCGAAGACGACGAATCTATAAACGAACTGCCCATTTTTGCATCTGCCCCCAAAGCAGCGCTGCAATCTGCAGATGTGCATGAAGAAGAATTTCAAGAGGTAGGCGGCGATTTAGAGCAGGCAGAACCGTCTGAACAAGATGAAGCGCCCATTCGTGCTTTAAAAGCCGAGCCGGTTTCAAACCAAGCAAATATAGAAACGCAAAAATCTGACGGTCAGGTTGCGGGTGCAGACGGTGCGGCCGAACCTGCCTCAGAAGAACCGGCCGATATTCCGATGTTCGGTGCGGTATTGCCGCAGCCGGAATCCAAAGCCGAGCGCAAACGTACTTCTGTAACGGGCAAAGCCATTGCTCCTGCTCCTTATGTGGCTTTCGGAGAAGAAGAATACCGTACACACAAGCCCGATGCTTCTTTACCTGTGATTACGCTGGAAGAGGCCACCAGAGCTTTGCAGGAAACGCATTTGGCGGAGTGGCAGGAAAAAGAAACCGATATTCAGACGGCCAAACCTTTTTCCAATCCTTCTCCCGATATGGAAGTGGTGGAAATCAATTGGACATTCAAACCGGCATTGGAAGAAGCTGCGCCACCGGCTCCTGTGGTGGAGCTGAAAACCATTGATTTGGACGATCCTGCGGTTATCCGCACCCGTGAACGCGTGTTGTCGGAAGTGCGGCAACTGTCCCATTCCGTGCCCCGAACCGAGATAACACAATCCGTGTTGAATGCGGAAGGCCGCCCCGAAACAATCGGCGAAGAAGACATCCGTTCCAATCTGCTGCGGCAGCGGATGGCCCGCCGCCGTCAAATATCCGCACAGGCTCCCGTTCAGGTTGCACAGCCGCAAATCATTCCGGAGGGAGAAGTGTTTGCCAATTTGGCGCGTACCGATTCTCCGGTCAACCGCCAACGGATACGCCGAGTTAACACGGCCATGCGCGAAAGCGTGATTCCCGATGCCGCGCGTGTGGAGCAGAGCCATTCAGTCCAGCTTCAGCCACCGGTAAAGCCTGCATCGGTTATCCAACCGATTTCAACCCGTTTTACGCCGTATTCGGCCATGCCGGATGCCGGTGCCACAGTGGTAGAACCTCCGCCCGTACCGGAAGTTGAGCGGCAGGTAATCGATATTCCTGAACCGCCTGTTTTTCATAATGTGCAGCCGCCGGCACAGGTCAACACCCTAACCGCAACCGCAAACCGCTCCGTGCCCGAATATACCGAAACAGCCAATGCACACATCAGCACCCGTCCGGCTTGGAGTATCCACGACCGTCTGCTACATGAATCCGCTCCCGAATATGAGCAAAACGGTTTTCAGACGGCCGCTTTAAACCACGAAACAGCGGGCATGCCCGATAGTGCCGTTGCCGCTTTCGAGCAAACCGCCGAACATCTTTCGGCAGAACAAACAGGCATCAGGCCGTCTGAAAATCATCATTCTCCGCAACATTTGGTTTCTGCTGACACGGATGCTCCGGAAATTCCATTGCCGACAATAGCCTTGCTGCAGCCGCCGCAATTCGATTTGAGTGCAACCCAAACCGAAGAAGCTTTGCTCGAAAACAGCATTACCATCGAGGAAAAGCTGGCCGAATTCAAAGTGAAGGTAAAAGTGATGGATGCTTATGCCGGCCCGGTGATTACCCGCTATGAAATCGAGCCCGACGTAGGCGTGCGCGGCAATGCAGTGATGAATCTCGAAAAAGATTTGGCCCGTTCGCTCGGTGTTTCGTCTATCAGGGTGGTTGAAACCATTCCCGGCAAAACCTGCATGGGCTTGGAGCTTCCCAATCCCAAACGGCAGATGATACGGTTGAGTGAGATTTTCAATTCAACCGCGTTTCAAGAATCCAAATCCAAACTGACTTTGGCGTTGGGTCAAGACATTACCGGTGCGCCCGTGGTAACCGATTTAGGAAAAGCACCGCATCTTTTGGTGGCGGGCACAACAGGTTCCGGCAAATCGGTGGGCGTGAACTCGATGATTTTGTCCATGCTGTTTAAAGCATCGCCGGATGAAGTCCGCATGATCATGATCGACCCGAAAATGCTGGAGTTGTCGATTTACGAAGGGATTCCGCACTTGTTGGCGCCGGTGGTAACAGATATGAAGTTGGCGGCCAATGCCTTGACTTGGTGTGTGAACGAAATGGAAAAACGCTACCGTCTGATGAGCCATATGGGTGTTCGCAACGTAGCGGGTTTCAACCAAAAAATCGCCGAAGCGGCGGCACGCGGCGAAACGCTGGCCAACCCCTTCAGCCTCACGCCTGAAGAGCCGGAATCATTATCTAAACTGCCGTTTATTGTGGTGGTGGTGGACGAATTTGCCGACCTGATGATGACGGCGGGCAAGAAAATCGAAGAGTTGATTGCGCGTTTGGCGCAAAAAGCGCGTGCGGCGGGCATCCATTTGATTTTGGCAACGCAACGCCCCAGCGTAGACGTGATTACCGGCCTGATTAAAGCCAATATTCCAACCCGGATTGCTTTTCAGGTATCCAGCAAAGTAGACAGCCGCACCATTCTCGACCAAATGGGTGCCGAAAACCTGTTAGGTCAGGGCGATATGTTGTTCCTGCCGCCGGGCACGGGCTATCCCAAACGTGTTCACGGGGCGTTTGTGGCCGATGATGAAGTGCATCGTGTTGTGGAATACCTCAAGCAGTTCGGCGCGCCGGATTATATAGACGATATTCTGACTTCCGGAGTCGGCAGCGATGATATGTTCAGCAATGCCAACGGCCAACGCAACGGCGATGAAGAGTTGGATCCAATGTATGACGATGCCGTGGCATGCGTACTCAAAACCCGCAAGGCCACCATATCATCGGTACAGCGCCACCTGCGTATCGGCTATAACCGTGCCGCACGCTTAATCGACCAAATGGAAGCGGACGGTATCGTTTCGGCGCCGGAAACCAACGGCAACCGAACGGTTTTGGCGCAAAGCAGCGAACATTTGGATTAACGGATTCACTATGTTTTCAGACGGCCTGAAACGATACGGGCCGTCTGAAAACATAACGTGTATCTATATTCCACTTATATATTCCACTAACGTAGAAAAACAAAAACCATATCCGCACATTTTATGAAACGCAATAACCTGACTCATTTGCCCGAGTCGCCCGAAAAAAGGCGGCTTTTGCTTGCCGGAGGCGTATTGTTATGTTGCCCTAAGTTGCTGTTTGCCGGCGCACAGCGCGAAGAAACCCTTTCGGATGATGTGGCTTCGGTTATGCGCAGTTCGGTTAACCATGTCAATCCGGCGCGTTTGGTATTTGACCGTCCTGCCGACGGTGAGCGTTGGTTGCGCGAAATGTCGCAGCGTTTGGCACGTTATGTTCCCGATGAAGCCGAGCGTAAGCGTTTGCTGGTCAACATACAATACGAATCCAGCCGCGCAGGATTGGATACGCAGGTTATTTTGGGATTGATTGAAGTTGAAAGCGCATTCAGGCAGTACGCGATCAGCAGCGTAGGCGCGCGCGGCCTGATGCAGGTAATGCCGTTTTGGAAAAACTATATCGGCCAACCTTCCCACAATTTATTCGATATCCGCACCAATTTGCGTTACGGCTGCACCATATTGCGGCATTACAATAACGTAGAACGCGGCAATCTTGTCCGCGCGCTGGCACGTTTTAACGGCAGCTTGGGCAGTAACAAATATCCCAATGCCGTGCTTGGTGCATGGCGTAACCGTTGGCAATGGCACGGTTGATAACGCTTTTCAGACGGCCGGTGCGGCATCGCCATGCAGAGGCCGTCTGAACGCCAAGAGAGCTTTGTAAAACCTCCGCGGATGTAACTGCCGCTTAAAGCGTAGCAGCACAGCGGGTGCAGATATATCACACGCTGGGCAAGCAAAGCGGGCACATAACGCAGAAATGTGCCGCAGATGGCAGCAAAGGTCCCGCTAAGGCAAACCACGCTTAACGTGTATAATCAGCGGCATTTATCACTTTACACCACCGTAAACCTTTCACGGCTAGGCAAAAATTATTATGGCAAGAAGCAACCGCACACAAATGTTCCCCGAAGAATGGCGCGCCAGTACATCGCTGGCCGGTGTTTACGCGCTGCGCATGCTCGGCATGTTTTTAGTTTTGCCTGTGTTGGCTTTATATACCGCTTCATTGGAAGGCGTAAACGGCGACAAACAAATGGTCGGCCTCGCAATCGGTGCATACGGTTTGACGCAAGCGCTGTTGCAGATTCCTTTGGGTTTGGCTTCAGATAAGTTCGGCCGTAAAAAAGTGATTTATTTCGGTTTGCTCGTATTTGCCGCAGGTTGTTTTATGGCGGCGTTTGCCGAAAGCTGGGAAATGTTGGTGGCCGCGAGGATAGTGCAGGGGGCAGGAGCGGTAAGTGCTGCCGTTACCGCGTTGGTAGCCGACTTGACCCGTGATGAAGTGCGTACGCGCGCCATGTCGATGATTGGTCTGACCATCGGCCTCACATTTTCGGTAAGCTTGGTGTTGTCTCCCATCTTAACGGGCTGGCTGGACGTGCCGGGTTTGTTTGCCATGATGGGTATATTGACCTTAATCAGCATCGGCGTGGTAGCGTGGATTACACCCAATCCGAAAGAATCACGCCTGCATGAAGATACACAAGCTTTGCCGTCGCGCTTGGGCGAAGTGTTAAAAGACACGCAATTGTTGCGTTTGAATTTCGGCATCTTCGCATTACATGCCGCTTTAATGGCACTGTTTACCGCGCTGCCGTTCGCTTTGGTTGATTTGGGTTTGACTGATAACCGCCATTGGAAAGTCTATCTTCCGGCTACGGTTATCGGGTTGATTGCAATGGTGCCGCTGATTATCATCGGTGAAACACGCAACAAATTGAAGCAGGTATTTATCGGCGGGATTGTATGCGTGATAGCCGCTCAAATAGCTTTAGTGTTCAGTTTGCATTCGATTGCCGTGATTACCGTTTGCATGATCATTTATTTCATCGGCTTCAATATATTGGAAGCCAGCCTGCCTTCAATGGTATCCAAAATCGCACCTTCAGACCTTAAAGGCACGGCGATGGGTGTTTATAATACCTTGCAATCCGTAGGCTTGGTGGTCGGCAGTGCTTGCGGTGGTTATTTATTGAAACACTACGGCTTTTCCGGTGTCTTTATATTTTGTAGCCTCCTAACTTTAGTATGGCTGCTGATTGCCGCTACCGCCCCAGCACCGCGTCCGGTAAAAAACATGGGCTTTACAGTGGGGGAAACATGGCAAGGTAGGGAAACAGAGCTCTATTCGGCATTGAAAAACTTGCCGGCAGTAGAAGAAATACAGTTCAGTCAGGATCACAAAACCGTTTATATCAAGGCGTTGCAAAAAGGTTTCGACCCCAAAGCCGCTGAAGCAATCATTTCAGGAGTAAAAAATGTCATCATTGAATAAAGTGATTTTAATCGGCAACTTAGGGCGGGATCCCGAAGTACGCTACATGCCCAACGGTGAAGCCGTGTGCAATTTCAGCATAGCCACCAGCGAAACATGGAACGACCGCAACAGCGGCCAACGCCAAGAACGCACAGAATGGCACAACATTACACTTTACCGCCGTCTGGCAGAAGTGGCCGGCCAGTATCTGCGCAAAGGCAGCTCGGTATATATAGAAGGCCGCATCCAAAGCCGCAAATATATAGGCAAAGACGGAATCGAACGTACCGCTTACGATATCATCGGCAACGAGATGAAAATGCTAGGTTCGCGTAGCAGCGGCTCGGCAGAGTATGACAACAGCCAAGGAGGCTATCAACAATCCGCACCTCAGCAACAGCATTATCAAAGTGCTCCCCCGGCTTACCAGCCAGAAGCACCAGCCGCTCCGCCTGCCGCTCCCCGCCGCCAAACTCCAGCCACACCTGCGGCACCCGTTGATGATATTGATGACGATATTCCGTTCTGAATGACATAAAGTAAGGGGCTGAAGTAGATTAGCCCTAAACACCACACCAAAGCCGCAAAGTTTTTAACTGCTGCTTTGGTGTCCCGAAGTTAAAACGAAACTCACATTCTTTCAAGAACAGAGGAAAAGATTTTCGGTCAATTCCGTTGTATTTGCGCAAGACACGTTTCGCCTGATTCCAAAAATTCTCAATGCCGTTGATATGGTTGTGTCGGTCGGCAAACTTTTTGCTGTGATTAATCCTGTGATGGTGAAAACCGCTGACATCCAACACGTCGTAACTGCTCAGGCAGTCCGTATAAACTACGCTATCAGGTGTAATTTTCCTTGTAATAACAGGAAATAAACTTTCCTTTCGGGCATTATTCACTACAACCGTATAAACCTTACCTCCACGTTTAAGGATACCGAAAACCACCACTTTACCTGCTGCTCCCCTACCGCGCTTTCCTTTACGCTTACCGCCGAAATAGCTCTCATCCAATTCTATAGTGCCCTCAAAAACCTGATCTGCTTCCAAAGCCAAATGATGGCTGATAACAAGACGGATTTTACGGTAGAAGAGAATAGCCGTATTGGGCTGAATACCCAAGATATCGGCAGCAGAACGTGCGGTTACCTCCAATACAAAATATTCAAGCAGTTTTCTTTGCAGACTCTTCTTTAACTTACAGTGGGTTATCTTCATTTTGGCAGCCTATCATGACTGCTAATCTACGTCAGCCCCTAAAGTAATTATTAAGTCGTTATTTATTTTTCATATATAACGTATTGTTTTAAAATAAAGCCTTTTGAGTGTGTAAATATTCAAAAGGTTTTTTCTTTTGGAGATGAATGAAGAGACGAAATCGAATCATTACGAAAACGTTTCCGCACGGTAAATGCCGCAAATGATGGAGGTTCGATAGCCTGAGAAGCGGTAGGCGCTTTCTTGATTTCAAGCATCAAGAAAAAGCCGAAGGCCGAAAGACTGAATGGTTATTAAAAAAAGGGCTGAAGTAGATTAGCCCTAAATACTACACCAAAGCCTCAGAGTTTTTAACTGCTGCTTTGGTGTGCCGAAGTTAAAACGAAATTCACATTCTTTCAAGAACAACGGGAACGATTTACGGTCGATACCGTTGTATTTGCGCAGTACCCGTTTTGCCTGATTCCAAAAATTTTCAATACCGTTGATGTGGTTTTGACGGTCGGCAAACAGTTTGCTGTGGTTGATGCGGTGATGGGTAAAACCACTCACATCCAAAACATCATAACTGCTCAGGCAATCTGAGACCTTTGCAAAACCCTCAAATATAAACCATGCTTCTGGCATAATTTTCTTTTTAATAACATGCAATAAGCTTTCCCGCTTAGGGTTTTCCACCACCACGGTATATACCTTGCCGCCGCGTTTGAGAATACCGAAAACCGCTACTTTCCCTATGGCACCGCGACCACGCTTTCCTTTATGCTTACCGCCGAAATAGCTCTCATCGAATTCTATGCTTTCCTCAAAAACCTGATCTGCTTCCAAAGCCAGATGATGGCTGATAACGAGGCGGATCTTGCGGTAAAACAGTATGGCGGTGTTAGGTTGGATACCCAAGATATCGGCAGCGGAACGTGCGGTTACTTCCAATACAAAATATTCGAGCAGCTTTCTTTGTGTCGTCTTTTTTAATTTACGTGGGTTATCTTCATTTTTGCAGCCTATCATGACTGCTAATCTACGTCAGCCCCTTTTTATTTGATTTCAACAGCTTTATCAAATGCCGCCTACTTGTTGCAACAGCCTGCCTTTACACAATAAAACCTTTACTATATATTGCCATTTGAACCGGTTACGCCGTATTACACAGCGGCCGTTTGTTGATATACCAAACTGCCGGAAGCCGTGATCTCGCGGCTTCCGTTACCCGAGAGGAGACAGAAATGAGCGAAAATCACGCAGAACGCGTACAGCACGAAGGCCTCCGTGCCAAGATTATGTCGGCCGACCAAGCGGCCGAATTTGTTAAAAACGGTATGACTTTAGGCATCAGCGGTTTTACCGGCGCAGGCTATCCCAAAGCCTTGCCTACCGCAATCGCCGAACGTGCCAAAGCCGCACACGCCCGCGGAGAAGAGTTTGTCATCGGTATGATTACCGGTGCCTCGACCGCGCCTGAATGCGACGGTGTGTTGGCTGCCGCAAACTGCGTGAGTTTCCGTAATCCCTTCCAATCCGATCCCGGCATCCGCAACAGCATTAACGCAGGTAACATTTTCTATCAAGATATGCACCTTTCGCATGTTGAGCAGCAAATCCGTAACGGTTTTTACGGCGAAATGCAGATTGCCATCATTGAAGCTACCGGTATTACCGCCGACGGTAAAATCATTCCGGCAATGGGTATCGGCCATTGTAACGAAGTGCTCAAGGCGGCCAAGCAGGTTATCATCGAAGTTAACGCCAAACAGAATGCATTGCTTGAAACCATGCACGATGTGTATTTCGACGTAGGAACCCCGCCCAACCGCCAACCGATTCCGCTGGTAAAACCCGACGACCGTATCGGTACACATTATTTGGAATGCGATTTGGATAAGATCGTTGCCATCGTGTTAACCGATGCGTTCGACCGCAACAGCAAGTTTGCCGATCCCGATGAAAATTCCAAGCGTATCGCTTCCCAAATCATTGATTTCTTCTCTCACGAAGTAAAAGCGGGACGTTTGCCGAAAAACCTGCTGCCCCTGCAATCAGGCGTAGGCAATGTGGCCAATGCCGTGTTGGCCGGTTTGCTTGATGCTCCGTTCGATGATCTGACCGGCTACACCGAAGTATTGCAAGACGGTATGTTGGATCTGATTATTGCCGGTAAAATGAAATCGGCCTCGGCAACCGCATTGTCTTTCAGCCCCGATGCTTTGCAACGCTTTAACGACAATATCGAGTTTCTGCGCGACAAAATCGTATTGCGCCCGATGGAAATCACCAACAACCCCGAGTTGATCCGCCGTTTGGGCGTAATCGGTATGAACGCCATGATTGAAGCCGATATTTACGGTAATGTGAACTCAACTCATGTGATGGGCACCAAAATGATGAACGGTATCGGCGGTTCGGGCGACTTTACCCGCAATGCCTTCTTCTCGTTCTTCGTAAGCCCGTCGGTGGCCAAAGACGGTGCTATTTCCTGCATTGTGCCGATGGTTTCCCATCACGACCACACCGAACACGACGTAATGTTCATTGTTACCGAGCAAGGTATGGCCGACTTGCGCGGCAAGGCTCCCCGCCAACGCGCCAAGTTGATTATCGAGAACTGTGCCCACCCCGATTACCGCGACATGCTGCGTGATTACTTCGACCGCGCCGAAAAAGCAGGTGGTCTGCATACGCCGCACATGTTGAGCGAAGCTTTGTCTTGGCATCAGCGTTTTGTTGAAACAGGCGATATGCGTATCAAGTAACCTGCAACATTATTAATCGGTTTGGGCGTATTTCTGTTTTAGTATCACAGTTTTACCTTTAGAGCGGTGTACTATATAAAATATGAACAGCCCGATATACCGGCAAAGCCTTTTTGCAACCCATGCAAAAAGGCTTTATTGTTTCCGGTTGAAAAAAATTAACGCTATCTGACAGTTTTATTCATTCTATAACTTAAATATAAGTTGAATAATCTTATCTGAGCGCCATATAGGAAAAGCAGTAAAGAAGTTTTTTCCCAACCATTATCAGGAGGTAGCAGTAAGATGAAACATGATTTTGAACAACAAAAAGATGAATTGATGAAAGAAATCCGTTCGGTATTGAGCGATGTTGAAGACCTGTACAACAACGGTGTTGAAGCCGGCACCGAAGAAGCCAAGGCATTGAAAGTGAAATTGCAAGATAAACTGAGCGCTGCTAAAGCGAAGTTTTCCGATTTCGAAGATCAGGCCGCAAGAAAGGTGAAAAACACCGCCAAGCAGGCTGACGAGCTGATTCAAGACAAACCTTACTACGCAATGGGCTTTGCTGCACTGGCCGGTTTGGTTGTGGGCGTTTTGTTGAACCGCCGTTAATATACTGAACAGAGGCCGTCTGAAAACTTTCAGACGGCCTTTCATTGCCCGTTTGTATGCCGAATCAGCAAGCCTGAAAATACCAATCAGGCCAAAATCAGAATTCGATAAAATATGGCACAACACATCATTCACACAACAGCATTCATATATGGTTGATGTGTGGTTCAGACGGCCTTAATTCAAAAGGAATCAGTATGAATTTAAAAAGAAATATCAACCATTTTCAAATATTATTCAACCAAGGCATCGACCTGTTGCTGCTGCGTTTGCGGATGCTGCATCTGGATTTGAGCGAACAGGCCGGCTGCGTGATGAAGATTTTTGCCGCTATCGTCATTATCGGCGCATTGTTTGCCTTGAGTATTGTGAGCCTGTTGCTGGGTTTGAACCATGTGCTGAGCGACGAAGCCAAAATTTGGGTGTTTTTCGGCATTTCGGCAGCCTGTTTATTGATGATTCTTATTTTGGCAGTATGGGCCGTTTTATCATGGAAACACAAAAATTCGCAAATAGCCGGTACCTTGCGCAATATGCATGAAGACCTTGCCTATTTGAGCGGTGCCGCAAAACAAACAGCACACAAAGCAGGAGATAAAGATGGCCAAACGATCTGAAGAACGTAAAATTTTAGAAATGCAGGCTGAACTTGCCCGTTTGAAAATGACCGCCGAACATTTGAAAACCCGTAGGGCAAAAGAAAAAGACAACTTTTTTGAAAACAGCTTGAGTACCGTTGTCAGTTTGGCAGATGCCGTGCCTTCAAAAAATATATTGTTTAAAACCTTTTTTCTGCCGTTGGGCTGGAAATACCGCATTATTGCCGGTGCAGCATTGGCTGCGTGGAAGTTTTCACGTTTGACTTCAAGGCGTTGATATAAAATCAGCAGGATATAGAATCAGTTTGTAAACAGGCTCTCGGATTCTAAATTCAAGTGTGGCACTCAGGCAGTAGTGATTGAAACAGATTCGGAAATCAAACACTTGGCGTTTCATAGTCAAGTGTTTTTCTTATTTGGAGCCGTGCCGTTTCATTTAGCAGCCGATGGTGTTTTGAGGCAGCTAAGTTGTTTGGCGATTTCGCTGATGCTGTGTGGCGGGGTAGGTTTCGTTAGTCTTGGGTCAGTTGTGTGTAGCTTATGGTAATTTTTCTTGAAAGAACAATCTAATATAAGATAGTAAGCCGAAGACGGCATAGATAGTATGGCAAGGCGCAGCAATGCAGTAGTAAATGTTAAGTTGATTAACTATATTTGAAAAATTGATATTGGTAGAATTTGGATAATATTTATAAATACGGATTGTTAATTCGCGGATTCTTAGCTCGGGCTCAAGTTGGCGAGCTTAAAAAATCAACAAGATAGGCCGAGACCTTTGTAAAACCCCCATATGCGGCGCATTTCTGCGTTGTGCGCTGCCCGCTCGTTTGCCTATCTGTATGATATGTCTGCACCCGCTGTGCTGCTACGCCTTGAACGGCATCCGTATCTGAGGGTTTTGCAAAGGTCTCAGCTTGTCTACTTTTTACGCAAAAATAGCCGGAATATGATGAAGAATGTTCCGGCTGTTTGTTGGCGTGGGGTTTTGCAAAGGTCTCAAGCTGCTAAGTTGCGGTTCAAAATTTGATACGCAAGCCGGTAGAAAATTCGTTTCTGTGTATTTTTACATGCTGAAACTTGCCCCAATAGTTATAGCGGTATCCTACGTCTAATGTAATCTTCTCGTTTAATTTAACTCCTATACCAGCAGATGCTCCTGCACCGAAACTATTTTTCTTTTTATTGAACTTCAATGTCTTATTAATTTGAGGCAGGGTTTTCTTAATATTGACATTGATACGGTTAAATCCTAAACGTACACCTAAATAAGGTTGGATCTTTTTATTGACTGGAAAATCATAGGTGGCGGAAATCCCCATGCTTTTGAACCGGACTTCACCTTCGTCTTGATACTTTAGCTTGATATTGGTTTTGGCTTTTTTAGTGATTTTAATTTTGTGATTGAATGTTCCGCTATCGGAAAAACCGAACGGCCGGTAATAAGTATAGTCAAGACCTATACGGAAATTGTTACCGAAATCATATCCGGCAGTTAGACGGGGGCTGAAACTGTTTTCGGAATATTGCAGTTGTTTGCTGCTTTTAATTTTGATTAGGCTCAGAGCCGTTTCTGGTTGTAGATAAATACCTGATTCAGAGAAGGCAGGTACCGATAAAGTGAGAAAAAATACCGTTAAGAAAATTTTCCTTTTCATAATAAACTCCGAAAATATTATTATAATAAGCAATTGTTTTGCAAAGGAAATTATATGACAAATTAATTTTTATCTCAAATTTTTATTCAATAGGCATAATAAGAAAGTTTATATAACCAATCTTTCTTACATTAAAACCAAGCATTCTTTCCTTTTTTCAGACGGCCTCGATACAGTATCGGCATCACAACAATAAAGCCGAGGAACATTCATGACTGCCGCCGACCCCAGAGCCAAACTCCCCGACGCGCCGCTTGCCGACAACGAACGCTTGAAAGACCAAAGCCGCTATCTCGAAGGAACGATTACGAGCGATCTTTCAGACGGCCTCACCGGAGGGTTTAAGGGAGACAATTTCCAGTTAATCCGTTTTCACGGCATGTATGAGCAGGACGACCGCGACATCCGCGCCGAACGTGTCGAGCAGAAACTGGAACCGCTGAAAAACGTGATGCTGCGCTGCCGTTTGCCCGGCGGTATCATCCAGCCCGCGCAATGGCTGGGCATCGACGAATTTGCCACCGACCACACCCTTTACGGCTCCATCCGCCTTACAAACCGCCAAACCTTCCAATTCCACGGCGTGCTCAAAGAAAACATCAAACCCATGCACCAATGGCTGCACAAGCTCGGTTTGGATTCCATCGCCACCGCCGGCGACGTGAACCGCAATGTGTTGTGCACCAGCAATCCCGTTGAAAGCGGGCTGCACAAAGAAGCCTACGAATGGGCGAAAAAAATCAGCGAGCACCTGCTGCCAAAAACCCGCGCTTATGCCGAAATTTGGCTGGACGGCGAAAAAGTCGAATCCACCGAAACCACCGCGCCCGCACCGCTGCCCGAAAGTGTGAAAAGCGGCGATGCTACCGAACCCGTGCTCGGCAAAAACTACCTGCCGCGCAAGTTCAAGACCACAGTCGTGATTCCGCCGCACAACGATGTCGATTTACATGCCAACGATTTGAACTTCGTGGCCATCGGCGAAAACGGCAAACTCGTCGGTTTCAACGTATTGGTGGGCGGCGGCCTGTCGATGGAGCACGGCAACACCAAAACCTATCCCAACACCGCCAAAGAATTCGGCTTCGTGCCGCTGGAAAAAACGCTCGATGCCGCCGCCGCCGTGGTTTCCGTGCAGCGCGACTGGGGCAACCGCAGCGACCGCAAAAACGCCAAAACCCGCTACACGCTCGAGCGCGTGGGTGTAGATGTGTTTATCGAAGAAGTGGAAAACCGCATGGGTGCGAAGTTTGAACCTGTGCGCCCGTATCAATTTACTTCGCGCGGCGACCGCATCGGCTGGGTGCAGGGCGAAGACAAAAACTGGCATCTTACTCTGTTTATCGAAAACGGCCGCCTGCTCGATTACCCCGGCAGGCCGCTGAAAACAGGTATGCGCGAAATTGCTAAAGTCCATAAAGGCGACTTCCGCCTCACCGCCAACCAAAACCTGATTGTGGCCAATATCGCGCCGCGCGATAAAGCCAAAATCGAAACCATCGCCCGCGAACACGGCTTGATCAGCGATGCCGTTACCCCGCAGCGCGAACACAGTATGGCGTGCGTGTCGCTGCCGACCTGCCCGTTGGCAATGGCCGAAGCCGAACGCTTCCTACCGCAATTTACTGACAAGCTGGATGCGCTGTTTGCCAAACACGGCTTGCAGCAAGAGCATATCGTGCTGCGCATTACCGGCTGCCCCAACGGTTGCGGCCGCGCCATGCTGGCCGAAATCGGTTTGGTGGGCAAAGCGGTAGGCCGCTACAACCTTTACACCGGCGGCAACCGCGAGGGCACGCGCATTCCGCGCCTGTTTAAAGAAAACATCACCGAAGCGGAGATTTTGGACATCATCGACGGTTGGCTGGGCGAATGGGTGAAAGGCCGTCTGAACAACGAAGGCTTCGGCGACTTTGCCGTGCGCACCGGCATCGTGAAACCTGTGCTGGATGCGCCGCGCGATTTTTGGGCGGCGTGATTGGAGAGAGTTTGGTTGTATGTTTGAGGCCGTCTGAAAAGGTTTGCTTTCAGACGGCCTCAAGCTTTTTAAGCCCGGCTTTGACTTTCCAGCATGAGAAAAAGTATCGGCCTTTTATCGTGAAACCTGTGCTGGATGAGCCGCGCGATTTTTGGGCGGCGTGATTCGAGAGCGTTTGGCTGTATGTTTGAGACCGTCTGAAAAAAGTTTGCTTTCAGACGGCCTCAAACTTTTTAAAGTCCGACTTTGGCTTTTCTATATGGCAAAGGTATCGTTTTTTATCCCCGCCCAACCATATAACCAAACACCATAAACAAAGCAAAAACCGTTCCTTTGGCTGCGGCATAAACCGTTTTAATATTTTCAACAACCAAAGCGGCAGCCGAACCGCAAGCCAACATTTATAAGGAACCGCCATGAGCCATTATCCGATTTTTGCCGATTTAAACCGCCGCCCCGTTTTGCTGGTGGGCGCAGGGCATGTTGCCGAACGCAAGGCCGAGAGTTTGATGCAGGCCGGTGCGCAAGTGCAGGTGGTGGCAGAAACCCTTAGCGTGCAGTTTGAAACATGGTGTGAACAGAAACGCATTGTGTGGCTGGGTAAATCGTTTCAGACGGCCTTTATAGACGGCGTGTTTCTGGTTGTGGCGGCAACAGACGATGCCGAACTCAACCGTCGTGTATTTGAGGCCGCCGAAGCGCGCGGCACGCTGTGCAATACTGTGGATACGTTGGATTTGTGTTCGTTTATCGTGCCGGCCGTGATTGACCGCAGCCCGATCAAGATCGCCGTATCCAGCGGCGGCACCGCACCTGTGCTGGCGCGTTATTGGCGGCAGGCGATTGAAACGCTGGTGCCGCTGCACACCGGCACAATGGCCGAGATTGCGGGCGAATGGCGGAGCAGGGTGAAAAAAGCCGTCCGTACGATGCCCGAGAGGCGGCGTTTTTGGGAAAACCTGTTTGCAAGCCGATTCAGTACCTTTGTGGCACAGGGCAACCGTGCCGCAGCAGAAGCCGAATTGTCGGCACGGCTCAGCAATTTAGACACGCCGCGCGGAGAGGTGGTGCTGGTCGGTGCAGGCCCGGGCGATGCGGGTTTGCTGACGATACATGCGTTGCAAGCGATTCAGGCTGCCGATGTGGTGTTGTACGACGCGCTGGTGTCGGACGAAATTTTGGCGATGGTGCGCAAAGATGCCGATAAAATCAGCGTCGGCAAACGTGCGGGCGCGCATCATGTTCAGCAGGAAGCTACCAACCGCCTGCTGGTTCGATATGCGCAGGAAGGCAAGCGCGTGGTGCGGCTCAAAGGCGGTGATCCGTTTGTGTTCGGGCGCGGCGGCGAAGAAGCGCAAGTGTTGGCGGCGGCGGGCATTCCTTACCGCATCGTGCCGGGCATTACCGCTGCTCTGGGTGCCACGGCCTACGCGGGCATTCCGCTGACCCACCGCGATTGCGCCCAAAGCGCGCTGTTCATCACCGGACACAGCCGCCACGACGGCAGCGAACCGGATTGGCGTACACTGGCGTTAAACCATCAAACGCTGGTGGTGTATATGGGCACGCTCAAGGCCGCCGACATTACGGCCAAACTGATTGAATACGGCCGCAGCGCAGACACGCCGGTGGCCATCGTATCCAACGGCACGCTTGCACATCAGAGTGTGCAGACAGGCCGTCTGAAAGACTTGCCGCACATGGCCGAGCAGGCTCCCCGGCCGGCATTAATGGTTATCGGCGAAGTGGTGGCTTTGCGCCAAGAGCTGAAATGGTTTGCCGACAACGAACAGTTTTGCCAAACTGTGCAAATCCGTGCGGCTTGAGTGTGATTTGAATTTCGGCGGCTTGCTGCCTGTATGAAAAATGTGTTGATTAACTATATAAATAAGAACTGAAAAAAGCTGCCTGAAGTTATCAGGCAGCTTTTATGCTGTGCAGGGTGTTAACCGGTATAAGGCGCATCCGATCAACGGTGCGGGCGACGCTGGCCTTTCATTTGCTGTTGTGCCATTTGGTTCATTTGTTGGCGGGTAGGGCGGTTTTTCATCATGGCGTGCGCTTCTTCAACCGAGCATTTTTGTGCCATGCACAAAATCGTAATCACGTCTTTTTGCGCTTGGCCGCCGCTGTGATACATGCGGCGCAGGTTGGCTTCGTTTACACGGCCTTTTTCGGGGTCGATGTCGAATTTTTTCAAACGCTCGAGAAACTGGCGCTGTTGGCGGCGCGAAGACCAAATCAAACCGAAAACCGTGCCGGCCACGACGGCTACGGCCAGCAAAATGGCAATCGGCCAAGAGTCGGTAAATAAAACAAAAATCAAGCTTAATACCGCGGCAGTCAGCAAAGCGAGACCGCCGAAGCGGAGTTTGGTTTTGTTATCCATACGTTGTGTTTCCTTAAATCAATGCAGTTTATTGCAGGCCGTCTGAAAGTGAGTGTTCAGACGGCCTGTTTGATAGATGGGGGTAATTATACGTTATCCCGCCAAGCCCGTAACCAGATGTTTGAATTCGGCCCAAGCATTGCCGTCTTCTGCGCCCTTGATGATGCGGTCGATGCGGGCGCATTCCTGCAAGGCGGCAAGCAGGCGGTTAATGCTGATGCGTTTGACCGCCGCCGGTGCCAGCGTTTGTTTGTCGCCCCACAAACGCAGGCTGTTGCGCACGGCCTGTACGCTTTGGCCTTGTTTCAGCGCGGCGGTCAGGCGGATAAGGGTGCGGATGTCTTCGGCCACCGCCCACAGCAGCAACACCGGTTCTTCTCCGTCGGCTTCCAAGCCTTCGAGCAGGCGGGCGACACGGATACTGTCGCCGCTCATCCACGCGCCGGCAAGCTGGAACACATCGAAACGGGCAACATTGGCAACGGCGGCTTCGGCATCCGCCATATTCACGAGATGGCCGGCAGGGTGCAGCAGGGCGAGCTTGTCGATTTCCTGCTTGGCGGCCAAGAGATTGCCTTCTACGCGCTCGGCAAACAAAGCCAGCGCATCGGGTTCGATATTGAGCTTTAAAGCGTTCAGACGGCCTCTTATCCATTGCGGCAGGGCTGCGCCGCTAACGGCTTTGGCTTCGAGCACCACGCCGTGAGCCGCCAACGCACCGAACCATTTGGCCTGCGTTTGGGCGCGTTCGAGTTTGGGGAGCATTACAATGATCACGGTGTCTTCCGGCAGATTTTCCGCCAGCGACTGCAGCGCATCGCCGCCGTTTTTGCCGGGTTTGCCGTTGGGGATATGGATTTCCAGCAGCTTCAGGTCGGCAAACAAGCCCATGCTGCCTGCAGACTGCAATAATTCGTTCCAATCGAACGAGTTATCGGCGGTATAAACTTCGCGGTTGAGATAGCCTTGTTGCTTGGCGGCGGCGCGTAAAGTGTCCAAAGCCTCAACGCGCAGTAAATCTTCTTCGCCGTGAATCACATACAGCGGTTTCAACGGCAAATCGGGCGACAGCTGTTCGATACTGATCACCGGCATCAGTCAGCCTTCAAAAAGGTTAGGCGGCGCACGATTTGGTCGGCGGCATCGGCACGCATTTCTGCCCAAATGGTGGCTTCTTCTTCCTGTTTGCCCAGCACTTCGCTGTCGGCATAATCCATTTTGCGTTCGATGAGCACCACGATCGGGTCGCCTTGAGGCCGGCCGTTAACGCTGGCTTGGGCTTCTACCCGCAAAGCCAGCAGATATTCGTTGATGTCGGCCGCTCGGGTGATGGTGTAGATGTCGCGGCGGGTTTCAATATGGGTTACGGTAACCGCCGCTTGGGCCTGCGTGGCGGAAAGGGGCTTGCCGTCGGCGCGTCTGAGTGCGTTTTCCAGCGGCTGTTTCATGATTTCCGCACCGGCAACGTGCCAAGAGGTATAAGGCAGAGTGCCGGAGATGCTGCCCGTTCCTTTTAAATGAAAGCCGCAAGCGGCGAGCAGCAATGCGGCGGCGGGTAGAAGTATTTTTTTCATAACGGCTTTCATCGGCTAAAAAAACAGCATGGATTATAGCTTATGACCCAAGTGTTTGTCAGGCCGCGCCATTGCTATACAGCCTGCGGTGGCGTTCGGCACAGGCATGAGGCCGTCTGAAAGCATATTTTCAGACAGCCTCATGCTATTTCAAGCTGTTTAAGTAGGTGTCGGTATCGTCGATGCCTAATTCAATCCACATCGGAAGGTGGTCGCTCATGCGGTAGGTGCGCCAGTCTTTGAAACTGCGGCCGGGCTTGGTTTCTCTTTCCCGGGCATAGGCCGATTCGTCTTCCAGGCGGTAAACGTGCTCGAAGAAGTCGAATACGCCTGCGTTGCCGGTGGGTTTGAGTCTGGCCAGTTGTTTGTAGTAGGCAATTTGGTCGTAATGGCGGTCTTTGGCAACATTGGAGCCGGGAATGTGCTTAAGCTCTTCCGGCACCACAAAACCTGCTTCGGTAATGGCCTGCATGGTAACGTCGTTACGGTTGAAAATATTAAAGTCGCCGAGCATGATGAGGTTGTCGGGTTTAACTTCGGCTCCGGGTGCATATTGGGGCGCACCGGAAAGTTTGGCGGCATGTTTGGCAATGGTTCGGCTGAACGATTTGATTTCGTCGAAACGGCGCGGATCAACTGCTACGCCTTTACCGTAGTAAATATGCACGGTGGCGAGTGTCAGGTAGGCCCAGCCGGCTTTGAAGCCCGCCACATAAGGCGAACGGGCAAGTTGCAGGGGTTCGGTTTCTGCGTTTTTGTCTTTAGGCAGCACGAGTTCGGCCGCCAAGCCTGTGAAGCTGACTTTGCGACGGTCGTAAAGATACGCCATGCGCTCGGAGTTGCCGGATGTACCCAAGGTAACATCGGTAACGAGAAACTGCCAATTGTCGCCCAGCAGCCGTTGCAAATGTTGCAGGGGATAAAGGCCGTCACGCACTTCCTGTATGGAAATCAGGTCGAAATGATTGAGAATTTCGGCAATGTAATAATAAGCCTCTTCGCTGCGGTAACCGTATTTGCCCGAATCAAACTCGCGGATGTTCCAAGTTGCCAAAAGCAGAGTATCGGAAACGGTGCGTGTGGGAATCTGCGCGGCCAATGCGGTACGCAAGCGCTGCAACCCTTGAATGGTGCGGTGGCGTATGGATAGATCGGTAATTTTTTTCAGTCCGGCATAGTAGGTCATAATGGATTCCCTGCGGTGGAGACAAAGTTATCGAACTGTGTTCGGCTCATTCTAAATGAGAAAAGCAATTGTTTGTTAAAAAAACTATATTATTCTGTTGTAAAACAATAAATTTTAATAACTGTTTCAGAAATCTTTTAAGGCTTCTGATTAAAAAAATAGTGAATTATCTTGAAGAAAATAATATAATGTCATACAAAATTAAATTTTTGATAGAAACTTATAATACATTAACGCAAAACCTCTATAACATTAGCTCCCTACATTTGAAATGATAAATGTGACAAGAGAAAAATTAAGATGACAACCTTATCCGATTTTATCCGGCCGGATATTCAATCTCTCACGGCATATCAGGTTGCCGATTTGCCCGAAGGGTTT
This sequence comes from Neisseria dumasiana, assembly GCF_022870885.1. Taxonomy (NCBI): domain Bacteria; kingdom Pseudomonadati; phylum Pseudomonadota; class Betaproteobacteria; order Neisseriales; family Neisseriaceae; genus Neisseria; species Neisseria dumasiana. Next base: position 1,444,397 of record NZ_CP091509.1, on the reverse strand, counting down.
ATCAAGCTGGATGCGATGGAAAGCCCCTACCATCCCTTTGCAGACAATCCCACCCTGCTTGACGAATGGGCAGAGCTGATCAAAAAAGCACCCGTCCATCTCTATCCCAACCCTGCTACCAGCGGTTTGCAAGAAGCTTTGCGCAAGGCATTCGATATTCCCCAACAAGCGAAAATTGCATTAGGTAACGGCTCGGACGAGCTGATTCAGCTGCTGACCATGTTGGTGGCCAAAGCAGGCGCATCGGTTTTGGCTCCGGAGCCGGGTTTTGTGATGTACAAGCACAATGCGGCATTGTATGGCATGAATTATGTAGGGGTTCCGCTAAACGAAGATTTCACGCTTGATTTGGCCGCCGTGTTGCAGGCAATCGAACGGCACAATCCCGCTTTGGTATTTGTTGCCTATCCCAATAATCCTACCGGCGTGTGTTTCAAACGTGAAGAAGTGGAGCAGATTATTGCGGCAGCCAAAGGGATTGTGGTTGTGGATGAAGCTTACGGCGCATTCAGCGGCGACAGTTTCCTGCCCCAAGCCGGCAGCATAGAAAATCTGGTTGTGATGCGAACCATCAGCAAAATAGGCTTTGCAGGTTTGCGTATCGGCTACGCTTCGGGATGCGCGGCCGTTATTGATGAATTGGCGAAAATCGTACCCCCTTACAACATGAACCAGTTGAGTTTGGCGACCGCTAAATTTGCTTTGCACCATGCGGAACAAATCCGCAATACAACAGCCAAACTGAAAGAAGAGCGCGAACGCGTGTTTGCCGCTTTATCTGAAATAGGCCGTCTGAAAGCTTTTCCCAGCGATGCGAATTTTATTACCGTGCGTGTTCCCGATGCGGACATGCTTTACGAAACATTAAAACGACAAAAAATCTTAATCAAAAAACTACACGGGGTTCATCCGCTATTGGAACAATGTGTACGCATTACCGTAGGTGCACCGCACCAAAATGATGCGGTTTTGGCAGTTATCCGCGAACTTTATGCCTGAACTGTTCAGCGGTAATCAGTATTAAACAACCAACAACATTTATTCGGAAAAGAGTTATGAATAAAACGCAACTTCACTTACAAAACTTACACCTTTTAATTAAAGAAGCAGGTTCCATGGCCGAGCTGGCCAGACGCTGCGGTTATGACAATTCGGCGTCGTTATCGCAAATCAAACGGCGTTTGGAACTGCAAAGCGACGATGAAAACGGCCGCGGTATCCGCCCGTCGCTGCTTGCCAAGCTGGAAAACGGCATGGGTAAACGCAAAGGCTGGATGAACCGCGAGCATGATCCTGAGGCTGAACAACGCAAAAAAGCAGAGGCAGCCGCCCGCTTGGCAGAAGGTAAATCCGAAGAGGCGCACATGTATGCCCCCCGGCCTGCATTGGATTTCGAGCAGGCAGAAGGTCGCGTGGCGATTGTGAGCCGCAATACTTATGAAACGCAAATTACGGTTGCCATTAATTTGGATGGAACCGGCCAAAGCCGCTTCGATACCGGCGTGCCTTTTCTCGACCACATGCTGGCTCAAATTGCCCGCCACGGCATGATTGACATGGACATTACCTGCAAAGGTGATCTGCATATCGACGACCACCATTCGGTAGAAGATATCGGTATTACCTTGGGGCAGGCATTGAAAAAAGCATTGGGCGATAAGGCCGGCATCCGCCGTTACGGTCATGCCTATGTGCCGTTGGATGAAGCTTTGAGCCGTGTTGTTATCGATTTGTCCGGCCGCCCGGGTTTGGTTTACAACGTTGAATATACCCGTGCATGGATCGGCAAGTTTGACGTTGATTTATTTAGCGAATTCTTTATCGGTTTGATTAATCACAGCATGATGACGCTGCACATCGACAATTTGCGGGGTAAAAATGCCCATCATCAAGCCGAAACGATATTCAAAGCATTCGGCCGCGCTTTGCGCATGGCCGTAGAATTTGATGACCGTATGCAAGGTCAAACACCTTCTACCAAAGGTACGCTCACAGCTTAAGCAGGCCCGGCCGGATTTTATATTTGAGTGATAAAAATCCCTTAAATACTTGTGTATTTAAGGGATTTTTGTATGAGGCCGTCTGAAAAGCCAATGTTGGCAAAAGTTATTTATGGTTGCAACCGGCTTGTAAAAATGAATTTTGTTTCTTGCAATCAGGCAGATTTGGTTTCATTCGGGCTGTAAACATTTAAAGCAGCCTGTAACAGCAGGCCGTCGGCAGGCAACAGGTGCTTTTCGTGTTCGGGGGCATCCGTCCAATGAAGTGTGCAATCAAAAACACCGAATCCTCCTGCATCGCGCATGGACTCTTTAACTTTAACCGTTAATTTGGTGCCTACCGGTACATTGTCGGCAAATAAATCCAACTTACGAGTGCCGAGCAAAAAGCCCAGTTTGACTGCTTCTCCCGAGTTGACCGCATGGCAACCTACCAATGCGCCTATGCCCTGAGCCATGATTTCGATTCCTGACAAACAAGGCAGGCGGTTGTTACACAGCAAAATATGGTTTTCACCAACTGAAGCGGTTGCGGTAAGGTAGTCGGCACCATAATCGGAAATGCAGTCGAGCATGACCATCGGGCCGCTATGAGGCAACAACGGGGCGACGTTAGTAATCGGGCAGGCAAGCGGAGTATTCATGGAATATAGTAATCAATGGGGTGGTAATTAAGATGTGGGTGAAAAAATGTTGCGATGTGTTGGAATGAATGAAGTGTAAAATCATCATTCATGCGACACCTGTATCAGGCGATTATATTGCATTACTGTTTTTTGTTAACACCTTAGGTTAAAATAAGCGCCTTTTTTGATGCCGGGAACGCTATGAATCCTTTGTCTCATTGCCACTTTTCTTTCGATATCGCCGATTGGCAGGCTTCGTCGGGAAAGCTGGCAGGTTTGGAAGCTTGGCAGCAATGGGTGGCAGATGCACGGTTTGCCGACACGCAACCCGATTATAAACCCGAGCTGGCTTTTTTACCTGCCATGCAGCGGCGGCGTTTGGGCAAAGCTGCCCGTTTGGTGTGTGATGCGGCATGGAATCTGGCAGAACAGTATCCTGAAAGCGCTTTGGTGTTTGCCTCGCACGACGGCGAATTAAACCGTAGTTTCGAGCTGTGGCTTGAGCTGATGAAAACCCATACCGTATCGCCTACGTCTTTCGGGTTATCGGTACACAACGCGCAAGTGGGGCAATGGTCGATGTTGCGCAAAGATATGCGTGAAAACACCGCTTTGGCGGTGGGCAGCGACGGTTTGGAGACGGCTTTGGCAGAAGCTTATGCCTTGATGCAGGAAGGGGCGCAACAAGTTTTGCTGATAGTGGCAGATGATCCTTTATCGGAAGAATATGCACTCGAAGCCGAACGCGCGCCTATGCCCTATGCGCTTGCAATGTTGTTGAAACCGGGTCGGCAATACCGTTTGTCTTTGTCGTACGGCGAAAAAAGCGATGAAAACCCAAGCTATTGGGGCGCGCTTGATTGGATACGTTTCATGCTTTCAAATCGGCACGAAGAAACCAGATGCTACGGAAAACGCTGTTGGTTGTGGCAGAAAACTTTATGAAGTCATTGAATTATTACCGCCGCTTTGTTGCAACATTGTTCGGATTCATATTGTTCGGTGTGGTGGGTGTGCTGTTTAAAATCGTTTTGCTTCCTTACACCTTGAGCGACACCCAAAATGACATCGCGCGTCAAATGCAGGCGCGGCGGCTGATCGGCAGGGTTTGGAAATGGTTTGCAGGCTATTTGGTTTGGTCGGGCGTGTTGACTGTGCGCTTCAACGGTTTGGAAAAGCTGGGCAGGCCGGGGCAGTTGGTGTTGGCCAACCATCCGTCGCTGCTGGACGTAGTGTTGTTGATCGGCCATGTGCCTCAAATGAACTGTATCGTTAAAAAAGATTTGCTGAACAATCCTTCCATGAAAAGCCAGATTCTTGCTACGGGTTATATCCCCAACGACGAATCGCTGGAAATGATGGAAGAAGTGGATGCCGTGTTTAAAAGCGGGCAAAGCCTGCTTATTTTTCCCGAAGGCACGCGCACGGGTTGGGACGGCCAAATCAAGCTTCACCGAGGTGCGGTATCTATCGGTTTGAGGAGTGCGCGGGTGATTACCCCTGTGTGCATCAAAATGAATCCGCCGAATTTCAAAAAAGGGCAACCGTGGTATAAAATCCCGCCCCGTACCATACATTATGAAATTACCGTGGGCGACGATATTCATCCGCAAGACTGGCTCGCCGAAAAGCCCCTGCCTATTGCTGCAAGGCGTTTAAATATTTATTTGCAAGACTATTTCACAAGAGAAACAACATGAATTTAGAAACACAAATCAAACAAATGATTATCGACAGCTTGGGCTTGGAAGACATTACCGCCGACGACATCGAAACCGATGCCGCCCTGTTTGGCGACGAAGGCTTGGGCTTGGATTCGGTAGATGCTTTGGAGTTGGGTTTGGCGGTACAGAAAACCTTCGGTTTCCAGCTCGACGGCGAAAAAGACAATTTGCGCGACCACTTTGCCAGTGTTGCAGCTTTGGCCGAGTTTGTCCGCACCCGCCAAGCTTAAGGAGTGAATCATGACCGAACAAGAAATCCGCCGGATTTTAAGCGATGCTTTGGTGAATCTGTTTGAAATCGAACCCGAGCGTATCCAACCGCAAACCAATCTTTATGAAGATTTGGAAATCGACAGCATCGACGCCATCGATTTGATCGACCATATCAAACGCGAAACCGGCCGCAAACTCAAGGCCGAAGATTTCCGCAATGTGCGCACCGTAGAAGACGTGGTACAGGCCGTGTTGAAAATACAGGCAGAATAAACAGTGTTCAGCTTGTTCTCTAGCCGAAGGGCGGGCATCCTAAGCCCGCCGTTTTGCTATGTGCGGATCGGTTTTCAGACGGCCTTTTTTTAAAGAATAGCAAAAAACAGGTTGAAAGCCTGAGCAGTTCAAGGCCCAGCAGCGCAACGAATACAGGTATATTTAAATGGATAGGCAAGCGGACGAACAGCACACACTAAGAAATGCGCCGCAGATAAGATTGTAGAAATCTTAGGCCGTCTGAAAACGTGTTTTGTGTATTCGATTTAAAAGCAAAAAGCCTATAACGTTCAATAACATTGATTCAAAGCCATTATGAAGATTATCGGCCAAGTCTTGCTCGCCATAGTTAGTATCGCCTACCCATTATTGTGGTATTACGGCCGCGAACACGGCGCGTTTTTCTGGCTTGCCGCCGCCATGTGCGCCTTGTGGCTGATACGCGCCGCGATGCAGAAAACCCGTGCCCAGCAAGCCGTTTCCCTGCTGCTGGCTGCTTTTTTTGCCGTAGTGATTGTTTTCAGACGGCCTGATTCCATGTATTGGTATCCCGTTGCCGTCAGCCTGCTGATGCTTGCCGTGTTCGGAACCAGCCTCTTTGCTAAACAAACCCTTATCGAACGCCTCGCCCGCCTGCAAAACCCCGATCTGCCGCCCGAAGGCGTGCGCTATACCCGCCGGGTAACGCAAATTTGGTGCATGTTTTTTATTTTCAACGCTACCCTTTCCGGGCTGCTGGCACTTTCCGGCCGGTATGATTGGTGGGCGGTTTATACCGGCATGGTTTCGTATATCTTGATGGGGGTGTTGTTTGCGGGCGAGTGGCTGTACCGTAAAGCGGTGTTGAAAGTTTGAGGCCGTCTGAAAAAAGATGATTGTGTTTTCAGGCCGGTATCCGGATAACATGCTATGGAAAATTAAAATAGAAAAGGAACAACGATGAAAAAATTACCGAAAAAATACGCAGGTTTGGCATTTTCTTTCTACGCTTCTGCCATTATGGTGTTTATCGTAAGCGGTGTGCTGGTGGCATTGAACACTGGTATAGATGCGGGTTATTTCGCGCGCTTTATCAAGGCTTATATCATCACTTGGCCGATAGCTTTCGTGAGCTTGCTGGGCGTGCGACCTGTGGTGTTGAAGCTGGTGGAGTGGTCGGTGGAGTAATTGCAACCGTTTCGCTGCTTGTCGGTTTTCTATTGATATAGATTTATTTTGCTGTATTCGGCTTCGGCCTTTTGCTGAATCGCGTTTTTCTATACTGTGCGTGCTTTCAGACGGCCTCATGCGGCAAGGATGGGTGGAGAAGAGATAAGCGATAAAATAAGCGATATAACGAGCGATAAAATAAGCGGTATAATTTAATGTCTCAATTTGTGCCGCCTGAACATCAGGAAACCCGCCATGAAGCCGCCTTTCATCATCACCAATCATATTCTTAACTTGATGGTTGAGATTTCACACATTATCGGCCGTCTGCAATTTCAATACGAGCGGAATCTGCATTTGCGCAAAGAAAACCGCATCCGCTCGATTCAATCGTCTTTAGCTATTGAAAACAATTCGTTAACCATAGAGCAAGTAACCGATATCATTAACGGCAAACGGGTGTTGGGCAGTCCGAAAGAAATTCGGGAAGTGAAAAACGCTTATGACGCTTATGAAGAAATCTTGAATTACAACCCATACAGCATCAATGATTTTCTTAAAGCGCACGGTTTGTTAACCGAAGGCATTGTTGGTAGGGCGGGCGGTTTCCGCCATAAAGATGTGGGTATTTTTGCCGCCGACGGCACATTGCTGCACATGGGCGCGCGACCGCAGTTTGTGCCCGATTTGATGGAAAAACTGTTTGCATGGGCAGAAAGCGACGATACGCCCATGTTGGTAAAAAGTGCCGTAGTGCATTACGAAATCGAAATGATACATCCGTTTGAAGACGGCAACGGCCGCATAGGCAGGTTGTGGCAAAGCGTGATGTTGAGCCGATGGAACCCCTTGTTTGCGTGGATACCCGTCGAAACGATGGTGTACAGCAACCAGCCGGGCTATTACCGTGTTTTGGCCGAGGCTGATAAGGCCAACGATTCAACCGTATTTGTCGAGTTTATGCTTGATATGGTTCTGCAAACTTTGAAAACTTACACGTTTGATTCAATAAGCGATATGGCCGGTGTCAAAATCAGCGAAAAGGCCCGCCAAGCCTATTTGCCGATACGCCGCTACCTTGAAGAAAACACGGAAATTTCCAACAGTCGGGCGCAGCAACTGACCGGAAAATCAGCGGCAACCGTTAGAAAATATCTGGTCGAATTGACCGAAGCCGGCTTGTTGGAAGCGGTGGGAACGGGAAAAGGCAGGGTTTACCGTTTGGTGCGGGATTTGAAATCAAAGCCGTTTGATAACTGAATTTCATGTCATTTAGGTGTTGAATTGCCGCCTGATCATGCAATCAAAAACAGTGATTTAAATCATGAATACACTCACTAATATATTGCTTCCAAATACACTTTCTAACAACTTAATCGCCACCAACCCCGATTGGACGCGCGCCGACTTTAACCGCGCCGTTATCTGCCTTTCAGGCCGTCTGAAAACGCAAAACGTGCAAACCGCCGCTCTGTGGTTTGAAGATGCCGCGTTTTTTGCCTGCGCGGTGCTGGCGGCGTGGCATGCGGGAGCGAAGGTGTTGTTGCCGCCGAATTTGGCGCGGGACAATGTGGATTGGGGCAATACGGCGGATGTGTGGCTGACGGATGCGCCGCATGAAAAAGCGTTTTCAGACGGCCTTCACGCGAATAAGGTTTGCAGCATTCCTGCGGTGTTGAGCGAGATGCCGTCTGAAATCACGATGCCGGATAATCTGTTGATTCCTGCCGATGCCGAAGCCTGTCTGAAAACGTCCGGCTCGACCGGCGGGGCGCAGGTGATTGTGAAAACGGCGGCTCAAATGGAAGCGGAAGCGTTGGCTTTGGCAGAGGCCGTTCCTTTCGGGCGCGACCATCCGGCGGTTATCGGCAGCGTCAGCCCGCAGCATATGTATGGATTTACCTTCCGCTTTGCACTTGCGCTCACAATGGGGTGGACGATGGTGCGCCCGCAAAATGTGTACCCCGAAACGTTGTTGGCGGCCACCGCAGCTTGTGGAAAATGCGTTTGGATTGCCAGCCCGGCGGTGCTGAACCGTTTGGGCGAAGCGCGCAACTGGCAGGCGGTGGGCGGCAAAGTAGCGGGGATTGTATCGGCGGGCGGCGCATTGCCCGAAGCAAGCGCCGATTTGCTCGAAAAACATGCCGTGCGGCCTTTTGAGATTTACGGCAGCACCGAAACCGGCGTGATTGCGTCCCGCCGCCACCGCCGCGAATGGCAGCCTTTTGCTGCCGTGGAAATCGGGCAGGACGAGGACGGCGCGTTGTGGGCGCAATCGCCGTGGACAAACGGCCGCTTTCAAACCGCCGATATGGTGGAAATGCAGCCCGAAGGCTTTTTATTGCTCGGGCGGAAAGACCGGATTATCAAATTTGAGGACAAACGCGTGTCATTAAACCAAATCGAACACGACCTGCTGGCGCACGAATGGATTGCCGATGCCTATTGCGGCCAGCACCCGCAGCACAAACGCCCCGCCGTGTGGGCAGCCTTGAATTCAGACGGCATCCAAGCCTTGCAGGAACGGGGCAGGGCGGCGGTGGCGGCGGTTTTAAAACAGCATCTCGCCGCCACGCAAGATACGGTGGCTTTGCCGCGCTACTGGCGTTTTACCGACAGCCTGCCGCGCAATGCACAATCCAAAATCACGGCGGCGGATTTTCAGACGGCCTTTACCGAAGCACAAACTGTGCCCGTTTGGAAAGAAAGGCCGTCTGAAATTGCCGCAACCTATATGTTCGAGGGCCGCGTACCGTTGGATTTGGTGTATTTCGGCGGCCACTTCGCCACATTCCCGTTGGTGCCGGGCGTGGTGGAACTGCAATGGGTGCGCGATTTGGCCGAACGGTTTGAATGGGGCAAACAAAACATCATCCGCGTGGAAAACCTGAAATACCAACAATTCCTGCGCCCGCATCATGAAGTGTTTGCAGAGCTGAAATACGATGCGGATAAAAACAAACTGACGTTTAAGCTGGAAAACCATGAAGCTGTGTGTGCTTCTGGGCGGATTGTGTTTGGGGCGTTTGAGGCCGTCTGAAAAATGGAAAGCTTATTTAAACAAGTAGTAGTATGGTTGAACGCAAATCAAGGGGTTTTGTCATTAGCCATTTTTATATTAACTATCATATTAGGTTGGGTAAGTGGAATTTTTTCTTCGTTGAGGAGGAAACCAAAATTTATTATTTCTTTATTGGAATGCCCATCTTTTTGCTGTATTTATGAAACAGGTAATGAATTTAATGGCTACCATGCTTATCGAATTGGATTTGTTATTTATTTAGATATTTCTAACATCGGAAATAATGCCTCCAGTATTAAAAATATTAAAATTGGATATCGTTGGAATCTTATTCCTTTTTGCCCATTGTGGTGGAAATATACACTTAGATTATTTTGGTTAAAAAAACCAACAATTGCACTAGAAGATTTTCGAGTTGATATTGGAAACAAAGTAAAAATATATCCTTTTTTGTTACAAAAGAATAATCTAACTTTCAATGAACAAGATACTTTTTTAGAAGTTGGTAAATCAACTTCTGGAGTTGTTTATTTTGAACAGCCTGAAAGTTGGGGTGGTTGTCAGCCAAAAATTGTTAATAATCAAATTTCAATAACAATTGGTGTAGTGGATGTTTTTAATAAAACGTATTACTTGAAAACAAAAATACCAGTTTTCACACTCGAAGAAGCGAAAAAATATAATCCATTGTTTGGAACTACTTTAAGTAGTTTATGAGCTTAATTGCAAATTGAAAAATTTATGAAAACCCTAGCCCTAATCCCCCACTACAACCACCCGACCACCATCACCCAAGTTGCCCAAGCCATGCGCGGGTTTGGTTTGGATGTGCTGATTGTGGACGACGGTTCGCGGGCGGACTGCAAACCGGTATTGGACGCTTTGGCAGCGCAGGACGGCATTGATGTTGCGTACCGGCCGGTTAACGGCGGTAAAGGCGCGGCGGTAAAAGTGGGGTTGAAGTACGCCGAAGGGCAGGGCTACACCCATGTTTTACAGGTAGATGCCGATGCGCAACATCGTTTGGCCGACACGGAAAAGTTGCTGGCGGCTGCGGCGCAACACCCCGAAGCGGTTATATGCGGCTGGCCGCAGTACGGCAGCGATGCGCCGAAATCACGGCTCTACGGGCGTAAAATCACCGATTTTTGGAATATGGTGCATACGTTTTCCACCGATATAAAAGACGGTATGTGCGGTTTCCGCCTTTATCCGCTCGCCCCTGTGCTGGCTGTGGTGCGTGAAGAACGGGTGGGCGACCGCATGGATTTCGACACGGAAATCCTTGTCCGCCTCTATTGGCGCGGCGTGAAACCGGTGTGGATTAAAACGCCGGTGAAATACGAAGCCGGCGGCGTGTCGCATTTCCGCGCGTTTGACGATAATGTGCTGATCAGCAAAATGCACGCGAGGTTGTTTTGCGAGATGGTGCGGCGGCGGTTGGGCGGGAAGCTGTGAGAGGCCGTCTGAAAATATGAAAAAGGATACGAAAGCAAACGCGCATTGGGCCGCGCAAAACGAACGCGGCAACCGCCTGTTTTTGGGCATTACCACGCTGATGGTGAAATATCTGCCTGCATTTCTGATGAATCCGTGTATCGGCTTTGTGGTGCTGTATTTCTATATCACGTCGCCCAAGCAGCGGCGCAATATCGCACGCTACCAGCGGCGGCTTCAGACGGCCTTTCCCGATGTGCGCCTGCCGCAAAGTATGCCTGTGTTTCGGCAGTTTGTGGCGTTTGGCGAGGCGGTGTGCGACCGTTTTGCGGTGTGGCAGCGCACCATCCGTTATGAAGATTTGGTGGTGGAAGACCCTGATAATATTTATGCCGACATGGAGCAGTGCAATTCGCGCGGGCAGATTTTTGCGTGTTCGCATGTGGGCAATGTGGAAATCTGCCGTGCGTTGGTGTCGCATCATCAGGGCTTCAGGCTGAATGTGTTGGTGCACAGCCGCCACGCGCAGGCGTTTAACGAGGCATTGGCCAAAGCGGGGGCGGATGAAATCCAACTGATTCAGGTAACCGATTTGGATGCGGCGGTGATGATGGAGCTGCATAAGCGCCTTGATGCGGGCGAGTGGATTGCCGTCGCCGCCGACCGCATACCCGTGCGCGGGGAAAAAACGGTAACGGCGGATTTTTTGGGAGCGCCGGCAGAAATGCCGCAAGGGGCGTGGTTGTTGGCCGGTTTGTTGAAAACGCGGGTAAACACGCTTTTCTGCGTTAAGCAAAACGGGCGTTATCATCTGAAACTGCGGCGTTTTTTGGATACGGCCGATTGGAAGCGCAGTGAGCGCAGCGCAGCGGTACAGGCGGCGGCGCAGGGTTTTGCAGACGTATTGGCACGCGAATGTGCGCAAAATCCGCTGCAATGGTTTAATTTTTACGATTTCTGGAACGATGAACACAATGGCTAAACATGTTTATTGCCGCCACAGTATAGAATTGGAAGTGCCGTTTTTCGATGTCGATGCCATGCATATCGTGTGGCACGGCCATTATGTGAAATATCTCGAAGTGGCGCGTTGTGCGTTTCTCAGCGCCATCGGTTACGATTATCGGGAAATGGAGCGGCAGGGTTTTATTTGGCCGGTGGTGCAGATGAACCTGAAATATGTGAAGCCCGCCCGTTTCGGCCAAAAAATCCGCGTGGATTTGGCGGTGGTCGAAATCGAAAGCTGCCTGCGGATTGATTATACGATTGCCGATGCCGAGAGCGGTTTGAAGCTCACGAAAGCCGGCACCACGCAGGCAGCGGTGTCGCTGCAAAGCGGCGAGATGCAGTTTGAAACCCCTCAAAGCTGGTTGGAAGCGGTAAGAAGCCATCCGACGTTTCAGGCCGTCTGAAAACGAATTCCGGCACGGGCGGCAAATTTAAGTATCAAGGAACCATCATGACTCTTTCCGAAATGCTCCGGCACCGCCGTGCCGTCCGCCATTACGATGCCGATCAAACCTTAAACAGCAGTAAAGTGCGCGAATGCCTCAAGCTGGCCCAACTAGCACCGAGCAGCTCCAATATGCAGCTTTACGAGTTTTACCATATCACCAACCACGACACCCTTAAACAACTTGCCCGGGCATGTTTGGGGCAGGGGGCGGCTGCAACGGCGCAGCAGATGGTGGTATTCGTTACCCGCCAAGATTTATACCGCAAGCGTGCACAAGCCGTGTTGGATTTCGAGCGCGGCAACCTCAGCCGAAACAGCCCGCCCGACAGACTCCCCGGTCGTCTGAAAAAAATGGAATTTTATTACGGCAAACTGATGCCGTTTATCTATGCCCGCGGTTTCGGCTTGATGGGTTCGTTGCGCCAAATAATCGCCCGCAGCATCGGCCTGTTCCGCCCGATTGTGGTCGACGTTTCAGAGCAAGATGTGCGCACGGTTGTTCACAAAAGCTGCGGCTTGGCGGCGCAAACCTTTATGCTGGCGATGGCCGAACAAGGTTACGATACCTGCCCGATGGAGGGCTTGGATACCCGAATGGTAAAACGCATTCTCAAATTGCCGCGCGGCGCCGAAATCAATATGATTATTTCCTGCGGCATACGCAAAGAAAACAAAGGCATCTGGGGCGAACGCTTCCGCCTGCCGTTTGAAGATGTTTACCGCGAAATTTAAGCAAGAAAGAACACGATGAAAAAACCGATATTTGCCGTTGCCTTAACCGCATTCAGCCCGCTGTTGTGGGCATTTTCAACCGCCGAACTTTCCCAAACCCTGCAAAAACCCGACAACGTGCAAGGTGCGTTTACCCAGCAGCGTTATCTCAAATCACTCAGCAAACCGATGACCACCAATGGCCAATTTGTGCTGGTGCCCAAACGCGGCCTGCTGTGGCACATGCAAAAGCCGTTCGACAACCGCCTGCGCGTGCGTTCAGACGGCATCATGCAGTGGAACGGCAAAAACTGGGTTGCCGCCAACACAAGCAAAATGAGCGGCCAAACACAGCAAATCAAACTGTTTCTCGACTTGCTCGGCGGCAACACGCAAGGGCTGGAAAAGCAGTTCAACCTGCAACTTTCCGGCACGCAGCAAAAATGGACGCTGCGTTTAGACCCGAAAACCGCCCTGATGAAACAGATCTTTACCCGCATCGACATCAGCGGCGACGATGTGGTACGCCGCATCGAATTAAACGAAAAACAAGGCGACCGCACGGTCATGCAGTTTAACCGGATTCAAACAGGCAAAGAGTTGGATGCCTTTGCCAAACAGGCGTTGTAAGCGGTTTGCCGTTTCCGGTAACTGCCGATACCGCCGTTTTTTATATTTTGCCGAGAAATCCGCCTGCTTAACCGATTGCCATATAAGGAACTTTCATGTCCGATTCAATCCGACGCACCTATACTGCGCTGATGGCGTTACTGCTGGGTTTTCTGCTGTACAACATGGCGGCCGGTTCGTGGTTGCAAACCGACCTTACGGCATTGTTGCCGCAGGAAAAACAGCCCGATGCCCTGTTGCAGGCGGCGGATGCGGCCAACGAAAAACAGCTTAATTCGCAGGTTGTATTGTTGGCGGGCAGCAGCGATGCGCAAACGGCTTTTCAGACGGCGGCGGAGATTGCGGAGCTGTGGCGGCAAAGCAAGGTGTTTGCCGAAGTCGACAGCAGCATCACACCCGATTTGGCGCAGGTGCGGGCGGACATTCAGAAATTGGGGTTGGCCGTGATTCCGTCTCAACAGCGGCGTTTGTTGTTCGAGCAGCCCAAGCAGTATTTTCAGGAGCGTGCAGAGGCGGTGGTAAACCCTTTTACCGCTCCTTCGCCGTTACCGCCGGATCAAGATTGGCTCGGTTTGGGGCGTTTTGTTACCGAACGCGCCCGCCCGCAAAGCCGTTTGCAGTGGAATGCAGACAACGGCATGTTGTTTACCGAAGACGGGCAGGGAAAAACTTGGGTTTGGCTGCGCGGCAGGCTGCCCGATAACAACAATATCGCCAATGCCAGCGAAGCGTTGATCCCGCTGTTGGCAAAAAGCCGCGATTTGGCGGCACAACGCCAAACCGAAACCTTGAGTGCGGGCGGGGCGGTATTTGCAGCCGCCGCCAAAGCACAGGCACAACGGGAAAGCAGGCTGATGGGGAGCATAGGGCTGCTGCTGACGTTTACATTGTTGCTGTGGGTGTTCCGCAGCATGCGCGTGTTTTGGCTGGTATTGTCGTTGGCCGCCGGCATGGTTACGGGTTTGGCTGCGACTTTGTTGATGTTCGGCGAAGTGCATATTCTCACCATCGTAATCGGCACCAGTTTGGTGGGGATGTTGGTCGATTTTCCGCTGCATTGGCTGGCACCGTCGGTGTTCCGTCGTGCCGAAGAACGCTATCACGGCGTTTCAGACGGCCTGTGGCGGCCTCAAGCCGCCATGCGCCATGTGATGCCGACATTTGCCGTGAGCCTGTTTATTACGGTTTCCGGCTATGCGTTTTTGTGGTTTACGCCTTTGCCCGTATTACGGCAAACGGCGGTATTTTCAGGCTTTGCATTATTGGGCGCGTTTGGTGCAACGGTGTTATGGCTGCCGGTATTGTTCAAACACTATCCGGTAAAAGACCTGCCTTTTTCCGGCAAAGTGGAGAAATGGGGCGGGTTTTTATCCAAGGTAAAAAAACGCCTGCACAGGCGCGGTTGGTGGATAGTGGGCGGTATTTTGCTGGCCGTCGGGCTGTGGCGCAGCGATTGGCGCGACGATATCCGCCAGTGGGTAAATATGCCGTCTGAACTGCTTGCACAGGCACAGCAGATCAGCATTTTGTCCGGCACCGATTTCAGCGGGCAATACTTGGTGGTAGAAGCACAAAGCGAAGATGCGTTGCTGCAGAAAAACGCAGAAGTCCGCCAAGCTTTACAACCCTTGATTACGCAGAAAAAATTGGCGGGCATTCAGTCGCTCGACCAATGGCTGTTGCCCGTAAGCGAACAGCAAAAACTGAAAAACCGTTTGCACGAACTGGCGAGGCTGCCCGATGCGTGGCAACCCATGCAGGAAATAGGCGTGCCGCGTGCTGCCTTGCGTCAAGCTTTGAATCAGGCAGCCGCTTCTCCCGCAATCACACTTTCAGACGGCCTCAAGCCCGTGCTGGCCGAAGCATGGCGCCCGCTCTATCTGGGCCAACCAGAAAAAGGGCGGTTTGCTTCCGTTATCCTTTTGAACGGCATGGGTGAGCCGGCTGCGGTTCAAACCGCCGTACAAGGCTTGAGCGGGGTACATTGGGCCGACAAACGTGCCCATTTGAACGAGCTGTTTCACGAAACCCGCAATCAGGCCGCATGGCTCAAATTGGCTTCCTATACTTTGGCATGGCTGTTGTTGTGGCGCATGTTCGGCAGCAGGCGCGGAACCAACATTCTGGCCGTGCCGTTGGCCGCTGCGGTCGCTACGGTAGCAGTATTGGGCTGGCTGGGTATTCCCGTAAGCCTGTTTGCCATGTTCGGCCTGCTGTTGGTTTCAGCCGTCGGTGTGGATTATGCCGTATATGCGGTTGCGGCCAAGCATTCCGCCCCCGCACGCTTGGGCGGCATGATGTTGGCCGCATTAACAACGGGAATATCGTTTATATTGCTAGGCATGAGCAGCACCCCGGCCGTTTCGGCTTTCGGCTTAACCGTGGCAGTCGGCGTCATTTTTAACATAGTGTCGGCAGCGTGGCTGCTTGAAAAACAGCCAAACCGTTAAAGCGGCACGCCGGCAAAACAGCTTTTTGATTGCACGGATATGTGTATGGCTTGAAATCAGCGCCAAGCGAACCATATTAGCAAAACAGGCCGTCTGAAAGGTATGGCCGGTTTATATGGCAACAATAAACCGCACCGGCACCGAGTAAAAACGGCCAATATTCCAAATGAATTGTAAAGACCGCTGTCTGCATTGCAAAAAAGCGCAAAAGCATAGAAGCAGATGATATGGCGAGCGGGATTTGCATGTTAAGATTTAACCATTGCGGCTGCATAACCGCCAACCGCAGCCACCCACTATACTATAACCGTGTAAAGGACAGACCATGAGTCGCGTATTATTGGTAGATGATGATGCTCTATTAACCGAGCTGTTAACCGAATACTTAACGGCAGAGGGTTTAAATGTACACAGCGTGCCCGACGGCGAAGCCGGTGTGCAGGAAATTTTATCGGGCCAGTACGATGTGGTCGTGCTGGATTCCATGATGCCGAAAATGAACGGTTTGGATGTATTGAAAAACGTCCGTAATCAAAGCACGGTTCCCATTATCATGCTGACTGCAAAAGGCGACGATATCGACCGCATTATCGGTCTCGAAATGGGTGCCGACGACTATGTACCCAAACCCTGTACTCCGCGCGAATTGTTAGCCCGTATCAATGCCATTTTGCGCCGTGCGCAACAATCCGGCGAGCAAAGCAGCAGCCCCAACAGCATCGCCGTAAGCGATGTGGTGCTTTATCCTGCCAAACGCCAAGCCACCATTAAAGACGTGCCTTTGGAGCTGACCAGCACCGAATTCAATCTGTTGGAAGTGCTGATGCGTCATGCCGGTCAGGTGGTCAGCAAAGAAACCTTGTCGGTGGAAGCACTTGACCGCAAACTGGCCAAATTCGACCGCAGTATCGACGTGCATATTTCGAGTATCCGTCACAAACTGGGCGATGCTTCCCTGATTCAGACTGTGCGCGGTTTGGGTTATTTGTTTGTGAAAAACTGATAAAAGATAAAACAGCTAAATGAAACTGTTTCAACGCATATTCGCCACATTTTGCGCAGTCATCATCTGCGCAATTTTCGTGGCGAGTTTTTCTTTTTGGCTTGTGCAGAATACCATTGCCGAAAACCAGTTCCACCAGCAAAGAACCATTGAAACCACTTTGATGAGCAGCATTATTTCTGCCTTCAGAGTGAGAGGCGAGCAGGGTGCAAATGAAATTTTAAGCGAATGGAAAAACAATCCGGTTGCACATAATGTTTTGGTGATTACCGGCGGCAACGAACAGGATATTCTGAACCGGCAAGTCGATAAAAACATGATTGTCAACGCGCGTAAGTTTGCCGTTGCCAACCCCGATTCGGATCTGGCCAGCATAGAATATGACCGCTGGGGTGAAGAATATCTCTTTTTTATCCGCAATTGGGATAACCAGCAGATACAGCGTCTTCCCAGCCCGTTGTTCATTCCCGGCTTGCAGCTCGCCCCGATTTGGCACGAATTTATCATTCTGTCTTTTATCATCTTGGTTGGATTGTTGCTGGCCTATATTCTGACCAACAACATTACCAAGCCCATCCGCATTCTCGGGTTCGGCATGAACCGTTTGGCATCCGGCGATTTGGATACCCGTATTTCCCAGCAAATGGACGATCGTGACGACGAACTTTCACAGCTGGCGGTTCTGTTCGACAAAATGGCCGTTCAATTGGAGCAGTTGGTTGCAAAAGAGCGTCATCTGCTTCACCACGTTTCGCATGAAATGCGTTCGCCGTTGGCACGGATGCAGGCAATTGTCGGTTTGATTCAGTCTCAGCCCCAAAAGCAGGAACAATACATCAAACGTCTCGAAGGTGAGCTGACGCGAATGGATACGCTGGTGGGCGAATTGTTGACCTTGTCGCGCTTGGAAACATCCAACATGCCTTTGGAAAAAGATAACCTGCCTTTACTGCCGTTCTTTCAGCAGCTGGTGGAGGATAGCCAGGCCGTTGCTCAACAAAACCGGCAAACAGTGTTGTTGGAAGTAGAAAAAGTTCCCGATAACGCTGCCATTATGGGTAACGAAGGTTTCCTTTATCGTGCTTTCGACAATGTGATCCGCAATGCAATGGCATACAGCCCGGAAGGCAGCGAAATCAAGGTTCGGCTGTGTCAGGATGCAAAAAACTGGCTGGTTGATATTATCGACAACGGCCCGGGTGTCGATGAAATGCAGTTGCCGCATATTTTCACGGCTTTTTACCGGGCAGACAGTAGCGCCAGCAAGCCGGGAACGGGTTTGGGTTTGGCCATCGCCAAGCATATTGTGAATCAGCACAACGGTAAAATTATTGCTGAAAATATCAAGCCCAACGGATTGAAAATGCGTTTTATATTGCCGAAGCAAAAGTAAAGGCTGTAAAAAACGGAGCATTAAATGCTCCGTTTTTTTTACAGGTAGGTATCGTAACAAACAGCTCGCTTTATACCTTAACTTGCTCTGATTGTTGAAACAGGGGCTTTATATAGTAATCAATTCAATTTTTACCACGGCGTTACTGCGCCTTAGTTCAAAGAGAACGATTGTGTAAGCTGCAGAAGCGTGCTTGTATTGTCTTGTATTAAAAATGTGTTGATTGATTATAACGATACTTCAATATTATCAATCAGGCGTGTAGTGCCCAGCCTTGCCGCTGCTAAAACCACTAGGTTTTTATCGCCTGCGTGGGCTATGTTCAGGTTGTCGGCACGGCGTATTTCTACATAATCAACCGACCATCCTGATTCGCTAAGCTGCTCTACGGCAGCTTGTTCCAATTCGGCATAAGCTAAATTCCCTTCACGGAGTGCGTCGGCGATAATGTTCAATTCGCGGTAAAGCCGAGGGGCTTCGGCGCGTTCTTGCCCGCTTAAATATTGGTTGCGGCTGGAGAGGGCGAGGCCGTCTGAAGCGCGGCCGGTATCGACGGGCACGATTTCCACGTTGATGTTCAAGTCTTCTACCAGCCCTTTGATGATGGCAAGCTGCTGGTAATCTTTTTTGCCGAAACAGGCCGTATCGGGTTCGACGATATTGAAAAGCTTGCTCACCACGGTAGCTACGCCGCGGAAATGGCCAGGGCGGAATTTGCCGCATAATTCGTTTTGCAGATGAGGCGGCTCGACGTTGTAGCGTTGTTCCACGTTCGGATACAGTTCTTTTTCATCGGGAGCAAAAACCACGCTCACGCCTTCGGCAGACAGTTTGTCGGCATCTTGCTGTAAAGTGCGCGGATATTTGTCGAAGTCTTCGCCTTGGCCGAATTGCAGGCGGTTGACGAAGATGCTGACCACGACATGATCGGCGCGCTTACGGGCTTCGCGCACCAAAGCCAGATGGCCCTCATGCAGGTTGCCCATGGTCGGCACAAATGCCACACGGCCTGCGGTTTTGCGCCATTCGCGTAATTCTTTGATGGTATGGATGATTTGCATGGAAAGGTTTGTCCTTTAACCAAAGGAGGCCGTCTGAAAACATGTTTCAGACGGCCTGTTCACATTATGAAAAAGTATGTTCGGCGGCAGGGAAGGTTTTGTTTTTGACTGCGGCAACATAAGCGGCTACGGCAGCCTGTATGCTGGTTTGGCCTTCCATAAAGTTTTTGACGAATTTGGCGGTTTTGCCGGGGAATACGCCGAGCATGTCGTGCATCACCAATACTTGCCCGTCGCAATCCACACCCGCGCCGATGCCGATGGTGGGGCTGCTCACGGTTTCGGTAACTTGTTTGCCGAGGGCGGCGGGCACGCATTCCATCAAGATGATGGCGGCACCGGCTTCGTCGTGCGCTTTGGCATCGTTCAGCAACGCTTGCGCTTTGTCGCCTTTGCCTTGCACTTTATAGCCGCCGAAAGCGTGCACCGATTGCGGCGTGAGGCCGATATGGGCGCAAACGGGAATGCCGCGCAGTTGCAGGAATTCGGTGGTTTCCGCCATCCATACGCCGCCTTCCAGCTTGACCATGTGTGCGCCGGCGGCCATCAGTTCGGCAGCGGCGGCAAACGCCTGCTCTTTGCTTTGCTGGTATGCGCCGAAGGGCAGGTCGCTCACGATCATGGCGTTTTGGGTGCCGCGGGCGACGGCTGCAGTGTGGTAGCACATATCGCGCAGCGAAACGGGCAGGGTGGAGGCTTGCCCCTGTACGGTCATGCCGAGTGAATCACCTACCAGCAGAACATCCACGCCGGCATTGTCCATCAAGGCGGCAAAGCTGGCTTCGTAGGCGGTGAGCATGGCGATTTTTTCGCCTTCTGCTTTCATTTTTTGCAGAGTGTTGACTGTGATCATCACAATATTCCGATTCTTTTCAGACGGCCTTAAGTTTAAACGCGGTTAATAATGGAGGCTCAGGCTGAAATTTCAACCAAAGCAAAACAGCCTGACCGCTGGGATCAGGCTGTTTTTGTTTTATGGTGCCGGCACCAAGAGTCGAACTCGGGACCTTCTGATTACAAGTCAGCTGCTCTACCAACTGAGCTATACCGGCTGAAGAAGTGCGCATTATGCCTATTTTGATGATGTTTGGCAAGCGGTTTACGCAGAAAATTTAAAAAATTTTTGAAGGTATTGTTTTCTAGGTAAATTATTTTTCAGGCGGCTTAAGCTTGCAGTGAAAAATAACGCTTCATTCCTTCGCTTGCCAAGTATCTTTCAAAGTAACCGTGCGGTTGAATACCGGCTTTTCTTTGCTGTGGTCGTAGCGGTCGGTCACGAAATAACCCAAACGCTCAAACTGCCAGCGGCTTTCCGGCTCCAGCGTGTTGACCACCGGCTCGGCGTAAGCGGTGATTTCTTTCATGGATTCGGGGTTCAGGAAATCAGTAAACGGCAGGTATTCGCCGTCTTCGCCGCGAACGGCATCGGGGCGCGGTTCGGCAAACAGGCGGTCGTACAGGCGAACTTGCACCGGCACGGCGTGTTCGGCGGAAAGCCAGTGGATCACGCCTTTTACTTTGCGGCCTTCGGGCTTTTTACCCAGTGTGTCGTGGTCAATGCTGCATTTGAGTTCGATCACATTACCGTTTTCGTCTTTTACCACTTCGTCGCACTTAATCACATAGCTGTAACGCAGGCGCACTTCGCCGCCTAAAGTCAAACGCTGCCAGCCTTTAGGCGGATTTTCGCTGAAATCGTCGGCTTCGATATACAGGGTTTGGCTGATGGGCACTTCGCGCTCGCCCATTTCTTCGTGGTGCGGATGGTAAGGTGCGCTGCGGCTTTGGGTTTTGCCGGCTTCAAAATTGGTGAGCGTTACCTTAATCGGGTTTAACACAGCCATCAAACGCGGTGCGGAATTTTCCAGCTCTTCGCGAACCGCACCTTCGAGCACGCTTATGTCGACCACGTTTTCAGACTTGGAAATGCCGACGCGCTTGGCAAACAGGCGCAAGCCTTCAGGCGTGTAACCGCGGCGGCGCATGCCGGAGATGGTGGGCATACGCGGATCGTTCCAGCCTGTAACGTGGCCGTCTGAAACCAGCTGGTTCAGTTTACGTTTGGATGTGATGGAATACAGCAATTCCAAACGGGAAAACTCGTATTGGCGCGGGTGGCTGTCGATCGGGATATTGTCGAGCACCCAGTCATACAGCGGGCGGTGGGCTTCAAATTCGAGTGTACACAGCGAATGGGTGATGTTTTCGATGGCATCGGAAATGGCGTGGGTGTAGTCATACATGGGGTAAATGCACCACTTGTCTCCGGTATTGTGGTGATGCACGCGGCGGATGCGGTAAATTACCGGATCACGCAGGTTTACGTTGCCCGCGGCCATGTCGATTTTCAGGCGCAGGGTTTTGCTGCCGTCGGGGAATTCGCCGTTTTTCATGCGCATGAACAAATCGAGGTTTTCTTCGATGCTGCGGTCTCGATAAGGGCTGTTTTTGCCCGGCTCGGTAAGCGTGCCGCGGTATTCGCGCATTTCTTCGGCAGTTAAATCGTCCACATAGGCTTTGCCGTCTTTAATCAGGCCGACGGCGTAATCAAACAGCTGGTCGAAATAGTCGGAAGCATAACGGGGCTCGCCAGCCCATTTAAAGCCCAACCATTCTACGTCTTCTTTAATCGAATCAACGTATTCCTGATTTTCTTTTTCGGGGTTGGTGTCGTCAAAGCGCAGGTTACACAGGCCGTCGTAAACATAAGCCAAACCGAAGTTCAGGCAGATGGATTTGGCGTGGCCGATGTGCAGGTAGCCGTTTGGTTCGGGCGGGAAACGGGTTTGGATGGCAGTGTGTTTGCCGCTTTTGAGGTCGTCTTCAATAATGGTGCGGATAAAATGGTTATCGGCAAATTGTTCTTTATTCATCATGGGGATAGATTCATTTTCTAAATTTGATTTGTTGTATAAATAGTTTTCAGACGGCCTCAATATCCAGGCCGTCTGAAAAAATAAGGAAGATGGGATGTATTGTACATTAAATTGCTGCCTGCGTTTGAAGTGTGGCCATACAAATAAATCGGCGTGATATTCTATTTTCACTAGTAAGAGAAGCAGGGCAGAAAAGCATGTTTGCGGATGACAACAGCTAAAATATTCTGAAGAATCTTACTTGCCACCATGCTTTAAAGCACTTATAATTCGCATTTCCACAGAGAGGTGGATGAGTGGTTGAAGTCGCACGCCTGGAAAGCGTGTATACGTGAATAGCGTATCGAGGGTTCGAATCCCTTCCTCTCTGCCATATTTTACTATAACCTGATGATTGAAATAGATAATTTTAGGTTATATTTATTTTATGTACCATATTGTATACCCAATAAAATAAAAAGCCGGTCAACATTACCGGCTTTTCTCATGTGTAGTCATTTATCTTATAATTTAATTATTTACCCACTAGATACGTTAATCACTTCGGTACAATCATCTTGGTAAATGAAACGCTATCTTTCCTTCGGTCATTCTTGTTATCCAAAATTTTGCCGGAAGAGGAGGTTGCATTTCTTTGTTAATATTATGAAAGAATAATATCATCATAGTCGCTAATTTCGTTTGCTAGTTTTGGGAGTGGCCGTAGCCAAGTGAGAAAACTATTGCATAAGCATAGGCCGTCTGAAATTTCAGACGGCCTTTTGTCATACCCATATTGGGCAAAAATATTCATTCTGATATATTTCCAAAACATACTTCTTCAATCCTGATACTTTGAATACAGTTTTGGAACGCCCGCGATGACCCAAACCCAATCCTACCGTCTCACCCTCTCCCGCTTCACTCCCTCCCTCTCAGTCGTCTCCTTCACCGCCACCGAAGCACTCAACACAGCCTACCGTCTCGACATCGAACTCACTTCCACTGATGCCGACCTACCGCTGTCGTCATATATCAACCAAGCGGCCAAGTTTACGGTAACGCCGGTAAGCTCTGATGCGTTGGGATTAATCGAGGGAATGATCGCGCCCCAAGCGTTGAAGGAATGGAGCGGCATCATCACTTCCTGTGAGAAGCTGTCGGTATCGGCGGACGAGACCCGTTACCGCATGGTATTGGAACCGCGCATCGCCGCATTGAAGCACCACCGCACTTCGCGTCTGTTTCAAAACCAAAACATCCCCGACATTATTTCATCGCTGCTGAAACACCACGGTTTTGCCGGCGTCGATTTCCGTTTCAACACTTCACGCGAATACGGTGTGCGCGAGTATGTGACCCAGTATCAGGAATCCGACTTTGCCTTTATCAACCGGCTGTGCGAAGAAGAAGGCATTTGGTACGCCTTCGAGCAGAACGCCCAATATGGCGATGTGGCGGTATTCGGTGACGATGCCGCCCATTATTTTCGCGACAACCGTCATCCGTATCCCTACCGCCACCATGGTGGGTTGGAGAGCGTCGGTGAAGAAGCAGTATTTGCTTTACAAGTGAAGCACAACCCGATTCTCGAATCCATCCGCGTCGGCGACTACAACTACCGCGATGCCGATACCGATTTGTCGTCCGAAGTAACGGCGAAGGATAAGGAAAGCGATAGCAGCGTCTTACTCGGCAGCGACAGCCATTGGGGTTTGCATCACAAGACACCCGCAGAAGCCCAACTTCAGACGGCCTTACTGCAACAATTGAACCACAGCCGCCGTATTGTTGCCTCCGGCAGCGGCAACATTACCGCCCTCAGCCCCGGCCAAGTGTTTCAGACGGCCCCGAGCTTCAGCGAAGCGCCCAACGGCTGGTTGGTAGTATCGCTCACCCACAGCGGCAGCCGCGATAATGCCTACAGCCATACTTTCACCACCATTCCCGCCGACAGCATCTTCCGCCCCGAACGCATCACCCCGTTACCCACGATCCAGGGCAGCCTACCCGCACGGGTTACCAGCCCCGGCAACTACACCTACGCCTATATCGACAATATGGGCCGTTACCGCGTCAAACTGCCGTTCGACCTCGACGAATGGAGTCCGGGCGGGGAAAGCCGCCCCATCCGACTGGCCAAACCCTATGCCGGCCCCGACTACGGCCAGCACTTCCCGCTGCACGAAGGCACCGAAGTGATGCTGTCGTTCGTACAGGGCAATCCCGATAGGCCGTATATCTCGGGTGTGATGCACGACAGCTCCCACCCCGACCACGTACCTGCCGATTGGAACACCCGCAACGTCATCCGTACCTGGGCCAACAACAAACTGCGGATGGAAGACAAACAGGGGCAGGAACACATCAAACTGGCGACCGAATACGGCAAAACCCAACTCAACCTCGGCCATATCGTCGACAGCCAACGCCAAAAACGCGGCGACAACGGCGAAGGCTTCGAGCTGCGTACCGACAGCTGGGGTGCAGTTAGGGCAGGCAAAGGTTTGTTCATCAGTACTGACGCTCAAAATCAGGCGGCGGGACAGGTATTGGATATGGATGCCGCCATCGCCCAAATCGAACAAGCAATCTCCCTAGCCAAAAGTCTTAACAAAGCCGCGCAAACCGCCCAAAACGAAGCGACCGAAGCCGAAGAACAGGCAGGCCGTCTGAAAGACAGTCTCAAACAACTGCAACGCGCCGGCATCATCCAATCCGCCCCCGACGGCATCGCCAGCGCCACCCCGCAAAGCCAGCTGCACACCGCCGGCCAACACATCCACCACATCAGTGGCGGCGACACCGACATCAGCACCGGCCGCAACTTTACCGCCCATGCAGTCGGAAGCGTCAACCTGTTTGCCCAAAGCAGCGGCGCGAAGTTACAGGCCAATCAGGGCAAAGTGGAGATTCAGGCACAGAACGACGAGATGCAGATCAATGCGCTCAAAGATGCCACCATCACCAGTAGTGCCGGCAAAGTTACTGTGGCAACCAAAGACGAAATCCTGCTGACCAGCGGCGGCGGTTATATCAAGATAAAAGACGGAAACATCGAACTGGGCTGCCCGAAGATGGTGTGGGTGAAGTGTGCGGGGTTTCAGGTGATGGGGCCGAGTTCATGGACGATGGATATGGCTAAATTTTCCATGCACAAAAATGATTTTGAGCTGTTTTACCATGATGCAAACCTCATGCCGATAGGCAATGCGCCATACAGGGTTGTATTGGCAAACGGACAGGAATATAGCGGAAAACTGGATAAAGATGGCAAGGCAGTTTTAAAAAATATCAACGCAAGCGAAGCAGAAGTGTATTTTGGCTATTCGGAAGATGAAGTAAAGCTGCCTGAGATAGATGCCGGACTGGACTATTCCGAAGAGGCTGTCAGACAACAATTGGCTGAAATGGATGCGGATATATCCGGCTCGGATTTGGATGCAATACTTTCAGCTTTTTTGGATACGGATTTGGATTACACGGAGTAATATGATGGCTTTGACAGAAAAAGAACAGAAAGCTATTCAATCGTTGTTGGTGGATATGGTTGCCGTTGTTCCACCCTTAAATATCGCTATGGGTATAAAAGACATTACTTCGGTAGGATGGGATTTATACCGTAAAAACTATAAGAACAAAGAAGAGGAAAACGCGCTTAAAGTCGAATTGATATTAGGTACTATTTGCCTGATACCGGGTGCCGGTGCCCCTGTTCGAACAACGTTTAAGCAACTGATACGCAATCCCGATGTTTATGCACCGTTGATGTTTGAAATCATCACGTTGATTATTGAAAAAGCGAATGTACAACTCAAAAAAAACGGAATACAACCTATTGCATTCAACCCTGAAGCACTATTGAACCAAATGGTTGATACAGGCCGTCTGAAAAGCTATCTCGAACAAGGCAGGCAAGCTGCCTTGAAATCGGCTAAAGACAGTGTGTTCGGCAGATGGTTTGACGTGTCGGGTACAATCAATACTTGCTTTGATTTTTTAGAGAGCAATCTAATTAGCTGTATCCAACTATTGCGACCGCATGTTTTAGGTGCTATTACGAAAAGTAAGGCTCGGGTCAATAATTCAGCCATGCACCGGATTCCTGATAAAAACACGCCTAAAGCTCAACAAAATACACCGAAAGCCCAAGAGAAAAGTGGTCAGGATCGACCGACTAAAACGGTCAGCGCGGGAAAAATGAAAGAGCGGATTCAAACAGCTTATCCCAAACTCGCCAATTCTTTTGGTGGTGGTGTCGGTGAACATATCGCCGACTACTACTGTCTTGAAACTTTGGGTTGGGGTAAAGGCAACTGGATACGCCATGATGAATACACTAACGGCAAATGGAAAGCAGGTGCCGATGCAAGAAAATTGAATGACAGAGGCAAATTGAAGAAGTTGCAGCCGATAGGTAACGATATAGGTATAGACGGTTTTTGGAAGGCTAATCCTGCAACTAACGGCGGAAAACCGTATGCAGTAGTGGAAGCAAAGGCTTCGATGTCGCATATGGGACAACAGTCGAATTTGGCGAAGATGATGGGGGTGTTGGCAGCTAAAGAGAACGGAAAACATGTAGTGCAGATGGATCATGTCTGGATTCAGAAAAGAGTAAGTGATTTGCTTAAGGCAGGTTTATTACCTATTTCGGTACAGGCAGATTTGGGAAAAAAAAGAAAAAACTGGAAAACTCTATACCGTAGACATATTATCTTTACTGCTTTGCAAATCCCCGAAACTGACGGCTGGAAACATGCCGAAGCACTATTAAACGGGTATGTTGAAAGTAAACATCGAAGCCATCAGCCGACCAAACATATCAGTAATGAACGTGAAATCAATGCCCTAATACGTACCGCTAGGAATAATGCAGAGGCAGAGGAAAGACGGCATAAGGCCAAAGGCAAAACTAAATAAATATAAAGGAAAAGAAATGCATAATAATGAAATTGAATATAATCACAACAAAGATAGACAAGGCCTATTTGAAGAAGTATTTTTTAAAAAGTTATATTCAGACAATCTATGGTTGATGAACAAATGGATAAATGAAACGGAGAATGAAGATCCACTTGATTCACCTGATGCATTACCTGCGGAAATCTACCTAGTTGCGATGATTGAATACACCGCAGGACATCCCATCGAAGCAGTCTATCAACGTTTCGAGCAGGCCATTGAATACAGCAATCTGTGTTTGAAAATCGATGCCAAGTACCCCATAGACGATCCTGAACTGATTGAAGAAGGATGGACAATGTCTGTTTGGGGCGGGGGTATGGATTTGAGCGAAAACCTGCCCAATGCTATCGGATTGTGCATCCTATTCGACCGCACCGACTGGCTGGCAATTGTTAAACGATGTTATGAACTGGATGGTTTTCGAGATGTAGCATTTGATGCTTTGCTTAACATGCAGATTCCCACGGAATTCGATCCCAAACAGAAGTTTCCCAAAGGTGGCTTCAATTTCCGCAAACCATTGTTGCAGGCAATCATGACCGAAAGCAAAGAAGAAACGCTTAAACATCTTAATTCCTACCTTGCAGGCTGGTATGAAGGCAACCGCAAAATCGGCAACGGTATAATAGACCGACATCTTGACCAAGATCCCGAGTATGGTGGCTATTACGGTTACTGGAGCTTTGAATCCGCTGCGGTGGCTTATCTGAAAGACATCGACGATACCGAATTGCGCCAATATCTCTACTATCCCAAAGATATGGTCGATTGGGCCAGAGAGCAACGCAGAATCAAACAAGGCGAAGAACGGGATAACCGTTTACCTCTGCTACTGCCGAAGGGGGCTACCGCCCCGTTTGCAGGGAAATACGGAATAGATAACTTTATCGGCCATGAAATCATGGTAGAACAAGGCGAGCGCTTGCCTGCCGGACGTGTAAGCGCGCAATATGATGAAAATGCTGAACCGTTATACCGTGAAGATACGGTATGGCGGTTGTTGCAACGGGAAGATGGAGGAAATGTTCGGTTTGAAGAAGAAGAGTTGCAACGGTTACAAAACAATTACTAGATATGGAGAAAAATTAATTGATAAAACAAAGAACTGATTGCTTTTCCTGACTGTAAGGCTGAGATGTAGGAAATTCTAGCGTTGTTTACACTTTCCGTTTTTTGTATGTCTGTCCATGAATTTGATGGATGGGCATTATTTTTGCTCTTGGGGTATGTCGGCAATTGTGGGCAGGGGCATGATTTGTAAGGCGATACTGCTCCAAACGATGCCTTCCGGTAGGGGGTGTTTGCCGAAATGGACGATAGGGTGTGGTCGGGCAGGGCGTATATTTGTAAGGGATGTATAGTCAATCCAATTAACTTTTACTGCGGCGTTTGGGTTCAGTTTAAAAAAAACCGATTGTGTAAGCCGCTTTAACGGCTTACACAATCGGTTTTTTTACCTATATTCTCTACGGCTTACTGCTTGGTATTAAAAACGTGTTGATTAACTCAATTTCAGCACTTCGGCAAAAGCGTCGGCTACATAATCGATATTCGATTCGTTCAGACCGGCCACGCACATACGGCCGGAGCCGACGAGGTAAACGGCAAATTCATTTTGTAAACGCTGCACCTGTTCGGGTGTCAAACCGGTGTAGCTGAACATGCCGCGCTGGGTGATGAAGTAATCGAAGTTTTTTCCCGGCACTTTGTTTGTTAATACATCGTACAGTTTTTGGCGCATGGTGCGGATGCGGTCGCGCATGGCATATACTTCGGTTTGCCATTGTGCAAACAGTTCCGGCGTGTTCATCACATCGGCAGCCACACAGCCGCCGTGTGCGGGCGGGCTGGAGTATATGCGGCGCACGTTGAATTTCAATTGGCCGAACACCAACGCGGCTTCTTCTTCATTCGGGCACACCACCGACAAACCGCCGACACGTTCTCCGTAGAGCGACATATTTTTGGAGAACGAATTGCTTACAAACAGCGGCAAGCCCATCTGCACGGCTTTGCGGATGGCGTAGGCATCGCTGTCCAAATCATCGCCGAAGCCTTGGTAAGCAATATCCATAAACGGAATCAGCTTGCGGGTTTGCACGATTTCCAGCACCGCATCCCATTGTGCGGCGGTCAAATCCACGCCGGTGGGGTTGTGGCAGCAGGGGTGCAGAATCAAAACGCTGTTTTCGGGCAAGCCTAATAAAAACGCCAGCATCTCTTCAAATTTTACGCCGCCGGTAGCCGGGTCGTAATACGGGTAGGTGCCGACTTCAAAGCCCGCGCCTTCAAAAATACTTTTGTGGTTGTCCCAAGTCGGGTCGCTCACATAGGCTTTGGCTTTAGGAAACCAGCGGTGTAAAAAGTCCGCACCCACTTTCAAGGCACCGGAACCGCCAAGTGTTTGGATGGTGGCGATACGGTTTTCCTGCAAAGCGGGGTTGTTTGTGCCGAAAAGCAGGTTTTGTACGGCGCGGCGGAAGGTATCTAGGCCTTCCATCGGCAGATAAGGGCGCGGCAGGGCTGTGGCTGCGCGTTTTTCTTCGGCTGTGCGCACGGAATCCAATACAGGCAGTTTGCCGTTTTCATCAAAGTAAATGCCGATTCCGAGATTGACTTTGTGGGCGCGGGGGTCGTTATTGTAGGTTTCGACCAAGCTGAGAATCGGATCGCCGGGATAAAATGCAACGTGCTGGAACATGTTTGGATTTCCTTTGTATTTTGAAGCGGATAGACTTGCATTAGGCAAATGATTTTGCTTCGGGTATGCAAATTTGGGTGTAAAGGTAGGGCAGATTTTGGCATAAAGCCCGATTGTTTACAATTGAGATGGTTGGCATTGGCAAAGGTTTCAGGCCGTCTGAAATAATGTTTTCAGACGGCCTGTGTGCATTTGGGCTGATTAGTCGCGGTATTGACGCCAAAAATGGGCTAGAGGGCCTGCGCCTTTGCCCACGCGCCAACCGGCGCCGGCTTCGATGGCTCCGTGCAGATAATTTTTGGCGGCGGCAACGGCAGTGCCTAAATTAGAGCGTTGCGGGCGGAGGGCGGCGATGGCGGCGGCTAGGGTGCAGCCTGTGCCGTGGGTATTGGGTGTATCGATGCGGCTGTTGCGGAAGCATTGGGGGTCGTAATCTTCGGTAAGCAGCCAATCGCGGGCTTCCTTGCTGTTTTCCCAATGGCCGCCTTTTAAAAGGGCCGCAGCCGCGCCTTTTTCCATTAATTGTTTGCCTTGCGCCAGCATTTCCTGTTCGTCTTTGGCGAGGCTGTTGCCGGTGAGTTTGGCCAGTTCTTCTAAATTGGGGGTAATCACGTCGGCCAACGGCAGAAGCTCGCTGCAAAGTGTTTCTACGGTATCTTCTACGGAAAGCCGGTCGCCCGATGTGGCTACCAACACGGGATCGAGCACGACAAACCCGCCGCTGTATTTTCGCAGGGCGGCGGCAACGGTTTTGATGGATTCTACATCGGGCAGCATACCGATTTTGACGGCATCGATGCGGATATCGGAAAAAACCGATTCGCATTGTGCGGCGATGATTTCGGGCGGGATAACGTGAACGGCCTGCACGCCTCGGGTATTTTGGGCGGTTACGGCGGTAACGATGCTGGCTCCGTATGCGCCGAGCGCACCGAATGTTTTTAAATCAGCCTGAATGCCGGCACCGCCGCCGGAATCTGATCCTGCGATGGTTAATGCGCGGACAAGGGGTTTGCTGGCCATGAAATATCCTCATTTCTGTCGATAATGTGCGCGGCTGCGCTTCGCAGTAGGGCATTGAATGAAAGCTTGAGACACCTGTGTAAACTTTACGGAGGCGCATTTCCGTGTTGGCGGCTAACCGTATGCATATCTATTTTGATATGTTTGTTTAATATGCCTGCACTTAATTGTGCTGTTACGCCTTAAACAGCATCCACATCGGGCGGGTTTTGCAAAGGTGTCGGTTTGCCCTTTTTTTAGCGGGGCTGAATTATAGAGGTATGGCGGTTATACAGGATATAAAAATGCTGTTTGGTATTTTTTTACGATGACTGTATATTCCGCTTGGCGGTATTTTTGCCTAAAAACGCATATTTGATTGTTATTTATGTATTTTGTTGAAAATATTGTTTTGTGCGCTTTAGGCAGGGTGGGGTAAGGGCTGAAAGGGCTGCCGTGCAAAAGTTTCAGCCATGCTTCTGCATGGATAGATTTTTAGCAGGATGGTTCCGTTGGATACTTTATCTGCGATGATAATTATTGTGAGCGCGGCGGATATGGGCTGCGAACCGCGGTGAACGGTTTTTGGGGGTGTCAGTCGGCGTTGCGGTATTCGGGGTGAGCTCCACAATCAAATACCTGCCAAATAACCATTGGATATTTGCTGTGATTGTTGCATTTGTGAATTTTCTCTCAAAACACCGCTGCGCAAACTGACTGGCGACGCAAAATTTTAGTTTTCACGGTCGAGTATGGAAGGTGCGAAGCGCAAAATGGTGTCGCGCAGGGGAATCAGTTTGCCGTGGAAGAAGTGCGAGGATTCGGGCAGCACGACCACGGGCAGGTCTTGCGGCGCTGCCCAGCGCAAGGCTTTGTCTAGCTCGATGACTTCGTCTTGCTCGCCGTGTATCAATAGGGTTTTGGCCATATCGGGAGCGTTTGGCTCGGGCATGCGGTTGTAGTGTTTGACGGCGGGGGCGAGCAGCAGCAGTAGATCGGGTTGGCGTTGTTGGGCGGCAAACAGCGAAACGTAGCCCCCGAAAGAAAAGCCGCTGAGTACGAATTGTGCTGCTCCGGGGTGTTGTGCCCGGGCATAATCGATCACGGCGATGCAGTCTTCGGTTTCGCCGCGGCCGTAATCGTGTTCGCCGTCGCTGCCGCCTACGCCGCGCAGATTGGGCAGGTAGCAGTGGAAGCCTAATTTATTCAGGGCTTTGGCGGCGGTTTGGATGACTTTGTTGGTATTGGTGCCGCCTTGCAGCGGGTTGGGGTGGTTGATAACGGCTACGCCGCGTTCCGTGCCTTGCGGAGGCAGATAGATGGTTTCCAAGCGGCCGGCAGGGCCTTCGATAAAGTGTTGGTTGGCAATTTTCAGCATAATCGGATTGGGATGGAAAGGGTTGCGGGGAGGCCGTCTGAAAGGTTTCAGACGGCCTGTGGCGGGAATGTTTATTCGGATTCGGGTTCGTCAACCAGCAGGCGTTCGACGGCTTCTCCACCCGCAAGGTCTTGTTCGAGAATGTCTTTTAAGTCTTCTTCATCGACATAAGTGTACCAGCGGCCTTCGGGGTAGATGACCATTACGGGGCCGGATTCGCAGCGGCCGAGGCAGCTTGTGCTGCTGATGCGTAATTTTCCGGGGCCGATCAAGCCCATTTTTTTGGCGTTGCCTTTAAGAAAATCCACGGCTGCGGTGCCTTCGCCGTTGTCGTTGCAGCTTTGTTTGCAGGTGTCGTGGCGGGCATTGGTGCAGATGAATAGATGGCGGTTGAAGTAGGTCATAATGTTGCTTTCTGCCGGGGCGTGGTTCAGACGGCCCGGGCGTTAGAGGTAAAAATGTTTTCCGTTGTTGTGGTTGGAGGCCTTTAGATCGGACAGCATGCGTTTGAAATCGAGACCGTATTGCGTGCTGAGTTTTTCGGCTCTTTTTTTAAGGGTGTCGAGACGCTGCTCTTTGGGCGTGCTTTGAAAAGCCATTACGGCAACGTTGCCGTGGCTTTCGGCGGGCAGTTCTAAAACGCGCCCTTCAAAGACGTTGAGCAGGCGTTCGACAAAGCGTTGGTAACGCCTGTCGCCGCTCCACCAGTTGGTAACGAAAATGCCGTTGGGCGAGAGTGCTTGGCGGCAGTCGCAGAAGAAAGGTTCTTCTACCAAGGCGTCGATAATCTGGTGGCCGTCGAAACCGTCGGTAAGAATCACGTCGGTGCTGCCGCGCAGGGTTTTGATGTATTCGGCGCCGTCGGCTTCAATGATTTCAAACCGTTCGTCTTCAAAAGGCAGCTCAAACAGGCTGCGGGCGATGTTGATAACCTGCGGGTTGATGTCGATGGCGGTTTGGCGGGTTTCGGGCAGATAGGCGTCTATCCAACGGGCAAACGAGCCGCCGCCCAAGCCGATTTGGGTAATGTGTTTGGGAGGCTGTTCGGTAAACAGCAGCCAGCCCATCATGGCACGGCTGTACGAAAGCACCAGTTCGGCCGGATGGTCGAGATTCATGGAGCTTTGTACGGTGCTGCTGCCCAGATGCAGCGAGCGGATGTTGCCTGTTTCGGAAATGCCCACTTCGGGCAATTCGGTTTTTTGAGTGCGCAGGCGGCGGTAGGGGTGGTTGGCCATGTTGGAATATCGGGTGTGAAAGTGCGTTATTTTAATACAGTTTGCCGCCGTCCGAACGGTTTTCAGACGGCTGTGCGTTCAAGGGCGGTTGCTTCAGCCTTTTTCGGCAGCGGCGCAACCGACGACATTATCGGCTTGCAGGCGGAGCTGTTTGCGTTGTTCGGCGGCTTCGAAGCGGCAGCGCTGTTCTTCGGTTTTCAATTCGAGCGGCGGCACGGCAACGGGGCGGCCGTTTTCTACGGCAACCATGGTGAAAAAGCAGCTGTTGGTGTGGCGCACGGTGCGTTCGCGGATGTTTTGGGCCTCAACGCGGATGCCGACTTCCATCGATGTGCGGCCGACATGGTTGACGCTGGCGAAAAAGGTAACGAGTTCGCCCACATGAATGGGTTCTTTAAAGGTTACTTTATCGACGGAGAGGGTTACGCAGTAGTGGCCGCTGTAACGGCTGGCGCAGGCGTAGGCAACTTGGTCGAGCAGTTTGAGCAGGTCGCCGCCGTGTACGTTGCCGCTGAAATTGGCCATGTCGGGCATCATCAATACCGACATTTGCAGTTCGTGTTGGATTTCTACAGGGTGGTTTGAACTCATGGTTGGGTGTCCTTTTGATGTGTTTTTTAGATTGGTGTTTTAGCAAAGCCTGCTAAAGCCGGTTTTCAGACGGCCTGCCGGGTTTGAGGCCGTCTGAAAAGGTTTACAGCCATTTTTTGCGCGAGAAGAAAACGAGCAGACCGATGATCACGCAGGCCATCAGCCCCAGCACCATGTAGTAGCCGTAATGCCAGCGCAATTCGGGCATGTTTTCAAAATTCATGCCGTAAATGCCGGTAATGACGGTGAGCGGCATAAACAGAATGGTAATCACGGTAAGCATGCGCATTTGCTGGTTGAGGCGGTTGGATTGGAACGATAAATGCACGTCCATCATGCTGGATACGGTGTCGCGGGAAGCATCGAGCGATTCGGTGAGCTGCATGGTGTGGTCGTACACATCGCGCAGATAGATCACCGGTTCGCCTTTGAAAATGGCAAAGTCGCCGTGGGTGAGGCGGTAGAGCACGTCGCGCAGGGCTTGCAGGGTACGGCGCAGACGGGTGGCGTCGCGTTTGAGTTTGTGGATGCGGCCGAGCAGGTCGCTGCTGCCGCTGTCTGCGCTGAACAGGGTTTTGTCTATGCTTTCTACGCGGCGGTCGTATTGGTCGAGTGTGATGAAATAATCGTCTATCAAGCGGTCGATGATGCGGTAGGCGAGAAAGGCGGCGTTTTTGCTGCGGATGTCGCCGTGAGCGTTGTTCATCCTGCTGCGGATGCTGCTGAGCAGCCCCAAAGGTTTCTGCTGGAAGGTAAACACGAATTGCTCGCCCACTATCAGATACACTTGATCGGATTGCAGCCTGCCGGAGGTGTATTGGTAAACGCGGCCGGCAATGAACACATAATGGCCGTAGTCTTCGATTTTCGGGCGTTGGCGGCGGCTGAGAATATCTTCCAGCACCAAATCGTGTATGCCGTAGGGAGCGAGCAGGGTTTTCAGCAGTGTGGCGTCGTTGATGCCCACAAAATGCAGCCAGTTGGTTTCGTGTGCTTCGGCGCGGCGTAGGGCGGGTATGCCTTCTTGCGGCAGGTAATCGTGTTGGAAAAAGCTGTCGGCAGAATAAACGGTTTGATGCAGGGCATGTTTCGGTGCGCCGGAAATACTGCTGCGCGGTGCGGCAAGGTCGGCGTGGGCGGAAAGGGTGTCGGTTTCGTTCGGATTCATTGTCGTTAAAGCGTTTCAGACGGCCTTAAAGCCGTTGGCGCAATCATGGCGCTGCGGTTGGCTCAAGAGCTTATTTTATACCTAATTTGCCACTCAATGCTGCAACAGCTTATTTCGGTTTGGAAAACTTGGTTTCAATGGATGTGGAAAGTTCTTTTGCCAAGCCGAACCACGGCAGCTTATTGGCGTAGGCAGGCAGCAATGAACGTCGGTGCGGGTTTTCGAGCAGGGGCTTCAACACCCTTTCATAATGGGGCAAGTCAGGCAAGTAGGCCGCCCATTTCAAGTGGCGGGCAGCGTAATAGTGGGCAACAAAATCGGCTTGCTGTTCCATATTCAGCTCGGAAAATGCCTTCACTTCGGCAGGCGGCGGATAGGCATACGCGCTGCGGTTGATGTAGCCGCCTTTGGCCGAGAGCAACATACCGCCCAGCCATGTGCGGTAGCCCAGCTGGTATTGCCAAACATGGGTTAACTCGTGAATCAGCCATACCCGGTAATGTTCCGGCGATTCGGTAAAGTCGCAAGGGCAGTCATCGGGCGGAAAATAGATGTTGCCGTTCGGCACCATGGCAACTTTAAGTGCGGGCATAAGCGGAATACCGCGTGAAATGTGAACGCGGGAGTAGTCGATGCCGTCTGAAAACACTAAGCGGGCGGTTTCGATTTCCCCGTGGGTAAGCGGGCGTTTGCGGTTATTGTTCACGGCTTTCCTTGCGCTTCTGCCAAAGTCTGGCGGTGCGTAAACGCCAAATGCCCAATACGGCGAAGTAGCCGGCAAACGCCAATACCGCACCTAAAACGGGAACTCCGACCAACAGCGGTTTGCCCGCGCCGGCAAGCCAAGCGGCAGCTTCTGAAAAAAAGTTGCCGCTGTTCCACGAGGGGAACGTCAGGTCGCCGCCGTTGGTGCCTAAAATCAGTGAGCCGATTTTATAGGCGGTGTAGTAAAGCGGCATGTAGGTGAGCGGGTTGGTGTAGAGAGTAGAGAATACGGCAACCGGCAGATTGGTGCGGAGAAAGTAGGCCACAATCAGCGCGCTCATCATCTGTGTGGGGCCGGGCATCAAACCGCAAAACATTCCCACCGCCACCGATACGGCGGCTTGGCGGCGGTTGAGTGTCCAGAAATAAGGTTTGTCGAACAGCGGCGCGAAAGGCTTGCTCCAGCGCGATGCGAAAATCTGTTCGCGTTTGGGGAGTTTCTGGCGATAGGATGTGCGGCGTGGTTCGGTCATATCGGTAAACGGTCGGAAAATAAATAAAGTATAAAATCTAAATGAAGGCGGAAGCGGATATTTCCAGAGTGTGCGGCAGGCAGGTTGTGTGCAAATGTGTGCGGCAAAATTAAGTTGATCGGCTGTATATGCCCGTTTTAAGCGGGTTTGAAGCCTGAAGCCTTTGCAAACCCCCATCTACGGCGCATTTCTGCGTTGTGCGCTGCCCGCTCGTTTGCCTATCTAATATGATATGTCTCCACTCGTTGTGCTGCCACGCCTTGAACTGCATCCATATCTGAGGGTTTTGCAAAGGTCTCAGCCTGTTTTTTATCCAGCACGATTTCAGGTTTGCAATGGATTCGGTTTGCGTAGCCGTTTCTGATGCGTTCAATATTGAGGCCGTCTGAAAATTCAGACGGCCTGAGAGGGTGGCTTAAGGTTTATTTGCTTTCGCCGTTTTCTTTTTTAGGCGCAGGTTTTTTGGCCGCCAAGCCCAGTGATTTCTGCCATTGGTCGGGAGATTTCACCAGTTCCAGCGCTTTTCTCAACTGATCGTCTTTGGCGGGGTTGGGAATGCGGCGCGAAGATAAGTCTTCATCTTTCGCTTTTTCTTTTTTGCCTTTGC
This sequence comes from Neisseria dumasiana, assembly GCF_022870885.1. Taxonomy (NCBI): domain Bacteria; kingdom Pseudomonadati; phylum Pseudomonadota; class Betaproteobacteria; order Neisseriales; family Neisseriaceae; genus Neisseria; species Neisseria dumasiana. Next base: position 1,407,503 of record NZ_CP091509.1, on the reverse strand, counting down.
TTTCGGTTGCTTCCCGTGCGCTTTCAGACGGCACATAATCGTTACCGTTCACTTCTTCGCCGCCGAGCGGGTTGCCGATATGGCCGAGCAGGTCGGCTTCGCGGCTTTCAAATAAACGGTCTTTGTCTTTCACTTCCACATCGGGCACGATGCCTTGCGCCTGAATCGAGCGGTCTTTGGGCGTGTAATACAAAGAGGTGGTCAGCTTGATGGCGCTGCCGTTGGAAAGCGGCAATACCGATTGCACCGAGCCTTTGCCGAAACTTTGCGTACCCACCACCACTGCGCGGCGGTGGTCTTGCAGCGCGCCGGCCACAATTTCGGAAGCCGAAGCCGAGCCGGAGTTGATCAACACGGTTACGGGGATGGTTTTCAGCTCGGCAGGCAGGCCGGAAAGCGGGTCTTTGCCGGAAGAGAGCATGTAGTCTTCGGGAACGGCTCTCAAGCTCATGCCGCCTTTGCCGTCGCGGCCTTTGGTGCTGACCACGGTGGAATCGGCAGGCAGGAATGCGGCAGATACGCCCACCGCTCCGTTAAGCAGGCCGCCGGGGTCGTCGCGCAGGTCGAGCACCAAGCCTTTGAGTGCGCCTTTGTTCTGTTTTACCAACGCTTGTGCCGATTCGTTGAGTGCGGGCACGGTGCGCTCTTGGAACTGGCTGATACGGATGTAGCCGTAGCCGGGTTCGAGCAGGTGGTGGCGCACGCTCTTCACTTTAATGATGGCGCGGGTAATTTTAACCGTAATCGGTTTGGCGGCATCTTTGCGCGACAGGGTTAACACAATGTCGGTTCCGGGTTTGCCGCGCATTTTTTTCACGGCCTCGTTAACCGTCATGCCGCGGGTGGATACGCCGTTGATTTTAACGATGAAATCGCCGCTTTTCACGCCCGCGCGTTCGGCAGGTGTGTCTTCAATCGGGGAAATGACTTTCACAAAACCGTCTTCGGCACCGACTTCCATACCCAAACCGCCGAATTCGCCGCTGGTGGATTCTTTCAGGTCGGCGTAGTCTTTTTTGGTCATGTATTCGGAATGGGGATCGAGACCGGCTACCATGCCTTTCATGGCACCTTCGATGAGGTCTTCGTCTGATTTGTTTTGGTAATAATTGGCTTTGATTTGACCGTAAACTTCCGCCATGGTGCGGATGGATTGAACGGGTAGGGCTTCGTTGTTTTTTTCGCCCGCGGCGTAACTCTGTACGCTGAGGCTCAAGGCAACGCCGCTGAGGGCGCCGAGTGTGTAGAGTGCGACTTTTTTCAAAGTGGAATTAGACATCTTGTTGCTTTCTCTTTCTTCTGTAAGCATCAGGCTTTCAGACGGCCTGTTAGGATAATGGCGAAACTTTATGTGATTTATCGGCGTCGGGCAACCTTATCCGCGTAAAAAAATACTAATTCAGGTAGGTTAAACAAGATTTAAGTGCTATTTTGAAACAGATAGATAGCACAGATAAACGGTTTTTGTCATGGTTTCGTCATGCTCTGGTTTGATCGGGTTATCTCTTGAGCTTATCGGAACGCTAGATACTCGGGTCAAGCCCGAGTATGACGACTGTGCCATATCTTTAAAGTTTGCTTGTCATGGCTTTGCCGATCGGGCTTTCAGGTATGTTTCACAGTATGCCTTTTCATTTTTCAGACGGCCTTTGTACCTGTGATGAAAGCATTGGGTTGAGGCCGTCTGAAAAAGGTTTGTGCGGGCAAAAGCCGGTTTGTCAGCGTATCCACGACAAGGGGTTCATCTGCTGGCCGTTGCGGCGGATTTCAAAATACAGACCTTGTTCGCCGGAAGGCAGGCTGCCGCTGGTGCCGATGGTTCGCCCTGCGCTGACGCTGCTGCCGCCGGAGACGGAAATGCCGCTCAAGCCGGAATACACGCTGACATAGCCGTTGCCGTGGTCGATGACCACCATATTGCCGTAGCCTTCAAGCGAGCCGGCGTGGGCGACGATGCCGGGGGCGATGCTTTGCACTGCTGCGCCGCCGGTGGCGAAGAATACGCCTTTCCATGTGCCGCCGCCGGGGCGCGGTTGGCCGAATCGTCCGCTGATGCTGCCGCTTACCGGACGGTTCAGACGGCCGTGCATACGGCTGAAGCCGCCGGACGGTTCGACATTCTCTGCCGGGGCTTGCAAGGCGCGGTCTTCGGCGGTGAGGGTGGAGCGGGGCACTTGCGGCGCGCGCGCGGTTTGAGTAGGTTTGTTATCGCGTTTGTTGGCTTTGTTCTCAGCTTTGTTTTGCGCTTTGGCTGTTTTGGTTTTTGCTTTGCGTGCTTTTTCAGCGGCAGCTAAACGCTCTTCGGCGGCTTTTTTGCGCGTCGCGGCTTCCTGCCTGCGTTTTTCAGCATTGCGGCGGGCAATGTCGGCAATGAGTCGGTTGAGCTGCTGTTCGTTTTCACGCAGGTTGGCGATGCGTTTGTTTTGGTTGTCGATTTGGGCGGAAAGCTGGCGGCTTTCGCGTTGTGCGGCGGTGTTTGCGCGGCCGAGTTTGCTCATCGCGGCTTGTTTTTGGGCTTTGATTTTATTCAGCCGTGCCAATTCGGCGTCGATGGCGGCTTCCTGCTTTTGCAGCTCGCCCTGCTGGCGTACCAAATCTTGAATCACTTTTTGGTTGGCTTCGTTGATGTAGCGGCTGTATTGGAGAAAACGCGCTTTCTGGCCCGGCTCGGCGTTTTTCAGAAACAGCACCACGGCGTTGGGCTGGCGGTTTTTGTATTGGCCCGACAGCAGGCGTGCGAGCTGGGCTTTGGTGCCGGTTACTTCGGTTTTCAGACGGCCTAATTCGTTTTGCAGCTTTTGCAGCCTTTGCCAAGCGTCGTTTTGCTGTTTGTTGACGACGGCAAGCTCTTGCTGCGCTTTGGCAAGGGCGGCACGGGTGCGCTCGAGGGTGGCGCGGGCATTTTTGCGGGCGGTCTGTTTTTGTTTCAAGTCGGCCTGTGCCGCATTGATGGCTTGTTGAACGTCTTTCAAATCACCGGCGGCTTCGGCTGCCGTAGCCGGTGGTGATTCGGGCTGGGCAAAAGTAGCGGCGGAAAAACAGAGTAGGGCGGTTGAGAGCAGCAGCGGTTTGAAAGACATGGCGTATGGAGGATACGGTTTATGAAAGCTGCAATTATAGCGGATTGGCAGGCCGTCTGAAAATGTGCTTGCTTTGGCGGTTGGTGTTTCAGACGGCCTGAGTTGCCGTTTGATGTAACGTGCGGTGATGCTTGGGTTTTTCGGGTGCGACGGCGGGCAAGGGCGGCTGGGTTTGGCCTTGATTGGGGCTGTTGCGGCAAGACATTTTTGGGCGGCGGCGGGTATAATCCGCGGCTGACGGTTGGTTTGAACCTGCCGGAAAACGCGTTCGGCTGCGATAGGTTTTACAAGCGGCGGCAGGCGGTTCCGGCTTTTTGATGGGTTGATGTATTCCTTATGATTTATTTGATTATCAGTATTCTCTGCAGCGTGTCGGTGTCGGTTTTGTTGAAGATGGCACGTTCTAAAAAAATCGATATCGAGCAGGCGGTGGCGGTGAACTATATCGCGGCTATTGCTTTGTGTATGTATTTCCTCAAGCCCGACCTTTATGCTTGGAAGGCTTATCTGCCGACGTGGTGGCTGTTTGCGGCTTTGGGCGTGCTGCTGCCGGTGGTGTTCATCATTATGGGCAGGGCGGTGGAGAAAACGGGGATTGTGAAGTCGGACGCGGCGCAGCGGCTGTCGCTGTTTTTGCCGGTGGCGGCCTCGTTTACGCTGTTTGGCGAGCAATTGACGCAAGGCCGTTTGATCGGCTTGGCGTTGGCGTTTACGGCTTTGTTCTGCCTGTTGTGGAAGTCGGACGGCGGTAAGAAATCGGCAGGTTTCGCCGCCGGTGCGCTGTTGCTGCTCGGCGTGTGGGCGGGCTATGGTGTGATTGATATTCTGTTTAAACAGGTGGCGAAAAGCGGCACGGCTTTTTCGGGCAACTTGTTGATTGCTTTCTGTTTGGCGGCGGTGCTGATGTTTGCGTATCTGTTTTCCAAATCAACCAAATGGACTGCGGCGGGCGTGCTGGGCGGCTTGGTGTTGGGCTGTTTGAATTTTGCCAACATTTTTACTTATGTGCGGGCGCATCAGGTGATGAGCAGCAACCCTACGCTGGTGTTTGCGGGCATGAACATCGGTGTGATTGTGTTGGGTACGCTGGTGGGAGCGTTGGCGTTTAAAGAAAAAATCAGCACCATCAATGCGGCCGGTATCGTGGTGGCGGTGTGCGCGATAGGCTGTTTGTTTTACTGGCCGGTGGTATCGGGCTGGTTGGGCATATAGTGGTTTGAGGTAAATATTATTGAGGCCGTCTGAAAATCTTTTTTCAGACGGCCTCTCTCGTTATAAGGATTCGCCTTAAGCCAATTCTTGCAACCAATCGCGAGGTTTCAGAAATTCGTTCAAGCGTGCTTCGGATGTGTCTGCTTCCGGCTCGTAGGCGTATTCAAAGCGCACCAGCGGCGGCATCGACATCAAAATGCTTTCGGTGCGCCCGCCGCTTTGCAGGCCGAACAGCGTGCCTCTGTCCCACACCAAATTAAATTCCACATAACGGCCGCGGCGGTATAGTTGGAATTGACGTTCGCGCTCGCCGTATGCGGTATCTTTGCGGCGGGCAACGATGGGGCGGTAGGCTTCGATATAGCCTTCGCCGACGGCACGGATGAAATTCAGGCAGGTATCGAAATCCCAGCGGTTCAAGTCGTCGAAAAACAGCCCGCCCACGCCGCGTGTTTCGCCGCGGTGCTTGAGATAAAAATACTCGTCGCACCATTTTTTGTATTGCGGATAAATATCTTCGCCGAAAGGCGCACACACGGCGGCGGCGGTTTGATGCCAATGCAGAATGTCTGCTTCAAACGGGTAAAACGGCGTTAAATCAAAGCCGCCGCCGAACCACCACACCGGCTCTTTGCCTTCGGGGTAGGCGATAAAAAAGCGCACATTGGCATGGCTGGTGGGCACATAGGGATTTTTCGGATGGATAACCAGCGACACGCCCATCGCTTCAAAGCGTGCTCCCGCCAATTCGGGGCGGTGTGCGGTGGCGGATGAAGGCATGGCATCGCCTTTCACATGCGAAAAATTAACACCGGCCTGCTCGAATACCTTGCCGTTTTTCAATACGCGGCTCTCGCCGATACCGAGTTTGCTTTGCCATTGGTCGGCAACGAAACGGGCTTCGCCGTCTTCCGCTTCCAAGGCTTCACAGATTTGGTTTTGCAGCGTTTTCAAAACGGCCAATACGGATTCTGTATGCATGATTGTTCTCTTTTGCCGTTTTTTTCAGACGGCCTCAATAAAGAAATAGATGGAAACAAGGCCGTCTGAAAATCGTTCAGACGGCCTTTATGCGGTGAAACGCTTATTCGCCGCTTACGGGTTGCTCTTGGCGCGGTTCGCGTTCGGGCGCTTCGATCAAGGCTTTCATCGACAGGCGCACACGGCCGCGGTCGTCCACTTCCAGCGCTTTCACTTTCACGTTTTGGCCGACTTGCAGGTAGTCGCTCACGTTTTTCACGCGCTCGTGGGCGATTTGGCTGATGTGTACCAAACCGTCTTTACCCGGAATCACGGAAACGATGGCGCCGACGTTGTTATCAAGCAGTTTCAATACCGTGCCGTCGTACACTTTGCCCACTTCCACTTCGGCGGTGATTTCTTCGATGCGTTTTTTCGCCGCATCGCCCGCTTCCTGAGTGGTGGCGGCAATGGTAATCGTGCCGTCTTCGGCAATATTGATTTCGGTGCCGGTGTCGGCGGTGATGCTGCGGATGGTTTCGCCGCCTTTGCCGATCACATCGCGGATTTTGTCTTGGTTGATCTTCATGGTAAACAGGCGCGGAGCATGTTGCGACAGCTCTTGCGGGCCTTCAACGGCTTCTTTCATCTGCGCCAAAATGTGCAGACGCGCTTCTTTGGCCTGCTCCAAAGCAATCTGCATGATTTCTTTGGTAATACCTTGAATCTTAATGTCCATTTGCAGCGCGGTAACGCCTTCGGTGGTGCCGGCCACTTTGAAATCCATATCGCCCAAGTGGTCTTCGTCGCCCAAAATGTCGGTCAATACGGCGAATTTGTTGTTTTCCAAAATCAAGCCCATGGCGATACCGGCAACGTGTGCTTTCAGCGGCACACCGGCAGACAGCAGGCTCAAACAGCCGCCGCACACGGAAGCCATAGAAGACGAGCCGTTAGACTCGGTAATTTCGGAAACCACGCGCATGGTGTAGCTGAACTCTTCCTGCGAAGGCAGCACGGCAACCAGTGCGCGTTTGGCCAAGCGGCCGTGGCCGATTTCGCGGCGTTTCGGCGCACCCATGCGGCCCACTTCGCCGGTAGAGTACGGCGGGAAGTTGTAGTGCAGCATGAAGCGGTCGGTGTATTCGCCGCTCAAAGCATCAATGATTTGCTCGTCGCGCTGAGTGCCCAAAGTGGCTACTGCCAAGGCTTGGGTTTCGCCGCGGGTAAACAGGGCGGAACCGTGGGTGCGCGGCAATACGCCGGTTTGGATGTTGATCGGGCGCACGGTGCGGGTGTCGCGGCCGTCGATACGCGGTTGGCCGTCCAAAATCTGACCGCGCACCACGTCGGCTTCCAGTTGTTTGAAAATGCCTTTGATTTCGTTGGCGGTGAGCGTGTCGGTTTCTTCGGTAATCAATGCATCTTTAACCGCATTCCAAGCTTCGTCCAATTTGGCGGAACGGGCTTGTTTTTGGCGGATTTTGAACGCTTCGGCAATCGTGGTGCCGGAAATTTCACGAACTTTGGCCACCAATTCTTCGTTGGTTTCCGGCGCTTTCCAATCCCACACTTCGGGGTTGACTTCGTCGGCAAATTCATTGATGGCATTAATCACGGCCTGCATTTGCTCGTGGCCGTACACCACCGCGCCCAACATCACATGTTCGGGCAGCTCTTGCGCTTCGGATTCCACCATCAGCACGGCTTTTTGCGTACCGGCAACCACCAAATCCATTTGCGATTTCGCCAGTTGCGCTTTGGTCGGGTTCAACACATAAACATTGTTCACATAACCCACGCGCGCGGCACCGATCGGGCCGGCAAACGGCACGCCGCTCAACACCAGTGCGGCAGAAGCACCGATCATGGCGGGGATGTCGGAATCGATTTCAGGGTCAACCGAAACCACCATCGCTACGATTTGGATGTCGTGGTAGAAACCTTCGGGGAACAGCGGGCGGATGGGGCGGTCGATCAGGCGGCTGGTGAGGATTTCTTTTTCGCTTTGCTTGCCTTCGCGTTTGAAGAAACCGCCGGGGATTTTACCCGCAGCATAAGTGCGCTCGAGATAGTCAACGGTTAAGGGGAAAAAGTCTTGACCTTCTTTAACGTCTTTATTGGCGGTAACAGCCACCAAAACCACAGTGTCGCCCATAGAAACTTTCACGGCTGCCGCGGCTTGGCGGGCGATTTCGCCGGTTTCGAGGGTAACGGTGTGCTCGCCGTATTGGAAAGATTTAACGTGTTTGTTGAACATTTCGTTCCTTTCGGTAAGTGCCGCAGCCGCTAAAACACTAATGATGCACACAAGCTGAATATATGTGCATGGTTAGGGTTTCAGGCAGGCTTTGGCAGGTTAGATACATTTTCAGACGGCCTGCATTGCCTCAGGCCGTCTGAAAGCGGATTATAGCCTTAAAAACCGACAGCATCTAGCGGGGATAAGGCAAATAGCGGCGAAAAACTAAGGTGATTGGGCAGGTTTGAGATAGGTGTTGGGAGGTGGGAAGGGGCAAGTTTTGATTTTTGATAAGGCCGTCTGAACGTTTTCAGACGGCTCGGCGTTAAGGTAGGGATTGAACGGTTGTTTAAAAATATAAAACATGCATGCGGCACAAACACAAGCAAGCCGGCCCGCCGAACCCGACAAAACCAAAACCTGAAATGGTTGGAACAAGTAGGGCAAGCATCCCTGCCCGCCTCCCATATCAAAAATATTTTGCCTTCGGGTCAGATGGTGGACAAGGATGCTCGCCCTACGAGAGACGTTTTCAGAGTCTGTATAATGTACTTAAACATACATAACAATATTGAACAATCTTGTAATAATTTTTAAAATATTACGATTAATAATGACATATAATAATGACATAGGAGATTAAAAATGGAGTTCAAAGTCGCAAGCTTTAATAATGAAATTTTAAAAAATGAGGTAGATTTTGACTCTACTAATTTCCAATTTCAGGAAATCGATAAATGTTTTTGTATAAAAATTTATAAAAAATCCAACACTAAGACTAAAGGCGTACAAAAAACTGATGGAACTTTAGATGCTGCTACTGATTTTATTATAAAAAATGATGGAAAAAGTCTAGTTGAGTTGCGATTTATATTTATAGATAACAAAATAAGAAAAATTTTCTACAATTCTAGTACCTACGATTTACAGAGTATTTTAAAAAATTATTTCAATGAAACTTCAGAAAATATTTTATTTGATATTGATATAGAAAAGCTATACTCTATTTCTAAAATTAAATTGGAAACAAATGATTTAAAACAAGTAGACTGGATTAACCCTGAAGCTAATACATCAGGTTTAGAATCTATTTATACAGATAGTCAACCGGATAAAGTGACTATAAATTTAGAATATCAAACTCCAGCAAGATTAATATTATTTAAAGGAGATACAGTACAGCATATAATTGAAAAATATCGAAAACCTGGAGTGTTTTTAAAAATGAGAGGCTTTGATGCCAAAGGAAATATCCTATCTGTAACAGATAAAGTTCAGCTTCTTATAGAATTAGATATTTTCTTTGAAAATGCACATGATCTTAACAATATTTCATTACAATTATTCAAAGATAAAATAAGGCAAAAAGCACATGATCTTTAAATATCTAATTTATTATATATATAGATTATATCTATATTCATTTTTAAGTATCCATGGCTTTATCTTAGCCTTAACTATAATACTATTTAGCTTGATAAAACTAAAGTCTAGCTCTCATCTAGAGTTAGACTTAAATAATAATCTAGATTTCACTTTATCTGGCATTTCAATTCTTCTTGCTTTTTTTGTATTAATACTACAAGGTATTAAATTTGAAAAAATTAATAAAAAATTTAATGCTGATATCGTAGTAAAAAGACCAATGCAAAAGGTAGATAGTTTATTTAAATCTAGTCGTATAATTAAAAATACAATTTTTTCATTAATATTATCATCTATAATATGCCTTTTGTTACTTTTGATATTTTTATTTCTAAAATTTAATTATAAAGATTACATTATAGTTTTTATTAGCATGCTAATTATTAACTATATAACAATAGGTATTATTTTTTCTACAATATTTTGGAGTATATCGATTACTGAATATGATAATTAAAAAGTTGCCTGAAGTGGTAGCTGTATACAGCTACCACTTCAGGCAACTTTTTAATTTACAAAATCAAGCCAGCTTACCGCTAACCCAATCATTCACGCTATTTAAAGCATCGGGTAATTTAGCGGCATCCGTACCGCCGGCCTGTGCCAAATCCGGCCGTCCGCCACCTTTGCCGCCTACTTGCTCAGCGACAAATTTAACCAAGTCGCCTGCTTTTACTTTGGCGGCTAACGGTTTGGAAACGCCTGCGCACAGGGAAACTTTGCTGTCGTTTACGGCGGCGAGCAGCACGACGGCTTGGTCGGATTTGCCGGTAAGGTCGGTTACGATTTCGCGCAAGGCGGCTGCGTCGGCTTCGATTTGGGCCACCACGAGTTTGGCTTCGCCTACGTCTTTGGCGTTATCCAAGAGTTTTGCACCGGCGTGTACGGCAAGCTCGGCTTTGGCTTTGGCCAAATCTTTTTCCAGCGCTTTGGTTTGGGCGGCGTTGGCTTGGATTTTAGTCAATACGTCGCGCTCGGTTTGGGCTTTGACTTCGGCGATGATGTTTTTGATCAACCGCTCTTGGTTTTGCGCCCATTGCAGGGCGTTTTGGCCGGTGATGGCTTCGACGCGGCGGATGCCTGCTGCGATACCGCCTTCGGAAATGATTTTAAAGAAGCCGATTTCGCCGGTGCGGGTAACGTGGGTGCCGCCGCACAGTTCGGTGGAGTATTCGTCCATAACAACAACGCGCACGAAGTCGCCGTATTTTTCGCCGAACAGCATCATGGCTCCGGTTTTTTGGGCTTCTTCCATGCTCATGGTTTTGACTTCTACGGGCACGTTTTGCATGATGGCGTGGTTGACGCGGCGTTCGACTTCGGCGATTTCTTCGGCGGTGATGGCTTGCGGATGGGAGATGTCGAAGCGGGTGATGTCGGCGTTTTGAAGCGAGCCTTTTTGTTCGACATGGGTGCCGAGCACGTCGCGCAGGGCTTGGTGCATCAGGTGGGTAACGCTGTGGTTTTTGGTGATGGCGTCGCGGATGGCGTTATCGACTTGCGCGCTGACGCTGTCGCCTACTTTCAGACGGCCTGTTACGACGCTGCCGAAGTGGCCGTTAACGGCGGCTTTGATTTTTTGCGTGTCTTCCACGCGGAAGTTGAGGCCGTCTGAAACGATATGGCCGACATCGCCCACTTGTCCGCCCGATTCGGCGTAGAAAGGGGTTTGGTCGAGCACAACGATGCCGCTTTCGCCTTCGTTCAGTTCGGTTACGGCTTCGCTGCCTTTATATAAGGCCAATACTTTGGATTCGGTTTGGCGTTGGGTGTAGCCTTTGAACTCGGTGTCTTGGCCGTCGTAGGTGATTTGGGTGTCGGCTTTGAAGCTTTGTGCGGCGCGGGCGCGGGCGCGCTGGGCTTCCATTTCGCGGTTGAAGCCGTCTTCGTCCATGTCTATACCACGCTCGCGGCAGATGTCGGCGGTAAGGTCGTAGGGGAAACCGTAGGTATCGTAGAGTTTGAAGATGATTTCGCCTGATAAAAAGGGTTTATTTTGATTTTCAAACCAATTTTCTAAAGGGGCGAAATATTGCCCAATACGTGTACCTTTTTTTGAAAGCTGGTTACCCCAATCGCCTTCATAAATATAAATTGCACTTTCTAATGTGTTTTTGTCTTTGTGAGGAACCACAATGCATTTTTCACCATCGTTTGTAATATGGCTTAAGGCTCTAAATTCCGTATTTCCAGTGGAAAGCAACAGAACTCCATCTTTTGCCTTACCAGTTTTATAAACAGGTAATTTAGAAAAAACACTATGAAAACCAATACTTGACATATTTTTTGAGTTGTTAGCTAGTTCATTTTCCAATAAGTTCATGCCCTTTTCTAAAGTTTCGCTGAAACGTGTTTCTTCATGGAGCAAGGCTTCGGTGATGGCCTCTTGCTTCTCTTTCAATTCGGGATAGGCTTCGCCCATTTCGGCCACCAAATCGGGCACGAGTTTGTGGAAGAACGCGCCTTTTTGGCCGAGTTTGTAGCCGTGGCGTACGGCGCGGCGGATGATGCGGCGCAGCACATAGCCGCGGCCTTCGTTGCTCGGCAGCACGCCGTCGGCAATCAAAAACGAGCAGGCGCGGATGTGGTCGGCAATCACTTTCAGGCTGGGTACGTCCATGCTGAATTCGGTGCCGGTTTCGCGCGCAGCGGCTTTGAGCAGATTTTGGAACAAATCAATTTCGTAGTTGCTGTTCACATGCTGCATGACGGCGGCCATGCGTTCCAAGCCCATGCCGGTATCTACCGAAGGCTTGGGCAGCGGGTTCATATTGCCTTGTTCGTCGCGGTTGAACTGCATGAACACGCAGTTCCAGATTTCGATAAAGCGGTCGCCGTCTTCTTCGGGGCTTCCCGGAGGGCCGCCCCAGATGTGGTCGCCGTGGTCGTAGAAGATTTCGGAACAGGGGCCGCAGGGGCCGGTGTCGCCCATTTGCCAGAAGTTGTCGCTGGCGTAGCGGCTGCCTTTGTTGTCGCCGATGCGGATGATTTTTTCAGACGGCATGCCGATTTCGTTGAGCCAGATGTTGTAGGCTTCGTCGTCTTCGGCGTAAACGGTGGCCAAGAGTTTTTCTTTGGGCAGGTTCAGCCATTCGGGAGCGGTGAGAAATTCCCAAGCGAAATGGATGGCATCGCGTTTGAAGTAGTCGCCGAATGAAAAGTTACCCATCATTTCAAAGAAGGTGTGGTGGCGGGCGGTGTAGCCTACGTTTTCAAGGTCGTTGTGTTTGCCGCCTGCGCGTACGCATTTTTGGGCGGTGGTGGCGCGGTTGTAGGGGCGTTTGTCGAAGCCTAAGAATACGTCTTTAAATTGGTTCATGCCCGCGTTGGTAAAGAGCAGGGTGGGATCGTCGTGCGGCACGAGTGAAGACGAGTGAACGATTTGATGGCCTTTGCTTTCAAAGAATTTGAGGAATTTTTGGCGGAGTTCGGATGTATTCATGATATTTACAGTTAAGGTTTGAAACGGTTTCAGACGGCCCGATGGTTCGCTCGAGGCCGTCTGAAAAATCGGATTAAAATCTTGCGTATATTACCGCAGATTTGATGTTACGCCTACTCAAAAGCGGTGCGCTGCCCTATACTTGGGCAAACCTCTGTTTGCCGGGATAAGTTTGTTTTAACGGCGGGAACTTTATGATGGTTTTTACCCTAATAAAATAATACTACCTAAAGGAATGATAATGCCTCTGAAACTTTCTTTTCTTGTGTTTTCCCTTTCTTTGTTGGCTGCTTGCGGCGGGCGTTCTTCGGAAACGCCGGAAAAGGCCGAAGTTCAGGCCAAGCCGTCTGAAACCGTGGCTGCCCCGCAAAACCGGTTTCCCGAAACGGCTGCTTTAAAAATCTATAACTGGTCGGATTATGTTGATCCGAAAACGGTTAGGGATTTTGAAAAGCAGTTTGGCGTAAAGGTTACTTACGATGTGTATGAAAGTGATGAAACGCTTGAATCGAAAGTGTTAACGGGAAAATCCGGTTACGATGTGGTAGGGCCGTCGAATGCTTTCGTGAGCCGTCAGATTAAGGCAGGGGCTTATCAGAAGCTCGATAAAAGCCTGATTCCGAACTACCGTCATATCAACCCGAAACTTTTGGAATTGATGAAGCAGGTTGATCCCGGCAATGAATACGCCGTGCCGTTTTTTTGGGGCACGAATACCTTTGCCATCAATACGGAGCGAGTTAAACGCGCTTTGGGCACGGACAAGCTGCCCGATAACCAATGGGATTTGGTGTTTAACCCGGAATACACGGCCAAGCTGAAAAAATGCGGTATCAGTTATTTGAACAGTGCGGCGGAAATGTATCCGATGGTATTGAATTATCTGGGGAAAAATCCCAATAGCAGCAAGCTTGAAGATATTCAGGCGGCCACGGATGTGCTTAAAGCCAACCGTGCCAATGTGAAACGTTTTACTTCTTCCGGCTTTATTGACGCTTTGGCGCGCGGAGATACTTGCGTAACGGTAGGTTTCGGCGGCGATTTGAATATTGCCAAGCGCAGGGCGGCGGAAGCGGGCGGTAAGGAAAAAATCCGTGTGATGATGCCGAAAGAAGGCGTGGGCATTTGGGTGGATTCGTTTGCGATTCCCAAAGATGCGCGCAATGTGTTTAACGCCTACCGTTATATCAACAACTTTTTAGAGCCGGAAGTGGCGGCGCAAAACGGCAACTTTGTTACTTATGCGCCATCGTCGATGCCTGCGAGAGACTTGATGGAAAAAGAATACAGCAGCGACAATTCGATTTTCCCGAGCGATGAGGATTTGGCCAACAGCTTCATTATGGTGCCGCTGGAGCCTGAAGCATTGAAGGAAATGGTGCGTCAGTGGCAGCAACTGAAAGTGGCTAAATAACAGGCCGGATTGGTTGTATTAAAAAACATCCTCTGTGCTGCCGCATGATGAGCGGTTGAAGCGCAGAGGATGTTAGTTTAGTGAAAAGACCTTTGCAAAAACCGTTCGGTGGCAAAGGTCTTATGCCGTCTGAACGTCAGGCATTTAAGTTAACCGAATGTTCGCGTGTTTCGTGGAACACAATATCCGGCCAGCGTTCTTGGGTAAGGTTCAGATTCACGCGGTTGGGTGCGAGATAAGCCAAATTGCCGCCCGCATCAATAGCAAGGTTCACGGCATTGGCTTTTTCAAACTCGGCCAGTTTTTTCTTATCGCTGCACGATACCCAGCGTGCCGACCAAATGCTAGCGTTGTCGAACACCGCTTCTACCCCGTATTCGGCAGCCAATCGGGAAGTAACCACTTCAAACTGCAAAACGCCTACCGCACCCAATATCAAATCGCCGCCGTTGTGCGGTTTGAACACCTGCACCGCACCTTCTTCGCCCAGCTGCTGCAAGCCTTTTTGCAGTTGCTTCATTTTAAGCGGGTTTTTAATGCGGACGCTGCGGAACAGTTCGGGCGCAAAAAACGGAATGCCGGTAAATGCCAGCTGTTCGCCTTCGGAAAAACTGTCGCCGATTTGAATGTTGCCGTGATTGGGAATGCCGATGATATCGCCCGCATAGGCCTCTTCCACCAGCTCGCGGTCGTGCGACATAAAAGTGACTACGCTGGAAGCGGCGATATCGCGGTTGATGCGCAGATGTTTGATTTTCATGCCGCGCTCGAATTTGCCGGAGCAAACGCGCAAAAAGGCGATGCGGTCGCGGTGTTTCGGATCCATATTGGCTTGGATTTTAAATACAAAGCCTGAAAATTTTTCTTCAGACGGCATCACTTCGCGCACGGTGGCATCGCGGCCTTTGGGAGCGGGTGCCCAATCGATCAGCGAGTTAAGAATTTCCTGAATGCCGAAATTGTTGATGGCAGAGCCGAAAAACACGGGAGTAAGTTCGCCCGCCAAAAATTCTTCCAACACAAATTCATTCGATGCCGCCTGAACCAATTCGATTTCGGCGCGCAGATTGTCCATTTCCAGCGGGAACAATTCGTCTAGGCGCGGGTTGTCGATGCCTTCGATAATTTCAAATTCGTGCGGCAGTTTTTCACCGCCCGCGTCAAACAGGTAAATTTCATCATTGAGAATGTGATACACACCTTTGAAATTCTTGCCCATACCGATCGGCCAAGTAACCGGCGCACAGCGGATTTTGAGAATGTTTTCCACTTCGTCGAGCAATTCGAGCGAATCACGCACTTCACGGTCGTATTTGTTCATAAACGTAACGATGGGCGTGTTGCGCAAGCGGCAGACATTCAACAGTTTGATGGTTTGCGCTTCCACACCTTTGGCCGCATCAATCACCATCAACGCGCTGTCGACGGCGGTAAGCACACGGTAGGTATCTTCCGAAAAGTCTTGGTGGCCGGGGGTGTCGAGCAGGTTGACAGTGTGGTCTTTATACTCGAACTGCATCACCGAAGAAGCAACGGAAATGCCGCGCTGCTTCTCGATTTCCATCCAGTCGGAAGTGGCGAATTTGCCGGTTTTTTTACCTTTTACCGTGCCGGCGCTTTGAATCGCACCGGAAAACAGCAACAGTTTTTCGGTTAAGGTGGTTTTACCCGCATCAGGGTGGGAAATAATCGCAAAGGTGCGGCGGCGGCGCACTTGTTCTAAAATTTCGGACATATCTTCTCGTATGGCAAAGGGTTTCAGACGGCCTGAAAAAACGGCGGATTATACGGAAAAACGCTTGTTTTTTCAATGTTCAATCGCTATCGAAAGGCCGTCTGAACCAGCTTTCAGACGGCCTGAGACCTTTGATCGACTATATAAAACCACGCCTTTTCAATCGGCTGCTTTCCAACTGAAAAGGCGTGGTTCGGTTGAGGCGGGCTTACGCCTGAGCCTCAAGTTTGCTTATTGTTGAGCGAAATATTGTTTTTCCACTTTTTCGTATTCGCCGCTTTCGCGCACTTTTTTCAAAGCATCGTTCAGCATATTCAAGGTTTCGGTGTCGCCTTTGCGCACGGCCATACCGTAGTTTTCTACTTCAAAATCAGGAGGTGCAACCATATTGAAACCTTTGTTGCCGTTGTTTTTGATGTAGTTGCCTACAACCGCGCTGTCGGATACTACGGCATCCAAGCCGCCGTTTTCCAACTCTTTGATAACAAGAGGCAGGCTCTCGAAACGGGCGATTTTGGGGCTGTCTTTACCCAAAATTCTAGAAACGGCAAGGTCGCCCGTTTGGCCGGTTACCACGCCGACTTTCTGGCTGTTTTTCAGGTCTTCAACCGATTGGATGGCTTTGCCTTTTTGAACCAAAATCACTTGGGTGATTTTGAAGTAGGGATCGGTAAAGTCCATCGTTTGTTTGCGTTCGTCGTTGATGGTAATGGCTGAAAGCAGGATATCCACATCGCCGTTGGCCAAGCCGGGGAAAAGGCTGTTCCAAGGTTGGTGTTTGTATTCCACTTTGAAATTGCCCGCTTTAGCCATAGCGTTCATCAAATCGATATCGAAACCCTGAATTTGGTTGCTGCTGTCCATAGATTCAAAAGGGGCAAATTCTGCATTGGTGGCAATGCGGTAAACTTTCTCGCCTGCGGCAGCCTGTTTGCTTTCTCCGGTTTGTCCGCCGCATGCGCTCAAAGCAAAAGCGGAGCAGGCAACGGCAGCGGCTATCCATTTTTTCATGTTCATTTGGGTTTTCCTGATAGAAACGGTTAAAAAATCAATTTTAACATACATACGCCAGAATGCTGCCTGCTGTGGCCGTCTGAAAATACTTTATCGGGCCGGAGGCAGGCAGCATGGGTTTAAAAACGGCGTTTCAGCTGACATGCCTGCATAATGCTCACCGCCAATTCCTCTACCGATTTGTCTGTGGTGTTGGTAAAAGGAATGGAATGGGTGCGGAACATGCTTTGCGCGTCGGCAACTTCGCGGCGGCAGGTATTGAGTTGCGAATAGTTTGAGTCCGGCCGGCGCTCGTGGCGGATGGCTTGCAGCCGTTCGGGTTGGATGGTTAAACCGAATAATTTGTGTTTGTAGGGTTTAACCATGCGCGGCAAATCGGTGCTTTCCAAGTCGTCGGGGGTGAGCGGATAATTGGCGGCGCGGATACCGTATTGGAGCGCGAGATACAGGCAGGTGGGGGTTTTGCCTGAACGGGAAACCCCCATCAGAATCACATCGGCATCTTTTAAATCTTTACCGCTGATGCCGTCGTCGTGATTGAGTGAGAAGTTAACCGCTTCCATACGCGCATCGTAGCGCTCGGTGTCGCCGATGCCGTGGGTGCGTCCCACCGAGTGCCGCGCCCTCAGGCCGAGTTCGCGCTCGATTGTGCCTAAGAAAGCATCGAAAAAGCTCAGGTGCAAACCTTGGCAGGTTTTAATAATGGTGCGGATTTCATCATTGATGATACTGGTAAATACCAAGGGGCGCAGGCCGCTGTCTGATGCGGCGGCATTGATGATTTGCACCATAGCACGGGCTTTTTCAGGGGTATCGACAAAAGGATAGGTTGCTCTTTTGAAATTCACTCCTTCAAATTGATCCAGCAGGGCTTCGCCCATGCTTTCAGAAGTGATGCCTGTGCGGTCGGAAATAAAAAAAGCAGAACGGCGGGCCATTTACGGTTCCTTTTTATGTGAGTGATCGATTTGTCGGATTGCCTTTGTAAAATACGGCCATATCATACCAAGAGCGGCTCCCGCAGGCCATCTGAAAATCGTTATGCGAATGAGTTTGCATTCTCAATCCTTCATTTTCCGGAAACATGGAAATAGGGTCAAACCGGAAGTTGAGCGCAACAATACCCGCCGCTTAACTACATTGCACTACAATCAAAATTAAAAAAATTTAAACGCACATTTTGTGTCTTGAAAATATTTTTATTGAAATAAAATGCCAATAGTTTTAGTTTTTGCGTCTGTTGAAAATGCATTGTTTTAAATCAAAACCTATGTTTAACAAGGGCTAACAAGATTTCGGGTTCGTGGTAATGATTTCTTTCATTTGACTACACAGCCCTTTTCCCGCAATTTTTCAGACGGCCTCGTGTATTCTCAGGCAATAAAAATACATGACACTACGGGTTTGAGTGGTTAGAATACCCCCGCGAGATTTATTTCTTTTTTAACTTGTTTAATGGATTTAAAAATGGCTGCAAATTACGTGATTTGGTTTGAAAACCTGCGCATGACTGATGTTGAAAGCGTAGGCGGTAAAAACGCCTCTTTAGGCGAAATGATCAGTCAGCTCACTGAAAAAGGTGTGCGCGTACCCGGCGGTTTCGCCACTACGGCAGAAGCTTACCGTGCTTTTTTGGCGCACAACGGCCTTAACGAACGTATCTCTGCAGCACTTGCGGCTCTGGATGTGGAAGACGTTACCGAGTTGGCGCGCGTGGGTAAAGAAATCCGCCAATGGATTCTCGATACGCCGTTCCCCGAGCAGCTTGATGCCGATATTAAAACCGCATGGGATAAGATGGTTGCCGATGCGGGTACCGATAAAATTTCCGTAGCGGTCCGCTCTTCGGCTACCGCAGAAGATCTGCCGGATGCCTCTTTTGCCGGCCAACAAGAAACCTTCCTGAACATTAACGGTTTGGAAAACGTGAAAGAAGCGATGAAACATGTATTCGCTTCTTTATATAACGACCGTGCCATCTCTTACCGTGTGCACAAAGGCTTTGCGCACGACGTAGTCGCTTTGTCTGCCGGCGTTCAGCGCATGGTGCGTTCAGACAGCGGCGCTGCCGGCGTAATGTTCTCTATCGATACCGAATCCGGCTTTGAAGACGTGGTATTCGTAACCGCTTCTTACGGCTTGGGCGAAACCGTTGTACAAGGTGCGGTGAACCCCGACGAGTTTTATGTGCACAAGCCTACGTTGAAAGCAGGCCGTCCGGCTATTCTGCGCAAAACCATGGGTTCCAAACTGATCAAAATGACCTTTACCGAGCAGGCGCAAGCCGGTAAATCGGTTCAGGTTGTCGACGTGCCTCAAGAAGACCGCAAAGCTTTCTCTATCAGCGACGAAGAGATTACCGAGTTGGCCAAATATGCTTTGATTATCGAAGAGCATTACGGCCGCCCCATGGATATCGAGTGGGGTCGCGACGGCACAGACGGCAAACTCTATATTCTGCAAGCGCGCCCTGAAACCGTTAAATCGCAAGAAGACAACACACGCAGCTTGCGACGTTACAGCATCAACGGCGACAAGAAAGTATTGTGCGAAGGCCGTGCCATCGGTCAGAAAGTAGGTCAGGGCGTCGTGCGCTTGGTGAAAGATGCTTCGCAAATGGAAAGCGTACAGGCAGGCGACGTATTGGTAACCGATATGACCGACCCCGATTGGGAGCCGGTAATGAAACGTGCGTCGGCGATTGTAACCAACCGCGGCGGACGTACCTGCCACGCAGCCATTATTGCCCGCGAGTTGGGTATTCCCGCCGTTGTCGGTTGCGGAGATGCAACCACCGTGCTTTCAGACGGCCAGCAAGTTACCGTATCGTGTGCCGAAGGCGATACCGGTTTGATTTACGACGGTTTGCTGAATGTGGAAGTAACCGATGTGGCTTTGGACAATATGCCCAAGTCGCCGGTAAAAATCATGATGAACGTGGGTAACCCGGAATTGGCGTTCAGCTTCTCCAGCCTGCCCAACGAAGGCATCGGCTTGGCGCGTATGGAATTCATCATCAACCGCCAAATCGGCATTCACCCCAAAGCCTTGTTGGAATTCGACCGCTTGGATGCAGAACTGCAAAATGAAATTTCCGACCGTATCGCAGGATATGCTTCTCCGGTAGCATTTTACGTTGATAAAATCGCAGAAGGCGTTGCCACTTTGGCCGCTTCCGTATATCCGCGCAAAGTGATCGTGCGCATGTCGGATTTTAAATCAAACGAATACGCCAATCTCGTGGGCGGCAACCTTTACGAGCCTCACGAAGAAAACCCGATGTTGGGCTTCCGCGGTGCGGCGCGTTATGTTTCCGATGATTTCAAAGACTGCTTTGCTTTGGAATGCCAAGCTCTGAAACGCGTTCGCGACGAAATGGGCTTGACCAACGTCGAAATCATGATTCCGTTTGTACGCACCCTCAACGAAGCCGAAGCAGTAATCAAAGCCCTGAAAGAAAACGGCTTGGAGCGCGGCAAAAACGGCTTGCGTTTGATTATGATGTGCGAGCTGCCCAGCAACGCATTGCTGGCCGAGCAGTTCCTGCAATATTTCGACGGCTTCTCAATCGGCTCCAACGATATGACGCAACTGACCTTAGGTGTTGACCGTGACAGCGGCGGCCCGATCGCAGGTACGTTCGACGAGCGCAATCCTGCCGTTAAAGTGATGCTGCATTTGGCCATTTCGGCTTGCCGTAAACACAACAAATATGTAGGCATTTGCGGTCAAGGGCCTTCAGACCACCCTGATTTTGCGAAATGGTTGGTAGAAGAAGGTATTGAAACCGTATCGCTGAATCCGGATACCGTGATTGAAACTTGGCTGTATCTGGCTAAAGAGCTGAATAAATAAGCTTGATGCCGTCTGAAAAAACGCCTTGTCTGTTTTAAGACAAGGCGTTTTTATTGACATTGTTTGAAGATTTCATTGCCGTGGTGTTTTCAGTCACGCCCGAGTATGAAGGTTTTTTATTGAAAGAAATCAGGCCGTCTGAATCAGTGTTTCAGACGGCCTGTGGCGGTTTGTGAATTTATGCAGACAAACCCTTGTGCAACGTTCGAGCGGTGTTTAATGCTTCGTCGGAATCGTCGGCCAGCACGGTAAAATGCCCCATTTTTCTGCCGGTGCGGGCGGATTTTTTGCCGTATAGATGCAGGTGCGCGCGCGGGTGATTTTGCAGCGGCAGCCAATCGGGTTCGCTACCGTTTTTGCCCCAAACGTCTCCCAAAATATTGGCCATGCAGCAGCTCGACAATAAACGGGTATCGGCGGGCGGCAGGCCGCACATGATGCGTACTTGCTGTTGGAATTGGTCGGCGGCGCAGGCATCGATGGTGTGGTGGCCGCTGTTGTGCGGGCGCGGGGCGATTTCGTTGACGATCAGTTCGTTGGTGTCGCCGACCACAAACATTTCCACCGCCAATACGCCGACGTAATCCAGCTCGTCGGCCAAGCGGCGTGCCATTTGCCGTGCTTGTTGCTGGACATCCGCGCTTAAGCGGGCGGGTACGATGGAATAGGCGAGAATGCCGTTTTCGTGGATGTTTTCGGCGGGGTCGAAGGTTTGCGTGTTCTCGCTGTTCAGACGGCATACGATCACGGAAATTTCGCCGCGTAAGTCCACCATTTTTTCCAACACGCAATCTACGCCGCCGTGTTCGGCAAATGCGGTTTTGAGTTCGCTCAAGGTTTTGACGCGGATTTGGCCTTTGCCGTCGTAGCCCAATGTGGCGGTTTTGAGAATGCCGGGCAGCAGGGAGGCACTTGCTTCGGTAATATCTTCAGGTTTGCAGACGGCCTGATAGGGTGCGGTTTGCAGGCCGGCTTTTTGAATCCATGCTTTTTCTTGAATGCGGTTTTGCGCAATGGCCACGCAGTCGCCACTGGGCGAGACTACGGTGTGTTGGGCCAGAAAGCGCATGGCGTCGGCGTTGACGTTTTCAAATTCGGTGGTAACGGCGGCGCATTTGGCCAACTCGTTTAAGGCGGCTTCGTCGTCGAAAGCGGCGCACAGATGACGGTCGGCAAAGTCGGCGGCAGGCGCATTGGGATCGGGGTCGAGCACGGTAACCCGGTAGCCCATGGTTTTGGCGGCAACGGTAAACATACGGCCGAGCTGGCCGCCGCCGAGAATGCCGAGATTGGCGGGAGGAAGGATGGGATTGTGTTTATTCATGGTTGTTATGGAAAACGGTTGGCGTAGCGGTTGGAAACTGTGTTGAACGGAGCGGAATTATAAACCATCGCGTTGGTTTGAGTGGCATTTTCGGCGTGGGGAAACTGCCGAGCAAGGTGTAGTTGCGGGCGCTACTGTTTGAGATGATGTTTGACAGCTTTTTCATAGGTTTGCTTTTTTGCAACGGAATCATGGCGTACAATCGCGGGCGGGGTGCAGCTGCAAGGGTTGGGTTGCGACTGTGCGCAATCGGCGTTTGCTGCCAGATGCTCTATACCGATTGAAAGGCTACCGGCCTTATATTGCATGATTGCACCGCTCAGGCGGATGCAGGCCGACTGCATAAAAATGCAGGTACAATCCCCGCCGGTTTTAACTTTTTCAGACGGCTTGTTATACGCCGCCGCGCCGCAAGCAGCGGCGCAGGTTGAACTTTATACCGCCGCCCGTTTCTTTTAACAGTATGGTAAGGCCGTCTGAACAATTGATATCCATACATGAGACATTACACTATCTGCTTCATGCTGACATTTTTTCTCTCGGGCTGTTTGAGCCTGCCGTCGCTTGAAAACCGCACCGAAAGCCGATATCTCGACGTACCGGCTTCCAAACGGTTGACTGCCGCTCTCAAATCCACAGCCAAAAGCAATCAAGATTGGGCAGAGGATACTTCGGGTATTTATATTCTCGACGATGCCCACGATGCCTTCGTTGCCCGCGCCACATTGATCGATTCGGCCGACCACACCCTCGATTTGCAATACTACATTTGGCACAACGACGTTTCCGGCAAAATCCTGTTCAACATGCTGCACAGAGCCGCCGTGCGCGGCGTGCGGGTGCGGCTGCTGCTCGACGACAACAACACCAACGGTTTGGATAACGTGTTGGCCGCACTCAACAGCCATCCCAATATCGAAATCCGCTTGTTCAACCCTTTTCTCAACCGCAAATGGCGCGCGCTCGGTTATCTGACCGACTTTCCCCGTCTTAACCGGCGCATGCACAATAAAACATTGACTGCCGATAACCACGCCACCATTCTCGGCGGACGCAATATCGGCGACGAATATTTCAACATCAGCGCCGACACCGCGTTTGCCGATTTGGATATTCTGGCCACAGGAAGGGTGGTTTCGGAAGTTTCCGAAGATTTCGACCGTTATTGGGCAAGCGACTCGGCTTATCCGCTCGAACGCATCGTGCGTCGTGCCAATATCGACAAAGGTTGGAAAGCTCTCGAGATAGGCGACGACGACAAAAACAGGATTCTGGCCGGATACCGGCATGACTTGGAGCAGTCCAAGCTTTTTGAAGCCATTAAAAACAATCAGCTGGAATGGCGTTACGTTAAAACCAAGCTCGTAAGCGACGACCCTTCCAAAGGCTTGAACCGCGACCGCAACAAACCGCAGATCAGCGAAAAAATCGACGAAGCCCTAGGCTCGCCCGAACAGGAAATTTATCTGGTTTCTCCCTATTTTGTGCCGACCAAAGAAGGCACCGAGGCGATTGCCGATTTGGTGCGGCAGGGTGTTAAGGTAACGGTGTTGACCAATTCGCTTCAGGCCACAGACGTAGCCGCCGTGCATTCCGGGTATGCCCGCTATCGCAAACCGCTGATTAAAGCAGGCGTCGAATTGTACGAATTGAAAGCCAACCATGCGGTGCCCAAGAGCAAAGACCGCGGTTTGACAGGTAGCTCGTCAACGAGTTTGCATGCCAAAAACTTTATTGTCGATAAACAAAGGGTGTTTATCGGTTCGTTCAACCTCGACCCGCGTTCGGCCAGACTCAACACAGAAATGGGCGTTGTGATCGAAAACCCGGATTTGGCAAAAACCATGCAGGGCAAACTGCAACAAACCACACCTGCCTATGCTTACAAAGTTACCCTGAATCCGAATAACAAGCTGCAATGGCAAGACCCCGAAGACGGCACGGTATCTTCAAAAGAGCCCGAAGCGGGCTTTTGGAAGCGGATAACGGTTAAGATACTTTCGGTGTTGCCGATAGAAGGTTTGCTATAAACATCAGGCCGTCTGAATCAGACGGCCTGAAACGTCGAACAGGTTCCGATACTTTCATTAAGCAAAGTGCTTACAATCGGCAGAGTGTATTTCAACCCGGGCGTAAACAGCTCCCATTTCACGAAAGAAGGCAATGATGAAAAAATGTGTGGTGTTAACGGGCGCAGGCATAAGTGCCGAGAGCGGATTAAAAACATTTCGCGACGCAGGCGGCTTGTGGGAAGGTTATAAAGTCAGCGAAGTGTGTACGCCCCAAGCCTTTGAACGCGATCCGCAAACGGTATTGTCGTTCTACAACATGCGGCGCAGGCAGGCCAATGCCGCAGAACCGAATGCCGCGCACGAATCATTGGTACGCTTGGAGCGGCATTACCGCGTGCATATCATTACCCAAAACGTGGATGATCTGCACGAACGGGCAGGCAGCAGCCGTGTATTGCATCTGCACGGCGAATTGAACAAAGTACGCAGCTGTGTTGATGAAAGCGAAGTATTGGCTTGGACGGGCGATTTGACTGTAAACGACACCGACAGCCGAGGCCGGCCTTTACGACCGCATATTGTATGGTTCGGCGAAGAAGTGCCGCTGTTTCCGCAAGCGGTGGAAGAAATGCGCGATGCGGATATAGTGATGGTGGTGGGCACGTCTTTGCAGGTTTATCCTGCCGCATCTTTATTGAATTTTGCCCCGCCCGAAGCAGAATGTTTTTTGGTTGACCCGAATCCGCAGCATGCAGGCGTTCCGGTGGAAATTTTGCCTAAAAAAGCTTGCGAAGGCGTGCCCGAGTTGGTGGAAGAATTGATTCGTCGGGCGGAAAAAGCGCATGACGATTAGGGGTTGATGTCTTGCAAAATCAGCAATGGTTTTGAACTATTGCATTAGAGTTAAGCTGCTTAATTTTAATAACAAAACCGTTATGCTCGGGCTTGACCCGAGTATCTTGAGTTTCAGCCAATTTAAGACATACTTGGGCAAAGCCCGAGCATGACGAATATACTGTTTTTAAATTGATTGACTATTGACTATATAGTGTTGTTTATCTTTTGCATCGAGGCCGTCTGAAAAATATTTTCAGACGGCCTCGATGTATTGGCATGCACGCTGGTGCAATTGCAAGTTTAATCACATCAAATGCTTAAAACCCTGCCTGCTGTTCTAAGGCTTCAACCAGTTTGTCGTCCAATTTGAGTGCTTGCGACAGTTGGGAAAGAAACACGATTTCTTTGCGTGAAAGCTCGCCGCACACCATGCGGGCGGCCAAGTAGGCTTCGGCGGCCAGCGCGGGGTTGTTTCCGATATCGCGGGCAATATCTGCGGCCGATGCGGGGCTGTTTATTTGAGACTCTACCCATCGGGCTGTTTCGGGATCATTTCCGCTTTCAGACTGAATCAGGTTGCGCTCTTCGTCTTCGATCACACCGTCTGCGGCGGCAGCGGCAATCATGGTGCGCAGAATCACCCGTCCCGCATCTTCGGCTGCTTGGCCGGTAGGC
This sequence comes from Neisseria dumasiana, assembly GCF_022870885.1. Classification (NCBI taxonomy): domain Bacteria; kingdom Pseudomonadati; phylum Pseudomonadota; class Betaproteobacteria; order Neisseriales; family Neisseriaceae; genus Neisseria; species Neisseria dumasiana. The sequence continues at coordinate 1,382,276 of NZ_CP091509.1, read as the reverse complement.
TCGAATGAAGCTTGGTTCAGCACAGGTTGCGCCGGATTATTGCCGTTGGCGTTTTGGTTGTTGCGTTGCCAGCTTTGGTAAGCATGGTAGGCGAGCATACCCAATGCGGCCATCGAACCTGCATTCAGCAGTTTTTTAGAACTTTTTCTTTTTAACAGCATAGAAGCCAAACCGGTTACGGCAGCGCCGCCGCCGATTTTTCCGAGCAGGCTGCTGTTTCTACCGGCATGGCTGCTGCCTTTTTGTACGGTGTTTAAAACTTGGTTTAAGAGGTTGTTGAAGTTCATGTGCGTCCTTTCATTGATGTGGCTGCGCTGATATGGCGTTATTTGAGGGGAATACAAGCAGGATTTGTGTTAGAGAATGTAGGGATTGGGCAAAGACGGCTTACATTACCGTTTTGCAGGCACGATACCCTTGGGCGGCGGTTATTTGCCCAGCCCTTCCAAAATCGAACATTCCGGGCAGTCGTCGCCTTTGCAAGTGTCGTGCAGTGATTGAAGCTCGGCCACCATCTGCTGCAAGGTAACGATTTGTGCGTTTAATGCGGCAATATGGCGCGCGGTGATGGCTTTGACTTCGCGGCTGTTGCGCACGGGATTGTCTTGCAGTTTCAGCAACTCTGCGGTTTGTTGCAGCGAAAATCCGACCTCTCTGGCATGGCGGATGAATTTCAAACGTTTCAAATCGTTTTCTTCATAACGGCGGTAACCGCTTTCTGTGCGCGGCGCGGGCGAGAGCAGGCCGTGTTTTTCATAATCGCGGATTTGTTTGGCAGACAAACCTGTTTGGCGGGCGGCTTCGCTGATGTTCATGGGGCTTGACCTTAACTGCGGGTAAAGGTTTATATTAGCACCGGTACGGCAAATCAACCATATTGTTTACGAAAGGAAAAATCATGGAAACCATCAACATCAATATCGGCGGCATGACTTGCGGCGGCTGCGTGAAAAGCGTTACCAAAGTGCTGGAAGCCTTGAACGGCGTGGAAAAAGCCGAAGTGGATTTGGCCTCTGCCTCTGCAAAAATTACGTTCGACCCGGTCAGGGTGCAAACTGCCGAATTGGTTGAAGCCATTGAAGATGCGGGCTTTGACGCTTCTTTGTCCCAATAAAGCGCAAAGGTAGTTTTCTGTGGCTCAAGCCCGACGTATTTTGCCGAAAACGCCGTGGTCTGCGCCCGCGTGGTGGTCTTTGCGGCCGCAATCTTTGGCGATGTTGTGTTTTGCGCTGGTTTTGTTCGGCGTGGGCGAGGGCATGCTGGTGAACGCTGCTTTGGGTTCTACGCCGTGGACGGTATTGGCGCAGGGCATTGTGGTGCAAAGCGGCCTCGATATCGGCACGGTTACGTTTTTAATCAGCGCGGCGGTATTGATGCTGTGGCTGCCTTTGCGCCAACGGCCGGGGCTGGGCACGGTATTGAATATGGTGTTGATTGCCGCGGTGTTGGGCGTGTTTGTGTACTGGGTGCCGCCGCCGGTTGCTTGGGTGTGGCGGGTGCTGCAATGTGTGGGCGGCGTGGTGGTAATCGGCATAGCCTCGTCTCTGTATCTGACTTGTTATCTGGGTGCCGGCCCGCGCGACGGCCTGATGATCGGCTTGTGCTAAAAAACCGGCTGGCGCGTGGGTGTGGTGCGCACGATGATTGAAAGCTCGGTGTGCCTGACCGGCTGGCTGCTCGGCGGCGTGGTGGGTTTGGGTACGCTGTTGTTTGCGTTCGGCGTCGGTTGGGTGGTGCAGTTGAGTTTGCAGCAGATTGCCAAACGGTATCCACAGCAGCCTATCGAGGCCGTCTGAAACTACATATGAAAGGCTGAAACGCCATGCAACAAAAAGCCCGTTTCCAAATCGACGGCATGACCTGCCAAGCCTGTGCCAGCCGTATTGAAAAAGTGTTGAACAAAAAAGACTTTGTTCAGACGGCCTCGGTGAATTTTGCCGGCGAAGAAGCGCAGGTCGTGTTCGACGACAGCCGCACCGATGCCGATGCGCTGATTCATATCATTGAAAAAGCAGGCTTTAACGCTGTGCTGAAAACCGATGCGACCATGCAGCCCGAGGCCGAACCGCATATCGGCTGGCGGCTGTGGCTGCTGCTGGCGATTAACGTGCCGTTTTTGTTCGGCATGGCGGGCATGATGATCGGGCGGCACGATTGGATGATGCCGCCGATGTGGCAATTCGTGCTGGCGAGTATCGTGCAGCTTTGGCTCGCAGTTCCCTTTTATAAAAGCGCGTGGGCGAGCATCAGGGGCGGGTTGGCGAATATGGACGTGCTGGTAACGGTAGGTACGGTGGCGATTTATCTCTACTCGGTATTTATGCTGTTTTTTCACCCGCACGCGCATCACGGCGACATGGCGCATGTCTATTTTGAAGCGGGCGTGATGGTGGTTGGCTTTGTGAGCTTGGGCAAATTTCTCGAACACCGCGCCAAGAAAAACAGCCTCAACAGTTTGGGATTGTTGTTGAGGCTCACGCCGCAGCGGGTTAACGTGCAGCGCGGCGGGCAATGGCAGGAAACACCGCTCGACCAAGTACAGATCGGCGATTTAATCCGCGCCAACCACGGCGAACGCATCGCGGCGGACGGCACGGTGGAAAGCGGCAACGGCTGGGCCGACGAAAGCCATCTCACCGGCGAATCCAACCCCGAAGCCAAAACCGCAGGCAGCAAAGTGCTGGCAGGCGCGGTGATGACCGACGGCAGCGTGGTTTACCGCGCCGAACAGCTCGGCAGCCAAACCCTGCTCGGCGACATGATGGCGGCTTTGTCGGAAGCGCAAGGCAGCAAAGCGCCGATTGCGCGCATTGCCGACAAAGTGGCGGGCGTGTTTGTGCCCGTGGTGGTCGGAATTGCCGTGTTAACTTTTTTGATTACATGGTATGTGAAGGCAGATTGGGTGACTGCGTTGATGAACGCAGTGGCCGTGCTGGTGATCGCCTGCCCGTGTGCGCTCGGCTTGGCCACGCCCGCCGCAATGATGGTCGGCATGGGCAAAGCGGTGAAGCACGGCATTTGGTTTAAAGATGCCGCGGCTATGGAAGAAGCGGCTCATGTGAACGCGGTGGTGCTGGACAAAACCGGCACGCTCACGCAAGGCAAACCGCAGGTGGCGGCGGTGTGGTTGAGGCCGTCTGAAAAAAACGCCTCGATAGACGAAAACGAACTCTACCGCCTTGCCGCCGCCGTCGAACAAAATGCTACTCATCCGCTGGCCGCAGCCATTGTTCAGACGGCCTTATCGCGCGGCATCGACATTCCCGAAACTCAAAACGCACAAACCGCCGTCGGCGCAGGCATTTCCGCCGAGATTGACGGCGCGGGCTTAGTGAAAGTGGGTAAACCCGATTACTGCAATCTCGTGCTGCCTGACAACCTTGATTCCGTTTGGCGCATCGCCACCATCGTGGCCGTGTCGGTCAACGACCAACCCGTCGGCGCGTTTGCCCTTGCCGATGCGCTTAAAGCCGACACGCAGCAAGCCATAGGCCGTCTGAAAAACCACGGCATCGACGTTTACATCATGAGTGGCGACAACCAAAACGTGGTCGGCTACATCGCCGAACAGCTCGGCATCGCCCACGCCTACGGCAATATGAGTCCGCGCGACAAAGCCGCCGAAGTGCAAAAATTGAAAAACGCCGGCAAGGTGGTTGCCATGGTCGGCGACGGCATCAACGACGCCCCCGCGCTCGCCGCCGCCAACGTGAGCTTTGCCATGAAAGACGGTGCAGACGTTGCCGAACACACCGCCTCCGCCACACTGATGCAACATTCCGTCAACCAAATGGTCGATGCCCTGCTGATTTCCCGCGCTACTTTGAAAAACATCAAACAAAACCTGTTTTTCGCCTTTATCTACAACACTTTGGGCATACCGTTGGCGGCATTCGGCTTTTTGAACCCGATTATCGCGGGCGCGGCGATGGCGATGAGTTCAATATCCGTACTGGGGAATGCCTTGAGATTAAAGCGCGTGAAGATTGAATGACGGATGAAGATGCGCAGAGTACGGCTGCTATTGCCGCTCAATAAGTTTTTGAAATCCGCAAGAAGGCATGGATTTTTGAGCCAAATGATTGGAAGAAAAATGCTTATCAAAGCATCAGAATATCTGTGTGGGAGAAAACAAAGATTAAGAACCGCTGCGGAAAAGTGAACACTTTTCTGCTTTCTTTTTTTTATTAACGCCGATTACTGAAAAACCGTTTTAACATGTCGCTGCATTCATCCGCCAAAATGCCGCCTTTGATTGAGGTATGGCGGTTTAGGCGGATATCTGAAAATAAATCGGTTACGCTGCCCGCTGCACCTGTTTTCGGCTCTTTTGCGCCGTATATCACGCGTTGTACTCTGGCCTGAATCAAGGCGCCGGCACACATGTTGCAAGGCTCCAGCGTAATATAAACGTCGCAGCCGTCCAAGCGGTAATTGTTTAAGGCTTTTCCCGCAGCCGCCAAAGCGTTGATTTCGGCGTGCTGGCTGATGTTGCAGCCGGTAATGCAGGTATTGTGTGCGGCGGCAATGATTCGGTTTTGATGCACAACTACCGCTCCGACGGGAATCTCCCCCAGCAAAGCTGATTGTTCGGCCTGTACCAAAGCTTCCCGCATAAAACGTTCCATTTCGGTTAACGGCGGAAAAACATTTACAGGCGGGTGTTGTTTCAACTTTTCCAGTAACGCAGCTTTTTCAGACGGCTGCAGCTTTTGAGCAGAAATGCCGCGTATCATGGCTTCCAGCTGCCATAAGGTGCTGCGGGTAATGGTTAATCCGGCCGCTTTTAACAGCAAAAAGGTTTCAACCGAACCGTGGGCGTGCAAATCGGCAAGTGTGCGGATGTCGAGCGAGTGTAAGGTGTGTAACACCGTAAGCGAAAGCGGAGGATGGGTAAGCTGCATCAGATCGGGCCGTCTGAAAAAAGAGTAAAGATTGTACAAGATATGGAAAGCGCAAGATACCTGCTTGCGTTTTTGGCTGCGGCTGCTAAAGGCGCCCGCTTTGAGAAACATGCCCGACATAAGCAGAACCGAAACCTTTCAAACCGCTTGTCTGCGCACATTTTTGCGTTTACTGCGGCGATATAGTCAATCCGTTAACATTCGCATCCAAGGATTTTGCAAAGGCTCAGGCCGTCTGAAACCGCCTTGAAACACCTTGCAAATCGGGCGATAATCCAAACGTTTTTACCCTAAACTCGAAAAGGTATCCAAATGGCTTCTCAACTGGCAAATGCCATCCGTTTTCTTTCCGCCGACGCAGTTCAAAAAGCCAATTCCGGCCACCCCGGTGCGCCGATGGGCATGGCTGAAATGGCCGAAGTGCTGTGGACGAAATTTTTAAACCACAACCCCGCCAACCCCAAATTCTACAACCGCGACCGCTTCGTATTGTCCAACGGCCACGCATCGATGATTCTTTACAGCCTGCTGCACCTTACCGGCTACAACGTATCCATTGAAGACCTGAAAAACTTCCGCCAACTGCACAGCAAAACCCCCGGCCACCCCGAATACGGCTACACCGACGGCGTGGAAACCACCACCGGCCCGTTGGGGCAAGGCATTGCCAACGCAGTCGGCATGGCGCTGGCCGAAAAAATCCTTGCCGCCGAATTCAATAAAGAAGGCCTCGATATCGTCGACCACCACACCTATGTGTTCTTGGGCGACGGCTGCCTGATGGAAGGCGTGTCGCACGAAGCCTGCTCGCTGGCCGGCACTTTGGGCTTGGGCAAACTGATCGTGCTCTACGACGACAACAATATCTCCATCGACGGCAAAGTGGGCGGCTGGTTTACCGAAAACATTCCGCAACGCTTTGAAAGCTACGGCTGGCATGTGGTGCCGAACGTAAACGGCCACGACACCGCCGCCATTCAGACGGCCATCGAAGCGGCCAAAGCCGAAACCGGCAAACCTTCCATCATCTGCTGCAAAACCTTAATCGGCAAAGGCGCGGCCACCAAAGAAGGCAGCCACAAAACCCACGGTGCGCCGTTGGGAGACGAAGAAATCGAAGCCACCCGCAAACATTTGGGCTGGAACCACGGCCCGTTTGAAATCCCGCAAGACGTTTACGCCGCGTGGAGTGCCAAAGAAAAAGGCGCGAAACTCGAAGCCGAATGGAACGAAAAATTCGCCCGTTATCAAGAAAAATTCCCCGCCGAAGCCGCCGAATTCGTGCGCCGCATGGATAACAAACTGCCGGAAAACTTCGATGCCTATGTTCAGACGGCCTTAAAAGAAGTGTGCGACAAAGCCGAAAAAATCGCCACCCGCAAAGCCAGCCAAAACAGCATTGAAATTCTCGCCAAAGTATTGCCCGAATTTGTAGGCGGCTCCGCCGACCTTACTCCGTCGAACCTTACCGATTGGTCGGCAAGCAAAGCCGTAACCGCCGAAAACGGCGGCAACTATATCCACTATGGCGTGCGCGAATTCGGCATGGCCGCCGTCATGAACGGCATGACCCTGCACGGCGGCGTAAAACCCTTCGGCGCAACCTTCCTGATGTTCAGCGAATACGCCCGCAACGCCCTGCGCATGGCCTCGCTGATGAAAATCAATCCGATCTTCGTGTTCACCCACGACTCCATCGGCCTCGGCGAAGACGGCCCTACCCACCAACCCGTCGAACAAACCGCCACCCTGCGCCTGATTCCCAACATGGCCGTATGGCGGCCGTGCGATACCGCCGAATCGCTGGTGGCATGGGCTGAAGCCGCCAAAGCCGCCGACCATCCGAGCTGCCTGATTTTCAGCCGCCAAAACCTGCCGTTCATCCCGCGCAGCCCAGCCCAGTTGGATAACATCAAACGCGGCGGCTATGTCATCAGCGAAGCCGAAAACGGCCAAGCCCAAGCCGTGGTAATCGCCACTGGCTCCGAAGTCGAGTTGGCTTTGAATGCACAAAAAGCATTGGCCGAACAAGGCATTGCCGTAAACGTCGTTTCCATGCCGTCCACCAACGTATTCGACCGGCAAGATGCCGCCTACCGCAACAGCGTACTGCCGCAAAACCTGCCGCGCATCGCCGTTGAAGCAGGGGTTACCGACGGCTGGTACAAATACGTCGGCCTGAACGGTGCCGTAGTCGGCCTCGATCGCTTCGGCGAATCGGCTCCGGCGGAACTGCTGTTTAAAGAATTCGGCTTTACCGTTAATAATGTGGTAAACACCGTAAAAGCCGTGCTGAAAGGTTAAGCTGGCTAAGTCGTGAAAGAGGCCGTCTGAAAATTATTTTTCAGACGGCCTTCTGATTTAAAAAGCGTTTACTTCTATACGCTAAAATATATGTTCTGATTATTCAATGACGTACTTATGCAAGAGAATACCTAATAAATTCAAAGCTCATCTAAATTAGGAAGCGATTATACAAATGCCTTCTAATGACGTACTTGACCATTACCAAGCACTACCCATTTCTGCCCGGTAAGGCCATGTAATCCAACCGGCCCACGCACATGGATTTTATCGGTAGAAATGCCTATTTCCGCACCCAAGCCATATTCAAAGCCGTCGGCAAACCGGGTGCTGGCGTTTACCATCACACTGGCACTGTCCACCATTCTCAAGAACCATTGTGCATCGGTATAAGATTCTGTAACGATACTGTCGGTATGATGGCTGCCGTGCAGGTTGATGTGCTGAACGGCCTCCGCAATATTATCTACAACTTTTACCGACAACACAGGCGCAAGATATTCGGTGTCCCAATCTTCTGCCGTGGCGGTTTTGATATTGTTCAGTATATTCAAAGTCCGCTGGCAGCCGCGAAGCTCTACACCTTTTTCGGCATATTTTTCGGCCAGCAGCGGCAAGATTTCTACCGCACGCGCTTGGTGTATCAACAATGTTTCCATCGTATTGCAAGTGCCGTAACGCGAAGTTTTGGCGTTAAAAGCGATATCTACGGCCTTTTGCGTATCCGCAGCTTGGTCAATATATACATGGCAAATGCCGTCGAGATGTTTGATTACAGGCACTCTGGCCTCGGCACTGATACGCGCAACCAAAGATTTACCGCCCCGGGGGATAATCACATCAATCAAGTCGGGAGCCTGCAACATGGCGCCTACACTCTCTCTGTCGGTATTTTCAATAAAACATACGGCGGCAGTAGGTAAACCGTTTTCCGCCAATGCTTGCGAAATCAATTTTGCAATGGCCATATTGCTGTTAAATGCCTCACTGCCTCCACGCAACACACAGGCATTACCCGATTTTAAACACAAGGCAGCAGCATCTACGGTTACATTTGGCCGGGATTCATAAATGATGCCTATCACTCCCAAAGGCACCCGCATTTTACCGATTTGCAGGCCGTTGGGGCGGATACGGAATTCGTCCATTTCTCCAACGGGATCAGGTAAAGCGGCAATCTGGAGCAACCCTTCACACATGCCGTCTATTGTTTGGCCGCTTAGTTTCAAACGGTCAAGCAAAGCAAAATCCAAACCTTTGGCTTCGGCTTGCTGCATATCTTGAATATTAGCGGCAATGATGGTTTCTTGATGCTGTTTGAGTAATTCTGCCAAACGCAGCAAAGCAGAATTTTTTTGTGCGGTAGATGCGCCGGCCAGCTCGTAGAAAGCCTGTTTTGCAGATGTTGCGGTATTGCGGACATACTCTTTTATAGCACTCATGATAATCATTTGTAATAATTAAAAAATAATAAAGTTTGAAATCTTTGCAAAATCCTAAATGCGGATGCGATCCAAAAAGTAGCAGCACAGCCGGCGCAGACATATCACACAATAGACAAGCTCACACAATAGACAAGCGGGCGGGCAGCGCGCAACGCAGAAATACGCCCCAGATAGGGCAAAGGTTTCCGTCTGAAAATATACATTTAACCAAGCAAAACAAAGATTTTTGCTTGGTTTCAAGCCATTCATTCTAACATAATATAGCATCAATCAACTTAACTGCATTCGTTGTCGTTTTTGCTTTTGTGCAAAGCCCGATGGAAGTATCGAACCATTGTATAACTTCAAAACCACTGAAGAATCCCCTACACATCCTATGATATTTAGAATGTGTAGGGGATTCTCCAGTAGTTTTTCACATAGAGAGAAGGGAAGATGCTTTTTTATTGATTTATAGACGATGGAGCTTCATAAATCACAGCAAAATTCTTGATGTGATGCGTACTGCAGCATGCTCATCGAAAGTCAATAAAGCGGCATTCCTGCTATGTCCGAGAAGGCTTGCAAAAATATTGGCCGGAAATGATTGCCGCATCGCATTATATGAACGTGCAGAGTTATTGTAATTGTGTTTGGCGTAAGCTACACGATTTTCTGTGCAGTCTAAAATATCAATTAAATCCGATATCAACTTGTCTTTTTTTTAATTCGGGATAAGTTTGAATGGCAGATTGTAAATTGGATAAAGCCTCATTTAATTCAGTTTCAACCGCCCCTAAAGAAGAAACCGAACTTTCATCAAGATTGGCAGATGCCGCCGATAAAACCGCTTGCGCGCGCAATCTGGCAGAGGATACTGCAGATAATGCAGCTTCATCCCTTTTCAGATAAATTTTTGAAGCATCTACCAAGTTTGGAATAATGTCATGGCGGCATTTGAGCTGGTCATGGATATTGGCGAAAGCATGAATATATTGTTTTTTCCCTTTTAATAATTTCCGATTGATAACGATCAACAATAATGCACAGAAGATAACAAAAGAAAAAGTGAGTATAGAATCCATCATAAAACACCTTTCATTTTTATAATTGTAAATGCCTTTGTCACATGTTGTTTCTGTGGTTATTATAACAATAATTTTTACAAAATGTAAATATTTTTTAAAATTTATATTTTTTATTACTGAAATTCACAATTAATTACACTTTGGGTATCCATGCTGACTTGTAGGGCGGTGTACCGCGATTAGTTAAGATGGCAATTACCAATTGCCGATTCCAAACTAAGGCTCAACTTTTGCGGTGCCGAGAACAATCTCCATGTCGTTTTCTTCGGTTGTAGTCCATTCTCCCGAAATCCGTATATTGGCTATACGTTTTCGTGCTACTAAACCATATACGGCTGCCGCATGAGGCCACCATCTGTTTCCGGCGTTTTCCATAAAATGGAATAATTTGATGGCATTCTTTGTTTTCACCGGAGGCAGGTATACCATAAATCGCCCCTGTTCTATTTGAAATCCGGCTTTAGAAAGTTGGTTTTTCAAATCAGGAAGAGCATGGCAATAGTATGCTTCCGGCAAATATTGACCATTAAACCAATTACGGAAACGCCATAAGGAATAGGGATTGAAACCGGTCAAAACCAACTGTCCTTCCGGAGATAAAGCGCGAAAAGCTTCTGCAAGGATATACGGTGTCGATAAACTGTTATCTAATGTATGAGGCATGATTATTAAATCTAAAGATCCCCGTTCCCAAGGCCATGCCATCGAATTCATGTGAATATCTCTACCTACGCATATGCATTTTTCAGACGGCATCAACCATTCTTCCATTCCGAATTGAACGGATTTACCTAAAAAAGCAGAGCTCGAGGTGTGCTCGAAGAAACGTCGTTCTAAGGACGATGTATAAATTCCCATTTCAGTATTTGTGAACCAGTGTAATAATTTCTCATATTCCATCTGCAGCACCTCTTGCCAAACAGTCAAAAAATAAGTTTTGAATATACCTGCAAAAATATTCCCGACCAATATGATTTATCATGTAAATATATAAATTGTTTCAAATATTTTACAATATCTTCTTGACTGTATTCTTTCAAAATATTAACATCTCCCCCATTATAAATTAACCATTTAGAATTATTTGAGACTATGGCGAAACTGAAATCAATAGCCTTAGCCGTAACCGGCGTATCGGCAGTTTCAGGTGCTGCTTATACTCATGCGGCACCTTCTACTCAAACAGGTATGGCGATGATGCGTTTGAACTCATCACTACTCGACCAAGAGCAAAAAAATATTTCTTCAGGCAGCTTATGGAATGTCATGCGTAAAGATTTCCGCATGACCGAAGTTAATTCTGAATTGGTTCGCCGCCATGAAAGCAAATTTTCTGCAGGTCGAGCTTATTTCGACCGCACCATCAACCGCAGCAAACCTTATATGTATCATATTGCCAATGAAGTTAAAAAACGCAATATGCCTGCGGAAATCGCTTTGCTTCCCTTTATTGAAAGCGCATTCGTAACCAAAGCCAAATCCCACGTAGGTGCTTCGGGCTTATGGCAATTTATGCCGGCAACCGGCCGTCATTTCGGTTTGGAGAGAACCTCTCAATACGATGGACGTCATGACGTTTATGCCGCTACCAATGCAGCATTAAATTATCTTCAATATCTCCACGGCATGTTTGGTGACTGGTCGCTCGCTTTAGCCGCATATAACTGGGGTGAAGGCAATGTAAGCCGTGCTATCAAGCGCGCCCGTGCGCAAGGCTTGAACCCGGTTTATGAAAATCTGCGCATGCCTGCCGAAACTCGCAATTATGTTCCCAAATTGCTGGCTGTAAGAAATATTGTCAATAATCCCCAAGCCTTTGGTATGGGGTTGAGTGAAATTGAAAATAAACCTTACTTTAAAGCAGTTGCACTGGACAAGCCGCTTGACACAAATTCAATCGCCAAAATGGCCAACATCAGCGAGAGTGAATTCTTAGCTTTGAACCCGGCGTTTAATGGCTCTGTATTTGTCCCCAAAGAAAACCGTAAACTTCTTTTACCGGCTCATGCTACTTCTACTTTCGAGAAGAACTATCGAAGCATTAGAAATGATATTCAGCTTGCTTGGGATAATGACTCAACCGACCGCAAGTTTACAGGCGAAGCCTCTATTGATTCAGCCATCAATATTGCTGCATTAACCCAACCAAGCAAAAAAGAGGTTCATACTTCTGAAATCGTACAGGTTGCGCAAGCCACAAACATTCAACTTCCCGAACGCTACGAAACTAATGTAGTGACCGTTCAGCAAATTAACGGTATTTCTGACAGTAAACAAGTAGAATCGAATCCTTCGCCGATTACCATCTTGGCAGCTAAATCAGAGCCGGTCAAAGAAACTGCTGAAGTTTCAGCATCTCCCGCTTCCATTTCAATTGCAGCTTCTCTTATTGCAGAAAATTCAATGCCAGCAGATGCTATTCAGGTTGCCGTAGCAGAGCCTTTGCCGTTGCCTACTCAAACATCGGCCACACCTGCTCCTGAAAAACCGGCTCCTTCGGACGAACCTGTTGATGTAGCCGAAAATAACATCACCTTGCCAAGCCGTTCTCAAGCATCTTCAGAGGCGGAAGATCCTTTACTTGCTTTAGTTGATGATGCTGAACAACAACGCTTAAATGCTGCCGAAAGTGTGAAAAACAGTTTGGCTCAATTTGAAGCGGAGTCGGCTACCAAAGCCCGTACCGACCGAATTATTGCCAGCCGAGCCAAACAACAGCAACGCACTGAAACCCGATTGGCTCGTGCCAATGCCGCTGCGAAACTGGCAAATAATACTCACCGCGTAGAAGCAGGGGATACGTTATTTAATATTTCCCAACGCTACAATCTTAGCGTTGCTGATTTGATCACGGTAAATAACATCAAAGGCAACAGCATTCGTAAAGGCCAGGTGCTGAAAGTTACTGCGGCATCAACCCAACGTAATGCCGTCCGTAATGTTTCTTATACTGTGCGTAAAGGTGATACTTTGAACACCATTGCAAGCCGCTTCAATGTGGATATTAATGATATCCGCCGTTGGAACCGCAATACCCGTACAGTGACGCCGGGTCAACGTTTGAAATTGATGGGTAGCTGATTTTCTCTCACATTATTTAGCTATCAAAAAAAGCACTTGAAAATTCAGGTGCTTTTTTCGATATGATTAGTTTTTTATTTGAGAAATAACTAAATCTAAAAATATAGTGAATCAACTTAATTTCTACTATGGCATTGCCACACCTTACCCCAGTACTTGCACTGTGTGCGTTTTGCTGCCTTATACTAAAATATGTTGATTAACCATATACTCTGACATAAATTTTGGGGCTGACGTAGATTAGCAGTCATGATAGGCTGCCAAAATGAAGATAACCCACTGTAAGTTAAAGAAGAGTCTGCAAAGAAAACTGCTTGAATATTTTGTATTGGAAGTAACCGCACGTTCTGCTGCCGATATCTTGGGTATTCAGCCCAATACGGCTATTCTCTTCTACCGTAAAATCCGTCTTGTTATCAGCCGTCATTTGGCTTTGGAAGCAGATCAGGTTTTTGAGGGCGCTATAGAATTGGATGAGAGCTATTTCGGCGGTAAGCGTAAAGGAAAGCGCGGTAGGGGAGCAGCAGGTAAAGTGGTGGTTTTCGGTATCCTTAAACGTGGAGGTAAGGTTTATACGGTTGTAGTGAATAATGCCCGAAAGGAAAGTTTATTTCCTGTTATTACAAGGAAAATTACACCTGATAGCGTAGTTTATACGGACTGCCTGAGCAGTTACGACGTGTTGGATGTCAGCGGTTTTCACCATCACAGGATTAATCACAGCAAAAAGTTTGCCGACCGACACAACCATATCAACGGCATTGAGAATTTTTGGAATCAGGCGAAACGTGTCTTGCGCAAATACAACGGAATCGACCGAAAATCTTTTCCTCTGTTCTTGAAAGAATGTGAGTTTCGTTTTAACTTCGGGACACCAAAGCAGCAGTTAAAAACTTTGCGGCTTTGGTGTGGTGTTTAGGGCTAATCTACTTCAGCCCCTAAATTTTTGTATATTCATAATTTCAATATTACTGCAATGTAATTTGAAATGGTAAGTTTTACTTCGATCATCTCACCGCTTCAACTTCGCAAACGCATCCGCCATTGCCGAATTAGCCGGTGTCTGCTCGCGCTGGTTACGCTGGTTTCTACCGCTATCATTGCGTCGGTTTTCAGACGGCCTGCCACTTCTTACCGAAGCGTTGCCTGCTTCGTCATCCAAGCGCATGGTTAGGGCGATGCGTTTGCGGGCGGCATCGACTTCCAGCACTTTTACTTTGACTACGTCGCCGGCTTTCACGACTTCGCGCGGGTCTTGAACGAACCGATTCGACAAGGCGGAGATGTGGACTAGGCCGTCTTGGTGGACGCCGATGTCGACGAATGCGCCGAAGTTGGCGACGTTGCTCACTACGCCTTCCAAAATCATGCCGACTTGTAAATCGCTGATTTCGTTGATGCCTTCGGCAAAGGTGGCCGTTTGAAATTCGCCGCGCGGGTCGCGGCCGGGTTTTTCGAGTTCGGCGAGGATGTCCATGATGGTGGGCAGGCCGAATTGCTCGGTGGTGTAGCTGGCGGGCTTGATTTGTTTGATTTTTTCGCGGTTGCCGATGAGGTCGGCGGCTTTGATGTGCAGGTCGTCGAGCATTTTGGCGACGACGGGGTAGGCTTCGGGGTGGACGGCGGATGCGTCCAGCGGTTCTTTGCCGCCGTTGATGCGCAAGAAGCCGGCGGCCAGCTCGTAGGTTTTTTCGCCGAGGCGCGGTACTTTGAGGAGTTTTTTGCGGCTGTCGAATGCGCCGTTTTCGTCACGGTAGGCAACGATGTTTTGTGCGAGTGTGTTGTTGAGGCCGGAAATGCGTGCCAGCAGGGGGGCGGAGGCGGTGTTCACGTCCACACCGACGGCGTTCACGCAGTCTTCCACTACGGCATCCAGTGATTTGGCGAGTTGGCTTTGGTTGACATCGTGCTGGTATTGGCCGACGCCGATGGATTTGGGGTCGATTTTTACCAATTCGGCCAGCGGGTCTTGCAGGCGGCGGGCGATGGAGACGGCTCCGCGCAGGGAAACGTCTAACTCGGGAAATTCTTTGGCGGCCAACTCCGAAGCGGAATAAACGGATGCGCCGGCTTCGGAAACGACGATTTTGTGCAGCCCCATTTCAGGCAGGCCTTTGACCAATTCGCCGGCCAATTTGTCGGTTTCGCGGCTGGCGGTGCCGTTGCCGATGGCAATCAGTTTCACGCCGTGTTGTTTGATCAGGCGGGCAAGGGTGGCTAAGGCGTTGTTTTCTTGGTGCAGATAGACGACGGCGGTGTCAAGCAGTTTGCCGGTGTCGTCCACCACGGCGGTTTTGATGCCGGTACGATAGCCGGGGTCGAGGCCGAGGGTGGGCAGACGGCCGGCGGGGGCGGCGAGCAGCAGGTCTTTGAGGTTGCGGGCGAACACGGTAATCGCGTCAGTGTCGGCGGCTTCTTTCAGACGGCCTAAGGCTTCAAGCTCCAGCGAGAGGAAGATTTTGGCGCGCCAGGTGAGGCGTACGGTGTCGCGCAACCATTTGTCGGCGGGGCGTCCTTGATCGGCGATGCCGAAATGTTTGGCGATAATTTTTTCGTATTCGCTCTGTTCGGTGATCGGGGTTTCGTCGGGCTGGTATTTGAGGGCGACTTGCAGCACGCCTTCGTTGCGGCCGCGCAATACGGCGAGCGCGCGGTGGCTGGGCATGCTGCGGACGGGTTCGCGGTGGTCGAAATAGTCTTTGAATTTTTCGCCGCTTTCTTCTTGTCCGGCAACCACTTGGGCATGGATTTCGGCTTCGTTCCACAGTTTTTCGCGCAAGTTGCCGAGCAGTTCGGCATCTTCGGCGAACTGTTCCATCAGAATGGCGCGCGCGCCGTCGAGCGCGGCTTTGGTGTCGGGCACTTGCTCGTTCAGATAGGCTTCGGCGGTGGTTTCGGGCTGTTCAGACGGCCTCTGTAATAAGCTGTCGGCCAAAGGCTGCAAACCGTTTTCGCGGGCGATTTGGGCTTTGGTGCGGCGTTTGGGTTTGTAGGGCAGGTAGAGGTCTTCGAGGGCGGTTTTGTTGTCGGCTGCTTCGATGGCCGTCTGAAGCTCGGGCGTGAGTTTGCCTTGTTCTTCAATGCTTTTTAAAACGGTTTGCTTGCGCTCGGCCAATTCGCGCAGGTATTGCAGACGCTCGGCAAGGTGGCGCAGTTGCGTGTCGTCCAGCCCGCCGGTAACTTCTTTGCGGTAGCGGGCGATAAAGGGTACGGTGGCGCCGTCGTCAAGCAGTTCGACGGCGGCTTGGATTTGGGCGGCGGTGGCGTTTAATTCTGATGCAAGGGTGGAAATGATGTTCATAGCAAAGATTTTGAAGCTGAAAAAAGGGAAAAGGATAGCGGTTTTGGGAGGGTTTGGCAAAGAGAAAGGCCGTCTGAAAACAGGGTTTTGCAAGAATGGCATCGGCGTTTCAGACGGCCTTGAAGGCAAAGGCTTGCGGCGGCGGATAAAAGCTTCTGCGGATACAGCGGATTATGCTTTGACTGCTTGGAGCCGTGTTTAAAAAATCATTCATATTGACCAATAAAATAGGGGAGGCCGTCTGAATCAGAGCATCGGCTGTTTTTCGGTTAGGTATTTCCAGTAGCGTTGCGGCATTTGCCTGCGGTGCAGGTTCGGGTTGCGCCGGGATAAGATGGTGCTGCTGTTGAAGTAACGCTGCCAGAGATGTTGGTAATCGCGCTCGTGCGCGGCATGTTCGGACGGAATGCGGTTGTGTTCCAAATGGTTGATAGGGTGGAGGCCGTCTGAACGGCTGAAAATGCCGTAACCGCGCTGCACGTCGAATATGGCCCACGGTTGTTGGGGATAGCGTTGGCGGAAGTGGCGCACAATCAGCGGCAATACGTCGTATTGCGGTTCTATGCGGGCGATATAGAGGCCGTCTGAAAGTTCTTCAAAACGCACAAATGCCTCCATGCGGTGTTTTTCGTGACCCACGGTTTTAACCCATTGCGCCCATTGCATAACGTCGAAATGGCCGTAATCGCTGAGTACGTCTGTGCGGGCAGGGCGTGCCAATATCAGGCGGACGAGGCGCAGGAAGGTGTCGGGCATTTCGGGCAGGGCGATTAAAAAGCCATACAGCAATTTGATCATACCTTTACGGCCGATTTGCCGTTCGAGCCGTTTGAATACGCGTTGGGCGTGTTCGCTTGAGGTGGCAACGGTTTCTTGGCGGCTGAACAAATCGGTGTCTTGCGTGTTGTGGGTAATGTGTACGGCATCGGGCGCATATTTGCCGGCATAAACGCGGAATACCGCGC
Organism: Neisseria dumasiana; assembly: GCF_022870885.1. Taxonomy (NCBI): domain Bacteria; kingdom Pseudomonadati; phylum Pseudomonadota; class Betaproteobacteria; order Neisseriales; family Neisseriaceae; genus Neisseria; species Neisseria dumasiana. Next base: position 1,365,209 of record NZ_CP091509.1, on the reverse strand, counting down.
TTAACAGGCCGTCGAAACTGCCGTCGTAATATAAGGTGGTGTGCATCGTGTTTGCCTTTGTATCGCCGATAAATTTAACTTGCTGCGGTGCGTATGTCGGTATTTAAGCTGAAACAGCCGTGCTGTTTTCAAGCGGAAAGAGACGGGCGGGCTTAACCGAACAGCTCGCCTTGTTGGGTATCGCTGCGTTCGAATTTGGAACGGGTATTGTGGAGCAATAAGCCGCGCAATTGCGTGCTGTCGATTAAGTCGGCGTAGCGGTTGGGTTCGGGCAGGGTAATGAAATAGCGGGCACGGTTTAAGGCCACACCCATTTTGCGTAGCTGGGCCATGGTAATCATGCGGAAGCGGCGGGCCTGCACGATTCTGCGGGCGGACTTCACGCCGATACCGGGTACGCGCAGGACGGCCTCCAGCGGGGCATGTTGCAGCGGTACGGGAAACCATTCTCGGTGGCGCAGCGCCCAAGCGAGTTTGGGGTCGAAATCCAAGTCGAGAAAAGGTTGTTGGTCGTCTAAGATTTCGTGGTCGGAAAAGCCGTAAAAACGCATCAGCCAATCGGCCTGATAGAGCCGGTTTTCCCTCCGCAGCGGCACTTGTGCCGATAAGGGTGGCAGGCGTTTGTCTTCCAATACGGGCACATAACCTGAGTAATACACGCGCTTGAGACCGTAATTGCGGTAAAAACCGCCGGCGGCACGGATGATTTGGCGGTCGGTTTCGCCTGCCGCTCCGATAATGAACTGCGTGCTTTGTCCGGCCGGGGCGAACTTGGGTGTGGATTTGATGGTTTTGCGGCTGTCGGCAAAAGCCGTGATTTCGTTACGCACAAATGCCATCGGCTGAGTCATGTCGCTGTGGTTTTTTTCGGGGGCGAGCAGCTTCAGGCCGGAAACGGTGGGGATTTCCATGTTGACGCTGAGGCGGTCGGCATACAGCCCGGCCTCGTGCAGGATTTCGGGCGAGGCTTTGGGAATGGTTTTCAGGTGGATGTAGCCGTGAAAGCGGTGTTCTTCGCGCAGTTTTTTGGCAATGCGTACCAAACGTTCCATGGTGTAGTCGGCGTTTTTGAAAATGCCGGAGCTTAAAAACAGCCCTTCGATGTAGTTGCGGCGGTAAAAGCTCATGGTTAAATCCACCACTTCATCCACCGTAAACGCTGCCCGGGGGATGTCGTTGCTGCGGCGCGAGGTACAGTAGGCGCAATCGTAGATGCAGTGGTTGGTCAGCAGGATTTTCAGCAGCGATACGCAGCGGCCGTCTTCGGTGAAACTGTGGCAGATGCCCGCACGGGAAGAATTGCCCAACCCCTGACCGTTGTTGCCGCGCGAGCCGCCGCTAGACGAGCAGGAAACGTCGTATTTGGCCGCATCGGCTAAGATTTCCAGCTTGCGGCTGAGTTTTTGATAATCCATAGCTTTTATTTTGTTAAATGAAATCGTGTTTTATTATTATAATGATGAGATTTTATTTAGTCAGCTAAATTTTTTCTTAGCTTTTTTGGGATTAGATGAAAAGATTGGGACTTTTGTACGCCTTCGGATGCAGATGCGTATAAGGTGCAGCAGCACCGTAGCAGAAATAAAGTTTGTTTGCTATTAAGGCCGTCTGAAATATTGAACTGTTCCCCAATCCTTGGACAAGTTAAGAATGTTTCTCAAACAGCCTCTTCGGCTGTAGAAATTTCTAGCGTTGTTTACAGTATTTGAAAGAGAAAGAGAATGCTGTATGAACATTCACAAGAATACCCGGCTCACCCCACACAACCGCCAAGCCATTTGGCGGGCATATACCCAAGACAAGCAGAGCGTCACCTCTTTGGCTGCAGAATACAAAGTCAGCAGGCCGACAATTTACCGCATCCTCAAAGCGGCTCGTCTTAAGCTGCTCGTCCCGCAAAAAAGCACCAATAACCGCTTCAAACAAGCCAAATACGGTATGAAGCGCCTGGCCAAGGTGGAGCGGGAAATTGAAGAGATGTTGAAAAAGCAAGCACGCCGCTACAACAAATCCTATCCCGGAGAAATGGTGCATTTTGATACCAAGCGGCTACCCGGGCTGAAAAACCAAACCGTCGCCGACCCCTTCGAATACTTGTTTGTCGCCATTGACGACTATTCCCGCGAGCTGTATGCGGCCATCCTGCCTGACCGCACCGCTGCCGGTGCGGCTAAGTTTCTGCTGCGTGATGTGATTGACTGTTGCCCGTACACCGTGGAGTGTGCCTATTCGGATAACGGTGTCGGGTACAAGGGAAATGCATCCCACCCGTTCAGTGTGGTCTGCTGCCAAAACAACATCGTGCAAAAGTTTACCCGCATTGCCCGCCCACAGACCAATGGTAAGGCGGAGCGCGTTATCCGTACACTGATGGAGATGTGGCATGACAAGCAAACTTTTGCCGATGCACAACAACGTTGTAGAGATTTGCGTCGGTTTGTGAATTTCTACAATACGGTTAAACCTCACAGCAGCCTGAAAGGTGATACGCCTTTTGAAGTTTTGGAGACCTACTTTACTCAACCTGTTGTGTAAACAACGCGGTTATTTCTTACACCGGTTCTATACAGTACGCCTTGGTCGGAATGCAGCAGCGGCGTTGCCCCTTTCAGACGACCGAATGCGTTATCCAACATTTGCGTTACCATTTCGCCGTTTGCTCTGCAGCTTAAAGAATAGGCCACAATCTCGCGATTGAAGACATCCAATATCGGCGATAAATACAGTTTGCCGTCTGTGCATTTGAACCCGGTCACATCGGTCAACCACTTATCTTGCGATTTGACGGCATTAAATTCGCGATTGAGAATGTTTGCCGAAACTTCCCCTATGGCCTGCGGGCGGTAGGTTCTTTTGTTGCGGACTTTGGCTTTCAACCCCAATAAACCCATAATGCGCCCGACTTTCTTTTTGTTCCACGACAATACGGCGGCAATCCGCCGTTGGCCGTAGCGGCCTTTGTGTTGACGGTATACTTCGCTCACTGCGGTTTTGGCCGCAGCATCGGGGTCGGGTTTGCCGATAGGGTAATGGAAACTGCTTTTGGGGATGCCGGCACTGTGCAGTAGATATTTCAGCGGGTGTTTCGCCCTCAATTTTTGAACGGTTTCGCAGCTTTGGCGGCGTGCTCTTCCTTTTCGTTGAGGGCTTTCATGTGCTTTAGGTAGTCGTTCTCCGCACGCATATAGCGCAGTTCTTCAATCAGCTCTGCCTGGGTTTTTTCATGGTCGGGCTTGTCGACGATAAACGGGTTTTTGCGTTTGGTTTTCATGGAGTGCGCCTGAGGGTGTTGCAGTGCGGCGATGCCGCTTTGCCGATAGGCGGCTATCCAACGGCGCAGGTGTGCGCGCGAGACGTTGAGGTGCTCTGCGGTGCGCTGTTGGCTGTGCACTTGGTGATAATGGAGTACGGCTCGGTATTTGAAGTCTGGTGTATATTTGGACATAAGAAAACTGCACCTTTTTAAGTTGGAGGGGTGTCCAACTTTTGGGGTGCAGTTCAAATTTTCAGACGGCCTTAGATTCGAAATAAAACGCTTGGCGTTTATAGCCAAGTGTTTTTCTTTGCCGGTGGTTCAGCCCATTCTGAACCCTGAGTGTCGCCCGATGGCTGAATGTTGCAAAAATCCGTTTAGTGGAACATTGCACCTCAAATCCGAATCTGCTGCCGTCTGAAAAGCGGGTTGGAAATTTGAATGGTGTTGCACCAAGTAGGGCGGGCATCTTTACCTGCTTCGATTTTTTGTATCAAACTGATTCGTAAAGGTTTAAACCTATCAAAACCTTTGTAAAAAGCATCTGCCCGTTAATATTTGGCGTTAATCAGCTTACCGTTGCGATAAACTTTCTGCTGCATCAAATTGCCGTTATAGGCATAAATAGTGAGTGCGCCGTTTTCAGGATAAGCATGAAAATCAAGCAACTGCTTGCGCGATAGCGTATAGGGATCGGTGCGTTTTTTACTGTTGTCGTAGTAAAAATCCTGCACGATGTATTCGTTGCCTCGTCTGCTGATCAGCTGGCGGTAAAATCCGCCTTGAACAGGTTGGTTTCCGGCTTTGCCGTTGCTGTCGAAGTAGGTAACAATCTGTTCTTCAACAACATTTACACCGGACTGTTTATGATTGCTGTCGATGCCTACGGGTATGTTGATAGAAGTGCCCAAACCCACATGGCGGCCGATATTCGTACCGACACCTAAGCCTACCGACATTCCCGGCGTTCCTACCGAGCAGGCGGAGACTGCGGAAACTAGCAATCCTGCAAATAAAATATTTTTCATCATTTGTCCTTAAATGAACGGTAAAACAAACAGATATCGGCAGTATATAGCGAATCGGACGAAAAATGAAACATTGGCAGCATTAGGGTTTCGTCAATATCTTTCAACCGCATGAGATTTTATATAAAACCAACGGATCTGGATGTATATGGTCAATCAACTCTATATTAAAGTTCATTGCCTGAACAAGGCATGAAAACCTGAATCAATATTTCCGATTTCTTTACTTAAATTGGCACGAGGCTTTTAAGCGTTGATATATGATTTAGCTTTTAAACGGTGGGAGATTATATTGTGAACATGAAATATGTGTTTTTTACAGGTGCAATGTGCGGTGCTTTATCGGTTCAAGCTGCAGATTTACCGCCGCTGAAAACCGTACCTCAAGTGGATGTTCAGCGTTATGCCGGCCAGTGGTATGAAATTGCGCGGTTGCCTATGCCTTATCAAGACCAGTGTGTTTCGGATGTAACGGCTACTTACCGAATAAACAGCAACGATACCATCAGCGTAACCAACCGTTGCTTGAAATCAGACGGCAAATGGTCGGTAGCAGAGGGGCTGGCTCGTGCGCACAATGCTGAGAATACCAAGTTGAGTGTGACTTTTCTGCCGAAGGCGATACGCTGGCTGCCTGTGGGCAAAGCACCTTATTGGGTAATGGCTTTAGACAGTGATTACCAATATGCGATGGTAGGGCAACCGGACAGAAAATATTTGTGGCTGTTGTCGCGCAAACCCCAGATGGATGAAACGGTGTATCAGTCTTATCTGAAACAGGCACAAGAGCAGGGTTATGATCTTTCGGCTTTAATCCGCACAAAACACGGGCAAATAAAATAAAGTGTGATCGGATTTATCCAATCATGCATAAAGGCCGTCTGAACGCAAAGTTTCAGACAGCCTGATGTAATTTACGGCTTATTTACCTTCTTTATCAGCCTTCAACAAGATGGCGTACAACTGGTCTTTCAGGTGTAATTTTTGTTTTTTCAGCTCTTCGATTTCATCCAAGCCGCCGGTAACCGGGTTGTTGGTCAGGCCGGTGATTTTGTCGTCAAGCTCATTGTGCTCGTTGAACAAACGAGCAAAGTGCGCATCTTCTTGTTTTAATTTTGAAATTAATTCGCGATACTCTGGAAACATGTCGTTTTCCTCTTACAATTGAAATGAAAAATTTAAGCAAATAATTGCTTACCTGAGTTTGATTACATTCTATAACAAAGCAGCAATGCCATCCAGCTTTTTGATGCCGCATGGTTTGATTCGGTATATCGTCAATCAACTTATTTCCAATATAAAGCAGCAAGCCGCAGTAAAGTTAAATTGATTGACTATAGACGTTTTGTGCCGACAGCCATACAATTTTCCCCTCCATTTCAACCAAGGAATGCCTGCCATGAAAAATGCTGTTGAAACCATTAAAAACCACCGCACTTACCGCCACTTCAAAAGCACTCCGCTGCCTGCCGCCGATGTTCAAACCATTATCGATTGCGCCAGACAGGCACCTTCTTGGATGAACGGGCAACACTATGCGATTATCAACATTACGTCGCCCGAATTGCGCCGGAAAATCACAGAATTGCAGCCTGCCAACCCGCAAATCGGCACCTGCGGTACTTACCTGATTTTTGTGGCAGATCTTCACCGTGCAGATTTATGCAGCCGTGCGGCAGGTGGTTCTTACAGCGCAGCGGGTGAGCCGGACAGCCTGATTACGGCAGTAACCGATACGGCATTGGCCGCCCAAAACGCTGTTATTGCTGCGGAAAGTTTGGGCTACGCCACCTGCTATACAGGCGGAATCAGAAATATTGCGGTTGAATTGGTTGATTTGCTTAAGCTGCCGAAAAATACTTTTCCGATTGTGGGGCTGTGTATCGGCGAACCGGATATTGAAATGAAACTGAAACCGCGTTTGCCCGAACAGGTGGTTTATGCGGAAAACGTTTATCCTGCCGATACGGTGATTTCAGACGGCCTTCTGCACTATGAACAAACCATGACCGAATTTGGAGAAGCACGCGAGAAGCTGCCTTATCGTGAAAAATTTGCCCGTTATTACAGCAACACCTATGCGCCTAACAATATACCTTTGATGAAGCAGCAAGGCTGGCTGACCCAAACAACCGGTGATTCGGAATAGCTTTCACCTTACCATTCCTTTTATGTTATGAGGCCGTCTGAATATTTCAGACGGCCTCATGGCTTAAAGATTGAAGATGATTAAAGATTTTCGGTGCTGTCTTCCAATACTTTTTTACGCACATAGTTTTCGGCCGCTTCTTTTAAAGCGAAACGGTCTTTCTCTTGATATTCTTCACTGGTAATCGGCTTGCCGAAATCAACATGAATGTGCAGCTCGGGCATGGATACCACGCGCCAAAGCGAAACGAGCAGGCTAACATCGGCATAAGAAGGCAGGGTGGTGCGCCGTCCCAAATGATCGTAATAACGCAGCACTACGGTTTGCACAGGCGCGCCGCTGTCGATGGCAGATTGGAACAAAGCAGCCTTGAAAGGCAATACGTCCATACCCGAAGACGTTTTGGCTTCAGGGAAAAAGCTGACGTTTTGCCCGTTTTTTAATGCGGCGGCAATGGCTTGGTTAATCGGCTCGACATCTTTGCGGGAATTGCGGTTGATAAACACCGTGCCGGCATTCCTACCCATTTTTCCCAATACCGGCCAGTTGCTGATTTCTTGTTTGGCAATGAAACTGCTCGGGAATAGGGCGCTCATGGCAAAAATATCCAACCACGATACATGGTTGGCCACAACCAACGTGCCGCTAACGTGAAAATGCTCGGGAGGCGTGGTTACGTTAAGTTTTGCGCCCACGGCCTGTAATGCGGTGGAACCGAGGGTAATCAATGCCTGTTCGCGTTCGCGGGGATTGTTGCCGTCGATGTTGCTGAGATTGCGGCCTGTCTTAAACAGCCATGCCGCGAGTTTGGCTAAACGGGCTATGCGCAGGGTAAAAGGGGCTTTATGTTGGGACATGTATATCGCTGCATGTGCATTTGAAGATGTGGCGGCGATTATAACAAGCGGCGGTACTTAGTGGAATCTGCGGATTAGGCAGTGCATTGCAAGAAGGCAGTTTTTGAGGCCGTCTGAATATTCATTAAGAAGGTTTATTGCCTTTATTCATCGGCTTTTCAACATGCGGTATTTGTAGAGATAAGCAGGTATAATCAGAGTTTTAAGAATAATCGTTCAGGAACCGTGTTCTATGGCTCAAGAAGACCCAAAACCTACCAACACCCATTCTGCCAATTACGGATTTTTGATTATGCCGCGCTACGGTTTGCTGTGGTTGTTCGGCGCGTTAACCGTTATCAGCCTGCTGTTGCAGATTTGGTGGCTGTTTGCCGTATCTTTGGTATTTTCGGCACTCGGCATACACGACATCACCCAAAAACGCCATGCGATTCTGCGCAACTATCCTATTGGCGGACACATCCGTTTTCTGTTGGAAAACTTCCGCCCCGAAATCCGCCAATATTTTTTGGAAGATGATCAGGAGCAAGTGCCGTTTTCGCGCCAGCAGCGTTCGCTGGTTTACCAACGGGCAAAAAATCTCGACAGCACAACCGCTTTCGGCAGTATCAATGATTTGAATAAAACCGGCAGCGAGTGGTTTTTACATTCGGGCAACAGCCACAAGATCGACAATTACGATTTCCGTGTGAGAGTAGGGAACGAGCGCTGCCTTCAACCTTATGATTTATCGGTGTTTAATATTTCCGCCATGAGTTTTGGCGCACTTTCCGCCGCCGCTATCGAAGCCTTGAACAAAGGGGCGAAAATGGGCGGTTTTGCCCACGACACAGGGGAAGGCAGCATCAGCCCTTACCATAAAAAACACGGCGGCGACCTGATTTGGGAACTGGGCACGGGTTATTTCGGCTGCCGCGACGAACATGGTAATTTCAATCCCAAAACCTTTGCCGAACGCGCTGCGCTCGAGCAGGTAAAAATGATTGAAATCAAGCTCTCGCAAGGCGCAAAGCCGGGCAAAGGCGGTGTGTTGCCTGCATCTAAAATTACCGAAGAAATTGCCCGAACCCGCGATATTCCCATGGGCATGGACTGTATTTCTCCGGCCAGCCATCCTGCCTTTTCCACTCCGCGCGGGTTGGTGAAATTCTGGCAGCAGTTACGTGAACTTTCCGGCGGCAAACCGGTAGGTTTCAAACTCTGCATCGGCATGCCGTGGGAGTTTATGGCCATTGTGAAGGCCATGATAGAAGAAGACAACTATCCCGATTTTATTGTGGTGGACGGTGCCGAAGGCGGCACCGGCGCAGCACCGGTAGAATTTATGGATTCCATCGGTATGCCTTTGGTTGACGCTTTGATTTTTGTGCAAAATACATTGGTCGGTGCCGGCATCCGCGACAAAATCAAAGTCGGCGTAAGCGGCAAATTGGTGAGCGGCTTCGACATTGCCAAAATGATGGGATTGGGCGCCGACTGGTGCAACAGCGCGCGCGGGTTCATGTTTGCCGTAGGCTGTATCCAATCGCGTTCGTGCCACACCAATAAGTGTCCGACCGGCGTTGCCACTCAAGACCCGTCGCGCCAAAAAGCACTTGATGTGCCCGATAAGTCGCAGCGTGTGAAAAATTTCCATGCCAACACCTTAAAAGCCCTTGCCGATATCGTCGGCAGCGCGGGATTGGATCATCCCATGCAGCTTAAACCGCACCACATCGTGCGCCGCCAGCCGGACGGATGGATTAAACTCTTGTCGGAACATTATCAATTTATCCAATCCGGTTCCTTGCTTAGCGGTGAATGCGGCCGCAGAGTTCTTGATGACATGTGGAAACTTGCCGACCCCGACAGTTTTCAAGCCATGGGCATAGCCGATGAAATCATCAATGCTGAAAACATGCGCAGTAAATGTTAGGCCGGGTTGTTGAAAAGCATTAAATAAAAACAGATGCCGTCTGAAAATTTTCAGACGGCATCTGTTTTGGCTGAACTTAATCTTAAGCTTCTTTGGTTTTCGGTCTGAAGGTCGGCTTGAGCCTGATGTACAGCGTACGCGTGGCAACCGCAACCGTTTCACCGTTTTTATCGAATACGCGAACCGGAATTTCCGGCAGATACTTTTCCCCGCTTTTGGTGTGCTCATAAATGTCATGCAGCATTTCATCGGTAATATGGCATTCGATAAACACCGCTCCGCGCCCGGGTTTGATAAAGTCGATATGGGCAGCTTTATCCCACACATAATAACGTTTTCCGATCATGCCGTTGAGCATGGCCGAATAAGAGGCATCGGTCAGCGCAAACAGGCTGCCGCCGAATTGCGCGCCGTGTACGTTGCGCGTGCTTGCCCAATCTTTCAGCGTTGCCTTCATGTAACGGAAATCATCGGAAAGTTTGAGTATGCGGATGCCGCTGAAAAACAAAGGCGGCCAAAAATTGAGCATGATGCGGGTAAATTTCGCACTGTCGGTGCGGATTCTCATTCTAAACATGGTGTAGTGTTGCCGGCTTGTGTTTTATCCAAAATATAATTGTGCAAACGGATATCGCGGCCAAAGGCGAGGCCGTCTGAACATCATGGTTATTCTTTTTCGGTGTTAAAAAACAGTTTGGTTTGTTTTAAGGCATTGCCGTCGGCATCGGTTAATTCGCCTTCTGCCGCAGAAAATTTAATAACGGCAAGATTGATGCTGCCTGCTGCCGTCAGTGCGCTGTTGATAATGATGCCGGCCTCTTCGTCTCCGCTTTTTACCGCTATTCCTTCAGCTTCGGGCGACGGGCCTTCGAGTACCGCCAAGCCGCGTTTAACCTGTCCGCGATATTGGGCGCGTGCGATGATTTCTTGGCCGGGATAACAGCCTTTTTTGAAATGAACGCCACCGATAACATGTTGGTTGAGCATTTGCGCAACGCTGCTTTCGCTTGTGGCGGCTGAAATCCACGGATAACCGCTGGCAATTTCATGTGCTTTCCAAGTATTTTCAACAGCCGCATCATAGTCGGGCAAGTCGGAAGACAAACCGATTTTCAGACGGCCTCCATGGGGAAGGTCAACACGCCACACCCCGTTGCTTTCCTGCTGAGCGGCAAAAGACAAAGCGGGTGTGTCGGCATTTGCCGGTTCGATATTTTCAGGCAGCCCGCAAGCAACGGCGTAATCGGGAAGGGGTTCGAAAACCACTTTGGCGCGAAGCACGAACATGCGAAGCCTTTTCATCAGGCTTTCCGCCAAATCGGCAGCCACCGCCAACAGCACATCATCGCCGCGGTTTAAAACCAGCATATTGGCAATTACCCGGCCTTTGGGCGTGTTGTAGGTAGCATAACAAGCTTCACCCGCAGCCAAATGATTAATGTCGTTAGAAAGCTGGGTGTGCAAAAATCCGGCGCGGTCGTCTCCGCTAACGCGGATAACGCTGAAAAAGGGAAGGCGGGTTTGATACATGAATTATCCTTTGGGCGAATGTGCGGCTTCTCAAAAACGGGTGGCGTATTTTAACGTGTTGCAGGCAGGCCGTGTTGGAATTCGAAAACAATAATGTTCCGGTGCTGAACAGTTTAAGCCATTGACTGAAAGAAGGTTATTATTTCCATCGATTCTGTCAAGCGGTAAACGGTTTATCCACACTTTCCGCATCTTGATAAAAGACCGCTGCGCACAAGATGCTTGACAAGCATATGTTTGATATAAACTTATGATTTTTATAAATATTATTATTCGGCTTATTTTTTGTGCAACACTGTGCAAACCCTGATTTTACGGGAAAACAATCAAATTCTCACAAACTTTCCACAAACTTATCCACAGCTCTTGTGAGTAACCGCCAAAGGCTAGGACTGTATTTCATTTAACCTTTAGTCATATTCTAAATCCGATAAAAAAACACGCTGAAAAATAAAAAAAGATGGCCGAATTTTTGGCAAGGGTTGATTTTTGCAAGTTTGCTTTCCATATCTGTTTCAATACATGTGCATTTTTCTATTGATATAGTAACAATAAGTACTAACACTTAAGTAAATTAATGTGTGCGCCCGATATTCATAAATTTGCATACCTTTTCTATGCAGCACCTTTGCGCGGGTTGGGCTTTTTGCGAAAATATCTCCGTTCTTGGGAACACTAAGTTATCTCTTCATTTAGGATGAAAACGGTATTGCCGGTAGAAATACTGTTTTTAAACCGAATGATGAAGTATCCTAGGCCGAAAACAACAACACACAACCACATATCCAAAGGAAACTCTGTGAAACGTATCTTCTTATTTTTATTAACCAATATTGCCGTATTGGTTGTTATCAGCATCATATTGAGCATATTGGGCGTGAGCAGTAATCCCAATGATATGGTCAGCTTGCTGATATATTCGGCAGTTATCGGTTTTACAGGCTCCATCATTTCGCTTTTGATGTCCAAAACCATCGCCAAGCGTTCGGTTGGTGCCGAAGTGATTACCCAGCCGCACAACGAAACGGAGGCATGGTTACTCCAAACCGTTGCCAATCAAGCTGCGCAATGGAACCTGAAAATGCCTGAAGTTGCCATTTACCATTCTCCCGAGCCCAACGCTTTTGCCACGGGAGCGAGTAAAAACAACTCATTGGTTGCCGTCAGCACCGGATTGCTCGACAGCATGACCCGCGACGAAGTCGAAGCCGTGTTGGCGCACGAAATGGCGCACGTCGGCAACGGCGATATGGTTACGCTCACTTTGATTCAAGGCGTGGTCAATACCTTTGTTGTGTTCTTGGCCCGCGTGGTTTCCGGCATGGTGGCGCGTAACGACAGCGGAGAAACCTCTCAAGGCACCTATTTCTTGGTGAGTATGGTATTGCAGGTAGTATTCGGCTTCTTGGCCAGCTTTATCGTGATGTGGTTCAGCCGCCAGCGCGAATACCGTGCCGATGCCGGTGCGGCACGCTTGGTTGGTGCGCCTAAAATGATTGCCGCCTTGCAGCGTTTGAAAGGCAATACAAGCGATTTGCCGAAAGAAATGGCGGCAATGGGTATCGCCAGTGAAGCGCGCGATTCATTGTTGAGTACGCATCCTACTTTAGACAACCGTATTGCCCGTTTAAAACAGTTGTAAATGAACGGGTTTGTAAATCATATCGCGCTTTAACTTTAATAAGTCGAAACTTGAAAAGAACGCCGTCTGAAAATACTTTCAGACGGCGTTCTTTTTTATCTGCTTATTTTGTTAGGCCATTACACGATTTCGGCTTTGGTAATCACCACGGCATCTACCGGCACATCGTCGTGATAGCCATGACGTTTGGTTTGTACATTTTCAATGGCATCAACCACATCTGTACCTTCAACTACCTTGCCGAATACGGCATAACCCCAACCGTGAAGGCTGGGCTCCGTGTGGTTCAGAAAAGTATTGTCTTTGGTGTTGATGAAAAACTGTGAAGAAGCAGAGTGGGGCGCCTGCGTGCGAGCCATAGCGATGGTGTATTTATCGTTTTTCAGGCCGTTTTGCGCTTCGTTTTGAATCGGATCGCGGTTTTCTTTTTCGTTCATGTTTTCATCCATGCCGCCGCCTTGAATCATAAAGCCTTTGATAACACGGTGAAATATCAAACCATCGTAAAAACCGTCTTTCACATATTGTTCAAAATTTGCTGCCGTAACGGGCGCTTTTTCATGGTCGAGTTCAATGCCGATAACACCGAAGTTGGTATGCAGTTTAATCATGGTTCATTCCTTTCTGGTTAATCATCATTTAGGCCGTCTGAAACGTTCAGACGGCCGGCTTGTTAATGTTGGCGGTCCAGCCAGCGTTCCGCATCCAATGCAGCTTGGCAGCCCGATGCCGCACTGGTAATGGCTTGACGGTAGGTATGGTCTTTCACATCCCCCGCAGCCCATACTCCCTCGATATTGGTTGCACCTACGTTATCGGCGCTGCCGCCCTTGGTAATAAGATAACCGGTTTCATCCATATCGAGCTGGCCTTTGAAAATATCGGTGTTGGGTTTATGGCCGATAGCGATAAATACGCCTTGCACGGCAATATTTTCGGTTTTGCCGTCATTGTATTTCAACTGCGCTCCGTTCACACCTTTATCATCTCCGGTAATATCTTCCAAAACCGCGTTCAGTTTCAAGATGATTTTGCCTTCGGCCACGCGCTGCATTAACTTATCGACCATAATTTTTTCGGCACGGAAGGTATCGCGGCGGTGGATAAGGGTAACGGTGTTGGCGATATTGGCCAAATATAATGCTTCTTCAACCGCGGTGTTGCCTCCACCTACTACTGCAACATCTTGTTGTTTATAAAAGAATCCGTCGCAAGTGGCGCAAGCCGAAAGACCTTTACCCGCAAACTTTTCTTCAAACGGCAGCCCCAAGTATTTTGCCGACGCGCCCGTAGCAACAATTAATGCGTCGCAAGTATATTCGCCCATGTCGCCGGTAAGCGTAAAAGGGCGGTTTTGCAAATCAACGGTGTGGATTTGATCAAAAACGATTTCTGTGCCGAAACGCTCGGCATGAGCAAGAAAACGAGCCATCAATTCAGGGCCTTGCACGCCGTCGGGGTCGGCAGGCCAGTTGTCTACCTCGGTGGTTGTCATCAATTGGCCGCCTTGGGCAATGCCGGTAATAATCACAGGTTGCAAGTTTGCGCGGGCAGCATACACGGCAGCGGTGTATCCGGCAGGGCCGGAACCCAAAATGATGAGTTTATGGTGCTTACTCATGGAATTTCCTTGAGAAAAATGGTCTTTAAACAATTTCTTAAATTTATCAACTGCTCGGCGGCAATCGAAAGGATAGGGTATTGAACACAGGCCGTCTGAAAGCATTCAATTTGTTTTCAGACGGCCTTAAATAGTTAGCGGCGACGGAATCCCCCACTGCGGCGGGCCGGTGCACGATGGTTCGGCTGTGCTTTATTGGTTTGGCGGTAATTGGGTTGAGCCGCCCGGTTTTGGGCAGGAACGGTTTTCGTATTTAACTGCTGGCTGGTTCGCTGTTGGGCTTGAGCCGATTGATAATAATTGGCTTGGGCACGGCGTACGGCCGGAGTGTCTGCCCGCGCCTTTTGAAACTTGTTGGCTAAAGCATTACCGATAAACGCACCGGCCGCAGCACCGACCAAGCTCTGCAACAGCCAGCTGCCGCTTGCCTGATCATAAATATATTGTTGCCCGTCTGTGCCGGTAACAGGCTCGCCGTTATTACCGTTGGCCAAAAACTCTGCGGGAATGGTGTCTTTAACCGCGCTGGCCGTCAGCTCGTAAACCGTATTGTCTTGTTGGGCATTTTGTTGGCTCAATTGCTGCTGCAAAGCCTCGATTTGCTTTTGCTGCTGCTCCAATTTTGCCTGAGTGTCATCTTTACAAGCAGTAAGGGCAAAAGCAGAAGCAACCGTCAGAATAATGATTTTTTTCATCGTTTTTCCGTTTTGATATAAAGAGGGAAAAGCAGAACGCTCGAATAGATAATATAGGGTAGGGCAGGATTTATTCAAGGCCGTCTGAAACATTTGCTGTTAAAATAGCGAAAATCTATTTTATTACTTCTCCGTCTCAATGAAACACGAAGCCCCGCAAGAAATACGCCTCCAACACGACCGCACCACATTAACCCTCTTATATAACGACGAAGCCAAAACACTTTCGGCCGAATATCTGCGCGTATATTCACCCAGTGCAGAAGTGAGAGGCCATGCACCCGGCCAAGAAATTCTACAAACCGGCAAATCGGGAGTAACGATTACCGATTTAGAATTTGTCGGACATTATGCTTTAAAAATCACTTTTTCAGACGGCCACGACAGCGGTTTGTACGACTGGGATTATTTATATAAATTGGCACACGAATACGATACAATGTGGGCCGACTATTTGAAAAAAATCGAAGAGCAGGGCGCTTCCCGCAAGCCTTTATAACCTTTAGCCGTCTGTAAAAATAACCACCTAATTTATTTAAAATTCAGAAAAGAAAGCCAAAACATGAGCGACAACAAAACCCATTTCGGCTACCAAACCGTAAATGAAAGTGAAAAAGCCGGAAAAGTAGCAGAAGTTTTTCACTCGGTAGCAAAAAACTACGACATCATGAATGACGTCATGTCGGGCGGGCTGCATCGTGTTTGGAAGCACTTTACCATCAATACCGCCCGCCTGAATAAAGGCGATAAAGTATTGGATATCGCAGGCGGTACAGGAGATTTGTCGCGCGGTTGGGCCAAACGGGTAGGCAAGGAGGGCGAAGTGTGGCTTACCGACATCAATTCCTCCATGCTTTCCGTAGGGCGCGACCGGCTGCTTAATGAAGGCATCATTCTTCCCGTATCCTTGGCTGATGCGGAAAAACTTCCTTTCCCGGATAACTATTTCAATCTCGTATCCGTTGCATTCGGTTTGCGCAACATGACGCATAAAGAAGCCGCACTTAAAGAAATGTACCGCGTATTGAAGCCCGGCGGTACTTTATTGGTTTTGGAATTTTCAAAAGTATTCAAACCTCTAGAGCCGGCTTATGACTTGTATTCCTTCAAATTGCTGCCGCTCATGGGTAAAGTGATTGCCAAAGATGCAGACAGCTACCAATACTTGGCAGAATCCATCCGTATGCATCCTGATCAAGAAACATTGAAACACATGATGCTCGACGCAGGTTTTGACAGCGTGGATTATCATAATATGACCGCCGGCGTGGTGGCATTACACAAAGGCATTAAATATTGATGGTTATACCGTTTGAATGCCGTCGATAATGTGGGACTTGTTCTTTGTAAGAGTTAAGCGGTAAAGAACAAATCTCACATTATTTACACTATATAATTTAACATAATTATGATTATGCGCACTTTTAAATAGCAATAGAATACAAGTTTAAATAATACAGAATTCTCCCAAACTTTTCTGAAGCTGATATTCCTGCAGAGCTATTTTTTAAGCCCTGTAATTGGCTTAAAATAAAAAGATTGAGACCTTTGCAAAATCCCCAAATACGGATGCAGTTTAAGGCGTAGACAGCATAGTGGGTTGCGCCGCAAATGGGTTTTTGCAAAGGTCTCAGATTGTTCATGAACATTTAGCGGATTTTATTTTTATGCTGAGCTACCGACATGCGTTTCATGCCGGCAATCATGCCGATATGCTTAAACATTTTGTGCTGTATTTGGTTTTGGATTATTTTAACCGTAAAGATAAACCTTATTGGTACATCGACACCCACAGCGGTGCCGGTATGTATGATTTGCGCAGCGGAGAATCTCAAAAAGTTGGCGAATACAAGCAAGGTATCGAACGATTGAATCAGGCCGACAAACTTCCGGCTTTGCTTCAGGCGTTCAGAGGCCGTCTGAAAAATATGTTGCCGAGCGAAGATCTTTATTGCGGCTCACCCTGGATTGCACAGGATTTGACACGCCAAAGCGATAAATTGCGCTTGTTTGAACTGCATCCTGCTGATTTTAAGCATTTGCATAATAATATGCAGGAAGCCGGATTGGGAAAACGTGGGCAAATCATACAGGACGACGGTTTTCAAGGGCTGGTTGCCCTGCTCCCTCCGCCGACCCGCCGGGCAGTTGTTTTGATTGACCCGCCTTATGAAGAAAAACAAGACTATACCCGTGTGGCAAATGTATTGAAAGAAGCCAAAAAGCGTTTTGAATCAGGCTGCTATTTGATCTGGTATCCCTGCTTGAGTCGTGAAGAGAGCAAAAAATTACCTGTTCAGCTTAAGAAAATTTATTCCGATAATTATCTGAACGCCGAGCTTCATGTACATGCGCCCCGTTCAGACGGCTTCGGCATGCACGGCAGCGGCATGTTTGTGGCAAATCCCCCCTATTTGCTCGCCGAGCAGTTGCAACAGACCTTGCCTGAGTTGGTAAAAATCTTAGGGCAAGATAATTCTGCCCGTTTTGTGTTGGACTTTCAGATTAAATAGGTTTGTTTTGTTTAACGTATATCGTTCACCAAACATTTTTCAGACGGCTTCAAATACGAGGTGCGGATTATTTCCAAATGCTGTTTTCCGTGTGCAAATAGCGCGAATCGTCGAAAGTTGCCAGCCATTGCGGGCGAAGTGCCACGAAGATGGCGGTAAAAATACCGTTTAAAAATGCTTCTCCCCAAGAGAGCAGAAAAAACACGGGAAATGCCGACGACCATAAAATTTCAGCGGGAAATGCACCGGCTGTTTGTAACAGTATCACAATCAGGAATCCGGTAAACAGCATACCCAAAGCAGCCGAAATAAAGCCGTTGAGAAAAATATACACAAATAAATTTGGCGGCAGTTTTTGTGCAACTTTGCGCATGAGCATATTTATGCTTAAAGCCGGCAACAACAAAAACAAGGCATTCAGGCTGACGGCATTCAGATTTTCAGTTCCGTTCAGCATTGTGTAGGGAATCAGCAGAATAAATCCCAACCATAAGGCGGTTGGCATGCCCAGCATTAAGGCCGCCAAATTCATGCCGAGAAGATGGTAACTCATGCCGGCCAATTGCCCGCTGCCCAAATCGGCATTCAATGTCCACAAAACGGCCAAACAAACGGTGGCAACACCTACTGCGGCAGGTTGTGCGGCAGCCGTAACCGATGCCCTGCGGGCGGTAAACAGCAGAAAAGCCGCCCAAATAAAATGAGCGGCAAACATCCATTCGGTCGGAAACCATTGAGTGAGAAAATTCATTAATGTGTTTGTTTCCAAGTTTTCAGACGGCCTAATGATAATGTGCTTTAAGGCCGTCTGAAAAGGTTAACGGAGCTCGCGGATATCGCGCCAGCCGTCGTTGGTTTTAACTAAAGTAGCCATTTTAGTGCGTGTTGTTTCGGGATGTTTCCAGTCGCTTCCGGCTTCTTTAAATAATTTTTCAGCCCATTTTTCCGTTACAAAACGTGCTTCATACGATACTTTACTGACAGTGAGGCCGTCTGAAGGGGTTGGCTCCGTGTACCAGTTGATTTTTTCAACTTTTTGACTGCCGATGCAGAAACGCGGCTCCAGCCCGCCCGCTTCGATTTTGTTTTTGCCTTTTTCGGTCAACTCGTAAACATAAACGCCGGTTTTGGCTGTTGTGCCCGGAAATTCAAAGGTTTCGGATGTTTGTTTTTTATACAAACCTTCGTTATCCAGCACACGCATTTGCGCGATAGCCGTTTCATTGATTTTTTCCCCTTTAACATTTCGCTCGGGAATTTTAATTTGGCTGACACCCAGCAAAGTTTGACCGGTGATGCCGTTGTTTTCGATTTTGACAGCCAAAGGCACGCATACGCCTTTTTGAGAAACGTAATGGTTGATGGCCTTTTCAAAAGTCGATTTGCTGGGCGTACTGCCGGAGCAGGCACCGAGCAATAAGGCGGAAGCAACGGTTAAAGCGGTTTTATACATTTCAGGCTCCTTGCGGATTTCAATTTTACAGTTAAAACAGCATATCCTTTTTTGGCATTCATGACAAACCTTGCGTGCGCCCTTACAATAGAGGCCGTCTGAAAACACGGATAAACATTATGACCATTCTATACGGCATTCCCAATTGCGACACGGTTAAAAAAGCACGCACTTGGCTGGCAGAAAACAATATCGGTTATGAATTTGTAGACTTCAAGAAAACCCCGCCCGATGCTGCTTTGATTGAGCGTTGGCTGAAGGATATTCCTTTGGAAACGCTACTTAACAAACGCGGAACCACTTGGCGCAAACTCAGCAGCGAAGAGCAGGCCGCCGCCGCAAGCACTAACGGGGCGGTTGAGCTGATGGCCGCCAATCCCAGCCTGATCAAACGCCCTATTCTTTGCCATCACGACCGCTATTCGGCCGGTTTTCAGGCCGACGGATACACCAAGCTGTTTCTTTCTGCATAAAATCCGGCATTGCAATTTTCATGGTTATATTTATCTGCATGGCACTGGCAGCCGGTGCGGCATTGGCCGTTCAAGCGGCCATCAACAGCCGACTTGCAAAAGGATTGCTGGTTCAGCCTTTGGTAGCGGCCACGGTTTCTTTTGCCGTCGGCACCATACTGCTGCTGGCTTTATGTGTGTGGAAAGCA
Organism: Neisseria dumasiana; assembly: GCF_022870885.1. Lineage (NCBI taxonomy): Bacteria > Pseudomonadati > Pseudomonadota > Betaproteobacteria > Neisseriales > Neisseriaceae > Neisseria > Neisseria dumasiana. The sequence goes on along the minus strand of NZ_CP091509.1, from coordinate 1,345,892 downwards.
GATTTAAGCGGTGCATGGCAGCAGATGCCGCAGCAGCCGTGGTGGAAATATCTCGGCGGATTATTGGGAGCGGGCTTTGTATTTACCACAATTTTTCTTGCGCCCAAACTCGGCATTACCAACATGCTGTTTTTTGTGATTGTCGGGCAACTGCTTACCGCCGCCGTTATCGACCATTTCGGGCTTATCGGTATGGCGGCACGGCCTTTTCATATTTGGCATGTGTTCGGCTTGTTAATAGTGGGGCTGGGTTTGGCGGTATTCTTTTTTGGAAGACGTTGGTTGGGCTGAATATATTTTCAGACGGCCTGAACTCTTATAAATTTACCAAAAGGTAAATTTTAATATGCTTTATAAAATTGCCATTTGGTAAATTTAGTAATATACTTCAGCCCAACCTACTTTCTGAAAGCTTTAGTTATGGATATTGCCGCTTTGCGCCGCCATAATTTGCGCCAATGGATTATCGAGCAACACGGCGGGCAGCAGGTGCAGTTTGCCGCAGCAGCCTCCATCAATCAGGGCGAATTATCTTCACTGTTGAAAAACAAATCATTCGGTGAAAAAAAAGCCCGAAAAATCGAGCAATCCGTGGGTATGCCGCCCATGTGGCTGGACACCGTTCATGGCAATCCGGCCGAATCCCCTACCCTTACACACTCTCAAACACCTCTGGAAAACAAGCCCAAAATGAGCCATATCTCCCCTATTTCCGATATTCTTGCCGACATCAAAGCCGGCAAGATGGTTATCATTACCGACGCCGAAGACCGCGAAAACGAAGGTGATTTAATTATGGCAGCGCAATTTGTAACGCCGCAAGCCATTAATTTTATGATCAAACACGCCCGCGGCTTGGTTTGCCTGCCGATGAACGACGAGCTGGTCGACCGCTTAAACCTGCCTCAGATGACGCAGAAAAACGGTGCGCAATACGGCACCAACTTCACCGTATCCATCGAAGCCGCCAACGGCATCTCCACCGGTATTTCCGCCGCCGACCGTGCTTTAACCATTCAGACGGCCGTATCGCCCACCGTTAAGCCCGAAGACATCGTGCAACCCGGCCATATTTTCCCCTTGCGCTCCCAGAAGGGCGGCGTATTGGTACGCGCAGGCCACACCGAAGCCGCAGTCGATCTGGCACAAATGAGCGGCCTGATTCCCGCCGGTGTGATTTGCGAAATTCTGAATGACGACGGCACGATGGCGCGCATGCCCGAACTGATGAAGTTTGCCGAAGAACACGATCTCAAAATCGGCACCATCGCCGATTTAATCGAATACCGCAGCCGCACCGAAAGCCTGCTCGAAGAAATGGGCGACACCACCGTTAACACGGCGTGGGGCGAATTTCAGCAGCACGTTTATGTTGATAAACTTTCCGGCGAAACGCATTTGGCTTTGGTAAAAGGCGAATTGTCGCCCGAAAAAGAAACTTTGGTGCGCGTGCACGAGCCGTTTAGCGTAATGGACTTTATCCAAGCCGATCCCAATCATTCTTGGCCTTTACCCAAAGCGCTGGAACATATCCAAAAAGCCGACGCAGGCGTGATTATTCTGCTGCACCGTACCGAAGACGGCGCGGCATTGTTAGACAGAACGCTGCCGAAAAACAGCTTCCAAGTCCGCAAATGGGACAGAAAAACCTACGGCATCGGTGCGCAGATTCTGGCCGGTTTGAAAGTGCAGAAAATGCGCGTGATGGGCAAACCCTCTTCCATGAACGGCCTGGCAGGTTTCGGTTTGGAAGTGGTCGGTTTTGAAGAAGCTCCGGAAAGCAAATAACGGGGAAGGCAGCTTTATAAAACAAAGGCCGTCTGAACCCGCATTTTTTATGTGTTCAGACGGCCTTTCCATTTTATTTTATTAAATCCCGTTGCGCCTACAAAAACATCTCGGCAAACAATAAGCCGAAGGCCAAACTGAATGCCATGCTCAACAGCCCCGGTATCATAAAGCTGTGGTTAAAAATAAACTTTCCGATGCGTGTGCTGCCGGTCGTATCAAAATCGATTGCCGCAATAATCGGGCCATAGTTGGGAATAAAGAAATAACCGTTCACCGCAACAAACGTGCCGATAATAATCGGTGCGGGCACGCCCAAAGCAATGGCAACGGGAAACAGCGTGGCAACCGTTGCCCCCTGACTGTTCACTAAAATCGATAAAACAAACAAAGCAAATGCCAAAGTCCACGGTGCCGTTTGCACCAAGCCCGATACCGCTTCCTGCACTTCGGCCAGATGCCCGTGCATCAGCGTATCGCCCAACCAAGCGATACCGAATACCGCAATCACGGCACGCATTCCCGCATGGAACACCGAGCCTTGGGTGATTTCATCACTATCGGGTTTGCAAAACAAAATAATCAGTGCGCCGGCAGAAAGCATCACGATTTCAATGGTGTGTGCCATCCCCATGGGCTTGCCGTCGAATATCGGGCGCCATTCCGGAAAAGCCCCCATAAACACCACCAAAAACGCGGCGAACAAGAAAATACCCAGTGAAATTTTAGCTCTTGTGCCGACTTCACGGTTTACCTCCACCGCTTGCTGCTCGTTCATCCGCACATAATCCGGGTCTTTCAGCAAATTTTGATAATGCGGGTCGTCTTTAAGCTCCTTACCCATTTTGTTCACAAACACACATGCCAGCGCGATGCCCAGCAGGGTTGCCGGTATGGTTACTTTCAAAACGTCTGTCAACGTGATGTGCTGGGGTTCGAGATAAGCCACGCAAGCCACCACGGCTGCGGCTATGGGGCTGGCCACAATAGCAAATTGCGAGGCTATCACCGCCATAGAAAGCGGGCGTTCGGGGCGGATACCGTTACGTCGGCTCACTTCGGCAATCACGGGTAATACGGAATACGCCACATGGCCGGTGCCCGCCATCACGGTAAACGTGTAGGTAACAGCCGGGGCGATAAAAGTAATGTATTTCGGATTTTTATGCAGAACACGGGTGGCGATGTTAATCATATAATCCAAACCGCCGGAAGCCTGCATGGCGGCAGCGGCAGAAACCACCGCCATAATCATCAACATCACGTCAATCGGCGGGCTGGTGGGCTGCAAGCCGAAACCGAACGACAATACCGCCAAACCGATGCCGCCGAACACGCCCAAGCCGATGCCGCCCACTCTCGCACCCACAAGAATGCACAATAAAACAATGGCAAACTGAATCAAAAACATCATCATCAAAACTGCTCCCTAAATATTTGCAAAGCCGAAATCAAGGTACTTATTGGTATATAGCGAGCCGGATATTATACATATGTAAGATTGTTTCAAAAACAGCTTACGCCTATTTTGTTGACAAAAATATCCCACAAATAAAAATAATTTGATTAAATTCAATGCATTAAATATTTGCGCACCCTTAAAATGGCAAAAATATTGCCGATTGATAAAACCACGGCAACCTGCCTTATCTCGAACCATGCTGATTTGCGTAATTTCCTTTCGGAAGCAGATGATTGAGAAGACATCATTAAGCAAGCCGTAGCCCGAAACGTTCAGACGGCCTACCCGCTATATATATATGGCGAACAATTTAACTTTTACTGCGGCGTTGCCTTGCCTTCTGTACTGCCTGCGGCTTGTTGCCTTGTATTAAAAAATGTGTTGATTGACTATAATGCCGTCTGAAGATATGCATAAAGAAAGAGCCGCACCATGAACCGTATTGCCGCCCTGCCCGACCATCTCGTCAACCAAATCGCCGCCGGCGAAGTGGTGGAACGCCCCGCCAGCGCCTTGAAAGAAATCGTAGAAAACAGCATCGACGCGGACGCGACGGCGGTTGATGTCGAGCTTGCCGGCGGCGGCATCAGGCTGATTCGCGTTACCGACAACGGCAGCGGCATCCACGCCGACGACATTTCCCTCGCCCTGCATCGCCACGCCACCAGCAAAATCAAATCGCTCACCGATTTGGAACACGTTGCCAGCATGGGCTTTCGCGGCGAAGGTTTGGCCAGCATCGCATCGGTGAGCCGCCTCACGCTTACCAGCCGCACCGAAAGCAGCGCGCACGCCAATCAGGTAAAAGCGGAAGACGGCAAACTCAGCGAAAGCGGCGCGGCGGCACACCCCGTCGGCACCACCGTAGAAGTAGCCGAGCTGTTTTTCAACACCCCCGCGCGGCGCAAGTTTTTAAAATCCGAAAACACCGAATACGCCCACTGCGCCACCATGCTCGAACGCCTTGCGCTGGCGCATCCGCATATTGCCTTTTCGCTCAAACGCGACGGTAAAAGCATCTTCAAACTGCCCGCCCAGAGTTTGCGGGAACGCGTCGCCGCCATCGTAGGCGACGATTTTCAGACGGCCTCTTTGGAAATCGACAGCGGCGAAGGCATCATGCGGCTTCACGGCTTCATCGCCAAGCCTACCTTTGCCAAAGGCAAAATCGACAAACAGTATTGTTTCGTCAACCGCCGTTTCGTGCGCGACAAAGTGATGCTGCACGCCGTGAAACAAGCCTACCGCGACGTGCTGCACAACGCCCTCACGCCCGCTTTCGTGCTGTTTCTCGACCTGCCGCCCGAAGCGGTGGACGTAAACGTGCATCCCACCAAAACCGAAATCCGTTTCCGCGACAGCCAAGCCGTACACCAACTGGTGTTCCATACCCTCAACAAAGCCTTGGCCGGCACCCGTGCCGACCAAACCGAAAGCGTGAGCAACGCCGGCAGCGTATTGCACGACATGCTGGGCGTAACCATGCCGTCTGAAAACCCAAGCGCACTGGAAAGCCTTTCAGACGGCCTCAAGCTGACTACGCCGCCGCAACAATATTTCGGCGGCTTTGGAGGCAAATCCGCACCCGCGCCCTACTCCGCCGCTCGCGCACCGCAGCAACGCACCCTCTCCCTACGCGAAAGCCGCGCCGCCTTAAATACTTATGCCGAGCTATACCGCAAAACCGAACCGAACGAAGACATCGAACTAAGCCAGTTCGAGCAAGCCCGTTTCGGCATCCAAAGGCCGTCTGAAATCCACCCTGAAACGGCAGAACAACCAAGCAGCACCGATACCGAAAAGCACGATCCCCAAGCCGCCGAACTGCCGCCTTTAGGGTTTGCCATCGCCCAACTTTTAGGCATTTATATCCTCGCCCAAGCCGAAGACAGCCTGCTGCTTATCGATATGCACGCCGCCGCCGAACGCATCAACTACGAAAAAATGAAAACCCAGCGCAACACCCTCGGCAGCCTGCAAACCCAACGCCTGCTGATTCCCGTAACCTTCGCCGCCAGCCACGAAGAAACTGCCGCCCTAGCCGACCACGCCGAAGCCTTGCGCGAATTCGGTTTGGAATTATCCGACATGGGCGGCAACACCATCGCCGTGCGCGCCGTGCCCGCCATGCTCGGCAAAAGCGACGTAGCCTCGCTTGCCCGCGACATGCTGCGCGAAATCGCCCAAAACGGCAGCAGCCAAACCATCGAAGCGCGTGAAAACCAAATCCTTTCCACCATGGCCTGCCACGGCTCCGTGCGCGCCGGCCGCCAGCTGACCCTGCCCGAAATGAACGCCCTCTTGCGCGACATGGAAAACACCCCGCGCAGCAACCAATGCAACCACGGCCGGCCCACTTGGGTGAAGCTCACTTTGAAAGAATTGGACGCGCTGTTTTTGCGCGGGCAATGATTGAGGAAAGTCGGTTTGTTGAAACAATATGTGAAGAGAGAAGAAGGCTCTATATAGTCAATCAACACATTTTTGATACGAGACAGCAAGCCGCAAACGGTGCAAGCACTACGAAACCGATTCTGTTGCCCCTTTAAGGGCTTACACAATCGTTCGTTTTGAGCTAAAGCGCAGCGGCGCGGTAGTATAAATGTGCTGATTGGCTATAAGAAGTAACGACATAGAGTGGGCAGAGATGCCCGCTTTATTTGTGAACAATGTCATTCAAAATTTCAATCTGCTTTTTCAGACGGCCTTTATAGTTCATCCGCTTAAATTAAGGGGCTGAAGTAGATTAGCCCTAAACACCACACCAAAGCCGCAAAGTTTTTAACTGCTGCCTTGGTGTCCCGAAGTTAAAACGAAACTCACATTCTTTCAAGAACAGAGGAAAAGATTTTCGGTCGATT